>NZ_JAWOUQ010000010.1:0-184963 GCF_033339475.1 Vibrio sp. 2304 | reverse complement strand
ACTCAGAAGTGAAACGAAATAGCGCCGATGGTAGTGTGGGGCTTCCCCATGTGAGAGTAGGACATCGCCAGGCTTTAGTTTTATTTTCACTTTTTCGAAAAGTGAAGACAAAAGCGGACGCTTGCTTATTAAAGCGAGTGATACCACTGCGGAGTGGTAGTTCAGTTGGTTAGAATACCGGCCTGTCACGCCGGGGGTCGCGGGTTCGAGTCCCGTCCACTCCGCCACTTATTTGAGCGTCGTCTCAATAAACACGAATTACAGGGGTGTAGCTCCAATTGGCAGAGCAGCGGATTCCAAATCCGCGTGTTGGGAGTTCGAATCTCTCCACCCCTGCCATAATCTAAAGCCTCAGCAGTAATGCTGGGGCTTTTTTGCATCTGAAGAAAAGAGAAGCTGACTAGTTGGAAGAGTTGTCGATTCCTCTGATACCAAAGTATCGGGGGATTGAAAGTTCATATCTCCGGGATATTGGTCCACTTCACCTATCTCCCATGTTCATAAGCTCTGGCTTAGGTCAGGGGCTCTTTTATTCCTAACGTATAGTTTCGACGTCAGGTGTATGTTTATCCAACGAATATGGCATACCTTTGCTTCAGATAGTTTTATTTTCTAGTAATGTAATTATTAAATGTTGATGTATCGCTTTGCTCTTTCTGTTTTACCTTCGAATTTTCATAATGCTTTTTCTTCGTTATCGAGCACATCTGATTCACAATCTATTGAAAGGTCAGTGGTTACATTGGCTTGGATGATTACTGACTTGGTTCCTGTTATCATCATGCATTGATGCTAATAATTAGGAAGTAAGTTTATGCCACATTTTCGATTCCGTGCTGTAGAGCCACAAGCTGTTCAGGCATTATCAAAACCTCTTACGGATGAACTTCAGCCTCTAATGGACTGTCCGCGTGAGGATTTTACTTTTGAGTATATCTACACTACGTTTTTCAATGAGGGTGAGGTGAGTGCTGCATATCCTTTTGTCGAAGTGCTTTGGTTCGACCGTGGCCAGGAAGTGCAAGATGAAGTTGCCAAGCTTATTACGCAACAAGTGCGCGGTATCGCTGGTGCCGACATTGATGTTGCAGTTATCTTTTCCGCCTTATCTCCTAAAGCTTATTACGATAATGGCGAACACTACTAAAGGTTAAAGGCTATGAGGCTGAGTTTCATTGTAACTTTGGGTTTATGTTTCTCAGCTTCAGTATGTTCTACTCCTTGGGAGTCTGCGGTTAATCCTACCCGAAACTCTTCCTCCTCTATTGGTAGTTATGCTAACGGTTGTTTAGATGGTGCATTACCCTTGCCTCTCGATGGCGTTGGTTATCAAGTCTTACGTAGTAAAACGAAGCGCTACTATGGGCACCCTAAAACGATAGAGTTTATTGAAAATCTGGCGCTTAAAGCTCATCAAAATCTCAACACCACTCTGTTGATTGGTGATTTGTCTTTACCTAGAGGTGGAAGGTTCTCCTCTGGTCATTCTAGTCATCAAACCGGGTTAGATATCGATATCTGGTTAAGACTTGCTGACCAACCGCTTTCTTATAACGAATTACAACTTCCTAAGCCCATGAGTGTGGTGGATTTAAAAGGTTATTCCATACTTAATCATCGCTGGGAAGAACGGCACTTTAAGCTAATTCGGTACGCTTCAAAAAGTAAGGATGTTGCACGAATTTTTGTACATCCTGTTATTAAGGAGCAACTTTGCTTGCAAGAAAACGGCAAAGATCGTTCTTGGTTACGTAAAGTACGTCCATGGTGGGGGCATCATTACCACTTTCACGTCAGGTTGTCTTGTCCTGATTCGAGCGACTATTGTGTTGATCAAGCACCACCTCCAGTAGGCGATGGCTGCGGTGTGGAGCTTGCAAGTTGGGCCCCGAAAGCAAAACCTATTGATACCCCTCCACGGGTAAAAACAACCTCTAAGCCCAAACGAAAAAAAGTCGTTCCACCTCAATGCTTGCCGCTTATCAATCCTAATTAGTGTTACTCTTCAGGTTTATCTGTACTTGGTGATCTCTTTTATGAAACTGGAGAAACATCATACTTTTGTCTACATTGAATAGTACCAATACAAAAACTAACCCAATTAGTTTTGGGGACATATTATAGAAATCTAAATTAAACAAAGAGTTGTAGTATGGGTAAGTTGTAACTTCTCTGTTTAGAAAAAGATCTTTCGTCACGATACTCTGGTTTCTTAGCAATATGTCTGTCAGTTGGCTAAAAAGCGATAACAACGCAGACAAGTGTGTAAGGCAGGGATATGCCCTTTTCCTGTTAGAAGAGTAAATCAAGGACAAAACCATGACTATGATTTGTGCAAAAGAATTTGCAGAGTGGTTAAGACACAGATTTAGCAGTGATACTAAAGGAGTCTCTTTGACTCGAGAGGATGTGAATCACCTGACTGGGCGTCAACGCCTTGATCCGGGTTTTGTTAATGATGTGCATTATGAGCTGATGCAATATGGGATGGCTTTCGTTACTGATACGAGCCGAGAAAACTTTTATTTAATACCTGTTTCTCAAGCGGAGAATTGGCGTGAGAGACTAGAGTATCATTTTGAAAAAGAGCTATTCTGCAATATTATCCCTATTGAAAAATCAGGTTGAGAAAAGGTTCAACTTTGATGTCAAAGTTGAACCTAATTGCTCTTATGCTAACCCTTGAATAATCACGAATTTTTCAAGCAACTGCTCTTCAGTTTCGACATGGTTCGGATCAGTGATTATGCATTTTGTAATTGGACACACTGACTGACAGGTCGGCTTTTCGTAATGCCCCTTACACTCTGTACATAGCGCTGGATCAATTTCGAAAATGCTCTCTCCCATACTGATTGCCCCATTGGGGCATTCGGGATCACACATGTCGCAGTTAATGCATTTATCAGTAATGAGCAAGGCCATGGTTACTTACCAGTCGGGTTACGGGTGTCCTGCCCTGAGTTTAGATTACGCATTAATAGGCCATATTCTAAATCTAGCTCTGCTGGTACTGGAATGAATACAAAGTGACCGTTTCCTTTCGCGTCTTCAATAGACTCTGATTTGCGGTTTTCCATTGCCTCTAGCGTGAAAACAATATTGCCTTTTGGCGTCATTAGTTCAAGGCTATCACCGACAAGAAACTTATTTTTTACTTCTACTTCAGCCATGTCACCACGACGTTTGCCAGTGAATTCACCAACAAACTGTTGAGCATCAGAGACTGAGTAACCGTAATCGTAGTTTTGGTAAGTATCGTGTGTATGACGGCGTAGGAAGCCTTCAGTGTAGCCACGGTGAGCTAGGCTTTCTAGTGTACCCATTAGGCTTTCATCGAATGGCCGACCTGCTACAGCATCATCAATTGCTTTACGATAAACTTGAGCGGTACGTGCGCAGTAGTAGAAAGATTTAGTACGACCTTCAATTTTCAATGAGTGAACCCCCATCTTAGTTAAGCGTTCAACGTGCTGAACCGCTCGTAGGTCTTTAGAGTTCATGATGTAAGTACCATGCTCATCTTCGTAAGCCGCCATTTTTTCTTCTGGACGGTGCGCTTCAGAAAGCAGAACGACTTCATCTGTTGGTTTGCCGCGACCAATTGTGGTTTCAGGACGCTCGTCTTGTACTTCGACAGGCTGTGCTTCCGTCGGGTCGAATTTCTCTACGATGTCACCAGCGTCGTTTTCTTTACCCTCTTCAACTTTGTATTCCCAGCGGCATGCGTTAGTGCAAGTGCCTTGGTTAGGGTCACGTTTGTTGATATAGCCAGAAAGTAGGCAACGACCAGAATAAGCCATGCATAATGCACCGTGAACGAATACTTCAAGTTCAGTTTCAGGGCAATGCTCACGAATTTCTTCGATTTCTTCTAGAGATAGCTCGCGAGAAACGATCACACGTTCCACGCCATTCGCTGCCCAGAACTTAACGGTCGCCCAGTTTACAGCGTTCGCTTGTACAGAAAGGTGAATTGGCATTTCTGGGAAAGCTTCACGAACCATCATAATTAGGCCTGGATCTGACATGATCAATGCGTCAGGACCCATCTCTACGATTGGCTTAAGATCACGGATGAAGGTTTTTAGCTTCGAGTTGTGTGGTTGAATGTTACATACCACATAAAGCTTTTTGCCTAGGGCGTGGGCTTCATCGATACCGATTTTTAGGTTCTCGTGGTTGAACTCGTTGTTACGTACGCGAAGGCTGTAGCGAGGTTGGCCAGCGTAAACTGCATCTGCCCCGTAGGCGAATGCGTAACGCATGTTTTTCAGGCTGCCCGCTGGAGATAGTAGCTCAGGCACGAATGCTTTCTCAGTTGTCATTGCTCAATTCTCTTTTATCTGATCACAAGTCAGGCCAATTCCACCTAATGGAAATGGGGCGCAAATTTTACGTCAAAATGTGAACTGTGACTAGGGTAATTGTGCTTCAGATAGAAAAACGCCCTCAAAAAAAGTGAGGGCGTTATGGTTAACCTTTATACAATATTATGCGTTAGGATTCGGTAAGCCGCCTAGCGCATCGTATAGGTTGGGAAGGAAAGCACTGAACTCTCCACACATTAGAGAGAAGTCTGCATCAAATCGAGCTGCTTGATCTTCACGTGGAATATCATCGTTTTGATCTTTCAATTCATCAGAGAATTTTAGACGTTTGATGCCCGCATCTTCCGTCATAATGAACTCAATACGATCTTGCCAATTAAGCGCAAGTTTCGTCACGACTTTATCCGCAGCGATGTGGTTGCGGATTTCATCAGTGGTTAGCTCTTGCTTCTTACAGCGAATCACACCACCTTCTTCAAGTACGGATTTTAGCTCAGCTTCGTCCATCATGCTGATACCTTGAGGTGTGTCACCGCTTTTCACCCACTCGGTTAGCGTAGTTTCAATCGCCACTTCTGGAATAGCAGGAACAACAGGTAGACTACCCATGGTTTTACGAAGCAATGCTAATACATCTTCTGCTTTTTTATAGCTGCTTGCATCAACAAGGATAAAACCTTCTTTTGGCATGATGAGCACGTGAGTGTGGCTGCTGCGGCTGAATGCGCGCGGCAGTAAATCCATTACGATGTCATCTTTCAGGTTGTCTTTCTCTTTCTTCTTCAGAGGACGACCTTCTTGCGCTTCCATTGCTTCTACTTTTGCATTCAATGATTCTTTGATCACAGAGGCAGGTAGCATTTTCTCTTCTTTCTTGGCGCAAATCAGAATGCGGTTTTCTGACACGTGAGTCATCATATCGCCATGTCTACCCATTGCACTGACCCAGCCAAATTTCTGTTTGTCTTGACTGCCACACGGGGTGAATCGGAATTCAGACAGCTGAGTTTCTAGTTGTTCGGCGTTAAAAGTAACCTCGCGGTTAACGCGGTATACCAGACAGTTTTTAAACCACATAAATCTTCTCTAGGCTTGATGACAAGGGACTAATCATAGGGAATTTTTGTGCTGATGTCTTAATAGAAATGAAAAATATCCGAATGAACCTCAAAAGAAAGTTATATGAAAATTTGTTTTCAAAGGTCACAAAAGTGTCATAATTGGTAGTGATAATGCTTATGCAAAGAGAGGCGCTTTGTCTCTTAAATTCATTAGCTCAACGAACATAAGGTTACTCAATTATGTCTAGAAGGATTCTGGTTGTTGAAGACGAAGCTCCTATTCGCGAAATGCTGTGCTTCGTACTTGAGCAGAAAGGTTACCAAGCGGTAGAAGCGGAAGATTACGATACTGCAGTAACCAAACTGGCTGAACCCTTCCCTGATTTAGTTTTACTGGATTGGATGTTACCAGGCGGTAGTGGCATTAACTTCATCAAACATATGAAGCGAGAGGAATTAACGCGCAACATTCCAGTTGTGATGCTTACCGCTCGTGGTGAAGAAGAAGATAAAGTGCGTGGTTTAGAAGTTGGTGCGGATGACTACATTACTAAGCCATTCTCTCCTAAAGAGTTGGTTGCACGCTTAAAAGCGGTCATTCGTCGCGTTACTCCGACTGCACTAGAAGATGTAATTGATGTACAGGGATTGAAGCTTGACCCTGTATCGCACCGTGTTACGGCTAATGATGCGCCATTAGACATGGGCCCTACAGAATTTAAGATGCTTCATTTTTTCATGACGCATCAAGAACGCGTATACAGCCGTGAGCAGCTATTAAACAATGTTTGGGGCACCAACGTGTATGTCGAAGACCGTACAGTCGATGTTCACATTCGCCGCCTGCGTAAAGCATTGGAAGCTGCAGGGCATGATAAGCTGATCCAAACTGTTCGTGGTGCTGGATACCGCTTCTCGACGAAGGCATAAATTAACACGCAGCTTATCGGTACCATTTCTGGAGTTATGAGTGGTTGAAAGATTAACGTGGAAAAAGCTGGCCTGGGAGCTGGCTTTTTTTTACACCCCATGGGTGATAGTAGGTTGGATATTCGGTTATATGCCGTGGTTGCTTTTGGCTGCTACGGCATTGCAGCTTGTGTGGCATTTGCATAACCAAGTACGTTTATCTTCTTGGTTATGGGATGAAAAACGCCTCACGCCACCATCTGGTAGCGGTAATTGGGAATCTTTGTTCAATGGGTTGTATCGCTTACAACAGCGCCAACGCCGCAAACGAAAAGAGCTTACTAATCTTATTCGTCGATTCCGAAATGGTGCAGAATCGCTACCCGATGCGGTAGTGGTATTCCGTGCTGAAGGCAATATTGTTTGGTGCAACAAGCTGGCTCAGCACTTACTGGGCTTCCATTGGCCAGAAGATTCTGGTCAACCTATCTCCAATCTCATTCGTACACCTGATTTTATCAAGTACCTCAACAAGAAAGACTTTTCAGAGCCATTAGAAATGCGTTCACCACTCAATGTCGAACGCATGCTAGAACTACGTATCGTACCGTATACCGAAGGTGAACATTTGATGGTGGTGCGTGATGTTAGCCAGTTAAAACAACTTGAGGGAATGCGTCGCAACTTCTTTGCCAACGTATCTCATGAACTGCGTACACCAATGACGGTGCTACAAGGTTATCTTGAGATGACAGAAGATCCTGATATGGTCGTGGGTCCTATGTGGAGCAAAGCTCATGGTGTCATGACGGAGCAGCTTAACCGCATGAACAGTTTGGTGAACCAACTACTGACACTATCTAAAATTGAAGCGGCACCTATGCATGAGCTTGAGGAAGTCGTGAATGTGCCCGCGATGCTTGAAGTGTTAGAAAAAGAGGCGGTTAGCCTTAGTGGGGACAACCAACATAAATTGAAATTTGATGTTGATGCTAGCCTACGCGTGCTGGGCGATGATGACCAGTTACGTAGTGCTATCTCTAACCTCGTTTATAATGCCGTCAAATACACACCGCCTGGTGCGAACATTAATGTTCGTTGGTTCCAGACCTCTCAAGGCGCATGCTTAGAGGTGGAAGATAGTGGTGATGGTATTGAACCTCAGCACCTCCATCGACTTACTGAGCGTTTTTATCGAGTGGATAAAGCAAGATCACGTGATACTGGAGGAAGTGGTTTAGGGCTAGCCATTGTAAAACACGCGCTGAGTCACCATGACTCTCATTTAGAAATTCACAGTGAAGTAGGTGTGGGCAGTAAGTTTTCTTTCGTATTGCCTGAGCGTTTGGTGGTGAAATAATGGCTTTACGATTGGCAAAAACATTCAGTTTATTCGCGCTTGTTTGTTCTTTTATGGCTGCCGCTCAAGATAAACCATTGCCGAGTTATCATAAAACGACGGGGATTGTCGGGAACTTGCTCTCTGTTGGCTCCGATACACTTGCGGGTATGACAACGCTTTGGGTTGAAGAGTTTAAATCCATTTACCCGAATATTAATGCGCAAGTCCAAGCGTCTGGCTCTTCTACTGCCCCTCCAGCATTGACCGAACAAACAGCTCAGTTTGGTCCCATGAGTCGCCCTATGCGTTTAAGAGAGATTGAAGCGTTTGAACGTGAACATGGCTACAAGCCAACGGCGCTTAGGGTAGCCATCGATGCAATCGGTATTTTTGTTCATCAAGATAATCCAATTCAAGGTCTTAACTTTAGTCAATTAGATGCTTTGTTTTCCGCCACGCTACGCTGTGGCGAAAGTCAATTTGTAACAAACTGGCAGCAACTCGGTCTTGAATCACAGTGGGCAAAGCGAAACGTACAGTTGTTTGGTCGTAACTCCGTTTCTGGAACTTATGGTTACTTCAAAAGTAATGCCTTGTGTGGCGGCGATTTCAAGACTCGAGTTAACGAGCAGCCAGGCTCCGCGTCAGTTGTGCAAGCTGTAGCGTCAACCATCAGTGGAATTGGTTATTCCGGTGTCGGTTATCGAGTGGCAGGCGTGCGCTTAGTCCCTGTGGCTAAAATGGGAAATGACTACGTGACTCCAACGCGAGAACATATTGTTAGTGGTAAGTACCCACTATCACGTTACTTATATGTTTACGTGAATAAGCACCCTGATTACCCATTAACACCAATTGAAGCTGAGTTTATTCGCTTTATCTTTTCTGCTCAGGGACAAGCGTTGGTTGAGAAAGATGGTTATGTGCCCATTACGGCAGACTTTGCAGAAGAAGAGTTAAAAAAAGTCGGCCTGTAAGCCGACTTTTTATTTAGGTATGGACAGTACGAGATCAGAAAGTGAGTGTCCACTTCGCGCTGTCCCAACGTTCTTGTTCTTCCTGTAAATCCGCGTGAAGTAATTTATTGTTTTCTAGCCATGCTTCATCTGTGCAGGTGAGAATCCATTCGTCATTTTTGATAGATAAGGTGATATCAGGCAATGGATCTTCATTACGCTGCCCATTTAATACGATAGAAAGTCGTAATATTTTGATGAGGCTTATAATGTCACTCTGTTTATAGAGGTTGAAATCTGGTAGTTCTTGCAATTTGAGCGCTTTACGCTGGAAGCGAGCTAATGTTGCAAGCACTAATTGCTGCTCACGGTTGAAGCCTTGTAGGGTGGAGTGCAACAGAATATAAAAAGAGTGGCGATGGAAACTACGCAAGTTGATACTTAATCCGACTTCATGAAGCAACGCTGCCCATTCTAGTAAGTCAAATAACTCACTCTTTTTCTTAATGCCTAGTTCAGAGCGTACCTGACATAACATCTCACGTGCATGCCCCTTAACACGAGCGGCATGCTCTAAGTCGACTCGGTGCTTGTTGGCTAAATTTTCTGTGGTGCGCATGCGAATATCGGAGCGTGCGAAACGTTCTTCCATTTCGTACAACAGGCCTTCGCGTAGAGCACCATCGGAGAAAAACATTTGCTCAATGCGAAGCGCTTTGAAAATCGCGGACAAAATCGCTACGCCTGCTGCGAATACGGGTTTACGTTCTTCTGTTAGACCCGCCAGCTCAATATCTTCAATGGAATCAAATTTACACAGAGTTTCGATAAGTGTATCCAGTCGACTCGCTGTGATCAGGCCATCTTCAAAACCTAATCCTACTAGCACTTCTTGAATCGCTTTGATGGTTCCTGATGAGCCGAGAGCAATATCCCAGCCCTTTTTACGATATGTTGAAGCGATGGACTCGAGTTTTTGTTCGGCAGCTAACATCGCCTTGCTGAAGTTTTTTCCTGACAGTTTGCCGTTTTTAAAGTATTGCTCTGTAAAACTGACGCATCCCATCTGTTTACTGTTGAGAAGTTCAGGCTCAAATTCTTGTCCAATAATCATCTCGGTACTGCCGCCTCCGATATCGATGACTAGTTTGGAGTTGGATTCTACTTGAGTGTGCGCGACGCCTAAGTAAATCAGGCGGGCTTCTTCTTCTCCAGGGATAATTTCTATTGGGAAAGGCATCACTTCTTTCGCACGCTCGATGAAAAGGTGGGCATTTTTAGCGCGTCTTAGTGTGTGTGTGGCGGCGATACGTACATTTGACTCATCAAGCCCTTGCAACCTTTCAGCGAACATGGCTAAGCATTCTAGCGCACGCTCCATTGCGGCGTGACTTAAGTTCAATTCACTGTCGAGTCCTGATGCTAAGCGAACACGTTGTTTATGACGACTAACCAGTTGTAGGTCACTGCCGACAACTTTGGCCACCACCATATGGAAACTGTTTGAGCCGAGGTCTATCGCGGCAATGTAGCGAGTATCTTGTTCAAGTATTTGAGGCATCTGAATTTTGTTTTCTAGTTTGCTTTTCTATATTTTTAAGATAGTCATAGATAGCGATTTGAGAGCGAACTTTTTTGCGATTACCTCGTGGTACGTAAGCGTTACTCATTTCTTTATCTATTAAACGAGCCTTTACTGTATCGGTAAAATGGATATTCGTTATATCAATAATTCTCTGTTTCAAACGTGGATCACGGACTGGTACTGCTACCTCGATACGGTGATCAATATTTCTTGTCATCCAGTCTGCGGAGGAGATATAAACTTGCGGATCGCCATCATTGTGGGTGATCACCACGCGAGGGTGCTCAAGAAAGCGGTCAACAATACTGATGATGCGAATATTGTCGCTGATCCCCTCAATGCCCGGTACTAATGAGCACATGCCTCGAATGATCATGTTTATTTTTACACCGGAAGTACTTGCTCCATAAAGCTTATTGACGATGCCTTTATCGACTAGGTTATTGACCTTGATCGTAAGAGCGGCTTTTTTCCCTAGCTTGGCATTCGCAATTTCATTATCGATTAAGCGGTAGATTTGGGTTCGAGAATTACGAGGAGATACCATAAGGTGATTGAACTTCACTGGTCGGTATGGGTTCTCAATGTAACCGAAGACATTACGGACTTCATTAGTGATTTCTTGATCTGCCGTAAGCAGGGAGAAGTCGGTATAAATTCGTGCCGTCTTCTCATGGAAGTTGCCTGTGCCGATGTGTGCGTAGCGAATAATTTCTTCACCTTCGCGGCGGCTAATCATCAGTAGCTTTGAGTGAATCTTAAGACCAGGCGCACCAAAGATGACGTGCACACCCGCTTCGGTTAATACTTTTGACCATTCGATATTGGCTTCTTCATCAAAGCGAGCTTGCAGTTCGACGACCACAGTGACATTTTTGCCGTTATGCACCGCATCAATTAAAGAGTTCATCAAGCGAGAATCTTTCGCGACGCGATAAATGTTAATCTTGATACTAAGTACTTTGGGATCGAAGGAGGCTTGGCGCACTAACTCACTAATGTGGTCAAAAGTGTGGTAGGGATAATAGAGCAGAATATCTTTCGCTTTAATCGCGTCAAAGCTGTTGGCATAACCTTCGAAATCGGCACATTTCATTGGCGGGAGAGGTTTATTTTCAAGATATTCTCGTCCAACATTTGGAAACCCGATGAAGTCTTTAAAGTTGTGATAGCGTCCGCCGGGGATAAGATTATCGTAGTTAGAGATATTAAGTTTGTTACACAGAAACTCTAACATTTGAGGCGGCATATCGCGTTCGTAGACGAAGCGAACGGGCTTTGCTGTCAGTCGCTGATTGACACCCTCTGACATTTGTTCAAGCAAGCTGTACTCGATTTCATTGCGTAAATCGTATTCAGCGTCACGCGTCATTTTCATCGCATAGCCGCTAAGCTCATCATAATCAAAAAAGCCTTTGAACAGCTCGTCCAAACAGTGGCGGATAATATTATCAAGTAAGATGATGGTTTTTCGACGCTTTCCTTTCTGTTCTGGTACCATCACAAAGCGGGGAAGGTGATCGGTCGGAATTTCGATCAGAGCGTACTGGTAATGTTCTTCTTTACGCAGTTCTACGGCGATGTAAGCGTACTCGTCTTTGAGAAATTGCAGAACATCGATCTCGTCTTTCATTAGGAGGGGAGTGATATGCGGCATTACCTCTCTACGGAAGTATTTCGCGATCCACTTTTGTTGCGATTCATCCAGTTGTTGCTCGTTGACCAAGAAAATGCGACGTCGCGCCATTTCTCGAATCAACTCGCTGTAAAGCTCATCAAATTGTTCGTTAAGCTTTAGTGCTTTCGACTGCATTTTGGTTAACAGTCGTTTAGGGCTATCACTGCCACCGCGCTCTTGGCTGATTAGGATTCTGCGCTTCACGTCCGCAAAGCGTACTTTGTAAAATTCATCTAAATTGTTGGAAAAGATCCCAAGAAAGCGAATACGTTCGATCAAAGGGACGGTTTTATCGGCAGCTTCTTGTAATACTCGTTCGTTGAAAGACAACCAACTCAGCTCTTTTTCTATATATAGTTTTTCTGCGCTCATAACCTTACCTAGCCAAAAGTGAAGTAATACGTACTCATCTTGGAAAAATGGATGAGTGAGAACATTATGAGATTTTCATTACAGATTTATTTCATACCACGCATTGCATAAGAGTTGTATTCTTTTCAGGTGTTTAATGTGATCTGTAATATAATTGTCATCTTAACGACATATTCTAGTACTAAGTCAAAAAAGGTAGAGATTTAAATGGCACAAGCCGAGTTTTCATTGCAGGAAAAAGATAAGAAACGACTGATAAAAGATCGTTTAGTTCGACTTGCAGTGACATCCGGTGGTGTCGGCGTACTCGCGGCGCTTATTTTGATCTTTGTCTACCTCGCTATGGTGATCATTCCGCTTTTTTCTGATGCGGAGATCAAAACCAACCAAGCCATTCGAGCCACTCATATTGAAACACCACTTGCGATTTCAGTGGATGATTACGCTCAGCTTGCGTTCGTCCTAACCCAAAGTGGTGAGATTCAATATTTGTCGATGGACGAGCCTACGAAACCTGCGGTGTATACACAGCAAATCGTCCAGAAACCCGTCGCTTTCTCTCAATCTGCTCCTGGGCTAGGTTGGTATGGATTTGTTGATGGGCAGGGTAAAGCGAACCTTTTCAAGCCAGAATTTAATGCCACGTTGAGAGAAAATACACGTCCTCCGGAAGTGATTGAGCTAGACACCAGCATGGATCTGACACTAAGTACGCCTCAAGATCCTGTGACTCAGTTTGTATTCGCAGCTTCGACGCCCTTACCAACGGTTGTTTGGCAGACACAAAGCGGTGAAGTGAAAGCTCGCTGGCAAGTGGCTTCGTCTTTGGGTACGCCTCCTACAACGATTGATTTTACGTTCTCTTCAGGTTTTGATACGCCTCAGCAAGTGTTATTGACACCTGACGGTGAAACGCTTTATTTGCGCGATGGCTCTGAGTTGATCGTGTTAAAGAAAACCGCACGTAAATTTGCTGTGCGAGAGGTGGTCGATCTCACTCAAGGTGATAAGAAGCATTCCGTTCGTACGATAGACTTATTGGCTGGTGCTTACTCGCTTTTGGTGACGCACAACGATGGTCGGGTGTCGCAATGGTTTGATACGCTGCAAGAAGAAAAACGCACGTTAACGCATATTCGTGATTTTAAATTGGCGTCAGAGCTTAAGTATTTGTTGCCGGATTCTCATCGAAAAGGATTTTATAGCTTTTACACCAACGGCACGTTGCAAAGCCATTATACAACCAGTGAAAAACTGGTGTTGTTTAAGCGTGCGTACAATCAAGCGCCCGCAATCGCAGCAATGTCTAACAATGAACGCTACTTAATCACTTGGCAAAATAATGCGTTAAATGTTGCGGAAGTGGACAGTGCCTATCCGGAAATTTCATTGTCTTCATTATGGCAAGAAGTGTGGTACGAAGGGTATCCTGAGCCTGAATTTGTGTGGCAATCGACTTCGGCGAGCGATAACTTTGAGGCTAAGTTCAGCCTAGTACCTATTGCGTTTGGAACGATAAAAGCGGCGATGTTTGCGATGCTGTTTTCAGTACCGCTCGCAGTGCTAGGTGCTATTTATACGGCTTACTTTATGTCGCCACGCATGCGTCGTGTAGTAAAACCGTCGATTGAGCTAATGGAAGCACTGCCGACGGTGATCATAGGTTTCCTCGCGGGATTGTGGTTCGCGCCTATTGTCGAAGATCATTTGATTACGATCGTCGTTATGCTGTTTGTTTTGCCCTTGAGCACCATGATTATGGGCGGGCTATGGGCATTAATACCGCAACCTTTGCGGAATCGTCTGCCTAATGGTTGGCATGCTTTAGTGCTCATGCCTGTCATATTGGTACTGATTGGGCTTGGAGTGTGGATTTCGCCTACGATTGAGCAGACGTTCTTTGGTGGCGATATGCGCTTATTCTTAACCGAGCATGGTATTGGTTACGATCAACGCAATGCATTGGTGGTGGGGTTAGCGATGGGGTTTGCTGTTATCCCGACGATTTTTACCATTGCCGAAGATGCCATTTTCTCTGTACCGAAGCATTTATCGGATGGCTCTTTGGCATTAGGGGCCACGCCTTGGCAAACTTTAATCTATGTTGTCTTGCTTACTGCAAGTCCAGGTATTTTTTCTGCCATTATGATGGGCCTGGGACGCGCTGTTGGCGAAACCATGATTGTGTTAATGGCAACGGGCAATACGCCATTAATGGATTGGAATGTTTTGGAAGGATTGCGCAGCTTATCGGCAACCATCGCCGTTGAGTTGCCAGAGTCGGAAGTTGGAAGTTCGCATTATCGCCTGCTGTTCCTAGCTGCATTGATTTTGTTTGTGTTTACGTTTGCAGTAAACGCGCTTGCGGAGTGGGTTCGTCAGAGACTGAGAGATAAGTACCGTGCGTTGTAATAATGGTTTGAATAAAGAGCGAGTAATAACGTGTTAAATTGGATTCGTTCTGGCGCACCGTGGATATGGCTAACAGGCGGTGCAGTCAGCATCAGTTTGTTGTCGGTATTAGGGTTGTTACTCCTTATCGGCTGGAAAGGCCTGACTTACTTTTGGCCAGCGCCCTTGTATCAGTGGAATGTTGCAGCGCTGACTCCTGTACAAGGCGAAGTGCTACATGAAAATACTATTCTGATTGGTCAAGTGTATGAGCGCAGCTTTGTACCGAAGAGTTATTTGCCTGAAAGCGCAGCACAACAGTTAGAAGACGATGAAGATTTTGCCACGCGACTCAACATCAAAATCGCTAACCGAGAGTTGTATCCCGCCGATTTTATCTCCGTATTGCAAATGCAGTTGGATGAGCCCACGACGCCAAAAGAGTGGGCGGTGATAGAGCGCAGTAGTGGTGGTTACTTCTTTGGTAAGCTGGTGGCGTTTCAAGATGGCGATAATATATACACCAGTGATATTCAATCGGTACTAAATAAAAAGCTTGATGATGCAGAAACTCTGCGCCATGAGATTGATTCTTTGGTGGTCGATCAGCTTAAAGAGCTTGGTTGGAAGCTAGAGCAGTTGCGATTAGAAAAGCGCAAGCATGAATTGAATGACACGCTGACAGAAAGCTTCTTAAAGGAAAATCAGACGAAAAAAGAGCAGATAGAAAAAGCGCTTGCGACGTTAGATTTGCAACTTGATGGTTTACGACTTCAGCTCTCTGACTATGCCTTGATTGCCGAGGATATGACGGGGTCACAAGTATCGATTCCGCTCGAAGATATTTTGGACTACTGGTATCCAAACCAAATGTCACTGCCTGATAAAGTCATGCATTGGGGAAAACAGGTTTGGAAGTTTTTATCTGAAGATCCAAGAGAGTCTAACTCCGAAGGAGGCGTGTTCCCTGCGATATTTGGTACGGTTTTCTTAGTACTCATCATGTCGATCATTGTGATGCCACTCGGGGTGATCGCCGCTATCTATCTACATGAATATGCTAAGAATAACGCTCTAACCAGAGTTATTCGTATTGCGGTTATAAACCTAGCGGGTGTTCCATCGATTGTTTATGGCGTGTTTGGTTTAGGTTTCTTCGTTTATACGATTGGTGCCTCTATCGACAACGTATTCTATGCGGAGAAGCTACCGGCACCAACCTTTGGTACGCCGGGTTTGTTATGGTCAGCACTAACTCTTGCTGTGCTGACGCTTCCAGTTGTGATTGTGACGACAGAAGAAGGTTTAACTCGAATTCCGAGCTCCGTACGACATGGCTCTCTGGCACTTGGTGCAACTCAGTTCGAAACGCTATGGCGCGTGGTTTTGCCTATGGCGACGCCAGCTATTATCACAGGTTTGATCCTTGCGATTGCGCGTGCAGCTGGCGAAGTAGCGCCACTGATGCTGGTGGGGGTCGTGAAATTGGCATCCAGTTTACCGGTTGACGGACAATTCCCTTATGTGCATTTGGATAGAAAGTTCATGCATTTAGGTTTTCACATTTACGATGTTGGCTTTCAAACCTCCAACATCGAAGCGGCGCGACCATTAGTTTATGCTACCTCTTTCTTACTCGTGACAGTGATTGTCGGGCTAAACTTAACAGCAATCAGTATTCGCAATAATTTACGAGAAAAATACAGAACGTTAGGACAAGATTAAGTATGTTTAATTTTGATAGTACATTAGGTTATGAGCCACCATTGGATGTTCATAATTTAACGGATGAACAAACAGCCATCTCAATCGAGAACCTTAATCTGTTCTATGGTCAAACTCAGGCGCTGCATGATATTTCGATGCGAATTCCCAAAGGGCGAGTCACCGCTTTTATCGGTCCTTCAGGGTGTGGAAAGTCGACGTTATTACGTTGCATCAATCGCATGAACGACTTAGTGGAAGGGTGTCGAGTCACAGGTAAAGTGCGTCTCCATGGCAAGAATGTTTATCATCCTAATGTCGATGTTGCGACACTTCGACGCCGAGTGGGGATGGTGTTTCAAAGACCCAATCCATTTCCTAAGTCTATTTATGAAAACGTAGTTTATGGCTTACGCTTACAAGGTGTAAAAAACAGCCGCAGTTTAGATGACGCAGTGGAGCGATCCTTGCGCTCGGCGGCGTTGTGGGATGAGGTAAAAGACCGCTTGCATGAGAACGCATTTGGCTTATCTGGTGGTCAGCAACAGCGCTTGGTCATTGCGCGGGCGGTGGCGATTGAGCCGGAAGTCCTGTTATTGGACGAGCCAACATCAGCGTTGGATCCAATCTCAACTTTAACCATTGAAGAGCTTATCAATGAGCTGAAGACTCAATATACTGTTGTTATCGTTACCCATAACATGCAACAAGCGGCGCGAGTGAGTGATCATACTGCATTCATTCATATGGGTAAGTTAATTGAATACTCTGACGCGGACTCGATCTTCACCTCGCCAATGAAGAAGCAGACCGAAGATTACATTACGGGTCGCTACGGTTAAGTCGCGACTCTATACGGAATAAGGAACATCATGCACTTTGGACGTCATATTTCAGGACAATTTAACGTAGAGCTAGAATCGATTCGTACTCATGTATTAACCATGGGGGGCTTGGTAGAACAGCAGCTTTCGTATGCTATTCAAGCCTTGCATAAAGAAGACATCGAACTGGCGCGTAAGGTTGTGCGTGACGATCATAAAGTGAATGCGATGGAAGTCTCGATCGATGACGCCTGTACACGCATTATTGCTAAGCGTCAGCCAACGGCAAAAGACTTGCGCTTAATCATGGCTATCATCAAAACGATCACTGATTTAGAACGCATCGGTGATGTGGCGACACGCATTGCTTACGTTGCCATCGAAAGCCCATCATCAAAAGAACGACAATTCCAAGTGTCGTTAGAGCCTCTCTGCCGTCAGGCAATTAATATGCTGCATCAGGTTTTAGATGCGTTTGCCCGCATGGATGTAGAAGCGGCAGCAGAGGTGCATAAACAAGATGACAAACTAGACGCCGAGTATGAAGCGGTGATTCGTCAGTTGATGACTTACATGATGGAAGATCCAAAAAATATCCCTAACATTCTGCAAGTGATGTGGTCGGCACGCGCGATTGAACGCGTGGGGGACCGCTGCCAGAACATCTGTGAATACATTATTTACTTCGTGAAAGGGAAAGATGTACGCCATCTAGGTGATCAAAGTATTGATGACGTACTGAAGTAACTGACTTCAATAAATAGACCAGCTTTTAGGCTGGTCTATTTATTAGAGAGAAGGAAAGCACATCAATATTTATCAGGAACGAAGGTCTGATCATCAATGGGCGCTCTGACGTAACCTTCTTTATTGAGTTCAGGTAATTCGATGGGTGAGTACTCAAGTGCTTTGTAATCAATCTGGCTTAGTAAATGACTGATACAGTTCAAGCGCGCTTTCTTTTTGTCATCAGAAGGGACGACCCACCAAGGGCAGTTTTTCGTGTCTGTATAGGCAAACATCTTATCTTTTGCTTCCGAATACTCCGCCCAGCGATGACGTGACTCTAAATCCATTGGGCTGAATTTCCAACGTTTGATCGGCGTATTAATTCGACCTAGAAAACGTTTTTCCTGCTCTTCGTCTGAAACCGAAAACCAATACTTAATCAGAATAATCCCAGAGCGTTGCAACATTCTCTCGAATTCAGGGCAAGAGCGTAAAAACTCCTCGTATTCGTCTGGAGTACAGAACCCCATGACTTTTTCGACACCTGCTCGGTTATACCAACTTCGGTCAAATAAAACGATTTCACCAGCAGATGGTAAATGAGCGACGTAACGTTGGAAGTACCATTGCGTTTTTTCTTTTTCTGTCGGTGCAGGCAGAGCCACTACGCGACAAACACGCGGGTTTAGCTTTTCTGTAATTCGCTTTATCACCCCGCCTTTGCCCGCAGCATCACGGCCTTCAAACAGAACCACCACTTTTAACCCTTTGTGTTTGACCCACTCTTGAAGTTTTACGAGCTCAACTTGAAGGTTTTTGAGCTCCTTTTCGTATTCCTTTTTCTTCAATTTAGACATACACCTTTCCTCACTCCTTGATAAACAATATGTTAGCACTCAAAAGCTATGCGCGTGAGGTTACGGTGGTCTATTTGAGAGCTGCTACGACATCGGTAATGGCTTGTGTACTTGTGATGGGGATTAAAAAATCATCGACATCGGATGCGCCCATTTTGCTTTGTTCGGCAACAAAGGTCATTTGGCTAGGGCGTGTGGTTTTGCCTGACAGATGGATTTCAGGAACTTGAGTGTCTTCTACTAACGCACGTACGTTACTCGCATTAACGCCAGCCCCCGCCATGATTGCTATGCGCCCTTGGGCTTGATTAACCAAAGCTCTAAGCACATCGATCCCTTGTGGTGCTGAAGGCGCAAGACCGGAGGTTAAAATACGTTCACAACCTAAGCTGATCACTTCTTCCAAAGTTTTTTCAGCGTCACGACACTGGTCAAAGGCACGATGGAAGGTTACGCCTAAGCCAATCGCTTGAGCAAATTCACACAGCGCAGCCGAGTAAGGCATGTGGATATCCCCCTCTTGGGTGAGTACACCGAGAACCACACCATCCAAGCCCGATTGGTGAGCCGCTTCAATATCCCAACGCATCATTTCGATCTCTTCTTCACTGTAGAAGAAGTCACCTTGGCGTGGGCGGATCATGGCATAAACAGGAATGGTCGAAAGCTTAGCGGCTTGGTGCATAAAGCCATAACTGGGTGTTAGTCCGCCTAAAGCCAAAGAGGAGCAAAGCTCAATCCGAGTGGCGCCGCCAGCAATGGCGTAGTGCAGAGATTCAATATTATCGATACAGACTTCTAGATGAGTAACCACGTTCATTCATCCTGCTAACGTTACAAATAGGTGTTGTGGCTAAGATATTAACAGGGCAAGTAAGCAGAATCTGTATGGAGGGGATGATAAATAGAGGTAAAGTTTACGCTGAAGCGTTACCTCATTTTTGCGGTTTATCTGAAGGAAAAAGAAAGCCCAGAGCAGAGGCTCTGGGCTTTGATAGGACTTTACTTAGACTGATTGGCGTTTGCGGTTTTCCGCATTAGCTTTTTGCTTTATATACATCCAACCATCACACCCGTTGAGCTAGGGTGAAGGTCTATTATTTTTTGCCTAGGTCAGCTGCGTGCTCAGATAGGAACGCTGCAACACCTTTTGGAGATGCGTCCATACCTGCTTTACCTTCTTCCCATTGTGCAGGACATACTTCGCCGTGCTTCTGGTGGAAGTTAAGAGCGTCAACCATGCGTAGCATTTCGTCGATGTTACGGCCTAGTGGTAGGTCGTTAACTACTTGGTGACGTACAACGCCTTCTTCGTCGATTAGGAAAGAACCACGGAAAGCAACGCCTGCTTCTGGGTGCTCAACGTCGTAAGCTTTACAGATTTCGTGCTTAACGTCAGCAACTAGTGGGTACTTAACTTGACCGATACCGCCATCTTCGATAGCAGTGTTACGCCATGCGTTGTGAGAGAACTGAGAATCGATAGAAACACCGATTACTTCAACACCTTTAGCTTGGAAGTCAGCTAGACGGTTGTCGAATGCGATTAGCTCAGATGGGCAAACGAAAGTGAAATCTAGTGGGTAGAAGAATACTACTGCTTTCTTACCTTTAGTGAACTCTGCAAAGTTGAAGTTTTCAACGATTTCACCGTTACCTAGAACAGCTGCTGCAGTAAAATCAGGGGCTTGACGACCTACTAGTACCATTTTTTTGCTCCTAAAAAGTATGGTTAGCTCCAAACCGAATTCAGTTGTGTCGGTTTGGTTCGTGTTTGTACGAGACAAACTATAGTACAGATTGTAGTATTGAAAAAAGCGAAATAAATAGATTGAGTTAATCGAAAAAAACGATAATAACAAAACTCTTAACTCGATCACTGGAACGGCGGTAGATACAAATACAATTATGAATAAATGGCCCAGTTTGAAGCAGTTACACTATTTAGTCACACTGCATGAAACAAGACATTTTAGTGACGCTGCAGAGCGTTGTTTTGTCAGTCAGTCGACTTTAAGTAAGGGTATTCAAAACTTAGAGGAATTGATTGGTTGTCCCTTATATGAAAAGAAAGATAAGAAAAGTCCACTGGTTTTTACCCAAACAGGAGAAATGGTAGTAAAGCAGGGGCGAGAGCTGTTAGCAAAAGGGCAAGATTTGGTCGAGCTTGGACGTATGTGCCAAGGCGACGATATGCAAGGCCAGCTAAAAGTAGGATGCATACCAACAATTGCTCCGTTTTTACTGTGTGATTTGGTACAAGAGGTGAACTACCGTTTCCCACAACTGACCCTTTTATTAAGAGAAGACACGACGACAAACTTACTCCAAGCGCTCAGACATGGTGAGCTGGATGTGCTTATTTTAGCGTTACCAGTCGAAATTGATGGGATGGAAAGCCGAGTAGTGGGTAAGGATCCGTTTCGAATGGTTATAAGCGCTAATCAAGCCCAATCGGTCCCTGTGCCGATTCGTTACGCGGATTTACCTGACGAATCCGTCTTTCTACTAGAGAAAGAACATTGCTTAACGGAACATGCGGTATCAGCGTGTAAATTAACAGACAAAGAAAAAATCAATCCGTTTACGGCAACCAGCCTCCATACACTGGTGCAAATGGTTGCGAATGGTTTGGGAACAACGTTCATTCCTCAAATGGCTATCGACCATGGCTTGCTGCATAACCAGAATTTAGTCGTGATCGATCCTCCTGGTAAACAAGCTTATCGCGAAATCGGCTTAGTTTGGCGTCCGAGCTCGTCAAGAACGAAAACATTTAATCAACTTGCAGAAGTCGTTTCAGAGCTGCTTTAGCTATTAGTATTAGCCCTTACTTCTCCATTATTTATCTAAAAGCGCACTGGAAACAGTGCGCTTTCTAGTATTTTATTCTGTTGGTAAACTTTGACTTGTAAAATTTTACAGCTCTTCTTTGATGAAGCTTTCATAAAATAGTGAAATTTCACAATGTTAATTTTACACAAAGCCCTGCATACCTTGTTTGACCCCTGTTTAAATCCATCTCTTCAGCCCTTGTGAATACAAGGTGTTTGTTTACCAGTCTATATTCATACGCTTGTTTGAAATGATAAAACGACTTTAAATTTAATGTAATTTTATTACGTAATAACTTACAAAATAAGGCGCTTGATAGATGGTTTTTACCTTGCGGAATAAAACTTTGAATTTTCTGTTTTGTTTATATTGGGGGTTTCACTAAACCCTTTGTTGATATAGCTTATTTAAAGGCCGATACGACTTATGTCTAGATTGAAAATACACGTAGCATTACGCAATCTATCGGCATGGCTAGACGAGTTGAACACAAAGTTAAAGGATGTAATTTGTTGTTCATAACTTACAAATGTAGCTTTACGCTGACTGCCCAAGATTGATAAAGCACGTTAAGGATGAATGATTATGCTTGCTCAGACAGAACAAAAAACACAACAACTAAAGCAAACCCAAGGCATGCTTGAGGTGAATGGAGTCGTTGCTCCAGAACATCAAGCAATTTTCCCTGTTGAAGCCCAAACCTTTTTATCTCTACTGTGTGAAAAATTTGCCGGACGTGTTGAACAGTTGCTGGAAGCAAGAGAAGAGAAGCAAGCACGTATTGATGCTGGTGAGCTACCAGATTTTCTACCAGAGACACAAGACATCCGTGAAGGAAGTTGGAAGATCCTAGGAATCCCACAAGATCTGCAAGATCGCCGTGTGGAGATTACCGGACCAACTGACCGCAAGATGGTGATTAACGCACTGAATGCGAATGTAAAAGTGTTCATGGCAGACTTCGAAGATTCAATGTCTCCTGCATGGAGTAAAGTGCTGGATGGTCAAATTAACTTGCGCGATGCTGTTAATGGCACCATCAGTTACACCAATCCTGGCAATGGCAAACATTATCAGCTGGAAGATGACCCAGCGGTGTTGATCTGCCGTGTTCGCGGCCTTCATTTAAAAGAAAAACACGTTACGTGGCACGGTCAGATCATTCCAGGTGCGCTATTCGATTTCGCTCTGTATTTCTATAACAACTACAAAGCGTTACTTCAAAAAGGCAGTGGCCCTTATTTCTACCTTCCAAAACTGCAATCGCATCACGAAGCGAAGTGGTGGAGCGAAGTGTTCCATTTCACGGAAGACTACTTCGGTTTGGATACAGGCACCATCAAAGCGACTGTGCTGATTGAAACCTTACCAGCGGTATTCGAAATGGACGAGATTCTGTTCTCGCTTAAAGAACACATCGTTGGTTTGAACTGTGGTCGCTGGGATTACATCTTTAGCTATATCAAAACATTGAAAAAACACTCAGACCGAGTACTGCCAGATCGCCAAGTGGTAACGATGGACAAGCCATTCTTAAACGCTTACTCGCGATTATTGGTACGTACTTGCCATAAACGAGGTGCTTTCGCGATGGGAGGAATGGCCGCATTTATCCCAGCTAAAGACCCGAAAGAGAATCAAAAAGTATTAGACAAGATCCAGACTGACAAATCGTTAGAAGCTAACAACGGCCACGACGGTACTTGGGTGGCTCATCCAGGTTTGGCTGACACTGCTATGGAAGTCTTTAGTGCTGTGCTGGGTGAACGCACCAACCAGTTGGATGTGAGCCGTGCAGAGGATGCGCCTATTACAGCAGCTGAACTGCTTGAGCCTTGTGAAGGCGAGCGCACTGAAGGCGGAATGCGCCACAATATTCGCGTTGCGCTGCAATACATCGAAGCTTGGATTTCTGGCAATGGTTGTGTGCCGATTTACGGACTGATGGAAGACGCAGCAACGGCAGAAATCTCACGCGCCTCTATCTGGCAATGGATTCAACACGGCAAGTCGCTAGACAACGGATTAAAGGTCACTAAAGAGCTGTTCGAGCTCTATCTCAAAGAGGAGATTGAAGTCGTGAAGCAAGAAATTGGCGAACAGCGCTACCATGCGGGTCGATTTGAAGAAGCAGCAGACTTAATGGCAAGGCTCACGACGAGCGATGAACTGACCAACTTTTTGACAGTTCCTGGTTATGACTACCTGGATTAATAAAGAATAACTGTAACACCAATAACGTGAAGGATTTTCAAGGCAGATAGGGAAGTACTGCCTGAGAACGGAAACTCAACGCACACGCATAAAGTGCAAATTATAAAGAGGGATAGACCAATGACTAACTTAACTCGCCGCCAACAAATTGAAGCTCTGGAAAAAGACTGGGCAACTAATCCACGCTGGAAAAATGTGAAGCGTACTTACACTGCCGAGGAAGTGGTGGAACTGCGTGGCTCTATGGTGCCTGCAAACACAATTGCACAACGTGGTGCAGACAAACTTTGGTCACTGGTCAACGGTAGTGCAAAAAAAGGTTACGTAAACTGTCTTGGTGCGCTAACGGGTGGTCAAGCGGTTCAACAAGCTAAAGCAGGTATTGAAGCGATTTACTTGTCAGGCTGGCAGGTAGCGGCGGATAACAACACCGCCTCGACGATGTATCCAGACCAATCTCTTTACCCAGTAGATTCTGTACCGTCAGTAGTAAAGCGTATCAACAACTCATTCCGTCGTGCAGACCAAATTCAGTGGGCTGCTGGTAAGACGCCTGAAGATGAAGGTGGTATTGATTACTTCCTACCTATCGTAGCGGATGCTGAAGCGGGCTTTGGTGGTGTGCTTAACGCTTACGAACTAATGAAATCGATGATCGAAGCCGGTGCCGCGGGCGTTCACTTTGAAGACCAGTTAGCATCGGTGAAAAAGTGTGGTCATATGGGTGGTAAGGTATTAGTTCCTACGCAAGAAGCGGTACAAAAGCTCGTTGCAGCTCGTTTGGCTGCTGACGTAGCGGGAACAACAACATTAGTTATTGCTCGTACTGATGCGAATGCGGCGGATCTCATTACTTCAGATTGCGACCCATATGATAAAGACTTTATTGAAGGTGAGCGCACTCAAGAAGGTTTCTACCGCGTTCGCGCTGGTATCGACCAAGCGATTTCTCGCGGCCTGGCTTACGCACCATATGCAGACTTGATTTGGTGTGAAACGGCTACGCCATGTTTGGAAGAAGCACGTAAGTTTGCAGAAGCAATTCACGCTGAATACCCAGATCAATTGTTGGCGTACAACTGCTCGCCTTCATTCAACTGGGAGAAAAACCTAGATGCAGAAACCATTGCTAAGTTCCAACAAGAGCTGGCTAACATGGGCTACAAGTACCAATTCATCACGCTAGCAGGCATTCACAACATGTGGTTCAACATGTTTGAACTGGCGCACGCTTACGCTCAAGGTGAAGGTATGCGTCATTATGTTGAGAAAGTTCAGCGTCCTGAATTCCAAGCAGCTGAAAAAGGCTATACGTTTGTTGCGCACCAACAAGAAGTAGGTACAGGTTACTTCGATAGAATGACCAATACTATCCAAGGTGGTAACTCTTCAGTGACAGCATTGACAGGTTCGACCGAAGAAGACCAATTCTAATTGGCAGAGAAACACTTCCTTAATCAGCGTCAGTAATGGCATTTTGAGCGGCAACCCTGCCGCTCTTTTTTCGTTTAACCGGTGTAAAAACGAAACTTACAACAAAGAGAATACGCTTGCGTACTACTCTTCCTGCACGATTTCTTCAGGTTCCACTTCTTCTTGCAGTTCCAATAAGTTAATCGCAATGGTCACAAAGTCACTGTCAGTAATGATGCCGACCAATCGACCTTTGGTGACAACAGGTAGACAGCCAACTTTATGCTTTTGCATATAGATAGCGCTCTCTTTGAGCCCCGCGATAGGCTCTGCCGTCATGATATTGGTGTGCATCATTTCGTAGAGCGGTGTGTCTAAAGTAAAAGATTGTTCAGCCTCATCTGGGTGCAAGCTCGATTCTTGAGCAGCAAGAATGTCGCGTTGAGTCACCAAGCCTTGTAAGTGGTTATTGGCATCAACAACCGGAATGTGTCGAATATCAAGCGCATCCATCATGCTTTTTGCATCACGCAAGGTGTGCGTGCGCAGTAAGGTATGAGGATTACGAGTCATCATGTCTTCAACCTTGATCATAGAGACCTCCAGCGGCATTGTCCTTCTCTTAAATATAGAGAATATTTTTCTGTATATCTGGGAGCTAACTCGTTTTTCATCAATTAAATAGCACAATGCTGATGGGCTGCGTAATCTGTGTTTTATTGGTGTTTTTATTAATTTGAATAAGTCGGTTTGTGTGCGAGTCAGTTGGCATTTTTAGTTGATATTGAATGTGTTCCCAAGGTAATCCAATGAATTGAATCGCACATTTTTATTCGCTGGATTTTCCAAGATTCTTCTCTCGAAGAAGATACGTCCAGGCTTACCAAATTGAAGACAGCAACCTAGATGAAACGAACAACGTGTAACAAACTTATTGCGCTGGCAGTGGCGGCATTCAGTGTGCCATCAACACAGGCGATTGTGTTAGGAGATGAACAAACCGATCCTGTTGACCGCGTTACTTTGCGAGCAAGTAATATGGCAGAGTTTCCGCTGTGTGGTGGAACGATGCTGACAGAGCAATGGGTACTGACTGCGGCGCACTGTGTGGTGATGGGACAAGGAACCAATGAAGCAACCTACTATGTGACCCCGCCGGGTGAGCTGTCGGTGAATGCGAATGTGTATGAACTTAATTCTGCAGGGCTTGATAACTTCTATCCGGTGTCTCACGTTGTGGTTCATCCGGATTACACTCGGATTTCAAAAGCTGAGACCGACAGTAATGGCAACGTGAAACCTATCCAAACCGGTTTAGATTCAGACATCGCGTTGCTGTATCTCACGCGCCCAGTGGCAAACGCGAGCTTTGCTGACCTAGCGAGTAAAGTTGACATGGAGAGTATCGAAGCACGTTTGGTGGCGGATTGGAACGATAATTACCTGACCAATCAACGTGTCGAAAATGTGCAAGTTTTTGGATGGGGGGCTACTCAGCCGGATGCTTCTGAACCTTCTAATACGCTCAAAACCACCATTAGCACATTTTTACCCATCGACAAATGTTATGAGCGTTTAGAAATTGGCAGCAGTTTTCCGGGGATCATTGATTCAAGAGACAACCAAACCAAAATTTGTACGCTACCAACACAAAACCATGTATTGGAGCCGGATAGCCATACCCAATATGGCAACTCAGCATGTAAAGGTGACAGTGGTGGCCCGTTGGTCGATGTGGCGACCGGTAAACAAATTGGTATTGTTAGTGGCGGCCCTCTTATTCTACCAACGTGTGGCTCTTTGACGCTCCCAAGTTTCTATACCAAGGTGAGCCACTATTACGACTGGGTACAGTCTTACATCACTGCCGATGCGCCACCAAGTCGTTACATCATTGCGCCGAATTTTATCAAAAGTGCTAACAATGAAAGTGGTGACAATAAAGAGTGTCACGATGGCATTGCGACCAATAACTGTGATTTCAAAGGCTCAGATGATGAAGGTGGCAGTCTAGGGTTTTGGTTATTGGGTTTATTCGTGCCGTTATTCTTGTGGCGAAAGCGTGAGGTTTGATAGGGCGATTGGAATGCCAAACTAATAAGCAGCGGTATACGCTGCTTTGCTTTTTTCATGTTCTCTCTTTTGGGCTCAAATTAAAAATAGTGCCAAGTAATCGAGGCTTTTCACGTTTTATTACACTCTTCACCATGGCTTTTACTGCTATATTCTGGTGATTTGCTTGCTATTGCAGCATGTAAACATATACTAGTCTGCTGCGAAAAACTCGTCGCAATTTTATCGTCGCCTAGACGTGATTTGACCAATAGATAAGACAAGTAACATGCAAGTATCAGATTTCCATTTCGACCTTCCAGATGAACTCATCGCTCGCTACCCTCAACCAGAGCGTACCGCTAGCCGACTGCTGCAAATGGACGGCAATACCGGAGAGCTCATTGATGGCACATTTACTGATGTATTGGGCCAAGTTCAACCCGGTGACTTAGTGGTGTTTAATAATACTCGTGTTATTCCTGCTCGTCTTTTTGGCCGCAAGGAATCGGGTGGTAAATTAGAAGTGCTGGTGGAGCGCATGTTGGATGAGAAAAGCATCCTCGCGCACGTTCGTTGCTCTAAATCACCAAAACCAGGTACAACCATTATTGTTGGCGAGAATGATGAATATTCAGCAGAAATGGTGGCACGCCATGATGCTTTATTTGAACTGAAATTTAGTTCTGATAAGACGGTACTAGAAATTCTGGAAGAAATCGGCCATATGCCGCTTCCTCCTTACATCGACCGTCCAGACGAAGATGCAGATAAAGAGCGTTACCAAACGGTATATAATCAAAAGCCAGGTGCGGTTGCGGCACCGACAGCGGGCCTTCACTTTGATGATGTTCTCTTGGAGAAAATCAAAGCGAAAGGTGCAGAGTTTGCTTACGTTACTTTGCACGTTGGGGCGGGTACATTCCAGCCGGTAAAAGTGGAAAATATCAACGATCACCACATGCATGCCGAGTACGTAGAAGTACCACAAGAAGTCGTCGAAGCAATTAAAGCGACGAAAGCGCGCGGCGGACGAATTATTGCTGTTGGTACCACATCTGTGCGTTCACTTGAAAGTGCAGCGCAAGACGCATTGCAAAAAGGAACTGAGCTGGCCCCATTCTTTGGCGATACTGAAATATTTATTTTCCCTGGTTACGAATATCAGCTGGTGGATTGCTTGATCACCAACTTCCACTTGCCTGAATCAACACTGATCATGTTGGTGAGTGCATTTGCTGGATACGAGAACACCATGAATGCTTACAAACATGCGGTGGAAAACAAATACCGTTTCTTCTCGTATGGCGATTCAATGTTCATCAAGAAGAAAACGGCGTAGTTAAAAGTAGATTTACGAGTGCTAGCAGTAAGCTAGGAAATAAAGCATCCATTGCTTTGTCTCTCGCAAGGAAAAGCGACCGCTCCTTAAAGTAGGGTAGAGCCCTAAACACTCAGTCAGACTGTTTCTCTGACACCCGGAGGCATCGTGAAATTAAAATTCGATCTTAAGAAGAAAAACGGCAATGCACGTCGTGGTCAACTGACTTTCGAACGCGGCACTGTTCAAACTCCTGCGTTCATGCCAGTAGGTACTTACGGTACCGTTAAAGGTATGACACCAGAAGAAGTAAAAGATACTGGTGCAGAAATTCTGCTAGGTAATACGTTCCACCTGTGGCTACGTCCTGGTCAAGAAGTGATGAAAATGCACGGTGACCTGCACGATTTTATGAACTGGCACGGTCCTATTCTTACTGATTCAGGCGGCTTCCAAGTATTCAGCCTTGGTAAGATGCGTACGATCACTGAAGAGGGTGTTCACTTTCGTAACCCAGTAAACGGTGACAAGATTTTCATGGACGCAGAAAAGTCGATGGAAATTCAAAAAGACCTGGGCTCTGACATCGTTATGATTTTTGACGAGTGTACGCCTTACCCAGCGACACGCGATGAAGCGAAGAAATCGATGGAAATGTCATTACGCTGGGCACAGCGTTCACGTGACCATTTCGAGAAGCTAGAAAACCCGAACAACCTATTTGGTATTGTTCAAGGTGGTGTTTACGAAGATTTACGTGATGTGTCGGTAAAAGGTCTAACGGAAATCGGTTTTGACGGTTACGCGGTTGGTGGTTTGGCAGTAGGTGAGCCTAAAGAAGACATGCACCGTATTCTTGAGCATACTTGTCCTCAACTTCCTGAAGACAAACCTCGCTACTTGATGGGCGTAGGTAAGCCAGAAGACTTGGTTGAAGGTGTTCGTCGTGGTATCGACATGTTTGACTGTGTAATGCCAACGCGTAACGCACGTAATGGTCACTTATTTGTGACTGGTGGTGTGATCAAGATCCGTAATGCGAAACATAAAACGGATACAACACCATTGGATCCGCATTGTGACTGTTACACTTGTCAAAACTACAGCAAGTCGTACCTTCACCATTTAGAGCGTTGTAATGAAATCTTAGGCGCTCGCTTGAATACAATCCATAACCTGCGTTACTACCAGCGTCTGATGGAAAGCATTCGTAAAGCAATTGATGAAGATCGCTTCGATGAATTTGTTACTGAGTTCTATGAGCGTCGTGGCCGTGAAGTGCCACCACTAGCAAAAGAGCAGTAATTGAAAGACTAAAAGAATTAAAGCCTTTGGCATGTCGCCAGAGGCTTTTGCTAATAAAGTAGGCTAACGCACGTTATTTTTGAGAGAGCGATCTCTATTAGTTACTCTCAGACTTGAATCTAAAATGCGAAAGCCCAATTTGTTTGATTATCAATAAAATATAATGAGGATGTTTTAATGTTTATTTCTCAGGCTCACGCAGCAGCAGAAGGCGCGCCAGCAGGCGGTGGTTTTGAAATGCTAATCATGCTTGGCATGTTCGCAGTGATCTTTTACTTCATGATTTACCGCCCACAAGCGAAACGCGTAAAAGAACACAAAAACCTAATGGCTTCTATGGGCAAAGGCGACGAAGTTTTAACTAGCGGTGGCCTAGTGGGTAAAATCACTAAGATTGCTGAAGACAATGACTACATTTCAATTGAGCTTAACGCGAACAATGAAGTAGTAATCAAGAAAGACTTCATCACTGCAGTGCTACCAAAAGGTACGCTTAAGTCTCTATAAAACAGCTAAAGGATCCTCGCTGTGCTAAACCGTTATCCATTATGGAAGTACTTGATGGTGCTTTTTGCCATCATCACCGCTGCGTTATACGCACTTCCAAATATCTACGGTGAAGATCCGGCTATTCAAGTTACAGGGGCGCGTGGCGCCTCTGTAGATATGTCAACGCTGGATGCTGTCACTACTGCTCTTAACAAAGAGCAACTTTCTCATAAATCCATTGCTCTCGAAGATGGATCAATTCTTGTTCGTTTTAACGACACTGACACACAAATTAGTGCTCGTGATGTCATCAGCGAAGCGCTAGGCAAAGACACAATTGTTGCACTTAACCTTGCACCTTCTACACCCGATTGGCTAGAAGCGATTGGCGCGTCACCATTGAAGCTAGGTCTTGACCTTCGCGGTGGTGTTCACTTCTTAATGGAAGTGGATATGGATGCAGCGATGGAAAAGCTTGTTGGTCAACAAGAAGAAGCTTTCCGTAGCGAACTTCGTGACGCCAAGATTCGTTACCGTGCAATCCGCCCTTCTGGAAAAGAAGCGGTAGAAGTGTTGTTGCGTAACGAAGAGCAATTAGCAGAAGCGAAAGCAACGCTAGAAAAGAATCACCCGGACATGATTTTTGTCGATTCTGATTCAAATGGCCGTTACGCTCTTACTGCAACCTTTACTGAGCAACGTTTACAAGAGATCCGTAACTATGCTGTTGAGCAAAACATTACGATTTTACGTAATCGTGTCAACGAACTAGGTGTTGCGGAACCATTGGTTCAACGTCAAGGTGCTAGTCGCATTGTAGTTGAACTGCCTGGTGTTCAAGACACTGCTCGTGCAAAAGAAATTCTCGGAGCTACGGCAACGCTTGAATTCCGTGAAGTTGATGATAAAGCTGACCTATCGGCAGCGGCAAATGGTCGTGCGCCAGCAGGTAGTGAAATCAAGATGGACCGTGATGGTCGCCCAGTTGTGCTTAAGAAGCGCGTTATTCTTGGCGGTCAAAGCATCACAGATGCAAGCTCAAGTGTTGATGAATATGGTCGTCCACAAGTTAACATCTCGCTAGACAGCGAAGGTGGTAATAAGATGTCTGCGTTCTCTAAGAAGAACATTGGTAAGCTAATGGCTACCGTGTTTGCAGAATACAAAGACAGTGGCCGTCGTACGCCTGAAGGCAAAGTTATTCTGGATAAGCATGAAGAAGTCATCAACCAAGCAACGATTCAATCGGCTCTTGGTCGTAACTTCCGTATTACAGGTATCGACTCTGCTGCAGAAGCACACAACCTAGCACTTCTACTACGTGCTGGTGCACTGATTGCACCTATCTCTATCGTTGAAGAACGTACCATTGGTCCATCAATGGGCCAGCAAAACATCGATATGGGTATCCAAGCATGTATCTGGGGTATGGTTGCCGTAATGCTATTTACGCTGCTTTACTACCGCGGCTTTGGTTTGATTGCAAACATCGCTCTAATGGCAAACTTGGTGCTTATCATTGGTGTTATGTCGATGATTCCAGGCGCTACCATGACGCTTCCGGGGATAGCCGGTATCGTGTTAACAGTCGGTATGGCGGTTGATGCGAACGTACTGATCTTCGAGCGTATCCGTGAAGAAATTCGTGATGGACGTAGTCCACAACAAGCGATTCACCAAGGTTACGCGAATGCATTCAGCACGATTGCTGATGCGAACATCACAACACTAATTACTGCAATCATTCTATTTGCGGTCGGTACAGGTGCGGTGAAAGGTTTCGCAGTTACTCTATCTATCGGTATCTTAACTTCAATGTTCACCGCCATTATTGGTACACGTTGTATCGTGAACCTGATCTACGGTGGCAAACGCGTTGATAAATTGTCGATCTAAGGCTGGGAATTAATATGTTTCAAATTCTAAAAGCAGAGAAGACGATCGGCTTTATGCGTTGGTCGAAAGTAGCATTCGTTTTTTCAATTATAATGATTGCTGCTTCTATCTTCACTTTGTCAACCAAGTGGCTTAATTGGGGTCTAGATTTCACTGGCGGTACGCTTATCGAGGTAGGTTTTGAACAGCCAGCAAACCTTGAAGAGATTCGTGCAGCACTAGATTCAAAAGGCTTTGGCGATGCGACAGTACAAAACTTCGGTAGTGCTCGTGAAGTCATGGTCCGTCTTCGTCCACGTGATGACGTTTCTGGTGAAACGCTAGGTAACCAAATCATTGGTGCTATCAAAGATGGTACTGGCGAAAGCGTAGAAATGCGTCGTATTGAGTTCGTAGGTCCCAACGTTGGTGATGAGCTAACAGAAGCTGGTGGTCTAGCGATCTTGGTATCGCTGATCTGTATCCTGCTTTATGTATCGATGCGATTTGAATGGCGTCTAGCGGCTGGTGCGGTAATGGCATTGGCTCACGATATAATTATCACGCTAGGTGTCTTCTCGTTTCTACAAATTGAAGTTGACCTGACCATCGTAGCTGCGCTACTGACAGTTGTGGGCTACTCACTCAACGATACCATCGTTGTATTTGACCGGATTCGTGAAAACTTCCGTAAGATGCGTAAGGGTGAACCTTCAGACATTATGGACGCCTCAATCACTCAAACGTTGAGCCGTACATTGATTACATCTGGTACGACGTTGTTCGTGGTAATTGCACTGTTCATGCAGGGTGGTGCTATGATTCACGGCTTTGCAACCGCACTTTTACTCGGTATCACTGTAGGTACTTACTCTTCTATCTACGTAGCATCAGCACTGGCTCTAAAGCTGGGTATCCAGAAAGAGCACTTGATGCCACCTCAAGTAGAAAAAGAAGGTGCAGAGTTCGACGAGATGCCATAAGGCAGGTTGAGAATCGAAAACAAAAACCGCTGAGCAATCAGCGGTTTTTTTATGCCTGATAGATTTGAAAGTTTCATTTTTTTTTGAGGTACTTCCAGCTTGAATTGTAGTTTTTTGCTTGAGTTGAATATCGGAAGTATGTTCAACAATTTCGGGAGGAAATAATGTCAAGGCAAGCTGAAATAAAAGTACAGTTACTGAAGTTTGTAGAGATTTCTTACAAGCACAATAAAGGCGTTACCACCAAGCTAGTTACTGGAGGGAAAAGGTTCAAGTTAGCAGTTGATGAGTCAGGTAAAGTAACTTTATCTGGTGAGCTTGGATTTACTAAGTTTGAAGTTTCAAAAGAAATGGTTGAAGAGCTGGGCATAAAATTAAAAGCCGTTTCTGTTACTTTTAAAACTACTCGTGATGGTGTTTTGACATACAGTGGGAGTGTTTCTCTTTTTGGTGTTGTTTCCTTTGGTGTTACTGGGCAGGTAAATGTCCGAGAGCTTTTAGAGCAGTGCGAGTGGGGGCTTTGTAAGTACAGATTTAAGCCGAGTAAAATTGATCAAGCGCTCCGTGAAGCTGGGGTTTAGTTGGTTATGCTAAATAGAATTCTACCTATTCCGGTTTTACTAAGTGTTTCAACGCCCTGCATCGCGAGTCCACTCCACGATACTTACCTTGATATACGTAATAATTTATACAAGATGCAGTATATAGAGGTGGTAGAAGCTATGGCAGGACCAAATCTATCGATTGAAGAGCTGAACAGTATTAAGTCTCACCCAATAAAATTTGGTCATCAATTTCCATTTTTATCATCTATCCCATCAAGTTTGGTTACAGAGCTGTCTTACTTTGAAGAGTACAGTGAGGATGGAGGAGTTGGATGTCTTTCTGTAAACGGCTTTGGTGATGTATACCAGCCAGTCACGGTTTCGCTGCAGTTTTTAATGAAGGAACAAATATGGAAGGTTAAGCACGTAAAAATAGACCACTTATCTGACTACGACCGTTTCTACAAACAGGCTGATTGTTCGAAATAAAAAAGCCCCGCTCAATGAGCGGGGCTTTCTAAAGTCATCAGCGTGACGGGCTATATATGACTTTCAAATCTTACTTAAGGATCGCGCTGTTACCGTTTTCGCGGATGTGCTTAAGGATAGATTTTACGCCACGAGCGCTTGAAGCAACGATGTTACCAGACTTCATGTAGTCAGTGCCGCCAGCAAAGTCTGTTAGGATTGCGCCAGCTTCACGAGCAATAAGCTCACCTGCTGCCATATCCCAAGGTTTTAGGCCTAGCTCGAAGTAACCATCAACACGGCCAGCAGCCACGTAACAAAGGTCAAGAGCAGCAGAGCCGCTACGACGGAAATCAGCACATTCAGTGAATAGCGCACCAACGATCTTGATGTAAGACTCAGCGTGTTGTTTCTGCTTGAATGGGAAGCCTGTTGCTAGAACAGTACCTTGAAGGTCTTTTAGTTGAGCAACACGAATACGTGCACTGTTTAGTTGAGCGCCGGCACCGCGTTGTGCAGTGAATAGCTCGTTTTGCATTGGATCGTAAACACAAGCAACTTCAGTTTTGCCCTTAATACGAACAGCGATAGAAACCGCGAAAGTTGGGTAACCTTTTACAAAGTTAGTGGTGCCATCCAGTGGGTCGATGATCCATTGTACGTCTTTATCTTTACCTTCGATAAGACCTTGTTCTTCAGCAACGATACAGTGCTCAGGGTAAGACTGCTTGATAGTATCGATGATGATGTATTCTGCTTCTTTGTCTACGTTAGTGACAAAGTCATTAGTGCCTTTAAGAGTAGATTCTACTTTATCAGTGTTTTCTAATGATTTAGCAATATGATTGCCTGCCTTTCGCGCAGCGCGAATAGCAATGTTTAGCATTGGATGCATACGAATTTCCCAACGGATGTTAAAGAACAAATGAAAGCGGCGGCGAGTATACCAGAGATAATCAAAAAGGGAAGTGGTTATTTTTTACTCTAATTGCGGACGACTGAGTGTACAGATCATACTGCGGACGAGAACAATAACCAAGAATGAGAAGAGAGGTCTGCTTGCCTCTAGGGTGTCTTAAAAAACTATGATAACATTCTGCGGTTTTAATTTAGGTAGCAAACACAGATGTTGGATCAAGTAAAAATTGTACTCGTAGGTACCTCTCATTCAGGCAATATTGGCTCAGCAGCTCGAGCAATGAAAGTGATGGGTTTAAACCAACTAGTATTAGTCGATCCACAATGTGAAGTGGATGAACAAACTCTTGCTTTAGCTGCGGGTGCTGGTGATATTGCTCAAAATGCAAAGATTGTCGGCACATTAGAAGAAGCGGTTGAAGATTGTGGCCTTGTTGTGGGTTCTAGCGCCCGCTCTCGTACATTAGAATGGCCAATGCTCGAGCCACGTGAATGCGGTGAGAAATTTGCAGTTGAAGGCCGAAAGCATCCGGTTGCGCTCGTGTTTGGCCGAGAAAGAACTGGTTTGACAAACGAAGAGTTACAAAAGTGCCACTACCATGTTTGTATTCCCGCTAATCCTGAGTACAGCTCGCTTAACCTAGCGATGGCTGTACAAACTCTCAGTTACGAAGTGCGAGTTGCACACTTGAACTTAGAGCAAAGCCAGTTTTCCCCAAATGAATCGGAAGAATACCCGCGTCATCGAGAACTCGAAATGTTCTTCGAGCATCTTGAAAAGGTGATGGTTGAGACCCAGTTTATTAACAAAGAGCAACCTGGACAGGTGATGAATAAGTTGCGCCGTTTGTTCTCTCGTGCTCGACCAGAAACCCAAGAACTTAATATTCTACGAGGCGTTTTGACTTCGATAGAAAAGAAGTTCTGAGTGAATAATAACCACTTTAGGTGTGAGGATGAATACCTGAGTAAAATGGTCAAATAAATACTTGACCAAATTACTCAGGTATGGAAAAATCTTAACCATTACAAACCATGTGGATACGGTGTGGTATGAAACTTACATCTAAAGGAAGATATGCGGTGACAGCCATGCTGGATGTGGCACTGCATTCGCAACAAAACCCTGTACCTCTGGCTGATATTTCAGAGCGTCAAGGGATCTCGCTCTCTTACTTAGAGCAGCTATTTTCAAAATTGCGTAAAGCAGGTCTCGTTGCCAGCGTTCGTGGTCCTGGTGGTGGTTACCGGCTTGGTGCCGACGCTCACAGTATCGCTATTGGTACCGTGATTGCTGCCGTTGATGAGTCAGTAGATGCAACCAAATGCCAAGGTAAAGGAGATTGCCAAGGTGGAACACGTTGCCTTACTCACACGCTGTGGCGTGACCTAAGCTCTCGCATTAGTGACTTTTTGAATAACATCACTCTTGGTGAGTTGATGACAGACAATGAAGTACTCGAAATTTCTGATCGTCAGGACATTGATCTGGCGGTAACCCATGGGCTATCAAACAAAAATACAACCGCCGCGCCCATCGGTGTAAACGTCCGCTCTTAGCGGTCAGCTTTTTACATTGGAGTAGAGAATGAAACTGCCGATTTATCTTGATTATTCCGCTACATGTCCAGTTGATCCACGTGTTGCTGAAAAAATGGTTCAGTACATGACAATGGATGGCACATTTGGCAACCCAGCGTCACGTTCGCACCGTTACGGCTGGCAGGCAGAAGAAGCGGTCGATACTGCTCGTGAGCAAATTGCTGACCTTCTAAATGCAGATCCTCGCGAAATCGTATTTACATCTGGTGCGACAGAATCAGACAACCTTGCGATTAAAGGTGCAGCGCACTTTTACTCGAAGAAAGGCAAGCACGTAATCACTTGTAAAACAGAGCACAAAGCCGTTCTTGACCCATGTCGTCAACTTGAGCGTGAAGGCTTTGAAGTGACTTACCTTGAGCCAGAATCAAATGGCTTGATCGATCTAGAGAAGCTTAGAGCAGCCATGCGTGATGACACCGTGCTTGTGTCTATTATGCATGTAAACAACGAGATTGGTGTGGTTCAAGACATTACAGCGATCGGCGAACTGTGCCGTGAGCGTAAAATTGTTTTCCACGTGGACGCTGCGCAATCTGCAGGTAAATTACCAATCGACGTTCAAGAGATGAAAGTTGATCTAATTTCACTTTCTGCTCACAAAGTATACGGCCCTAAAGGTATCGGTGCACTTTACGTACGTCGTAAGCCTCGTATTCGTCTTGAAGCGCAAATGCACGGTGGCGGTCATGAGCGTGGTTTCCGCTCTGGTACACTACCTACTCACCAAATCGTAGGTATGGGTGAAGCATTCCGCATTGCAAAAGAAGACATGCAAAAAGATTACGATCATGCTTTAGCGCTTCGTAACCGTCTTTTTGATGGCGTGAAAGACTTAGAAGCAGTGACGGTAAACGGTGACTTTGAGCAGCGTGTACCACACAACCTAAACATCAGTTTCGCATTCGTAGAAGGTGAATCACTATTAATGTCGCTTAAAGATCTAGCGGTATCTTCTGGTAGTGCTTGTACGTCTGCAAGCCTTGAGCCTTCTTACGTTCTTCGTGCCCTAGGCATGGATGACGAATTGGCTCACAGCTCGGTTCGTTTCTCGTTTGGTCGTTTCACGACTGAAGAAGAAATTGATTACGCAATTGAACAAATCCGCGTTGCAGTGACTAAGCTACGCGACATGTCTCCTCTATGGGATATGTACAAAGAAGGGATTGATTTGAGCACTGTTGAATGGGCTCACCATTAATCTCAGGGATTGAAATAGAGGATTCGAGGTAATTTATCATGGCATACAGCGAAAAAGTAATTGATCACTACGAGAACCCACGTAACGTTGGTTCATTCGATAAAGAAGATCCATCAGTAGGTAGCGGCATGGTTGGCGCTCCTGCGTGTGGTGACGTAATGAAGCTTCAAATCAAAGTGACACCTGAAGGTATCATCGAAGATGCGAAGTTCAAAACATACGGTTGTGGTAGTGCAATCGCATCAAGCTCACTAGTAACTGAGTGGGTAAAAGGTAAGTCAGTTGATGAAGCGGCAGCAATTAAAAACTCTGAGATTGCTGAAGAGCTAGAGCTTCCACCAGTGAAAGTTCACTGTTCTATTCTTGCTGAAGATGCAATCAAAGCAGCGGTTGCTGACTACAAGAAAAAACACCAAGAATAATTATTCCGTAATATAATGGGAGCTTTGACGCTCCCATTCCAATCGAAATTTAGACAGACTAAGGTGCAGTATGGCCATCACAATGACAGAATCAGCGGCAAGTCGCGTAAGAGCATTCCTAGATAACCGAGGCAAAGGTATCGGTTTACGTCTTGGAGTGAAGACGACTGGTTGTTCCGGCATGGCATACGTACTTGAGTTTGTTGATGAACTCAATGAAGAAGACGAAGTATTTGAACTCTCTGGAGTGAAAATTATCATCGATCAAAAGAGCTTAGTGTACCTAGATGGTACTGAATTGGATTACGTGAAAGAAGGGTTGAATGAAGGTTTTGAATTCAACAACCCTAACGCGAAAAGTGAATGTGGTTGTGGTGAAAGCTTCAACGTCTAATTGATTGTCCTTCTGGGCAAACGAGTCCGGAAGGCTTTACTAGGACCCGAACTTAATGAATCACTTTGAATTATTTGGGCTACCAAGTCAGTTTAAGCTGGATGGTAGCCTTCTTTCTTCTCAGTTCCGAGAACTACAAAAACGCTTCCACCCGGATAACTTTGCAACGGGCTCAGAACGTGACCGTTTGATGGCGGTGCAAAAGGCGGCGCAAATCAACGATGCCTATCAAGTTCTGAAAAATCCTATTTCTCGCGCCGAGTATATCCTCGCAGAGCAAGGTGTTGAGATCCTAGGTGAACAGCAAACAATGCAAGATCCGATGTTCTTAATGGAGCAAATGGAACTGCGCGAAGAACTGGAAGAGATTGCTGACAAGTCCGATCCTGAATCGGCGCTTTTTGACTTCGACTCTAAGGTCAGCAAAATGTACAAACAGCATCTGGCAAGCGTCGAGCAAGAGCTTGATGATGGTCTATGGGCTGAAGCCGCAGACCGAGTTCGTAAGCTAAAATTCATTGCCAAACTAAAGAACGAAATTGAGCTAGTCGAAGACAAACTCCTCGGCTAGTAAGCGTGACAAGGACCTATCATGGCACTACTTCAAATCGCAGAACCGGGCCAAAGCTCGGCACCTCATGAGCATAAGTTAGCAGCGGGTATCGACTTAGGTACTACCAACTCTTTGGTTGCTTCTGTACGTAGCGGCGATGCAACTCCACTTGCGGACGAGCACGGCCGTACTATTTTACCTTCAGTCGTTAATTACGCTGAGGAAACGTTAACGGTCGGCCACGAAGCCAAAGCCAAAGCAGAGTTTGAACCAGAGAACACGATTATCTCTGTAAAACGTTTGATCGGTCGTTCATTAAAGGACATTCAGTCCCGTTACTCTTCACTTCCTTATCGTTTTAAAGAGAGTGAAAACGGCCTGCCAATTCTGCAAACACCTCAAGGTGACAAAAACCCGATTGAAGTATCTGCGGACATCCTAAAAGTATTGGGTAAGCGAGCTGAAGATACGTTAGGTGGTGAGTTAGCTGGTGTAGTTATTACCGTTCCTGCTTACTTTGATGACGCGCAACGTGCAGGTACAAAAGATGCGGCGAAATTAGCTGGTCTTCATGTTCTCCGTCTACTTAACGAACCAACCGCTGCGGCAATTGCTTATGGCCTAGACTCTGGTCAAGAAGGTGTGATTGCGGTTTACGATCTAGGTGGCGGTACTTTTGATATCTCTATCCTACGTTTATCGAAAGGCGTATTTGAAGTATTAGCAACAGGTGGCGATTCTGCATTAGGCGGTGACGACTTCGACCATCTATTTGCCGATTATTTAATGGAGCAAGCGGGTCTAGAAGCGCCGCTTTCTGCAGAAAAGAACCGTACACTGTTGAACATTGCTACTGAAGCTAAGATTGCTTTCTCTGAGCAAGACAGTGTTGACGTTGACGTTTTTGGTTGGAAAGGCACCGTGACTCGCGAGCAGTTCGAAGATCTGATTCGTCCGCTAGTGAAGAAAACCCTGATGTCTTGTCGTCGCGCATTAAAAGATGCGGATGTCGACGCAGATGAAGTACTCGAGGTCGTCATGGTTGGCGGCTCAACCCGTACATTGTTGGTTCGTGAAATGGTAGGCGAGTTTTTTGGTCGCACACCTCTGACAAGCATTAACCCAGATGAAGTTGTTGCAATCGGTGCGGGTATTCAAGCTGATATCCTAGCGGGTAACAAACCTGACTCTGAAATGTTGCTTCTTGATGTGATTCCACTGTCGCTCGGTATTGAAACCATGGGTGGTTTGGCCGAGAAGATCATCCCCCGCAACACTACGATTCCCGTTGCGCGTGCGCAAGAATTTACCACATTCAAAGATGGCCAAACGGCGATGAGTGTTCATGTGGTACAAGGTGAACGTGAAATGGTTGATGACTGTCGTTCACTTGCTCGCTTCTCGTTAAAAGGTATTCCTCCGATGGCAGCGGGTGCGGCACATATTCGCGTGACTTACCAAGTTGACGCTGATGGCCTTCTTTCTGTTACGGCAATGGAGAAGAGCACTGGTGTTCAATCAGAGATTCAAGTAAAACCTTCTTACGGCTTAAGTGACAATGAAGTGGCGGATATGTTGCGTGATTCAATGACGCACGCAAAAGAAGACATGCAAGCTCGTGCCTTAGCTGAGCAGCGTGTTGAAGCCGACCGAGTGATAGAAGGTTTGATTGCAGCGATGCAAGCTGATGGTGATGACTTACTATCAGAACAAGAGAAACAAAACTTGATTAAAGCCATCGAAGCCTTGATTGAGCTGCGTAATGGTGATGATGCAGATGCGATAGAGCAGGGCATTAAAGATACCGATAAAGCGAGCCAAGATTTCGCATCACGCCGTATGGATAAATCGATTCGAGCTGCGTTGTCAGGTCAATCAGTAGACGATATATAAGAGATAAGTAGTTATGCCTAAGATTATTGTATTACCACACGACGATTTGTGCCCAGAAGGTGCAGTGTTGGAAGCAAACTCTGGTGACACCGTTCTAGACGTAGCGCTAAAAAACGGTATCGGTATTGAACATGCGTGTGAGAAGTCATGTGCGTGTACTACCTGCCACGTAATCATCCGTGAAGGTTTTGATTCACTAGAAGAAAGTGAAGAACTAGAAGACGACATGCTAGATAAAGCGTGGGGTCTAGAGCCTGAGTCACGCCTAGGGTGTCAGGCGAAAATTGCTGATGAAGACTTGGTGGTAGAAATTCCTAAATACACACTAAACCACGCTTCAGAAGATCACTAAAACTATCTTCCCAATATAGGGAAGAAGCAAAAGGAAGATGAGCAATGAAATGGACAGATTCTCGCGATATCGCGATTGAACTTTGTGACAAGTTTCCAGATGTCGATCCAAAAACAGTGCGTTTTACCGATCTTCATCAATGGATCATGGAGTTAGATGAGTTTGACGATGAGCCAAACCGTTCTAATGAAAAGATTCTAGAAGCCGTTATCATGTGCTGGATGGACGAAGCGGACTAAGTCTGTAAAACACAGCCTAGTTAACAATTCTTACTAAAAAAAGCGGACCTTTAGGTCCGTTTTTTTATCCAATTGACATTTTTGCCCTACATAATGCTAACATCCGTGAGTTATTAAAAAGAAGCAGCGTAGGCAACGCTGCTATAAGACAAGGAGAAACCATGTCTACACAGATGTCTGTATTTTTAAGTCAAGAGTCGGCAGCACCACATTGGGGTGAAAAAGCACTGCTTTCATTCGCTGAAAACGGCGCAACTATTCACTTAGGTGAAGGTCATGATCTCGGCGCAATTCAACGTGCAGCTCGTCAGCTAGATGGCCAAGGAATTCGTTCTATTTTTCTTTCTGGTGATAACTGGGATCTAGAGAGCGTATGGGCTTTCCACCAAGGGTTCCGTAACCCTAAAAAACATGGCTCAGTTGAGTGGGCAGCATTGTCTGATGAAGATCAAGCAGAGCTTCAAGCTCGTATTACTTCGACTGATTTTACCCGCGATATTATCAACAAAACGGCAGAAGAAGTTGCTCCTCGTCAGCTAGCGACAATGGCTGCTGAATTCATCAAATCTGTTGCGCCGAAAGGCACTGTGACAGCACGTATCGTCAAAGACAAAGACTTGTTGGCAGAAGGTTGGGAAGGTATTTACGCAGTAGGCCGTGGTTCTGAGCGTACTTCTGCGATGCTTCAGTTAGACTACAACCCAACTGGTGACGAAAACGCACCTGTATTCGCATGTCTTGTGGGTAAAGGCATCACCTTTGATTCCGGTGGTTACAGCTTGAAGCCTTCTAACTTCATGAGTGCAATGAAAGCAGATATGGGTGGCTCGGGTACTATCACTGGTGGCCTAGGGTTAGCTATCTTACGCGGTTTGAACAAGCGCGTAAAACTGATCTTGTGTTGTGCTGAGAACATGGTTTCTGGCCGTGCCCTTAAGCTTGGCGACATCATCACTTACAAAAACGGCAAAACCGTTGAGATTATGAATACCGACGCGGAAGGTCGCTTGGTGCTTGCAGACGGTCTTATCTACGCTAGTGAGCAAAAGCCTGAGTTAATTATTGACTGCGCGACGCTAACAGGCGCAGCGAAGAATGCGTTAGGTAACGATTACCATGCGCTAATGAGCTTTGATGATGAGCTATCGCATCAAGCGCTTACGGCGGCAAACCAGGAAAAAGAAGGCTTGTGGCCGCTACCACTTGCTGATTTCCATCGAGAAATGCTGCCATCTAATTTTGCCGATTTATCGAATATCAGCTCTGGTGATTATTCTCCGGGTGCAAGTACTGCAGCTGCATTCTTGTCTTACTTCGTTGAGGACTACAAAAAAGGCTGGTTACATTTCGACTGTGCGGGTACGTATCGTAAAGCCGCTTCTGATAAATGGGCTGCGGGAGCAACGGGTATGGGTGTTCGTACACTTGCTCGTTTCCTCAATGAGCAAGCTGGAAAATAAGATTGATTGCAGCACTCTCTTGTTTGAGTGCTGCTCTTACCCAGTAAGTTACTTTAAAAGCACAACTATTATTACAAGTACAGAAAGGAAATTTTATGGCTCTAGAAAGAACATTTTCAATCATTAAGCCTGATGCTGTAGAGCGAAACCTAATTGGTGAAATCTACAATCGTATTGAAAAGGCTGGCCTACGTATCATCGCTGCCAAAATGGTTCACCTGACAGAAGATCAGGCAAGCGGCTTTTATGCAGAGCATGAAGGTAAAGAGTTTTTCCCTCCTCTAAAAGAGTTCATGACATCTGGTCCTATTATGGTTCAGGTATTGGAAGGCGAAAATGCGATTGCACGTTACCGCGAGCTAATGGGTAAAACCAACCCAAAGGACGCGGCATGTGGCACTTTGCGTGCTGATTACGCACTCAGCATGCGTCACAATTCAGTTCATGGTTCAGATAGCCCTGAGTCTGCCGCTCGTGAAATTGAGTTTTTCTTCCCTGAATCAGAAGTTTTCTCTCGCTAACTCGTTCATGCATCACTTTTGCGTGATGATCTAGTTCGTAATAACCTCGGAATTGTCCGAGGTTTTTTATTCCGCATTCTCCATTTCACCGGCGAGTTCATTCGTAATTATTCGCGAAGATGTTGGCTAATCTGAGCATCTTACAGGGGTGAAAGCTTAGTTACGTGTGTTTGTTCTCACTGTTTTCTCTGTACCACTTCTACGCTTTTGTTGTCGGTTGTCTAATCATTATTCTCACCGTAAAGTCTGATTAAAATTTAATCGTTTTTATTTTAATGCCTTAGCAAACTCAGGGTCTTACACCCCTTGTTGTAGCTGCATAAAGGCTGTACAATTCGCGCCCTTATTCTTGTTTCAGTCATTGAGAGGCAACATGACCACTGAAAAAATCAATCTACTCGACTTTGATCGCAAAGGCATGCGTCAGTTTTTCGCGGAAGAACTTGGCGAGAAAGCGTTTCGTGCCGATCAGGTTATGAAGTGGATCTACCATTTCGGTGTAGATGACTTCGAAAAAATGACAAACATCAACAAGAAGCTGCGCGAAAAGCTTTTACACAAGTGTGAAATTAAAGCACCAACTGTAGCAGAAGCTCAGCATTCTTCAGACGGCACGATCAAGTGGGCAATGAAGGTTGGTGATCAGGATGTAGAAACGGTTTACATTCCAGAAGATGATCGCGCAACGCTTTGTGTATCTTCTCAAGTAGGTTGTGCATTGGAATGTAAGTTCTGCTCAACAGCACAGCAGGGTTTTAACCGTAACTTGAAAGTTTCAGAGATCATCGGTCAGGTTTGGCGTGCTGCACGTGAAATTGGTCTTGAGAAAGAAACAGGCCGTCGCCCAATTACGAACGTCGTGATGATGGGTATGGGTGAGCCGCTTCTTAATATGAAGAACTTGATTCCAGCACTGGAGTTAATGTTGGATGACCTTGGCTTTGGTTTGTCGAAGCGTCGCGTAACCGTATCAACATCAGGTGTGGTTTCTGGTCTTGATCAGATGACGGGCAAAATCGACGTTGCGTTGGCGATCTCTCTTCATGCGCCAAACGATAAGCTGCGTAGTGAAATCATGCCAATTAACGATCGTTGGGATATTCAAGATTTCCTAGCATCCGTTCGTCGTTACATTGCTTCATCTAATGCAAACCGTGGCAAAGTAACAGTCGAGTACGTGTTGCTTGATCATGTGAACGATGACATGGACCATGCACGCGAGCTGGCTGAATTGATGAAAGACACACCATGTAAGATTAACTTGATTCCGTTTAACCCGTACCCAGGTTCACCTTACAAGAAACCAAGTAACTCACGTATTGATCGCTTCCAAAAAACATTGATGCAATACGAGCACACAGTTACGGTTCGTAAAACGCGCGGTGATGACATTGATGCCGCATGTGGTCAGTTGGTCGGTGATGTAATTGACCGAACTAAACGTACGGCAATGCTGAAAGCGTCACGCGGTGCCGATACCATTGAAGTGAAAGCTGTATAAACGACCGGAATTCAAAAATAGCCAGAGCCATTCGCTCTGGCTATTTTGTTTATTGTTTAGGACATTTTCGCCAAGATTTGGGACTATCACTCTTCAACTTAAGGTTATTTGGGTATAATTTCGAATTCCTTTGTCAAAGTTTGGACAAAAGCTTGAGCTATCTGTTAGTTTGAGTGTAAAGAGTTTTTGTCTTCGTTGCGCATTCGCTTATCATGATATGTAACACTAACGATGACACCGATAATTCTCAGCACTTTCTCACATACGTTTTGCTGATTTTTGCAAAACGGGTATTCGCACTCAGATCGCTGAGAGTTTCTTAAAATTATTATTTTTGGTTAACGCGTTTAGGCTAGCTATCTTTAAAGAGGCTTAAGAACAATAACGAAAATACATGACCACGTTAGCCACTAAAACAGATTAAATACCGCCATTATGACAGAACACGAAAATACGAATGAAGTGCCACTCTCTATTGAAGCTGGCACATTACTGAAAAACAAACGTGAATCCTTGGGAATGAGCCAAAAGCAAGTTGCCGATCGCCTGAGGCTTCGCATTTCTGTGATTGAAGATATTGAAAATAACCGATTTGAATCTCAACAAGTCGCGACATTTACGCGTGGTTACTTACGCTCTTACGCTAAATTCGTAGGTCTTGATGAGAAGGTGGTTTTGACGGCGTTAGAGCAGACTGCAGATGCTCAGCCTCAAGAGCAAGAAATTGAAATGCAAAGCTTCTCTCGTAAAACAAAAGACGAGAAGCACAATAGCCGTATTATGCTCCTTACTTGGGTTATCGGGCTGGTCATTATTGGCATTTCAGCGGCATGGTGGTGGCAAAACCAACAAGAGAATAGCCTAACTAAGGAAGTAACGGATTCGAGTGTTGAAGCGCCGCAGCCCACTGCTCAAGAATTAGCTGATATCGATTTGATGACGGCTGAAGAGTTAATCGCAAGCACTCCTGAAGAAGTTGCTTCAACTAATGAAGGTGTTGCTGAATTGACTGAAGCACCCGTTGAGCAAGGGGCGGATCCTTTGCTGACTGAAACTGAAAATACAACAAGCGTAGATTCTGAAGAACCTGTTGCCGTGATTGAAGCGGCGGAAGAGGAACAGCCTGCGCCAGTAGTACCTGAAGGCATGACACTTCTTACTATGAAGTTTAAAGCGGACTGTTGGATTCAAGTAAAAGACACCAATGGTAAAACGCTGGTAAGTGGTACTCATAAGCCAGGACAAGATGTAGAACTTACCGGAAAAGCGCCATTTAAAGTGATATTGGGCGCACCGGAAGGGGTTACAATGACATTTGCAAGTGAACCTGTCGACCTTTCTGGGTATACTTCAGGCAAAGTAGCTAGATTCACTCTACCGTTATAAAAAATTATGCAACACGAATCTCCAATTATTCGTCGTAAATCGACGCGTATTTATGTGGGTGATGTGCCAATTGGTGATGGTGCGCCAATTGCAGTACAGTCAATGACTAACACTCGCACGACTGACGTAGAAGCGACAGTCGCTCAAATCCGAGCACTAGAAAAAGTCGGCGCAGATATCGTTCGAGTTTCTGTACCTACGATGGACGCAGCAGAAGCTTTCAAACTGATTAAACAGCAAGTTTCTGTACCATTAGTGGCTGATATTCATTTCGACTATCGTATCGCGCTGAAAGTTGCGGAGTACGGAGTTGACTGTTTACGTATCAACCCAGGTAACATCGGCAATGAAGAGCGTATTCGCGCTGTTGTTGATTGCGCTCGCGATAAAAACATCCCGATCCGTATTGGCGTCAATGGTGGATCTTTGGAAAAAGATTTACAGATGAAATACGGTGAACCAACGCCAGAAGCCTTGGTTGAATCGGCGATGCGTCACGTAGATCATCTCGATCGTCTTAACTTTGACCAATTTAAAGTTAGCGTGAAAGCTTCAGACGTTTTTCTTGCTGTGGATTCATATCGTCTGCTGGCGAAGAAAATCGATCAGCCTCTTCATTTAGGTATCACAGAGGCGGGTGGTGCTCGAGCTGGCGCTGTTAAGTCATCTGTTGGCTTAGGTATGCTGTTATCTGAAGGGATAGGCGATACGCTGCGTATCTCTTTGGCGGCCGATCCAGTTGAAGAAATCAAAGTCGGTTTCGACATCCTTAAATCTCTGCGCATTCGCTCTCGAGGCATCAACTTTATTGCGTGCCCCAGCTGCTCACGCCAAGAATTCGATGTGATTGGTACGGTGAATGCACTGGAGCAACGTTTAGAAGACATCATCACGCCAATGGATGTGTCTATCATCGGTTGTGTGGTAAACGGCCCTGGTGAAGCAGAAGTTTCTCACTTAGGTCTAGCAGGTAGTAACAAGAAGAGCGCATTCTACGAAGATGGTAAACGCCAGAAAGAGCGCTTTGATAACGATGACCTTGTGAATAAGCTAGAAGCTAAGATCCGTGCGAAAGCAGCTATGATGAATGGCGAAAACCGCATCGAAGTTAAAGTACAAGATTAATCTCAACGAGAATTACGGTAAGTATTGTGGCAAAAACAATTCAAGCAATTCGAGGCATGAACGATTGCCTCCCAACTCAGTCGCCACTGTGGCAAAAACTAGAAAACACAGTGAAAAATGTAATTAGCGCATACGGTTATAACGAAGTGCGCATGCCAATCGTTGAAGAAACAAACCTATTCAGCCGCGCTGTTGGTGAAGAAACAGACGTCGTTTCAAAAGAAATGTACACCTTTGATGACCGTAACGGCGACAGCCTAACACTTCGCCCTGAAGGTACGGCGGGTTGTGTACGTTCATGTATCCAAAACAGCCTGATCAACCGTGATGAACAGCGTCTGTGGTACATGGGACCTATGTTCCGCCATGAACGTCCGCAGAAAGGTCGTTACCGTCAATTCCACCAGTGTGGTGTTGAAGTGTTTGGTCTAAATGGTCCAGATGTTGATGCAGAGCTTATCATGATGACGGCGCGTTTATGGCGTGAGCTAGGTATCAATGAACATGTCCGTCTTGAACTGAACTCTATCGGTTCTCAAGAAGACCGCGCAGACTACCGTACTGCACTGGTTGCATTCCTTGAGCAACATATTGATGTGCTAGATGAAGATTGTAAGCGTCGCATGCACACGAACCCACTGCGTGTTCTGGATACGAAGAACCCAGACGTTCAAGCTATTTTAGGTGATGCGCCTCGCCTTTCAGATTACTTGGGTGAAGAATCTAAAGCACACTTCGCAGGTCTATGTGAACTTTTAGACGCCGCAGGTATCAAATACACAGTTAACGAACGTCTAGTTCGTGGTCTGGATTACTACAATCGCACGGTATTTGAGTGGATCACTGAGAGCCTAGGTGCTCAAGGCACTGTATGTGGCGGTGGTCGTTACGATGGCCTTGTAGAGCAATTAGGTGGTAAACCAACACCAGCGGTTGGCTTTGCAATGGGCCTAGAGCGTCTAGTACTGATGCTAGAAACGTTGGAACTGACAGACGTTCGTCGCAGTGTTGACGTGTACGTAGTCACAGCGGGTGAAGGCACCATGATGGCAGGAATGAAGCTAGCAGAACAGCTTCGCGAGTCTGTTCCAGGCGTTCGTGTGATGAATCACTTCGGTGGCGGTAACTTCAAGAAACAGTTTAAACGCGCAGACAAAGTTGGTGCTGTTGTAGCATTGGTTCTGGGCGAAAACGAAGTTGCGGATAATACCGTAGTACTGAAAGACTTAGCTGGTGGTGAGCAAGAGACTTACAACCAAGCAGAAGTTGCAGAAAAGATCGCAGCACTGATTTAAGTCTTTTAGTAATCTAACAAAATTACATCCTAGTTCGTAAGCTAAGGCTCCCAAATGTGGAGCCTTTAAACGAAATAGGAACAATGGCAGCTAAGCTGCCATTTACATGTTTTAAGAGGACAGGAAGTGGAACTTTACGATACTGAAGAACAACAAGTTGAAGCCATTAAAGACTGGTGGAAGGAAAACGGCAAAGCCGTCATCATCGGTGCGGTTGTTGGTTTAGGTGGTCTATTTGGCTGGCGTTACTACCAGGATTCTGTGATTCAGGCGAGTGAAGCAGCTTCTCAAAGCTACACGACAGCAATGAATGCTTTGCAAGACAAAGGCACTGATGCTCAAGCTGACGTGAAAGCTTTCATTGAGTCAAATGAAGTAAAAGAATATTCAGTATTGGCTGCACTACAACTTGCTAAAGCACAAGTTGAAGCTCAAGACCTTTCTGCTGCATTGGAGCAACTGAAGTGGGCGCAAAGCAGCACTCAAGATGCTGCGTTGTTACCATTGATTAGTTACCGCATTGCGCGTATTGAGACGGAAATGGGTAACTTCGACGCTGCAACGGCAGAGCTAAGTAACGTCACTGATACAGCATGGACAGGTCGTATTGCTGAACTTCGTGGCGATATTGCGATTCGCCAAGGTGACAAAGATGCTGCGTACGCTGCGTATACTGAAGCTCAGCAAGCGGCAGATGCAAGCCCGACACTACAAATGAAATTGGACGATCTGGCGAAATAAGGACCGCATTGGATGAAAAGAGTCTTTAAGAAAGCCTTGCTAGGGGCGTTAACAATGGGAGTACTTGCCGGTTGTGCAGGTGAGAAAGACACCATTGTAATGGCGCCACTACCTCAGGTAGACAGTCAGTTTACAACCAGTAGTGAGTGGAGCACATCGGTTGGCGATGGTGTTGGTCATTACTTTTCAAAACTATCCCCTGTATTTGCGAATGATACATTGTTCGTGGCAAGTCGTGATGGCTTAGTAAAAGCGCTGGATCCTGACAACGGTAAACAACGTTGGCAAACGGACCTAGAAGAAGATGTCATTGCTCGTCTCTCTGGTGGTATCACAGCGGCATACGGAAACCTTTACATTGGCTCTGAGAATGGTGAAGTCATCTCTCTTGACCAAGAAACAGGTGAAATTGTTTGGCGTGTAAAAGTTGGTGGTGAGGTACTGGCGAAGCCAGTTGCAGATTCAGGCCTTATTATCATCAATACTAGCCGAGGCATGTTGATTGCCCTTAATGAGAGTACAGGTGAGCAACGCTGGGCATTGAGTACAGAAGTGCCGAACTTAACTTTACGTGGCGACAGTACTCCGACTGCAATTGGCGGCGGTGTATTTTGGGGAACGGCAAATGGCCGACTCGCAGCTGCTATCGTTGAGCGTGGTCAGTTGATTTGGCAACAGCCTGTTGGTACGCCAAAAGGCGCGACAGAAATTGATCGTTTGGTTGACGTTGATTCATCGCCAATTGTGCTAGGCGGTACTCTTTTCACCATTGGATACAATGGTCAACTTATCGCCATTGACTTGCGTTCAGCGAACCCGATTTGGAAGCGTAATTACTCATCTGCGACAGACATTTCTACAGATGGTAGTCGCATCTTTGTGATAACGGAAAAAGATCATGTTGTTGCCGTTGATTCACGAAGCGGGACTGAGTTGTGGGAAAACAGCTTGCTTGAGCACCGACAACTTACAGCGCCAGTTATTGTTGGCAATTATCTCGTTGTCGGTGACACGCTTGGTTACCTTCACTGGATGGATCGTTCAACGGGCGAATTTGTTGCGCAGCAGTTTGTCGATGATAGTGGCTTGGCTGTTGGCCCGACGTTATTGTCGGATGGTTATGTGATTACAACTCGCAACGGCGATGTAAAGAAACTAACCATTAACGAATAATATCGTGATATAATTCACATTCGGCTCCTGGCTGGTGACAGCTAGGAGCCGTTTTGTTGTTTGAATTTATTAACCCTGACGTGGTTATAGGTAAAAAGCTGGTTTGATTTGGCATCGAGCAAGTCGTTACCTATAACTACAGAAGAAAGATTATTGTAGAGGTTGTTATGGTACCTGTTGTAGCTCTAGTAGGGCGTCCGAACGTAGGTAAATCTACACTATTTAACCGATTGACTCGCACTCGTGACGCGTTGGTTGCGGACTTTCCAGGCCTAACGCGAGACCGTAAATATGGCCAGGCGAGACTTGGTGAAGAGCACGAATTCATTGTGATTGATACTGGTGGTATCGATGGCACAGAAGAAGGCGTGGAAACAAAGATGGCAGAACAGTCATTAGCCGCGATTGATGAGGCTGATGTTGTATTGTTCCTTGTTGACGGTCGTGCTGGTCTGACACCTTCAGATGAAGCAATTGCTGCGCATCTGCGTAAAATTGAAAAGCCAGCGATGCTGGTAGTAAACAAAATCGATGGTATTGATGCCGATGCGGCGTGTGCTGATTTTTGGCAGCTCGGCGTGGATGATATGTACCAGATTGCGGCTGCTCATGGCCGTGGTGTGACCGCTTTGCTTGAGCGTGCTTTATCTCCATTCTTTGATGATCTATTAACAAGTGAATCTGAAGAAGGTGAGATTGAAGACCTGACTGGATTCGAAGACGAAGAGCCTCTTGTTGAAGATTACACTGAAGAAGACGCAGAAGCTGAATTCAAGCGCCTTCAAGAGCAGCCGATTAAGTTGGCGATCATCGGTCGTCCGAATGTAGGTAAATCGACACTGACTAACCGTATTCTGGGTGAAGAACGTGTAGTTGTATACGATATGCCAGGTACAACGCGCGACTCTATCTACATCCCGATGGAACGTGATGGACGCGAATACGTACTGATTGACACTGCAGGTGTTCGTCGTCGTGGTCGTATCAATGAAACGGTTGAAAAGTTCTCTGTTGTTAAGACGCTGAAAGCGGTAGAAGATGCAAACGTCGTTCTACTGGTGATTGATGCTCGTGAAAATATTTCAGACCAAGACCTAAGCTTGCTTGGTTTTGCACTGAATGCTGGCCGCTCAATTGTCATCGCCGTTAACAAGTGGGATGGTCTAGACAGTGACGTGAAAGAAAGCGTGAAGAAAGAACTGGACCGCCGTCTAGGATTCGTCGACTTCGCGCGTATCCACTTTATCTCTGCGCTGCACGGTACTGGCGTTGGTCACTTGTTTGAATCTATCCAAGAAGCATATAACTCGGCGACAACGCGTGTGGGTACGTCAGTACTGACGCGTATCATGAAGATGGCTGTGGATGATCACCAACCGCCAATGGTTCGTGGTCGTCGTATCAAACTCAAATACGCACACGCAGGTGGTTACAACCCACCGATCGTTGTTATCCACGGTAACATGGTTCGTGAATTGCCAGATTCGTATAAACGTTATCTGATGAACTACTTCCGTAAGTCTCTGGAAATTATGGGAACACCGATTCGCATTAACTTCCACAACAGTGATAACCCATACGAGAACCGTACGAATAAGCTTACGCTATCACAAGAGCGTAAACGTAAACGTATGATGTCGATGGTGAAAAACCGCAATAAATAATGAAATTCGAATACCCAAGTTTCTACTTGGGTATTTTTTTATCAAAAGTAATCGTAAAAATGACTATCACAGCAACAAAGACTCGTTTTTGTCATCAAACATGGCAATTAGAAGCACAAATACAGCTCGTTCAATCTACGGAAGAAGTGACTTACGTTATTACAGATGTCACGCCGTTCCATCCCGTTAGTCACATATGGCCGGATCACCCTGCAGATAAAGGAACGTTGAAGGTGAATGGGTCTGAGCATGACGTAGTAGATTGCCAAGTTGGAGCAGTGGAGCAGGAAAGTGGTGCACTGTATGTGGGTAGTGACATCCCTGTAAAGCGTGATGCTGAAGGTTGGGTGTTTGTCGTCGTGCATGTTTTATCACGTACGGAATCACTTGTTACTGATGATTTGGTGACATTGGCGGTAGATAAGGATTACCAACGCGCTTTGAGTCGAGGCCACACTGCAGGACACTTAGCGTATTTGGCGTTGAATAAAGTACTAGCGGAAGACTATTGGCGAAAAGACGCAGACCGCAAAGACCCACATGGTTATTATGACTTTAATAGCTATGCACAAGTTACGAGTTATGTTACTCCAGACAAGTGCCTCGATACGTACCGTTTAGGCAAAACACTCCGTAAAAGAGGATTAAACAGTGCAGATATGCTGAATGACCTCCAGGCGATTGCAAAAAAAGTGAATAGCCAACTTGTGGAATGGCTTCGACGAGATGCGATGATCACCATGGAATGCCACGGTGACAGATTAACGGATTCTCGCTATTGGAAGTGCGATTTAGGGGAAGGTCAATTAGCGGTAATCCCTTGTGGTGGAACGCATGCGAGCCATTTAAATGAGTTTGCTTTTATCCAAGTTAAACTCGTTGAGCTCGACGCTCAAACTATCGAAATGCACACCAATGTAAACACTGCTTTCTGAATAAGATCTTTTTATTAAATTCTAATTTTACGTTTAATTAAATTGCTATAAGGTTTTTTATTCTGCCTTAAATTGGAATGCAGAATATGTAACTTATGCTTTCGGTGTGTGGTTATATAAATATTCTTTTAAGGGGTGATCGCTGATCAAGGAGTAAATATCAGACGATCAGTATAAGATCCTACGTATCAAGTATGGTTAACGCCTCGTGAAACTTGTTGGGGCGGTGATGAAGATCAACACACTTGTTCGTTATTTTGAGTAGCATGCGTTACTCGAAATTGCTTAGTTTAGAGAGAGGAACGGGATATGCAGCAGAACATTTGCCCGACTTGCAATGTCGAACTGGAATGGACAGGACAATACCATTGTGCACAGTGTGAATCGGATTTTAAAAAGGTAGGTTTTTGCCCTGATTGTGAGGCGGAGCTGGAGAAGCTGCAAGCATGCGGTGCTGCGAGTTACTTTTGTAATGTGTGTAATGAACTCAAATCAAAATCACGTGTCCGATTTGAGTTCCAGAAAGTCAGTTAACCAGAGTTTGTATTCAGTTAACGGTAGAACGAACGTCACCTTCGGCTAACCGGGTAATCAATACATCTCCCGACTTTACATCTGAAGATTGCGTAATTACTTTACCTTGCTCAGTTTGAGTAATTGAGTAACCTCGTTTCAATGTCGCTAGTGGGCTGACGGTGTCCAACTTTTCTGCAGCAATCGCGAGTTGATGGCGCATAGTCAGTAATTTGCGATCCATTGCATCCATGAGCTTTTGCTCAACACGTTCTAGCTTCGACTTCTGCTCGGCAAGGCGTGTTACAGGAGAATTTAATTGCAGCCGATAATGTTGACGCTCGATTCGCTGTTGACGCAAGGCAATAAAACGACTCATCGCTCGCTGTAAGCGCATGTCCAACTCATCTAACTGTTGCGTCTGACGTTGCAAGCGATAGCTTGGGTGCTGTCTCTCTAGACGGTGCACTAATTGAGCAGATTGCTGCTTTTGTTGTGCTAGGTAGTAACGCATCGCGCTCGCTAACTTATGCTGGCGGGTAACTAAAGCTTGATCTTTGTGGCTGTTATCACGGCTTACTAGCTCAGCGGCTGCTGATGGAGTAGGCGCGCGTACGTCGGCGACAAAATCAGCTATTGTCACGTCAACTTCATGTCCAACGGCGCTAATAATAGGAATTTGGCTTGCTGCAATCGTGCGAGCTAATATCTCGTTGTTAAAGCACCATAAGTCTTCTAATGAACCACCACCTCGGCCCACAATTAGTACATCACATTCATCACGGCTGTTAGCGCGACCAATGGCTTGTGCAATTTGAATGGCTGCGTCCTCACCTTGTACCACTGTCGGATAAATCACAACAGGTAGGGAAGGATCACGACGTTTCAATACGTCTAAGATATCGTAAAGCGCGGCACCAGTTTTCGATGTGATGACGCCAACACGTTTAGGGTGCTCAGGCAAAGATTGCTTATTGATTTGCGCGAACAACCCTTCTGCTGCAAGCTTCATTTTCAGCTCTTCAAACTCTTGTTGAAGACGGCCATCACCTTCCGGTTGCATGCTTTCGATGATCAATTGGTAGTCACCGCGAGGCTCATAAAGAGACAGACGAGCTTTTACTAGGACTTGATTACCGTTAGCGGGTTTGAAAGTAACGCGGCGATTGTTACCACGAAACATGGCACATTTAACTTGAGCGCGAGAGTCTTTAAGAGTGAGGTACCAGTGACCAGAGACAGGAGCTGAAAAGTTGGATATCTCTCCGACGAGCCAAACGATCCCCATTTCGTTTTCAAGGAGTAAACGAACTTCTGCGTTGAGACGAGAAACAGTAAAGATGTTTTGATTGGTCTTGGAGAGCACAGCTAATCTCTTAGACGTGAGTATGGAAATTAGCGGCAATATAATACATAGCAAGGGGGTAATTGCAAGAAAAAAATTAAAAAATTTGTGGTCAAGCGATTGCGTTAACCGTATAATCCCTCCGCAATATCTAATCCAAATGTAGCTAGTTGCTAACGCAGGTTACCCTCATTATGCGAAACGATGAGATTGGATTGTTCTTTTTACTCCTCTAATTGTGAGATATTGCAAATGCTAAGAATTGCCAAAGAAGCGCTGACATTCGATGACGTACTACTTGTGCCAGCACACTCCACCGTTCTCCCAAACACAGCTGATCTTCGCACTCAGCTAACTAAGAACATCACCCTAAACATCCCAATGATTTCAGCGTCTATGGACACTGTTACTGAAGCTCGTCTAGCAATTGCGCTAGCGCAAGAGGGTGGCATTGGCTTTATCCACAAGAACATGTCTATTGAGCAGCAGGCAGCCGAAGTTCGTAAAGTTAAGAAGTTCGAAGCTGGTATGGTAACTGACGCGGTTACTGTAAACCCTGACGCGACCATCGCTGATGTTGTTGCACTCACTGAAAAGCATGGTTTTGCAGGTTTCCCTGTTGTCACTGAGAGCAATGAGCTTGTTGGTATTATCACTGGTCGTGACGTTCGTTTTGTGACGGACCTTTCTAAGAAAGTATCTTCAGTAATGACGCCAAAAGAGAAGTTGGCAGCAGTTAAAGAAGGTGCAACACGAGAAGAAGTGCAAGAGAAAATGCACGAAGCTCGTGTAGAGAAAGTATTGGTTGTGAATGATGAGTTCCAACTAACCGGTATGATTACTGCGAAAGACTTCCACAAAGCAGAACGTAAACCAAACGCATGTAAAGATGAGCGTGGTCGCCTACGTGTTGGCGCAGCCGTTGGTGCTGGCGCTGGTAACGAAGAGCGTGTTGCTGCTCTAGTTGAAGCAGGCGTTGACATTCTACTTATCGACTCTTCACACGGACATTCTGAAGGTGTACTAAACCGCATCCGCGAAACTCGCGCTGCTTACCCAGATCTAGACATCATCGGTGGTAACGTAGCAACAGGTGCTGGTGCTAAAGCACTAATCGAAGCTGGCGTAAGCGCAGTGAAAGTGGGTATCGGCCCTGGTTCTATCTGTACAACTCGTATTGTAACGGGTGTGGGAGTTCCACAAATCACTGCAATCGCAGATGCGGCAGAAGTGGCTAATGATTATGGTATTCCGGTTATTGCTGACGGTGGTATCCGTTTCTCAGGTGATATCTGTAAAGCAATCGTAGCTGGCGCATCATGTGTGATGGTTGGTTCTATGTTTGCAGGTACTGAAGAAGCGCCGGGTGAAGTGATTCTATACAACGGCCGTTCTTACAAGTCTTACCGTGGCATGGGTTCTCTTGGTGCTATGTCTCAAGGTTCTTCTGACCGTTACTTCCAGTCTGACAACGCAGCGGACAAGCTAGTACCAGAAGGTATCGAAGGTCGTATCGCATACAAAGGCCGTCTAAAAGAGATCGTACACCAACAAATGGGTGGTCTACGTTCAAGCATGGGTCTAACTGGTTCTGCAACTATCGAAGATATGCGTACGAAAGCTGAATTTGTACGTATCTCTGGTGCTGGTATGCAAGAGTCTCATGTACACGATGTTCAAATTACTAAGGAAGCACCGAACTACCGTCTAGGGAACTAATTACCTAACGGAAACGTTTGCTTTTTCCTTGAAGCATTAAGAAGAGGCGAGTACACTCGCCTCGGTTTTAATCACTTAGCCTTAAAAAGACTGCTCAAAATGACTAAAAATATCCATGACCAACGTATTCTGATCTTGGACTTCGGTTCTCAGTACACTCAATTAGTAGCACGCCGCGTACGTGAAATCGGCGTTTACTGTGAACTATGGAGCTGGGATGTAGAAGAAGCGGATATTCGCGAATTCAACCCAGATGGCATTATCCTATCTGGCGGTCCAGAAAGCGTAACGGAAGAGAACTCTCCACGCGCGCCTCAATATGTGTTTGATTCTGGTGTTCCTTTGCTTGGCGTATGTTACGGCATGCAAACCATGGCGGAACAGCTAGGAGGCAAAGTGGCGGGCTCTAACGAACGTGAGTTTGGCTACGCTCAGGTTAAAGTTTCTGGTGAATGTGCTCTATTTAAAGACCTTGAAGCAACTCAAGACGTTTGGATGAGCCATGGCGACAAAGTAGTAGAGATCCCAGCCGATTTCGTAAAAGTTGGTGAGACAGACACTTGTCCTTACGCTGCGATGGCGAATGAAGAGAAGAAATACTACGGCGTTCAGTTCCACCCAGAAGTGACACACACAAAAGGTGGCCTACAAATGCTTGAGAACTTTGTTCTTGGCGTATGTGGCTGTGAACGTCTATGGACTTCTGAATCTATCATCGAAGACGCGGTTGCTCGTATTAAAGAGCAAGTGGGTGACGACGAAGTTATCCTAGGTCTATCTGGTGGTGTTGATTCATCGGTAGTCGCGATGCTAGTTCACCGTGCAATCGGCGACAAGCTAACGTGTGTATTTGTTGATAACGGTTTACTTCGTCTAAACGAAGGTCAACAAGTAATGGATATGTTCGGCGACCAATTTGGTTTGAACATCATCAAAGTTGACGCTGAAGAACGCTTCCTAAAAGCACTTGAAGGCAAGTCTGACCCAGAAGAGAAGCGTAAGACTATCGGTCACGTATTCGTAGATGTATTTGATGAAGAGTCTAAGAAGCTGAAAAACGCGAAATGGCTAGCTCAAGGTACGATTTACCCTGATGTAATCGAGTCAGCTGCATCTAAGACTGGTAAAGCGCACGTGATCAAATCGCACCACAACGTGGGCGGTCTTCCAGATGACATGGAAATGGGTCTTGTTGAGCCACTACGTGAGCTGTTCAAAGATGAAGTTCGTAAGATTGGTCTAGAATTAGGCCTGCCTTACAACATGCTTTACCGCCACCCATTCCCGGGTCCAGGTCTAGGTGTTCGTGTTCTTGGTGAAATCAAGAAAGAGTACTGTGACTTGCTACGCCGTGCTGATGCTATCTTTATTGAAGAGCTTCACGCAGCTGATCTATACAACAAAGTATCTCAAGCGTTCACGGTATTCCTACCAGTACGTTCTGTTGGTGTAATGGGCGATGGCCGTAAGTACGATTGGGTTGTGTCTCTACGTGCGGTAGAAACTATCGACTTCATGACTGCTCATTGGGCACACCTACCATACGACTTCCTAGGTAAGGTTTCTAACCGTATTATCAACGAAGTTGATGGCATTTCTCGTGTTGTTTACGACATTTCAGGTAAGCCACCAGCGACTATCGAGTGGGAATAATTTTCCTCTAGACAGTTGAGTTTATAAGAACCAGCCTTCGGGCTGGTTTTTTTGTACTTCAAGTTTGTGAAGAGGTGGCTCAACTTTTTTGTGAGAGATATATACATGCGGTTAAATTAAATATATATTCATTTTAATTGTTTAATTATCATAAATGGTATTGCTATGGAACAGGCTGACGTTACCTCTCTCATTCCCATCCTTATAACTCTTTTCCTCGCGCTGACCACAAGAAATGTCGTTGTTGGTTTATTCGCGGGTGTGGTGAGTGGTGTCGCTATGCTCGAAGGGACATTTGTCGAAAAAGGGCCACTAGACTCGTTTAGTGCATTGATGAAAAGCTATCTACTGCCGCAATTAACTGACAGCTACAATGCGGGCGTCATTTTGCTCTTGGTCTTTATTGGTGGCTTTGTTGCCTTGATGGAGAAATCTGGCGGTGGTGTGGCGTTTGCTAAAAAGCTTACTCAATGGGTTGCGAGTAAATGCCAAGCTCAACTGTCCGCATGGTTCGGTGGTGTGGTTATTTTCTTCTCAGACCTTGGTACACCACTGATTGTTGGCCCTGTTTTTCGCCCTTTATTTGATAAGTTAAAAGTATCACGCCAAAAATTAGCTTTTATTATCGACTCTACTTCCTCTCCCGTCGCAATCTTGATCCCTTTTATCGGATGGGGCGTTTACATCATGGGATTGATTCAAAAAGAGTTTACTGCCCTGAATGTCAGTATGAGTGATTGGGATGCTTTCATTGGTGCGATCCCGTATCAGTTTTACGCCTTTCTTGCGATCGCGATTGTGCCGATTGTCTCTTTCTTCAAATTAGATTTCGGACCGATGGCGAAGGCTGAACAACTAGCAGAGCAGGGCTCCGACTTTGGGAAAGTGCAGGAGTCCATGAATGTGTTTACGCATAAAAATGCAAAATCTAGTTTTGTATGGGCACCTTTGCTCGTTATGCTGGTGGTTCTATGTACCATCCTCGTGCCACACGGTTTTCCATTTCAAAAAGTAGCAGGCTCAACGTTCAGGGCTGCACTTTCTTCGGCATATTTCTTCGCAGCCTTTACTTTGATTGCGCTGATGGCGTTTTATGGCGTAAGAAAACTCTCTGATGGCATTCAGGTTTACCTAAAAGGGATGTCGAACATGATGTCTGTAGCCGTGATTTTGGTATTGGCTTGGGCACTTAGCTCGGTTGGGAAAGAATTAGGTGCAGCTGCATACATTGCTGAACAAGCTCAAGCCGGTTTCCCGTACTGGCTATTGCCAGCAGTCGCCTTTTTGCTTGCTGGTGTTATCTCATTCGCTACGGGATCATCTTGGGGGACGTTCGCCATCATGATGCCATTAGTGATCCCAACTGCCGTTGCGATTGATGCACCACTGTTGGTTTGTATTGGTGCGGTATTATCTGGTGGCTTGTTTGGCGATCACTGTTCTCCCATCTCTGAAACTACGATTTTGTCGTCGACAGGAGCGGGGTGTGAACAGTATGAGCACTTCCGTACACAATTGCCTTACGCATTACTCAATGGAATGATCGCATTGGGGTGTTTTCTTTTAGCTGGAATCAACGCCTCACCAGTGATTGTGCTTGCCGCAATTATTTCTCAGTGTGTGGTTTATTTTGTGCTGTCTAAACAAAAGTCAATCGCGAAGCTAGAGGTGGTTTCGGCAGAACAATAAAGAGAGAAACATCACAAAGCGGAGGCTCACAGGGTCTCCGCTTTTCTTTTGAGTCAAGGTAACATTTTTCTTGTGACAAAATGTGTGTGAGGACCTATTTATTCATTTTGTCTCGCAGAATCAACGTACTTGGCTCGGTGTTTCGTATATATGATCCACTATATGTCTAGTTATTCCTCGTATATTGTATTGTTGAAATCCGGAGACTAGACATGTTTGCACTCAAACATCTTCCTCTTGCATTGAGTTGTGTCTTAGCAGCACAAGTGAATGCGAGTATGAATATTCAGCCCGATCCGCAAAATCCGAATGGTTATGTTATTGCTCGTGGTGACGTTCAAGCCGTAGAGCAAAGCAAAACTTCTGATCCTATGTATGCCATTTGGTCACAAGCATTAGAGACACGCCCGAACTCAGTGGTTGAAGCGATTGTTCCAGGGGCGACAACCAACCCAGAAAACGTGAAGCGTGTAGAGCGTGTATTCCCCGAAAGTGAGTGGGACTTCCTGACTCAAATGGCGGCACCTGAATACACTTACACGCGTTTCCTACGTGCAATTGGCAAGTTCCCAGCATTCTGTGGTGAGTACACAGACGGTCGTGATTCGGATGCGATTTGTAAAAAATCGATCGTGACAGCGTTTGCTCACTTTGCACAGGAAACCGGTGGCCATATTTCGATCGATAACGTATCGGATAATCCGCTAGGGTTGGAAGAGTGGCAGCAAGCTTTGGTTCATGTGCGAGAAATGGGATGGTCTGAAGGGCAAGAAGGTTACACAACAGGTTGTGGTCAAAATGACTGGCAAAACAAACGCTGGCCATGTGAACCTGGACAAGGTTACTTTGGACGTGGTGCAAAACAGCTTTCTTACCATTTTAACTATGGCGCGTTCTCTGAAGTGATGTTTGATGGCGATGCATCTGTATTGTTGAAAAATCCAGGCTTGGTTGCGGATTCGTGGCTGAACTTAGCATCGGCTATCTGGTTCTTCCTAACCCCACAAGCACCGAAACCAGCAATGCTACATGTGATTGACCGTACTTGGGTGCCTTCACAGCGTGAGCTTGATGCTGGCATTGGTTACGGCTTTGGTACGACCATCAACGTGATCAATGGTGGTATTGAGTGTGGGGAGCAAAACAAAGATAAAGGTCAACCTGTTAACCGTATTCGCTATTGGGAAGGACTTGCCGCTCATTATCAAATTCCAATTGAAGCCGATGAGACCAATACCTGTTGGCAGCAGACGCCTTACGGCAGCTTAAATCTAAATGGTGCGACAGACGTGCTTTACACCAACTGGGATGGTAACTGGAAATACTACTCAGATCGTCCTGGAGGTCACTCATTTGAATGTGAGCTTGTTGGTTTCCAAACGGCTTACTCTGCGCTAGTTGCGGGTGATTATGAGAAATGTGTAACTAACTTCTACCAATCTCATGCGGGTTGGCCAGAAGTTCGTGTAGTTGACAAGTTAGACCCAGTGGATCCGGTCGATCCGCCTGTAGGTGGTGTGGCAGCTTGGGATTCTGGCAAAGTATATAACACGGGTGATCAAGTTTCTTACCAAGGTGCTGTTTACGAAGCGAAATGGTGGTCACAAGGTAATGAGCCAACGAAAGGAGACCCTTGGAAGCTGGTTTCAGGCACTCCTACGGAGCCGCCTACAACGGAACCTGAACCACCGGTGATTGAGCCAGAGCCGCCAGTAACCGAGCCAGAACCACCAGTGACAGGCAATTTTATTCAGTGGGAGCCGGGTGTAACGCAAGTCGCTAACGGCGATAAAGTGACGTACCAAAACAAATGTTTTGTCGCAAAAAATGGCCCTGGAGTATGGGAAAGCCCAACGCAAAGCAACTGGTTCTGGGACGAGATTTCTTGTCAGTGATCGAGTAAAAAACAACCTAACCATCTATAAAGACTCTGCTTTTTTGCAGGGTCTTTTTTTATATATGTAGTGGTTTATTTATGGAATCTAAGTTTTCAATAACAGCTTTTCTCTTTTGTTCTGCAGCCCATTAAAATTCGCGCGCATTTTTTATCAACATTTTTGAAAAAAGGTATTTGTACATGTCGACAAAACTGGCTAACCCAGCACCGCTAGGTCTAATGGGTTTCGGTATGACCACTATTCTGCTCAATATTCATAATGCAGGATTTTTCCCAATTGACTCTATGATCCTAGCGATGGGCATCTTTTACGGTGGCCTTAGCCAAGTAATCGTTGGCATCATGTGCTTTAAACGCGGTGATACGTTCGGCACAACTGCGTTTACTTCTTACGGTCTATTTTGGCTAACATTGGTTGGTCTAATCGTAATGCCTCACATGGGTCTTCCTGCAAGCCCTGCAAGCTTTATGGGTTGGTACCTAGCGCTTTGGGGCATCTTCACTGGTTTCATGTTCATTGGTTCTCTATGTTACCCAACAGCGAAGCAAGTGGTATTTGGCTCTCTAACTATCCTATTCTTCTTGCTTGCTGCTCGTGATTTCACTGGTAGCGAAGTGATCGGTGCTATCGCTGGCTTCGAGGGTATCTTCTGTGGCGCAAGTGCAATTTACTTCGCAATGGCACAAGTACTGAACAACGAATTTGGTCGTGAAGTGTTACCTGTAGGTAAAGCAAAAATCGCTCGTAAAGTTGAAGCGGTTATCGCCTAAGCTGTTACTCATAATGAAGAAAGGAGGATTAACCATTGGTTAATCCCCCTTTTTTATGTCCTCAATCGGACCACTGCTTTTTCTTATTTATGTGATAACGCTATGTTGATGGTTGCTCAACAGTTTCTGCGCTATTGCTGTCTGCCGTTGGTGCTTTACCCGTTTTACGTCGGTACTTATCTTCCCAGTAATCTGCGCCTTTAATGCCCAGTGCAACAGGGTTAAATGTAAAATCGGTCACACCACGTTTTTGTTGCTCTTCGTAGTCGTTCAGTGCTTTGAGTGCAGGCTTCGACATAAAGAAGATGATCAAAATACCGATGATGTTTAGCCACGCCATCAGTCCTACGCCTACATCACCCATCGCCCATGCTAAGTTGGCGGTTTTCACGGTTCCGTAGAACACGGATGAAATAATGATGACTTTCAGAATAAACATCAGTCCATTTACTTTGAACGTACGACGAATGTAAGCAATGTTCGTTTCTGCAATGTAGTAGTAAGCCAGAATGGTCGTAAACGCGAAGAAGAATAGAGCGATCGCGATGAATGGTTTACCCACGCCAGGTAGTGCGCTTTCGATCGCCATCTGTGTAAACACAGGACCATTTGCACCAATATCCGCTGGTAGGTTTTGAACCAGGAATGTACCTTCAATCGCACCATTTACGTTGTACGCGCCAGTGATAAGAATCATGAACGCGGTTGCTGAACACACAAGTAGTGTATCGATGTAAATAGAGAAAGATTGAACAAGACCTTGCTGAGCTGGGTGATCAACACTCGCTGCTGCTGCTGCGTGAGGACCAGTACCTTGACCTGCTTCGTTGGAGTAGACACCACGTTTTACACCCCAGCCGATTGCTGCACCAACGCCTGCCATTGGTGTGAACGCGTCACCAATAATCATGCCGAAAATGCGCGGAACCTCACCAATGTTTAGAAGGATGATGACAAACGCAGTAATGATGTAAGCTAACGCCATAAATGGTACAACGACTTGGGTAAAGTTCGCGATACGCTTTACGCCACCAAAAATGATGAAAGCCAAAATGACACAAACAACCGTACCAGTGAAAATTTTAGCAAAACTGAAGGTACCAATAGCGGTTTCAATCATGTCACCTGAGCCAAATGCGGCTTCTACTGCGTTACCGATACTGTTCGATTGAACGCCAGGAAGTAGAACACCACAAGCAAAGATGGTCGCGATAGCAAAGATCCAAGCGTACCATTTTTGTCCCATTGCTTTCTCAATATAGTAAGCAGGGCCACCACGGAACTCGCCTTCGTCTTCTTCTTTATAAATTTGTGCAAGTGTTGATTCTGCGTATGCGGTTGCAGCGCCAAAGAAGGCAACGACCCACATCCAGAATACGGCGCCTGGGCCACCGAAACCGATAGCAGCGGCAACACCAGCAATGTTACCTGTACCTACACGGCCAGATAGTGAAACGGCAAGTGCCTGAAATGATGATATCCCTTTTGTTGAACTCTTCCCTGAAAGTAATAAGCGCCACATCTCAAAGAAGTGACGAATTTGTACAAAACGCGTCATGATTGAATAGAACAAACCTGCGCCAAGGCACAAATAGATCAGTACCGGGCTCCAAATAATTCCATTCAGAAAATCAACTAATGACTGCATGAGTATTTTCCCTGTTAGTTGTGTTTGTGGTTGTTTTTCACACAATACATTACCCTTTATGTAATGCAATTGTTAACTTTTTTAGCTACAAATCCTTTGTAGCGTGATGATGAACACAGAATGGAGAGTAGTTGTTAAAATTTGGTTCTTGTTGCTTATTTGCTCCTTTTAGGTAGAAGATTTGCCTGATGATTAATTATGCAGCACATTGTCATTTAAATGTGCTGCGATTTTGATGAGTTAAAAATGCCAGTGGTTATGCATTTTGTGGAGTAAGTGTCTGCCTGTTTTTTGTTCAGTCATGTCCTCAGGCGTAACGACAAAGGTTAAGCTCCGCATTATCCATCACTTTTGTTTTTTCACCTTTCATTACGCTTGCTAGCAATTGACCTGAACCACAAGCCATCGTCCAGCCCAGAGTTCCGTGTCCGGTGTTAGTAAAAAGGTTATCGTATTTAGTCGCGCCGATAATTGGTGTGCCATCAGGCGTCATTGGCCTAAAGCCGCTCCAAAACTCAGCTTGGCTGAAGTCACCACAACGAGGAAAAAGATCACGGATGACCATTTCGATGGTGTTTTTGCGCTTTTGTGGAAGGGAAGCATCAAACCCTGCTAATTCTGCGGTGCCAGCTACGCGAATTCGGTCATCAAATCGAGTCATAGCGACTTTATAGGTTTCATCCATCACAGTAGATCGAGGAGAGAAGTGTTCATCTTCCATCGGGATGGTGAGTGAATAGCCTTTGACAGGGTAGACCGGAATATCAATATCGAGTTGCTTGAGTAGCGCTGTAGAGTAGCTGCCAGAGGCCACCACATATTGGTCTGCTTTAAATTGTCCTCGGTTCGTTTGGACACCTATGATCTTTTTGCCTACTGTAACCCAATTGCTTACTTCAGTATCGAACTCAAATCGGACACCGTGTGCCTTAGCAAGCTCCGTTAGTTGTTGGCAAAATTGATGGCAATCGCCCGTTTCGTCATCAGGTAGATGCAAGCCACCAATCAGTTTGTCTTTCACAAGTGCAAGCCCTGGCTCTTGTTCAATACATTGTTCGACGTCCATTAGCTTAAATCGGGTTCCGCTTTGTTCAAGGAGCTGCATGTCCTTTTCAATGGCTTGCAGCTGTTGATGTGTTCGGAATACTTGCAAGGTCCCAAACTGACGTCCTTGATACTCAATGGCGTGTTCTTGGCGTAACTGTTCTAAGCAAATACGGCTGTGGTTGGCGATCGAAAGCATGCGAGCCTTGTTAACTTGATAGCGAGGTAGGGTGCAGTTCGCGACCATTTTACTTGCCCAGCGGATCATGTCGGCATTCAGAGTGGGTTTGATTTTAAGTGGAGCATGCTCCTCCATTAACCACTTAATGGCTTTAACAGGAACACCAGGCGCAGCCCAAGGCGAAGAATAGCCATATGAGATCTGCCCGGCATTGGCGAAGCTCGTTTCCATGGCACTGCTTGCTTGGCGGTCAATGACGGTAACTTGATAGCCTGCTTGAGATAAATACCAAGCAGAGGTTAAGCCGATAACGCCGCTGCCTAATACGATGACTTCCATTGATGCACTCCACACATTTATCAGAGTGCTCAGTTTCTTTTCTTTACCTTTTGTTAACAATCGATATAAATTACACACAGCGTTTAGAAAAACTATAGGCTCAAGGATGAAAAGTAATCTGATAAGTGGCTTGTGTCTATTTAGCCAAGTCGCGGAGTACAACAGCTTTACTGGTGCTGCAAGACATTTACACCTCACCACTGGTGCCATAAGCCAACAAATTATTCATTTGGAAGCGTTATTAGGTTTTACTTTATTTGAACGCCACTCTCGCGGTATTCGTTTAACCGTAAAAGGCACTCAGTTACACCAAGCGACGCAGTTTCACTTTTCGGAACTGAGCAAATTGCTTGATGAGCTCAAAGTAGAAAAGCAAACCAATGAAATTCGTTTGAAGTTGACGCCTTCTTTTGCTTTCAAATGGTTAGTCCCAAAGCTCGAAAGCTTCCATCATGATAATCCGGATATCCAAGTACAAATCTTTGCGGAAGGTGCGCTGGTAAATAGTGAGATAAAAGACTATGACGTCGCAATTGACTATGGTCTTCATCCTTATAGAAATGCTAACGCGGAGCTGATTTTGGATGAGCATCTGCTACCGGTGATGAGTCCAAAATACCTTGAGGATCATGGCTGGCTAAAAACGTTGTTTGGTGAGCAAAAAAACTCAATGCCAGTGAAGCAATGGCAAGAGGCGACGCTACTACACGATGCGATGCCATGGGAAAACGCGACGCGTGACTATGAGTGGCTATATTGGGCGTCAGCGATGGGGTTGGATTTTAAAACCGATATCGGACACTTTTTTAATCGAACGGATATGGCGATGTCTGCAGCCGAAGCAGGCGTTGGGATTGCGATGGCACGAATGGCACTGATTGAGGATGAATTGACGACAGAGCGTTTGGTTTCTCCATTCAAACCGATTCCTGCCAATGCAGGGTATTACTTGATCATGAACACACGTACGAATGCGACAGAAACGTTTCGTCACTGGTTACTTGGACAGTTGAATTAGCGTTTTATCTCTGTGATTCATCCCTACGTTATTTGTTGAAAAATTGGGCAAGATAAGTTTTAAGCAAGGTAAGTGCTTTGCTTGCCGCTATTTGAGTGATGAAAGACAGGGAAGAACATGAAAGACGAAACGCTATCCATCCATTTTGGTTACGAAACTGACCCTACCACTAAATCTGTCGCGACGCCGATTTATCAAACAGTCGCGTACGAGTTTGACAACGCGCAGCACGGCGCTGATCTGTTTAACTTGGAAGTGCCGGGGAATATCTACACTCGCATCATGAATCCGACTAACGATGTTCTGGAAAAACGCATGGCGGCGTTAGAAGGCGGCATTGCTGGATTGGTCGTGAGTGCGGGGAGTGCAGCGATTAACTATGCAATTCTGACCTTAGCGCAAGCGGGCGATAACATCGTTTCTACGCCGCAACTTTATGGCGGTACTTATACCTTGTTTGCGCACATGCTCCCAAATCAAGGTATTCAGGTGAAGTTTGCTAAAGATGACAAGCCAGAAAGTTTGGCCGAATTAATTGATGAAAATACCAAAGCGGTGTACTGCGAGAGCATTGGTAACCCTGCGGGTAATATCATCGATTTAGAACGTGTGGCGGAGCTTGCTCATGCACAAGGCGTACCTGTGATTGTGGATAACACCGTTGCGACGCCAGTGCTTTGCAAACCCATCGAATTTGGTGCGGATATCGTAGTTCACTCTCTCACTAAATACGTTGGTGGGCATGGCACCACATTAGGTGGCGTGATTGTGGATTCAGGTAAATTCCCTTGGGCGCAGCACAAAGACCGCTTTCCTGTTTTCAACCAACCAGAACCTTCTTACCACGGCGTGGTGTATACCGAAGCGTTTGGTGAAGCGGCATTTATCGGGCGTGCGCGTACCGTACCACTGCGTAATACCGGAGCCGCATTATCACCGATGAATGCATTTATGCTTATGCAAGGGCTAGAAACGTTACCGCTGCGCATGGAGCGCCATACCGAGAACACACTCAAAGTGGCTGAATTCTTGGAACAGAATGACAAAGTCAGTTGGGTAAGTTATGCCGGATTGCCAAGTTCTGAACACTTCCATCTCGCCGAAAAATACATGAAAGGTAAGCCTTCTGCGATTTTGTCGTTTGGTTTAAAAGATGGTTATGACGCTGGTGTGCGTTTTTATGATGCTTTGAAAATCTTTAAGCGTTTGGTGAACATTGGCGATGCAAAATCATTGGCTTGCCATCCTGCATCGACGACTCATCGTCAATTGAGCGAAGCAGAACAAAAACAAGCTGGTGTGTCTCCAGAGATGATTCGTTTATCGGTGGGTATTGAACATATTGACGATATTCTAGCCGATTTAGAACAGGCACTAAACGCGTAAAACGATTCTGTTTTTAGCTTTGGGTTACCCATAGGCCAGCCTTTAAAAAAGCTGGCCTATTTTTATTTTATTGTTTAAATATCAAGGGTTTTAGTGTTTTTGGGTTGTGGTATTCCAAAAGCTCATGGTGGGTGAAATTTATTCCCTTGTCGCATTTGGGGTTGTTCCTGATGATGTGTGCAAATCTTACACATTGGAAGGGACTCAAATGTCTTACGTATTTCACCGTCATTGCCATGCCACGTTGCCAATCATCGATAAAGGTGAAGGTGTTTATCTATTCGATAAACAAGGGAAACAGTATCTCGATGCTTGTGGCGGCGCTGCGGTATCAAACCTTGGCCACAGTCATCAAGCCGTTAAAAAAGCTATGTTGGAACAGCTCGAGCGAGTGCCGTTTGCTCATACTGGATTTTTTACTAGTGACAGCAGTGAGCGACTAGCGGAATTGATTTGTCAGCATATGCCTGAGCAGTTCAACCATGTGTATTTAGTCAGTGGCGGATCAGAAGCGGTGGAGTCGGCACTAAAAATGGCGCGGCAGTATTTTGTGGAATCAGGTAAGCCAGAGAAGAAGCAATTCATTGCGCGTCAGCAAAGTTATCACGGCAATACGTTGGGAGCTCTGGCGGTCGGTGGTAATGAATGGCGACGTGAACCGTTCAAACCTATCTTGCATCCGAGTCATCACATTGCCCCTTGCTATGCTTATCGTTGTCAGCAGAGTCATGAGTCGGAATTGGATTACTCATTGCGAGCGGCGAATGAACTAGAGGCAAAAATTCTTGAGTTGGGGGCTGAGAATGTCATGGCTTTTGTCGCTGAGCCCATTGTGGGAGCCACCGCTGGAGCTGTGCCTGCGACTCAAGGTTACTTCAAACGTATTCGCGAAATATGCGACCAATACGATGTGTTATTGATCTTGGATGAAGTCATGTGTGGCGTTGGGCGAAGTGGCAGTTTTTTTGCGTTTGAGCAAGAAGAGGCAGAGCCCGATCTGGTTTGTATGGCTAAAGGGCTTGGTGCGGGTTATCAACCTATTGGCGCGGTGGTTGCGAATGATCGAGTCTATCAAGCTATTGCTGATGGAAGCGGTTTTTTCCAACATGGTCATACCTTTATGGCGCACCCTGTAGCGTGCGCTGCTGCCGTGGCGACCATTCAAACCATCTTCCAAGATGATTTATTAACGGCGGTGAATCGGCAAAGTGCTTTGCTGCGTAATGAGCTTACTTCTGCATTGGCACATTTACCGTACATTGGCGACATTCGTGGTAAAGGCTTGTTTGTTGGCATTGAGCTGGTGGCGGATAAAGAAAGCAAGGCGCCTCTGAGTAAAGCCACATTGGCAGACAAACGCATCAAACAGCGAGCAATGGAAAATGGCTTAATGTGCTATCCAATGGGCGGAACGATTGATGGCGTTAATGGGCACCATATCTTGCTTGCGCCGCCATTCATTATTCAGCCTCACCATATTGATGAGCTAGTTGGCAAACTCTCATTAACGCTAAAAGAGGTAGCGAAGGAATGGAATTAGAAAATCGATGTATACGAGAGCCTATCGCTATTATCGTGGCCCCAAACGGTGCAAGAAAAACTAAGCACGATCACGCCAGCTTACCCATGACAACAGACGAACTGGTTGCAGAGGCTATCGCTTGTCAAACGGCAGGGGCTGCCATGATCCATTTGCATGCTAGAGACGCCAACGGACGTCATTCATTAGACATCGACGACAACATGGCAATTTACCATGCCGTGAAAGAAGCGGTGGGAGAAACCATGATGGTTCAGCTCACCACAGAAGCGGTGGGTTTATATTCTCCGCCACAACAGAGGGCGTTAGTCAAAGCTGTGAAACCTGAAGCGGCTTCTTTCGCATTAAGGGAGTTAATACCCGATCGCGCAAGTGAGAAAGAAGGGCATGCCTTTTTCCATTGGGTGGCAGAACACAACATCGTGAGCCAAATTATTCTCTACGATGCAACCGACATTGAACGTTATTTCCAACTGCGTGATGCGGGCGTGTTACCTAAAACGCATCAGCATGCATTAGTGGTGTTAGGGCGTTATCACCAAGCTCAACAGTCTTCGCCATGGGATTTACGAGGTTTGAATTTGGCGCGTTTTGTCGAGGAAGAAATTCGATGTGCCATTTGTGCTTTTGGCGCGCGAGAGCAAGACTGTTTAGCGAGTGCGATGTTACTTGGATTCGATGTGAGAGTGGGGTTTGAGAATAACCACGTCGATGTGGCAGGCGAATTAGCAATCAGTAACGCGGCTCAGGTGGAAGCTCTACGCGATGTGGCGCATCGTTTTGCTATTCCTTTACACAGTGCGCAAAGTTTGCGTTCAGCTTTGAAGTAAATCTGCTCGCGGAAAAGAAAAAAAGAAGAAAGGAAAGTAAAAAGGCTCCATCGGAGCCTTTTCGGTATTTGTCGTTAGTTCTCAGTTTGCGCTACAGGTTGACGAGCGGGATGTTTGATAAACACCGCGACAACAGCCGCTATCGCTAATGCAAAACAGTAGTAAGAATTGGCAACTACTTCAAGTGGCGATAGGTTGAATACGGAACCTAGCAGCAGTACTTGAGCACCGTAAGGCAACACGCCTTGCACCACGCATGAGAAAATGTCTAACAAGCTTGCTGAGCGGCGAGGAGATACATTATTCTCTTCCGCCAGTTGGCGAGCAACGCTGCCCGATACAATGATGGCTACGGTGTTGTTTGCCGTACAGCCATTGACCATTGATACCAAACCTGCAATACCCAGCTCGCTTGCACGACTGTTCGCATGCTTAGAGTGACTAGAGCCAAACGCGTGGATAAGGCTACTAACGAAATTTGTTAGAAAAGCAAGACCACCTTGGCGACGCATCAGTTCACTCAAACCACCAATCAGCATGGATAACAAGAAGATCTCTTGCATGTTACCAAAGCCTTTGTATACGTCTTGGGCTAGATTAGTTAGTCCGTAATTGTCAATCGATGCCAAGCTCACGCCGCCAGCCAAAAGAATGCCAATCGACAGAACCACAAACACATTCACACCAGATACCGCTAGGATCAAAATAGTGATGTACGGCAAGACTTTTAGCCACTCAATATCGCCAGTTTCAGGCACTTGAGTCGCGGTACTGTTGAAAGCGAACACTGCAATCGCGATCAACGCCGCAGGTAAAGCAATACGAATGTTCTCTTTAAACTTGTCTTTCATCTCACAACCTTGAGAGCGTGTCGCCGCGATGGTGGTGTCAGAGATGATAGAAAGGTTATCACCAAACATAGCGCCGCTCAGCACAACGCCTGCGGTTAACGGTAAGCTCATTCCTGCTGATTCAGCAATCCCCAACGCTACGGGGGCAACGGCTGCGATGGTACCCATCGAAGTCCCCATTGCTGTTGCGATAAAAGCAGAAATCAGAAAAATGCCCGGTAAAATCATGCTGGTTGGAATAGCGGATAAACCAAGGTTCACTGTTGCATCAACACCACCAGAGGCTTTTGCTACCGCAGCAAAGGCACCTGCAAGCAGATAGATCATACACATTGCGATGATGTCTGGGTGGCCAACACCACGCATGAAGTGTTCGATTGAGCGGTTAAGTTTCTCTTTACTTAAAAGAAACGCAATGATGATGGCTGGTAATACCGCGATGGGTGCAGGCAGCTGGTAGAAGGCAAATTCCACGCCTTGCAAAGATAAGTAAGTGCCTACGCCAATAAATAGCGCAAGGAATACAATTAATGGGATCAGTGCGACCGCAGACGGTGCAACTGTTTTAGTAGTTTGTTGGGAACCGGACATGTAAACGACAATGTTAATGATAAGAGAGAAGAGCAGACTAATATCACATTTCTACATTGTCAACGTCTAGACGTCTAAATGGCTGTTTAAATTTTACACGTAAAGAAAAAGATAAAAGCTCGTGTTGCGTATCTCACTGATACCACGAGCTTTAGTTATGCGCTAATGAAGAGACTGTTGTTATTGCATTGATTTGGCTTTTTTGCGTTTAACAATACCTAAAACCATCCACGTAAATAAGACAGCAGCAAATGCCCATACCAGATATTTGTATTCGGTGTACAGGTTGCTCAACACGCTTAAATGTTCAAATGCAAAGTGAGTTAACAAGCTGAATACCAATACCCAAACCGTCGCCGCGAGGGCGTTACCGAGCAAAAACTCTCTACGTGGCATTTTCGCGATACCGCATGCAAGAGGCATAAATTGCTTCATTCCTTCAATAAAGCGGCTGACCACCAAGCACGTAGGGCCGTATTTCTGGATAGTCAATTGAAGCGTTTGCATCTTCGGGCCGGAAATGTAGCCTTTTTTATCTAACCACCCCTCAAAGTAATAACCGATTAAGTAGCCACAGGTATTACCAAAAAAGCAGCTCAGCCACGATACCATCATTACCATACTTAGGTTCATGACTTGTTCTGACGAGAGCAAAGATGCCGCGATCATCAGTGATTGACCAGGCATCGGGATACCTATCCCTTCTAGAAATATACTGACAATCAGCGCAACGTAGCCGTATTGCTCAAGCAAAGGCTTCATTGACATGAGAAGTTCGTTAATATGTTCCAAAAGCTTTCCCCTAATAAAAGCGGAACGAAGTTGGAGTGATACTCCGAATGTCCTATTGGGTCAATTCTTGTTTCTCACCGTTGAGAAAAACTGACATGCCTCTGATAATTGCGCAGAATCAACCTGCAGCTGGCTTTACTCGCCGCCACGCTCTTTGGTAGCGGCGAACTAGGGAGATCCTTATGACTCTTTGGCTTTGGTGAATGCGCCATACAAATCAAGGCGGCGATGACGTAAGTTGGTGACAGAGCCTTCGGTATTAAGCTGTTTCAACTTAGTCAAATCAACATCAGCGAAGATTATCATTTCGGTGTTGGCGCTTGCTTCTGTCAAGGTCGCATCGTGTGGGAAATAGATATCCGACGGTGAGAATACGGCAGATTGTGCGTACTGGATATCGACATTATCAACACGAGGTAAGTTGCCGACACTGCCCCCAATTGCAACGTAGCATTCGTTTTCGATGGCTCGTGATTGGGAACAGATTCGTACTCGTTGGTAGCCATTTTTTGTGTCTGTCCAGAAAGGAACGAACACAATTTGTGCGCCTTGCTCGGCGAGCATTCTTCCCAACTCTGGGAACTCGCTGTCATAACAAATCAGTATGCCGACTTTGCCTGCATCGGTTTCGAACACCTGAACATTGTCACCACCGTCGATCACCCAGTCTTTTTGCTCATGGGGCGTGATGTGAATCTTATATTGAGCGTTTATTTCACCATCTCGTTGCAGTAAGTAGGCCACATTATACAACTTGCCATCTTCGATGACGGGCATACTGCCAGCAATAATGTTGATGTTGTAGGTGACTGCCATCTGCGAGAAGCGGTTTTTGATCTCTTCTGTAAAACTAGCCAAAAAGCGAATTGCTTCGACGGAATTTTGGTCGTTTTGCAAGCCCATCAGCGGCGCGTTAAAGAATTCAGGGAATAGGGCGAAATCGGCTTTGTAGTTCGCAAGAGAAGAAATGAAGAACTCAGCCTGATCGAGCAAGTCCTCTAAGTCATTCATGGCGCGCATTTGCCACTGCACAACACCAATACGAATCAGCGTTTTTTCTACATCATGTACGGATTGAATATCCTCTTCGTAGAAGAAGTTATCCCACTCCAGCAGAGTTGCGTAGCCTTTAGAAGCACTATCCTCTGGCAAGTAACCACGCATAATACGTTTGACATCGAAGTCGTTTGCAAGCTGAAAAGACAAAATAGGATCGTGAAGCTCACGGCGTTTTATCTTGTCGATGTATTCAGCCACGCTCAGTTCGTCAGCATATTTGTGGTAATTCGGGATGCGACCACCGGCTAAAATTGCTTTGAAATTCTTACTCCGGCAAAGTTCTTTACGCGCATCATACAGACGGCGACCTAAACGCAGCCCACGGTAGTCCGGGTGAACAAATACATCGAGACCATACATGGCGTCACCGGTCACTTGGTTTTGGATGACGTTGTTCTCGGTGATGATGTCGGTGTATAGGTGAGGAAGTGAAAATCGGTTGTAGTCCACTTTGATTGTTAGCGCTGCGCCGACAATTTTTCCGTTATCCTCAATACAGATTTGTCCATCAGGAAACTGATGAATGAGATCCATGATGGTCAGCCGTGGCCATGAGCCACCAACATCAGGAAAAACAAGGTCCATTAATTCCGCGAGCTCTGGGTAATCGGTCGGCTCAATGGTGCGTAAAGAGAGTCTTGGCGTGTTGCTGTCCATATCCTACTATCCATTTATCCTTTTTAAATAGTATGGATGAGAATGCCATAAATTTGAGCAGACAGATACCGAAGTCTTTGAGTTGTTTGGTTTACCTAAACGAGTTTAAAGAAACAACATTAACTTAGCTTGCTCTTCAGCCATTCGTGAAATGCCACTACTTTTTTAGCTGAAAGTCGATAATTTGGAATCATCACGTAATAACCATAACCGCTCTGTAAAGAGAGGTTGAGAACATGCTGAATGTCCCCTCTTAAAATCGAATACTGCGCCATAAAATCAGGAAGCAAGGCGAGCCCTTTTCCCATTCTGACAGCTTCGCAAGCTAGGTAAAAATGTTCGACGCCTACAGGTTGATAGGTAACGGGAGATTCTACAGTGTAGACAGTTTTAAATTGCTCCCATAGCTGAGGGCGAGTGATTTGAGGTATAAACGGATAATTACTAACAGCGTGCACACTCTCAATTGCAGGAGCATTTGTGCAACCGACTAATAACAATGTTTCTTCGCACAGTAAGTGGCTGTATTCATAATGTGTGGATAATGGAAGGCAGCGAATATGTAAGTCACTTTCGTTGCTCGAATCTTTGACGTTCCCATCCCCGGTACAGACTCTTACTCGGATGTTAGGATGTTGCTGGTGGAAGTCATCAATATTAGGTATCAACCAAAGGCTGGCAAAAGAAGGGGTTACGTCCACGGTGAGTAATTCTTGCTTTGAATCTGACTGGATTAAGTTGGCAGTTGCATGCTGAATAAGCTCCAAAGCTTCTGTGACTTGCGGCAGATAACGCTTGCCTTCTTCGGTTAACTCAATACCACTCGCCCTTCTTTGTATTAAAGGTAAACCCACCAATTGCTCCAGCGATGCGATTTGTTTGCTTACTGCGCTTTGCGTAATACATAGGGCATCCGCTGCTTTAGAGAAACTGAGGTAATTAGAGACCGCGACAAACGTCCTTAATGCTCGAATAGAAGGGTATTCACTGCCTTTTAACATACTTCAGTTCCATTAAACTCTGCTTAGGCAAAGAGTAGAGTATTCACGGCTTGAAGCAAAGTAAGATGCAACGTATGTGTGATTAGCTTCCTTTCTTATAAAAACTAGCTAAGCGTTTTTTGACTGATTAATCTACAAGAGTATTTTAGATGTTTATTTAATTTCTTTGAAAAATCTACAAATTAACAAGAATCTTTTTCACATCATCGATTAACCTCAATTTAGTATTGTTTATATAAAGTAAACAGACAGCTCTTTTTTCTATTTTTGTTCGGCGACCTTTAGAGGATTGTCAGTATTCTATAAAATTAAATATATTTTTCATTAATTTAAAGTTGGCATTGCATTTGCCCTTTACTATTCGAACCTTCAATGGAACTTATATTAGGAGAACGAAATGAAAAGCAATGTTGTTACTTTGATTAGCCTTTTTTCTTTAGCAACGTTTAGTACTTTATCACATGCTGCGGACTCCAACGATCATGGTGTATATGTTGGCGCCAACTACGGTTACTTAAAAGTTGATGGACAAGATGACTTTGATGATGACAGCGATGTTATTCAAGGTTTAGTTGGTTACCGTTTTAATCCTTACTTAGCGTTGGAAGGTGGTTACATTGATTTCGGTAGCTATGGTAATAACCTAGCAAATGCCGAAACGGACGGCTATACAGCGGCTCTAAAAGTTACCGCTCCCATTGCTGATCGTGTCGACCTTTACGCAAAAGGCGGTCAAATGTGGTACTCGACGGATTACAACGTTGCGGGCTTCCAAGGCAACAAAGATGATGAAGGTGTATTCGCTGGTGCCGGTGTTGGTTTTAAAGTTACTGATAACTTCTTAGTTAACGCAGAATATATGTGGTACGACGTAGAACTCAATGCGGAGAATGTCGCGAACGGTGCAAACACGGAAACAGACTTTAACCAAGCATCACTAGGTGTAGAGTATCGCTTCTAATATAGTTAGCCGTGCTGAACTCAATAAAAGTGCGAAGCAAAATAGCTTCGCACTTTTATTATTTATGATTCAAATAATTTAAGACCGATGAAGCGTATATATAAAACGATGGCTAATTTATTTTATTGTTACTCCAGGGTATTTAATACGTTACTAGCATGACTGTCTAGCCTTTTTACTAACCTTGAAAAACAAAGCTTTATTGCTCTACAAGTAATATTAGATAGGTTAATTTCCGCATTGCCTGACATTACATTTATGTGGCCTATAATACCGCGTACGTGTTCGTTACGTTCATTTTTTAGCTCTGAAATTAGCTAATTGAACCCAAGTAGCAAGGCCTACGGTCGCATCTGTTGTATTATATGACCCAGACCTGAAATTCTTAGTAAAGTCAAAGTTGAAGAGACTATTTTACTTACCCAACCATCAGTCATCCGAGCGTTATATCTATTGTTGAAGTCAAGAAATACGTTGTGTTCTAGATAAGTTTAAGGCTTAGATTGTAGTGCCGATCACTCATTACTTGTAGCGTTATTGACATAACCCGGAACAGATTTTTTCCTAGTCCATGAGCGTGGAAGTCGATACCAGAACCTCCTTCTAACCGATACTCAATATCCTCCGTAAATAAATGGCCAAAGAGGAGACATAGGAACTGGAGTTGTATCATGAGTGCATTGTTTAATTTCCATACAAGTCAGAGTCTATATAACCAAATAAATTACATTGGCTGTTTACGTAGTAGTCATCGTTTTCTTCATCATCAATTGAAAAAGCAAAGTACTTAAGAGGGTTCTCAGTGTCACAAGCAAGGTTAGCCATGTTATTTTTTACGTAATCCTCTATTTTATAACCATCAAAGCTTCCTTCCCAAATAATAGTACTTTCATCATTGCTGAGTTCTGCGACTAAAACAATAGTTACATAGTGTTCAATAAGAGGAGTGCTTATGATGTTTTTATTTTCATAGACTGGAGAAAACTCAAAGCGACCAGTACTGTCTGTGAATGTTGATAAGTCTATTGATTTCCCTGACGTGCTTAAACCAATACTAAGGCTAACCTTCAGGCTACTAAGGGGTTTTCCTTTCTTTGTTAACACACCATTGACTTGCGGTGTGTATTGATTAACGTGTTCGTCATTCAATTTACTTTCTTCAAAATTCATTACAATGCTCACTAATATGACTGTAATAATTCCAGCAACTTAATTTTTCACAACAATATTTTCATTTTGAAATTTAAAAATCTATATATGTTGTGTTTCTGTTCAATATCTAAGGTTAACTTTGTGATTAGAGTTACATTATTTTTTGTAACTACTGTTTGTAGTCATTACATCTATAGAGTTGTAATGAAACAAGCGAGTAGGGACTAACAATGAATGCATCAATCAATTCATCGAGGGAGATGAGTATAGACTTTAGACTTAGATCTAGTTATCTCTTAGAAAGGATAGGTAAGCAGAAGACTTTTAAGTTGCAGGGCTTTTAGTACCATGCTCTCTGCCTTTTTGATTAGTACTTATGAACTTCTTGTTTACTGATTAATACTCAACGAGTTTGTAAACCTACATGGGCCAAAGGTATGCGGTAATCTATGTAGTAAGATTTCAGAAAGCATGAATGTTTGAAAAAAGAGACTATTTTAGTTGATACAAAAAAGGCCACCCGAAGGTGGCCTTTTCCAAACGTTTGGTGGAGCTGGCGGGATTCGAGAGTTCGTCGCCTTTTTCTCTGTAAGTCTCTGATATACAAGGAAGGTACACCAGTGGTTTACTCGAAATGTAGCACACCTTGTAGAACACTGCTAGTTCGGTTCAGTTCCCACTTTGGGAGTTGAATTGAAGCTGTGGGAGTGGCTCAGCGTTTACCTTGCTACTAGCGACGAGACAGTTTGCTGTTTAACGTCGGAGTGTCTTCTTGTCAAATATATATTAGTTATCCCCCCTCAAAAAAAACAACAGTAAGCCCACAAGCAAGACTCGCTCTCTTGGTTCTCATTAATGGAATTGTCGCAGCCGTTAATGCCACAACTCACTAACTCTCACAGTATGTTTTTTACGCCTTCTCTCATATTTCACTTAGCAGAGCACTATGACTCTTAATGGTATCGGTTAGTTAGTAAGCCTTATGAGGCCGAAGTTGTCGTATTGATTCAGGTTATAGGATGAATGTCATGATGGTTCCATAGAGAAGGAGTAAGGCATGATGGTGTATCGTGCGCAGCAAGGAAGAACAAGTAAGCATACCTGTAGAACCACAGCTCGGGTCGCTAAGGAGGTTGGCGAGAGCTGTCGGTAATGATGAGGAAAAAGCTAGAACGTTAAGGAGTAAGGTGGGGAGAATTATCATGAGTCTATTGATGCATAATGATGATATGATGAATTGATGAGGTAAGCGAAAGGAATGGTTATTAATGGCAATCTACGAACTCTACTCTACCAGAAACAAAGCGAAGTACCCGGAAGTCTACCAGTATACCGAGGTGAGCGATAAGCTAAGAACTCAAGTGGCACAGATTCTGGTTGCGGCGATAGGTACTCGAAGTAATTGTGGATACCAAACTCCATCGGATGAGGCATATGCTGTAATTTTCAACGTTTTAAAGAGGGAGTATGGTGAGTCTAGCTTAGGAGGATGCTACATGGGGAGTGCTTCTTGGTTGGAGAAATACTTAGTAGACCATACGCCGACAGAGGAATTTATCGATGTTTTAGAGTTATCTTGTCGCTTGATTGATAAGCACGTTCGACAAAACTGGGCAAATTTTACTTGCAATGATAATGTCTCTCAAAAGCCTGATGATGCTCTAGAAGAATTAAATGAGCGTATGAAGCGCGCAGGGTTTGGCTATGAGTACACTGATGGCGTCATCGTTAGAATTGATGAGCAGTACATTCATGCGGAAGTTGTAAAACCAGCACTGCTTATACTACAAGATTTTAAAGGCGCTCAAGAAGAGTTCCTTTCTGCACATGAGCATTATCGACATGGTAACTTTGAAGAGTGTATTACGGATTGCTGTAAATCATTTGAGAGCTTAATGAAGTCGATCTGCCACGAAAGGGGGTGGATTGATGACAGGGAGCACGACCAACTACCAGCGGCTAAGTTGATTCAGAAGTGTATTGAGAATGAGCTTGTGCCACTGTACATGCAGAACCAGTTCGCCTCATTTAGGCAGCTACTTGAGTCAGGTGTGCCGACTATACGTAATAAGTCAGGTGGTCATGGTGCTGGTAAAGAGGTTAGAAATATACCGCAAGGACTAGTCAGTTACACGCTACATTTGACGGCAACTAACATTGTGTTTCTGGGTAAGTGTTACCACGAAACTAAATGACCCTAGTGAGTGCTATGCTATGACAACTTAGTATGGCACTCATACAATACTGACAAATCCTAGATATTAGGGGAAAATTAGTTTAAAAAAATCAAAGCCCTTTTCTTTTAAACTTGTACTGGACAATCCCCCCATCCCCCCAGAGATGTTTGGCTACTAACTGCCGAAAAGTTCTTACCTTAACTTTACAATTGGATGCAATAGATTATGCCCAAATGCATACACTCTAAGGGTGTTATTTTTGTATGCTTTAGGTGTTGACTTGTCGATATGCATACAGCAAGTTAAGCATACAGTAACCTAAAGCACTCGTTCGAGGTATGACAATGACAACTCAATCCAATGACAGCAACTCAATGGTCTTTGCTTATGTCCGTGTGTCGACTAAGGAGCAGAACGTAGATAGCCAATTGAGTGACATCTCAAAGCTCTACCCTGATGCGGAGATTACGACAGAGAAAGTGTCGGGTACTGTGCCAGCTAAAGAGAGGGCAGGGCTATCGGTTCTTCTTGGTAAGCTACGTAAAGGAGATACTCTAGTCGTATGGTGGGTTGACCGTTTAGGGCGTGACTATCGAGACGCTGAATCGACTATACGTGAGCTTCTCGACAGGGGTGTGTGCATTAAGACTATCAACCAAGGTCTGACGTTCTCATACTCAAGCAAAGATGATGAAATGCAGAACATGGTCACTGACATCCAGATTACCATGCTCACGGCTATGGCTGCGGCAGAGCGTAAGAATCGCTTAGCGTCGGCTGAGGCTGGAAGACAAGCGCTTAAAGCTAACCCTGCGAAGTGGGCTGAGAAGTTCCAAGGACGCAAAGCTAATACCAAGCAGCATCAGCGTATCATTGAGTTGTTACTTGAGGGAAAGTCTATCCGTGGTGTCGCTCAGGAGCTTGGCTGTAATGCAAGTACCGTACAGAGAGTGAAGAAGAAGGCGGTTGAAGCTGGCACCGTGTTCTAAGTGTCGGCTGTTTGAACAATAAGTACTCACTTAGCAAGCTCTTGCGTGACCATATTCAAGTTATTGCACTCACTAGTGACTACACATAACACAACCAAGTTGAGTTTCGGTATCTTTAGCTCACCTTAAGCACAAAGGAGCATTGATATGAACGACGTCTTAACTATTAAAGCCTCTAATCATCTTGATACTCAAACGCTGCTTACAACGCAAGACTCGCAGCTTCACCAAGAGGTGTGGGGGCATGTTAAAGCGTTAGTAGAGCTTGGTGTCTTTGAGGACGCTACAAATGGCATTGAGAATGTCTTAGCGCCTTACATGGCGGAGGTTAACGCCGAGCTTATCTAGGTCACTTGGGCGGGTGCAACGCCTGCTCTTGTCTGTCTTAGTTGGGTCAAACCATCGAGGTATCAACGCTCTCCTCCCCTGCCTTTACGCTCTCTTTGAGTCTCAACGCAATGCCAATCGAATTACGACTGCCTATAGGGCGCAGCCCGATACGGTGAGTCTGACAGGATGTTAATAACCTGTAATTACGACTGCCTATAAGAACAAACCCAATGCGGACTGTAGCCGCCAAACCACAGCAAGAAGTCACACATCAGAGTCACGCACTGAGTGGGCTTCAAGGCCATCACCTCGTTACCTCTCGGCTTCATAGAGAGTGAGTCTTAATGCCTTGGGCAAGCAGAGAGACAAAGAGCAATACATGCACCAGACGCAAAGCTTAAGAGTTCTCTTTATCTTTAAGGGAAGCTTTAAGCTTGTAAGACGTGCTGGTGTAGGGCGTGGATACTTAAAGTCTGTCTTTAAGATGTGATTGTAATTATTAACAATAACAATCACTTACTTAGAGCTTAACTTAAAGTAGTTCTTAGAGAGACTTTAAGCTCTGCGCCTTCCTATCAATCATCGTCCTTTCTACCCAACCCTAAGTAACTACTCAATGCCTTTCTTATATATGTTGCAGTCTTGCAGGATTGTTCTGTAATTTATTGTTTTTAAAGGACTTGATATGACGTATGTAAACAACTCAAAGCTGAAAGCTAAGCTTGCTTGTGCACTTGAGTACTCAGACCTTAGTCGTCGCCAGATGGCCGTCTTTGATAACGCCTGTCGTTTGTCTGGGGTAGGTCGAGGGCTGTCTAGAAGCCGAATCTTTCGATTGCTTCAGACGCTCGATACACTTACCTATGACAGTCTTGAAAGGCGTCTTAATGTCAGTCTCAAAGCACTAAGCCGCGAGTCGTATTCAAAGCGCACCATTGCGTTGTACTTATCTGTTTGCCGTAAGGTAGCGTCTCAGTTAGCACAAATGTATGGGATACCTCGTCATGAGACAACAATCCCTGAAAGTGAGTCTCAGTACTGGCTCAGTGTTAGCGACAAGCGAGTCTTTACTGTTGCTGAACGAATGCTACCGAAAGGGGCAAAGTATCTTATCGTGTCGATGTCGACGCTTGAAGAAGCTCTAAGGCTCAAGCCTCGTACTATTCGAGAGTCGCTAAAGCGGCTTGACCACCACGGCTATATCGTGTGTTTAGGTGGTGATGAAGGTGCGAACTACAGCATTACCTTTAAACGCTCGATACATGCCACATCAGCGCTATCACTCCAAGCAGCCTGATTAACCCTCAGATCTCCACAACCCACAATAGGCCACCACAAGGTCTACTTCACTTCAAACCCAACGCTTAACCGCAAAGCCATGCTGTCAGCTAGTCACTACGAGTCTTTCGTTGGTGTAGTTGGCTATGTGGGGCTTTCGGTGTGGCTTTACGATTAAGGACTCAATATGAATACACAGCTTCAAACGATACATCTATTACACAACGCTCAGCACCCACTAAGTATCTATTGCGATGGTTCAGCACCAGACAATCAGCACGGGTGTCTTCAAGGGGGTGTTGGTGTCGCTGTTTACGACGCTCTTGGACATTGCATTCAGGAGTACTCATCCTCCGTTCGCAGGGCTGGTGGTGTCACCAGTCAAAGGGCTGAGCTTCTGGCTCTCATCATTGCCTTACTTGTAGCTGGTGAGGGGGACAATGTCTTTAGTGACAGTCAGTACTGTGTGCGGGGCTTCAATGAATGGCTTGATAGCTGGAAGCGTAACGCTTGGCGCAACTCAAGCAAGAAGCCTGTCGCTAATCAGGACTTATGGATGCTGATAGATGAGCTTAAAGCTATTCGTCCACGTGTTAGCGTTGAGCACGTAGCTGGTCACTCTGGCGTCAAAGGTAATGAGCATTCAGACTGCTTAGCGAGACAAGCAGCCGAAGGTAAAATGTAAAATGAAAGGTAACACTTGGGTAGACGTCAGGTGTTACCTTTTAATTTGTACTAGTTAGGTAGTACATAGGGCTTTATGTCGAAGTCGAACGTAATGTTGTCCAATATAGGAGCTAATGCTGATGCGACATAAGCTTTACCATACCGTCCAAACGTTTCACCTCCGTCCCCATGACCCACATAGGCTGCTGCATGACTGCGGGATACGCCTGATTGCTTCAGGGCGTTGATGAAAGTGTGCCTGAAAGAATGGTAAGCCTTATGTTCGTTCTTGGCGTTAGGCAGCACTTTGTCACGGAAGCGAGCAAACCATTTGGATGGTGCTTGTCCATACCCATCTCTTCCTCTCTTAAGCTCAGGAAAGACGCGCTCATGAGTGAGGTTCTGTACGTAGTCAACGAACCCTAGTTCAATTAATTTAGGGTGCAGTGGAATAGTGCGAATTGAACTCATATTCTTGGTTTTCTGGTCTTCTTGAGTATTGGTGATGGTCATAGTCCAAAGTCCGCTCTCATCATCTCTACGAACGTCACATACATGCAACTGACACAACTCGTTGAGACGAGCACCTGTATAAAGCCCTAGTACAGGTAGCCAGTAATAGTGTGGGTGTTTACTCTCACCTCCTTGGAAGTATGGATGCTGAAATAGGGTCTTTAAGTCAGACTCAGTGAACGCGCTACGCTCATCAGATGCCTTTTTCTTGGTCTTTACTTTGAGTCCTTTAAAGGCATTCTTGGACGCGTACTCATTCAACACGCACCAGTCGAAGAATGAGCTAACACCAGTCATTGTGTCATTTGCTGTGCTCACTGCCATCGGTGTCGGTTTGAGAGCAATGACATCATCAACAGATAATCCCTTAAAGCTCGACACTTTGTTGAGGTTCGCTGGTAACTGCAAGAGTTTATCCTTGAACATCAAAGCATCAGCACGCTTGAGAGAGTCAATAGGACGGTCGCCCAAGATGTATAGCATGAGTCGCATACGAGCCTTGTAGCTTTCAAAGGTCTTGGGTTGCATGTTGTCTTTTTCTCTATCCTTGAGGTAAAGCTCTACGCATTCAGATAACAGCAAGCTTTGATGTTCGCTCTGCGTAGGAGCTTGCGTTCCCCTTAGCTCATGAAGGTAGGCATCAGACGCATTAGGTAACCCAAGACGCTCTGCCATCACATCTGTGAGCTGAGTAGTTAATGAGGATAATCCTTGTATCGACTTTCTACAGCTCTCGATGACAAGTTGTCTTTGAGTTTCAAATGGCTGCTCTACAAAGTACTCGTAGTGCTCTGACTCCATCGCACCCTCAATGATACGCCATGAGCGCGAAAGCTTGGCGTCATACTCACTCAATCTACTTTCGGCAAGGTCGCACATTAGTTCGCATAAATCATCTCTCATTGCCTCAATACCCGTAAAGACGCTCTCACGCTCCTTTAGTGGCGCAGTAAAAACTTGTGCGTGTAGTAAGCTCTGAGTTCCTACTAGGTTGCCAGACGTCGCTTGAGTGATTTCTTTGTGTTGAGCTTGGCTAGCTTTGACGTCAACGAGCACCTCAAGTGGGTTACTTGCGTAGCCTTTAGGTTTGCTTGTCGTTGTTGCGAGAGTCTCATACTGCGCAAATAGGACGTCATGCTCTACAGATAGCTGACGCGCTCTAACACGAGCTTCTGCGACAGACTTGGTGCGCAGTGAGATTTTGATGGACTTTTTGTTGCCAAAGAATGGCTGAGAGTGGGTTGGGATACGGCGTTGATAGTACCAGTTACCGTTTGCCCGTTGTGTCATGTGCAAAGTGTCATCTCCGTCCATATGTAGAACAGGATGTACCTCAATTTCTCTTTTCATAGGCATATATAAAAAGAAAGCCCCTGAAAAATCAGAGGCTTACATGATGTTTGGTGGAGCTGGCGGGAGTTGAACCCGCGTCCGAAAACCGTTCATCATTGGTACTACATGCTTAGTCGATCTTTAATTTCGCCACCCACCTGCGAACCGACACGCTAATGAATGACTAGCCTGAATTAAAATTCGCCGTTCATCTCTCAGGCGGGAGAATCCGGGCTAGCGCGTTTGGGTTTGATCCCTCGTTGTTCCCCGTCTTACGTGCGGAAGCTAGGGCGAGAGAGCTCTTAGCAGGTTATTAAGCTGCTAGTGCGTAGTTTTCGTCGTTTGCGACTATTTTTTTGCGGTTTGTTAACGAGGCCTACCGCACCTCGGCATGCACCTCAGACTTCTGAATTCCCGTCGAATCCTAAATCAGCCCCAGGTAATATTCGCATAGTAACAGAAAAGCATTGGCTGTCCAGTACTATGCGTTTAAGTGGTCAAGATTAACGCAGCGCGCTCTTCATTACGCGTGCTTTTTCTCTTGCCCAGTCTTTTTCTTTTAGATCCGTACGTTTATCGTGCAGCTTTTTACCTTTTGCTACGCCAATTTTTAGTTTCACCCAAGAGCGAGACCAGTACAGTGAGAGGGCCGTTAATGTCATACCTTCACGGTTTACACGTCCGAATAGGTTATCCAGCTCACGACGACTCATTAGTAGTTTACGCACACGTGTAGGGTTCGCCACAACGTGTGTCGATGCCTGATTTAAAGGAGTGATTGTCATGCCACTCACAAAGGCTTCACCGTCACGCATAAATACGTAACTTTCAGAAATATTGGCTTTACCTTGGCGAAGGGCTTTCACTTCCCAACCTTGGAGCTCCAAGCCAGCTTCGATTTCATCATCGATGAAATACTCGTGGCGAGCTTTTTTATTCAGCGCGATAGTATTGCTACCCGCTTTTTGTTTCGTTTTTTTCTTTGCCATAATAGCGTCATTATACGGGTTGGATATCGGATAGGAAATCCTTTTATTTGCGCAATCGTGGAATAAAAGTAAAATTGGCGAGTAGCTTTAAATCTGTACATGTATCGATAGGAGTATGTATGAAGCAAGTCAGCCGTTCTGCGCTTGTGTCTTTTAGCGCCGAACAGATGTTCAATCTGGTTAATGATGTTGCTAAATACCCTGAATTTCTGCCTGGTTGCTCGGGCTCTAGAATCATTGAGTCTTCGGGGAATGGTATGGTGGCTTCTGTCGATGTGGCGAAGGCTGGAATCAGCAAAACGTTTACGACTTCAAATGAGTTGATCCCCGGTCAGGCAATTATGATGAACTTGGTGGATGGCCCGTTTAAGACGTTGCGTGGTGGTTGGATTTTTACCGCGCTAGATGAACAAGCTTGCAAGGTTGAACTAAAGCTTGAGTTTGAATTCTCAAGTAAAATGATTGAGATGGCCTTCGGTAAGATTTTTAACGAGCTTACTAGTAATATGGTAAATGCATTTACTAAACGCGCAAAACAGGTCTACGAGTGTTATGAGTATTGAGTCAGATATGATTCACGTTGAGGTTGTCTATGCTCTTCCTCATGAACAGCGTGTATTTAACTTAGTGGTAAATAATCACGCAACGGTAGAAGAGATCATTCGACAATCCGGTGTATTGGAGTTGTACCCTGAAATTGATTTGTCCAAGAACAAAGTGGGTGTGTTTAGTCGTAACGTGAAGTTGGATGCGACCGTTCGAGATAGAGATCGAATAGAGATTTATCGTCCGTTACTTGCCGATCCGAAAGAGATTCGCCGTAAGCGGGCGGAGCAGGCTAAAACCGAGGGGAGTGCAGACCCAGTCACCGGTGGCAAGCCTAGTTCTGTACGTAAAAATAAGCAGGATTAATATTAACCCAATAGCTCATGTGAGTTACTCAAAGTTTTACTAACATGATTTCTATATAATAAAAAACCTCCCAAACGGGAGGTTTTTTTGCAAAAGTCAGTTTACTGAATTTGCTCGTAAAATGCGTCACTTTTTGGAAAGTCACCACTGATATCTGCGAGTGTGCCTTGGTCGTTAAAGTTAACGATCAGGTCTTTTTGCACTGGATCACCGTGACCAGGAGTATGGTGATAAATGTAGTACCAAGTGTTTGGGTAGCCGTTTTCAATAAGCATTGGCGACCCTAGTACGAAGCGAACCTGTGCTTTAGTCATCCCAAACTTTAATTTATCTACCGCACTTTGTTCTACATAGTTGCCTTGGTTGATATCAATGCGATAAACCAGTTTTTCCAATACCGAACATCCTGTCAGCAATGTCATTGCTAATGGTACGGCAACTAACCACTTCTTTAATTGCATAATAATTTCTTAGTAACCTTTAAAATACTGCGCTGATAATAAACAAGCTCGACGCAGATGTAAAAAGCTATGCGTCGTATGATAGGAAATCAGACAACGAATTTTGAGTTGAGTTGCATTTATTGATTCTCTCACATGTATGTTTATGTCGATGAGCGGTTTTCTATCCAGTTTAAGCGGTAACTAATGACAAATAGCCAAGTTATTGAGCTATGGGGTGGCACTGACCATTATTTCGAAAGGGAATCAGCACCCAAGCACTTTGATATGGTGATGGGGGAGGTAGAGTCACGGAGCAGTGTTCGTGACTCTATCTTTGGAAGAGCATGGCTAAGCGGCGATGAGGAGCTCTTTGGCGTTTGCAAGGGTAGAATCTGTAATTTGGCTACCTCCAAGTAGGCGAGCTAATTCTGCCACACGTTGTTGTTCATCTAATGCGTGCATTTGTGTTTCGGTTTGGCCAGCTTTTGTTTGTTTAGCCACGAACATTTGTTGATGGCCGCATCCGGCAACTTGAGGGAGGTGAGTGACACACAATACTTGAGTAGATTCGCCAAGCTTGCGTAGCATTTTGCCCACTACGGCAGCTGTTGGGCCACTAATACCTACGTCCACTTCATCGAAGATTAAACTTGGTGTATCTACTTTCTGAGCGGTGATCACTTGGATCGCTAGAGAGATACGTGATAGCTCACCGCCTGACGCAACTTTTGCTATAGGTTGCAATGGTTGTCCCGGGTTGGTCGATACTAAGAAGCACACGCTGTCCATGCCAAGCGGCGATGGGTGCGTGTTGTCATTGCTAACTTCGATACTGAATACTGCTTTCTCCATGCTCAATTCGTGCATGCTTTGTGTGATCAGTTTGTTCAGTTCTTTTGCGTAACGGCTGCGTGATTTGTGCAGTTTTTCTGCTTGTGTTAGAAAGCTTTGGTACTTGTGTTCTACTTCTTGAGCAAGTTCATCTAAACGTTCATCGGAGCAATCTAACGCTTCTACTTGGGCCAGAAGATCTTGATGATGCTGGTAGAGTTCTTCTGGCATTACGTGGTGTTTACGAGCTACAGACATCACTTTAGAAAAACGTTCTTCTACATAAGCCATACGAGCTGGATCAACATCGATGCCATCTAAGTAGCTGCGTAATTCATTCTTCGTTTCTTCAAGTTGAATCATCGCTTCTGACAGCATGTTAGGTAGCTCAGATAGCTTTTCATCTAATTCGGCTAATTGAATTAGGGAGTGATTGGCCGATTGCAAAATACCAAGCGCATTGACTTCTTCACCTTCGTAAATAAGTTCGATGGCTTGCTGACAGGTAGTGGCGAGTTCACCACTGTTGGATAGTCGTTTATGCTCTTGCTCGAGCTCTGCAAATTCTTCTTCACCTAGCGATAACTCATTCAGTTCTTTGATTTGGTATTCAAGCAACTGTTTTTGCGCCTGGTTTTGCTGGCTATTTTCTTTTAGCTGCTTGAGGTTATTATCCGCCTGACGCCAATGCTGGTAAGCACTTCGTGTGCTTTTTAGTAGGTTTAAATGCCCAGCATATTGGTCGAGCATGGCCATTTGGTGCTCACTTTTCATCAATTGATGATGAGCGTGCTGCCCATGGATATTGATAAGTAGCTGCCCTAGAGATTTGAGTTGTGATAGTGGAACAGGGCTGCCATTAATGAAGGCTCTTGAGCGGCCTTCTTTTGTGATAATACGACGCAAAATACACTCACTGCCATCTAGCAGATCGTTATCTTCTAACCAACGTGTTGCATGTAAGTTGTTGTCCAATAAAAAAGCGGCGCTAACTTCGGTTTTCTCTTCACCTTGTCGCACCATGCCGGCATCGGCTCGTCCGCCTAAGCAGAGCCCTAAAGCATCGATAGCAATGGATTTACCCGCGCCTGTTTCACCTGTAATGGTGGTCATGCCCTTAGAAAGCTCGAGTTGTAAAGACTTAACAATCGCAAAATTATTAACACTTAGATGAGCCAGCATTTTATTTACCTGTATAACTGAACAATACTGTATAAGAGAACAGTATATACTGTTTCTTTATACAGTAAAGTCAGGTGAGGAAAATTTTCTTTGTAGGCTGTTTTTTTGTGATGAAGTGGGAAAAATGAGCCGATGTGATTACAACGACTCATTAAAATTGAACAGGTTACGGACGAGTTGGGTTAATCGTTAGTGGTTCTAGCGTGACGACTGCATTCACACCCGCACCTGGGTGATCCACGTATGAAGTGTCTTGCATTAGAGTGTAGTATACGTCGACGAAGTCATCATCATTCGTGAGTACACCATCGGGGATAGTGTCGATGATCTTGTTCGTGATTTGCGGAATAACCGCGTAAGCCTGAACTTCTGGATCTGGAATCGCTTTCAATACTTCTTCGGCAACTTGAACAAGGAGTTTTGCCAATTGTTTATAGTCTGTGCCGTCATCTTGCTCCATGAGCACAATGTCTGCCGCACCCCAGCGGTAACGAGACCAGTGAATAATGATCTGATTTGGATAGTAATCTTGGTTATCGTAGTCTAAGTATGGAAGCTCCACCAAATCGAGAGTAGGTTCATCACGACTTGGATTGACGCCCGTTACGATAGCGTAGATTTCTGCCTTGCCAGAGATCCAAGGTTCTTTGTCATCGGCTAGACGGATCTTTTTCAACTGCGTGGTTTGAATTGGAGCCGCTTCGCCCACTGCGCTACTTGACAATAACGGTGTATTTTGGCGTTGTTCATCAGCAATATATGGTTGAACTAAAGCTGGTTGACCGAGTTTTTTCATCTCAGCTTGCATAGCTTGCAAGCCTGCTTTTAGCTCTGCAGAGCTATTGTTATCAACGACAAGTACAGGTACCTCAGGGAGCTGGTAAACATCGAGTTGATGGATGTTGCCATAAACATCAAATGCTTCGATGTATTGCCAATTCTCATCATCACCACTTGGTTCAAACGCAAATAATGGCTCGACCTCGCCACTTTGCCATGCTGTTATCATGGCTTCATTTGCCAAGCGAACTTCTAACAACTGATCTGAGTATTCAGAAATACCTTTCCAGCTACGAATTTGAGTGTCAGCTTGTACAAGCTGGCGGCTGAACTCTGAGTTAGGGTTTTGCTTAACAAATGCTGATACAGACACGTTAGTCTGTTGCGGAGTAATATCTCTTCTCAACATGGGTTCAATGGCAGCATAGTTCTCACTCAATTGTTGAGCTAGGGCACGCTTCGTCTTAGTGATATCTTCCGCTTTTGCGTTGGATACACTGTTGACTTGCGTTTCCTCTGATTGGCAGCCAATAAGTGCTAATGTACTGAGAACAGACAGAATGATGGTTTTCTTCATAATATGTCCTTTATTGATTGTATGAAATAGAGTTAATACTCTATTCATGGTGAGAATATCACCGGACATAGATCATTGAATTTGCTTTTCTATCTTTTGTGTAAAGTTTGCCCACAGGATCAAAATTTATAAGCTTCTCTTTAATGATGACAAATATCGTGTCGCCTCACTACTTTGTGTCTATTTCTTGTCTAAGAAAGCCAAAAGCCAGTAGCAATTAAGCTGCTGGCTTTTTTATTGAAGTTATTGCCCTGAGTAACAAGTGTTAGAACAATTTACTAGACCAGCCAAGCTTATTCCGTAAGACGTGATAGTAGCTGTAGTCTTTTGGATGGATGAGCTTTAGTACATTTGGACTTTGATAGATGTGAATTTCGTCGCCAGGGGTAACTGGAAGTGAGACTTGTCCATCACAGCTAACTTCTTGTGTTCCACGGTTTTCTGGTGATACCACCAATTTAATTCGACGTTTTCCATCAACCACCAAAGGTCGACTCGACAATGTATGCGGGAACATTGGCACGAGTGAAATGGCATTCAAGCTAGGAGAAAGAATTGGGCCGCCGCCAGAAAGTGAATATGCCGTCGAGCCAGTCGGAGTGGAGACAATCAAACCGTCGGCCCGTAAAGAGAAGGCGAAGCTTTCATCAATATACACTTCAAATTCAATCATATGAGCAATTTGCCCTGGGTGAAGTACGGCTTCGTTTAGCGCAGCGTTATGGCTCTTTATTTGTCCGTGGCGGTGTACTTCCGCCTCTAAAAGAAAACGCTCCTCTTCAATATACTCACCGTCGAGTACCGCTTGCAGAGACGCTTGGAAGTCGTCTGGGTTCAAGTCAGTTAAGAAGCCCAAATTTCCGCGGTTCACGCCTATAACTGGTACATCAAATCGGGATAAAATTCTTGCTGCACCTAGCATGTTGCCATCGCCACCAACCACAATGGCTAGATCGGCATTTTTTCCTAGTTCAACTAAGCTAGCAAACTGACTCTGTGGGATATCATCCAGTATTGCGGCAAGGCGATCGTCAATGAATACTTTATAGCCCTCAGAGGTCAACCATTGGTACAACTCTTTATGAGTTTGAATTGCTTGTTGATCTCTTGGTTTTCCGATAATCGCGATCACGTTACATGGATTTTTCATAGCATTTCCGCATTAAAGAGGCTTGAATCAGGAATCTTCATCCCCATAATAATGGCAAGTCACCTAAATATGCGAATTTTTATGTGGTTAAAGCCCGCAAAAACGCGCATGGCTTTAAGGGCATTATGTTGAATTCTGGAGATATCATGAGCAACGAAGAAAACAAAGTTACAGAAGAAGAGCTTGATCAAATCATCGAAGAGGCTGAAAAAGTAGAAGCTGAAGCACAAGAAGTTGAAGCTGAGCTTGAAGAGCTTGGTGATGAGACAGACGCTAAGATTGCTCAACTAGAAGCGGCACTATTGTCTAGCGAGGCAAAAGTAAAAGAGCAACAAGATGCGGTGTTGCGTTCTAAAGCTGAAGTAGAAAACATGCGTCGTCGCACTGAGCAAGAGATCGATAAAGCACGTAAGTTTGCGTTGAACAAGTTTGCAGAAGAGCTGCTTCCTGTTATTGATAACCTAGAGCGTGCAATTCAAGCGGCAGATACAGAGAATGAAACTGTGAAGCCGTTCCTAGAAGGCGTTGAACTAACCCATAAAACGTTTGTAGACGTTGTAGCGAAATTTGGCTTGAAAGCAATCAACCCTGAAGGTGAAGCATTCAATCCAGAGTTCCATCAAGCGATGTCGATTCAGGAGAGCCCTGATCATGAATCAAACACTGTTATGTTTGTTATGCAAAAAGGTTACGAACTAAACGGCCGTGTGATTCGTCCGGCAATGGTAATGGTTGCTAAGTAACTTTAACTACCTGTTTTTTTAAATATAAAAGCGCCCATCATTTTTGATGGGCGCTTTTTTGTTTTAAACATAAATGACTGCATCGAACTTCGTTGTATATCGATAAATGAAAATTTGATCCCCTTCATATTTTTTCCTATTGGTTAATTATTTTCCTATAGGAGATTTTCTCTCATCTCGCTGCGTGTTTATTAACGGAAAGGGCTATAAGTGATTGTAATCATTCGCTGTATGAATGTTTGTTCTGCATAGGAATGTAAATATAGTCATTTTTTCTAAAATAATTTCGTTAACAAAAATGTAAATTATCACTTTATTTTGTAACTTTGGTGTGTATGATTTGCGAATAATGCTTTAAAAGTAAGCATATATAACTACAAAAATGTAAATATCAAACACAACATATCGGAGATTTATAATGGATAAATCGCTTTCTAGTAAGATTTTTATAGGCTTGTTTGCCGGCCTTGTGCTGGGGACAGCAATTCAGTACTTATTTAGCGGTATTGCGATTTTTGATACATACCTACTTGGAGCAGCAGAAGGTGTTGGCGGCATGTTCGTCTCACTGATCAAATTGCTTGTTGTTCCTTTAGTTTACGTTTCAATCGTATGCGGCATTGTTGACTTGAAAGACATCAGTGCATTTGGTCGTCTTGGTGGAAAAACTTTTACCCTTTACATTCTTAACACCATCATTGCGATTACGGCGGCTTTGACTGTCGGCTTGATCTTCCAGCCAGGAGCGGGCGCTAATCTAGCAGGAACGGTATCTGAGGCTGTACAGCTGACAACGACAGATACGCCGGACATTTTCTCTTTAGTTGTTAACATTGTTCCTAGCAACCCTGTACAAGCGTTTGCTAGCGGTGACATGCTGCAAATCATCTTTATGGCAATTTTGACGGGGCTTGCAATTCAAGCTTTGGATTCTCGTGGTGGCCCAGCTATTCGCACATTCAAAATGGCAAATGAGATCATGATGAAATTGGTTGGATTAGTGATGAGTCTTGCACCATATGGTGTGTTCGCACTAATGATTCAACTAGGTGCAACGCTAAATGCCAATACATTAATGTCCGTTGCCGGTTACGTGGCTTTGGTGGTTGCGATGTTGGTGTTCTGGATCTTCTTCTTCTACCCAATGGCAGTGAGTATTGCGACAGGAACTTCTCCAAAGACTTTCCTACGTGCAACTCGTGAGCAGATTCTTTTCTCTCTATCTACCGCGAGCTCAAATGCTACTATCCCGGTAACGATGCGCACACTGACAGAAAAGCTTCAGGTCTCTAAATCGGTTGCTGGCTTCGGTGTACCACTGGGCGCAACGATGAATATGTCTGGTGTGTCTATCTATATTGCTCTAGCAACGATGTTTGTTGCGAACGCTTTTGGCCAGCCAATTAACACCGCAGACATCTTCACACTTGGCTTAACTATTCTTCTGTTATCTATTGGTGCTGGCGGCGTTCCTGGGGGCGGCGTGGTAATGGTAGGCGTTTTGCTTCACCAACTAGGTTTACCACCTGAAGGTTTAGCAATCATTGCTGCGGTCGACCGTATCAATGATATGTTCTGTACATCATCTAACGTTGTCGGCGATACGGCAGTGAACACCATTGTTGCAAAAACAGAAGGTGAGATAGGTAAAGAAGAAGGTGTTGATGCTGAGCCTGCTCAAGCGAACGCCTAATACCTTGAATAATTTATTTTAACCCTAATATTGAAGCGAGCTCTTATGAGCTCGTTTTTTATTTAGGAAGAGTCGGGCATAAATAAATTTATCTGGGAAATGACGTTTTGTTGCGCTACAGCAGTGTGACGAGTTCCCAACTAATCAGAAAGAAACACATAAATTTCGAAAAAAGACGCTTTTTTTTAATTCTGCCCTTGAAAAGCATTTTGCCGCCCTTATCTATGTGGCATAGAGAAGCAAACATTGATTATTTTTGTTTGTGAGCAAGGGTTGAAACCCGATTCTCCTCCCCCCACATTGGGGTTATAACCAAACGAAAATAGAATTTATTCGGAGATAGCCAGATGGGTAAAATCATTGGTATTGACTTAGGTACTACTAACTCATGTGTTGCTGTATTAGACGGCGACAAACCACGTGTAATTGAAAACGCAGAGGGCGAACGTACTACTGCATCGGTTATTGCTTACACTGACGGTGAGACGCTAGTAGGTCAACCAGCGAAACGTCAAGCAGTAACTAACCCAGAAAACACGCTATTTGCAATTAAGCGTCTAATCGGTCGTCGTTTTGAAGACGAAGAAGTTCAGCGTGACATCGAAATCATGCCTTACAAAATCGTTAAGGCTGACAACGGTGATGCTTGGGTAGAAGCGAAAGGCCAAAAAATGGCAGCTCCTCAGGTTTCTGCTGAAGTTCTTAAGAAAATGAAGAAAACTGCTGAAGACTTCCTTGGTGAGGAAGTAACTGGCGCAGTTATCACAGTACCTGCTTACTTTAACGATGCTCAGCGTCAAGCGACAAAAGATGCTGGCCGTATCGCAGGTCTAGAAGTTAAACGTATCATCAACGAACCAACGGCAGCTGCACTAGCTTACGGTCTAGATAAGAAAGGCGGCGATCGCACTATCGCGGTATACGACCTTGGTGGTGGTACATTCGATATTTCAATCATCGAAATTGATGAAGTTGAAGGCGAGAAAACATTCGAAGTTCTGGCAACTAACGGTGATACTCACCTAGGTGGTGAAGACTTTGATAACCGTCTAATCAACTACTTGGTTGATGAGTTCAACAAAGAGCAAGGCATCAACCTTAAGAACGACCCACTAGCAATGCAGCGTGTTAAAGAAGCAGCAGAGAAAGCGAAAATCGAGCTTTCTTCTACTTCTCAAACAGACGTAAACCTACCTTACGTTACTGCAGATGCAACTGGTCCTAAGCACATGAACATTAAAGTGACTCGTGCAAAACTAGAATCTCTAGTTGAAGACCTAGTACAACGCTCTCTTGAGCCATTAAAAGTAGCTCTAGCTGACGCTGACCTATCAGTAAACGACATCACTGACGTAATCCTAGTTGGTGGTCAGACTCGTATGCCAATGGTTCAAGCGAAAGTTGCTGAGTTCTTTGGTAAAGAAGCGCGCCGTGACGTAAACCCTGACGAAGCAGTAGCAATGGGTGCTGCAGTTCAAGGTGGTGTACTTGCTGGTGACGTTAAAGACGTACTACTACTAGACGTAACTCCACTGTCTCTAGGTATCGAGACAATGGGTGGCGTGATGACTAAGTTAGTTGAGAAGAACACAACTATCCCAACTAAAGCGAACCAAGTTTTCTCTACAGCGGAAGACAACCAGAGCGCGGTAACTATCCACGTTCTACAAGGTGAGCGTAAGCAAGCGATGTACAATAAGTCTCTAGGCCAATTTAACCTAGAAGGCATCCAGCCTGCACCACGTGGCATGCCACAAATCGAGGTTACTTTTGACCTTGATGCGGATGGTATCCTACATGTGTCTGCGAAAGACAAGCAGACTGGTAAAGAGCAGAAGATCACTATCCAAGCTTCTGGCGGTCTAAGCGATGAAGACATCGAGAAAATGGTTCAAGAAGCAGAAGCTAACAAAGAAGCGGACAAGAAGTTCGAAGAGCTAGCGACTGCACGTAACCAAGCTGACCAAATGATTCACGGTACTCGTAAGCAAGTAGAAGAAGCTGGTGAAGCGCTACCTGCAGAAGAGAAAGAGAAGATTGAAGCAGCAATTTCTGAGCTAGAAACAGCACGTAAAGGCGAAGACAAAGAAGCTATCGATGCTAAAGTTCAAGCACTAATGACTGCTTCTCAAAAGCTGATGGAAATCGCTCAACAACAAGCTCAAGCGCAGCAAGCACAAGGTGCTGACGCAGGTGCACAGTCTAAAGAAGACGACGTTGTAGATGCTGAGTTCGAAGAAGTTAAAGACGACAAGAAATAATATTTCTTAACCAGATGGCTGCATAGCCATCTGGGGTCGATAAGACTTCGTGTGCGGGCGTTTGGGGCAACTCTTACGCCCGTCTGTTTGTAAACGCTGTCTTTCTAGTTAAGTATGTTGCAGACAAGTGCACTTACCTAGAACGATACAAACACCAAGCGGTGAATCGATGCCGTTTGTAGTAATTAACTGGTGACGAAGAACATGTCAAAACGTGATTTTTACGAAGTATTAGGCGTAAGCCGTGATGCCTCAGAGCGCGATATCAAAAAGGCGTATAAGCGTCTAGCGATGAAATTCCACCCAGACCGAAACCAGGGTGATGATTCTGCGGCGGACAAGTTTAAAGAAGTAAAAGAAGCGTACGAAGTTCTGACCGACCCTCAAAAGAAAGCGGCGTACGACCAATACGGTCATGCAGCTTTTGAACAAGGCGGCGGTGGTTTCGGTGGCGGCGGCTTTGGCGGCGGCGGTGCTGATTTCGGCGACATCTTTGGCGATGTATTCGGTGACATCTTTGGTGGTGGTCGTCGTGGCGGTGGTGGCCACCGTGCCCAGCGAGGTGCTGACCTACGTTACAACATGGAATTGACGCTAGAAGAAGCGGTTCGTGGTGTAACGAAAGAGATCGAAGTACCGACACTAGTACACTGTGATACCTGTGATGGTAGTGGCGCGAAGAAAGGTTCATCTGCTGAAACATGTGGTACCTGTCATGGTCATGGTCAAGTACAGATGCGCCAGGGCTTCTTCGCAGTGCAACAAACCTGTCCTACCTGTCACGGCAAAGGTAAAATCATTAAAGACCCTTGTAATGAGTGTCATGGTCAAGGTCGTAAGCAGAAAACAAAAACACTTAACGTTAAGATCCCAGCAGGTGTTGATACTGGCGACCGTATTCGTCTATCTGGCGAAGGTGAAGCGGGAGAAATGGGAGCACCAGCGGGTGACTTGTATGTACAAGTGCACGTGAAAGAGCACCATATCTTCGAGCGTGATGGCAACAACCTATACTGTGAAGTGCCAGTAAGCTTTGCGATGGCAGCTCTAGGTGGTGAAGTTGAAGTACCAACTCTAGATGGTCGCGTAAGCCTAAAAGTACCTTCAGAAACGCAAACAGGTCGTATGTTCCGCATGCGTGGTAAAGGTGTGAAAGGCGTTCGCGGTGGCGGTGTTGGTGATCTTATTGTGAAGTTGGTTGTCGAAACACCAGTAAATCTAAGCTCACGCCAAAAAGAACTGCTCAAAGAGTTTGAAGAGTCTTGTGGTGGTGAAGCGGCGACAAAGCACAAGCCTAAATCAGAAGGCTTTTTCAACGGTGTGAAAAAGTTCTTTGACGATTTAACCAGCTAAGACGTTAGTGAAAAGCACAAATACAAAGGCCTGCTAAAATGCAGGCCTTTTTGCATCTCGGTGTTCTTGCTAGTTCCAGCAATCACTAGGTTCTTCGACATTTGTTGACGTTAAAGTAATCGTTTTAGAACCAGTCAAGCACTCGTCGTCGTCTTGTCCCAGAGCCGATTTTGCTGTTGCTGTAATGGTATAGGCCGTACTTGCAGAGCTCGCAATATTGAAAGAAAATCTATCTGTGTCTGAATCGCATAGAGTGCATATGCCTCCAGAGATAATATGACTCCAGTCGTACCCACCATCATAAGATGTCTCTAGCTCTAGCTGAATTCGACTAAGATCGCTCAAGGCAACCGTCCTATGAGACTTGAGCACATGATTGGTGTAAGAAGGGTAGGCGATCGCAGCAATGATCCCGACAATCGCGACAGCTATCAGTAATTCGATCAATGTCATCCCTCTCAATCCTTTTTTGTAGCCGTTACAACGAGAAATTCGAATCATCACGAGTAGTTTCCTTTTCACTTTTCCGCCTATTTTTGGCAGGTGATAGCATCTGTGCAAGATGAATTACGGCCCTTTTGCCGTTTACATAGGAATTTGGGAAATGCCTCGCGGGTTTACGTTGTTGGAGCTTCTTATTACTGTTGCTGTACTGAGTATTGTATTGGCGTTTGCAGCTCCAAGCTTTAGCCGTGTTTCACAAACTGTGCAAATGCAGCGATTAGCAACTGAATTAGCTGGTTTTCTAAGCCAAAGTAAGTCCGAGGCGGTAATGAGAAATCAAAAATTATATATTCATTTCTCTATGGCTAAAAACGTCGTTGTCAGTCAAGGTGCATGGTCTCTACAGTTAACTAACTCGTCTAGCGGCTCTGGGGGCGTAATTTTAAGCCTTTCCGGCTCTGCCTACTCTGAATTATCTTTGAAGCACAGCTACGAGAATCAAAAAATAAGCTTCGATGAGGTCCGTGGACGACCCCAAGGAGGAAATATAGAGTTTTTCCCAACTAATGCTCAAAACATAAAACTACAAGCAAAGCTCTCCAACCCTCCCGGAAGGATTAAAATTTGTAGTAACTCTGGAACTAAGTTATATGATTACCGTCAGTGCTAACAAACGCTATCAAATAGGTAGCTCTTTAATCGAATTGATGATTAGTTCTTTAATTGGGTTAATTGTCCTTAGTGTAGTGGGCTCTATATTCTTAAGTTTACAAAAAACAGCAAAGGAAAAAAGCTTAGAGCTAAATTTATTGCAAGGTCTGAATATCACTTTATCTGTTATGAAAGAAGATATTCAAAGAGCAGGTTATGATGGTGGGAACGGTAGTTCACTCAAATTATCCGGAGCTACAGGAACCATAATGCTGAGTGGCGCCTCTTCTGTAGGGCTTGTGTATTTTAAAGAGGACTCAGCTGCCAATGAAGACTATCGAAATATTAAGTATGAGAAGAGAGATACTCGGTTTTTTATATGTGAGAAAGGCGTTGTGTCTCAAACACAAATATTATCTTTTGATGGTATAGATTTTTGTCGTTCTCTATTTGATGATGATATTTTCCAAGTTACCCAATTCACCGTTAGTTCAGAAACAGTGACTAATGGAGGAAATGTAAGTTCGGTCACGAGCGTTAAGTTAGGTTTGAAAACAATTGATGGAGTCTTTAGTGAAGTTGCGGAGTTTTCTATCAAACAAAGGAATTGGCAATGACATCTAAATATAGCTATTCCGGTTATACCACTTTGCTTGTGACTTCTATACTTTTATTACTTGCTTTAATTGCATCATTAGCATCATCCAAAGGTGTATTTTTTCAAATAAAAGTTGCGCAAAACGAAATAAAAACTCGACAAGCACATTGGTTAGCGGAAGGAGGTGTTGAATGTGCATGGGCGCAATTTAGAGTTAATAATATTGTACCTGACGTAATAACAGATTGTGGCTCAGGACTTTGGACGATTCCGAATTTTACGAGTACTTCCAATGGGTATTTGGTTACTTCTAATGTTGGATTTACAAGCATTAGTAAGGAGATTATTTTGGGAGGTAACTTGAGTTATGGTGCAATGCAGTCTAATGCCGACATTTATTTTCATTCTAGTGCAACGTTCTCTACTCCAGACCCAGGGGAATTGAGCAGCGATGGGTGGGAGTGTATTGCGTTAAGGTATAAAAAGCGCTTTTACTCCTCTTCAGTTGATAATAAAGGCGTAATTCATGGAGAGTCTCCCTATGCCGATTTTAACAACCCTACAAATAAAGATTGTGCAAACACGACGGCAAACCGTCATCTCTCATCTAGTGTTGGCGGGGTTGGTGCTGGTGATGATTTTACTCAAGATACAGATTTAAAGCCATTTGAATCCTTCTTTGGAGTAAAGGCTGAAGAGCATAACGATGTCCGAGATAATGGTGTATTTCATGTTATGACGGGCTCAGTGGCTGATGGTATACCTAATTGTGGTGCTGCTTTAACAGCAGAAATTCAGTCAGGGAAGCATCATTTATGGGTGGAAGGGAGCTGTGAAATCAAGCAATCGGAATACAATGATTTAGTGAATGCTACATCATCGACCAATGGCGTAACAGTGCTCATTCATGATGGTCTTTTCTCCGTGATGGGACCACCGAGCTCCGGCGCTACATCAAATAAGTTTAAAGGGGTCTTGTTTCATTTCAATCATGATTATACCCCGACAACAGCGGATTGGGTTGGGTTCGAAGCCAATGCTCACCTAAATCATGTGCCAAGTGTTGTAGAAGACTCATACAGGACAATAGCTTCTTATTATCAGCATGGTTCTTTTACGGTATCTGGTGGTCAATATTTTGATAGTGAAGATCAGGCAGCGGTTTTCTTCGATTCTTTGGACTTTAGATACAATAAAGATGTGATAGACAATTCAAGGAATGCGCATGCAATTCCGAGATGGAAAAAAGGCTCCTGGAATGATCTCTAAACAAAAAGGTTTTAACCTTCTTGAAGTTCTAATTTCTTTTCTACTTATCGGTGTTGGGGCACTAGGTTTAACTAAGCTAAACGTGTATTTAGAACGCGAATCCGAATATGCCATAAAAAGTATTGAAGCACTTCGTCTAGCAGAAAACCAGCTCGAATGGTTCCGGACGCGTGGTGCTTCTGCGGCGATGTCTACCATCACACCTGCAAATTTTGCTTCTATTGCAACAGGCTCTTCTGTTACTGGATCTTATGTCGTCGAGTGGGAAGTTCCAGCTGCCACGGTTTCAGGAACACTGAAAACTATCACCATTACCTCTAGCTGGAAGGATAGAATCGGCGAGACGCGATCAGTTCAGCTTAAAACGATGATCTCACAATACAGTGAATTCGAAAACTAAGTTCAATTGCATACATGGGCTGGGACAAATGCGGGTGTAATTCCTGTTTAATACCGGATTTGTCACGGTTAATAAATAGTTTTTGAACTGTTAATTGAGTTGATGTGCTACTGTTTTTATTATGTTTAATTGAAGTGGTGTTTTTGCAAAATATGTCTCCAATTATGAAAAAAAATCTAGAACCTTGTGCTTTCCCCATTAGTGTTTACTAGAATACTCGTTGGATAGTAGGTCGTTATAATTATTCAAATAGGCCTTGGCACCAACATCATTCACTATGGAGTTACCATGAGTAACCAAGCTGTAAATAAGGCACCATCATCGAAGCCGAGCGGGATGGAGCGCTTTTTAAACTTTATCGAGAGGACAGGTAACAAAATTCCTGATCCTGCGATTTTGTTCTTCTGGGCATTGATCATTACTTGGGCGGCGTCAGCACTTTTGTCGAATGTATCATTCGATCTTCCAAACCCTCGAACGGGCGAAGCTCTTACTATCACCAACTTACTTACGGGCGAAGCGCTAGCAAGTTTCCTTGCTAACATGGTGACGACGTTTACTGGCTTTGCGCCACTGGGTATCGTACTTGTCGCAATGCTAGGTGTGGGTGTTGCAGATTCTTCGGGCTTTATTACGACGGGTCTTAAGAAGATGCTGAACTTCACGCCAGCTAAGCTTCTTACTCCAATGCTTATTTTGGTTGCCATTGTATCGCATACTGCGGCAGATGCAGGCTATGTTCTGGTTATTCCTCTTGGCGGTATTATCTTCCATGCGGCAGGTCGTCACCCTTTAGCAGGTATTGCGGCAGCATTTGCAGGTGTATCTGGTGGCTTCTCTGCAAACTTTATCCCTTCAGGTATCGATCCGCTATTGGCTGGCTTTACGCAAACTGCGGCGCAGGTTCTTGATCCTGAATATGTGGTTAACCCATTAGCGAACATCTTCTTCACTGGCCTATCCTCTATCATTATTGTGGGGATTGGTTGGTACGTGACAGAGAAAATCATCGAGCCTCGTTTATCAAAAATGCCAATTGATGATGATGCGGAAACCGCGCCAAACCTAGGTTCATTTACTGAACTGGAATCAAAAGCATTCCGTTATGCAGGTTGGGCAATGATGGCGGGTATTGCTTTACTTGTTGCAGCGTTAATTCCAGAAACATCAGCACTTCGCTCGCCTGAAGGTGAAATTACTGCCTTCTCAGCACCGATAATGAAGTCTATCGTGCCGTTGATCTTTATTCTGTTTATCATTCCTGGTTACGTTTACGGTAAAGTGTCTGGAACGTTCAAGACCAGCAACGACATTATCAAAGCGATGGCTGATACTATGTCAACCATGGGCGCATACATTGTTATGTCGTTCTTCTGTGCTCAGTTCCTATCTGCATTTGCTCAGTCAAACATCGGTACGATGCTAGCGTTGTATGGCGCAGAAGGCTTAAAAGCGATGAACCTACCAGGTGAAGTGACCATCATCGGTATGATACTTCTAACCGCGTCTGTAAACCTACTTATTGGTTCGGCATCGGCAAAATGGGCTTTAATTGGTCCAATCCTAGTGCCAATGCTAATGGCGGTTGGTATCTCGCCTGAGCTGTCTCAGGCGGCTTACCGTGTGGGGGACTCTGTATCGAACATCATTTCGCCTCTAATGGTATTTTTCCCTCTTGTAGTGGTTTACTGTCAGCGTTATGTGAAGTCGGCTGGTATCGGTACGCTTGCGTCACTAATGATGCCATTCTCGATCGCAATGCTGATCGGTTGGTCTATCTTCCTAGTTGCTTATTGGATGGTAGGTATCCCGCTAGGCATTCAAGCTCCTTACACTTACACAATGTAAAAACGTGTAGGGTGTGAAAGCCGCTAATTGGCAGCCAAAAAGCGCAGGTCTTCGATCTGCGTTTTTTTGTTCTCGTAAAACGAACATCGATAGGCCTTGTAACTAGTTTTTTTGGAGTTGCAGACTTTGTCCCGTGATGTGTTGCTGTAGTGAAACCGAAGTTGGTGATAAAATTCCTGACTTCAATCGTTTTTTGTTTCTTTGGAGCCTCCTTTGTCTAACCATCCGTTTTCCCCTCAAGATGAATTGTTTATGCGCAGAGCGATGGAGCTTGCTGAGCAAGCAGAAGCTGAGGGGGAAGTACCTGTTGGCGCAGTGCTTGTCAAAGATGGTGAAATTATCGCTGAGGGGTGGAATCGCTCTATTGGTACTAATGACGCTACCGCACATGCTGAGATCCAAACGCTGCGTAAAGCAGGCCAAAAGCTAGAAAATTACCGCCTTCTGGATACGACGTTATATGTAACACTTGAGCCATGCCCAATGTGTGCCGGAGCCTTATTGCATAGCCGCGTTAAGCGGGTTGTTTTTGGAGCGCCAGATTTAAAAGCTGGAGCAGCAGGAACAGTGCTTAATTTGTTTGAAAGTCAAGCCGCTTACCATTACGCCTTAGTTGAAAAGGGGCTGCTAGAAGATGAGTGCCGCACTCAGCTACAAGCGTTTTTTAAGCGTCGCCGAAAGGAAATTAAAGCGAAGAAGCAAGCACAAAAAGCATTAGAAAATGGAGAGAGCGAACAAGGTAGTAGGAGTAGTGAGGGCTAGCAAACACCTACAACGTGGTAGATGTTTGCTTGGACGCACTAGTGATTGACTAAATGTACAAAAACACGATTACGTGAACTTACTTTCTTTTTCATACATGTCAGTTTACGTTTACGTCGGATAGCAGCTACTGTGTTATTTAAACGCTTTGACTGCACTCTACGTCTTCTCATATTCAAAACCTCCTGCAGACAAGACTTTTACCAGTAAAGTGCGGCTCATCGATGCTTGGCAATAGGCTCGATAATCGCACTAAACATTGTTGTATGGTTTAAACGTTCTTCATTTGACTTCTGCATTGCACAGAGCCAGCAAACAATTTCAATACGATGCTTAATAATAGGAGTGACGTTATTTCGGCAGAGTGTAGCCGAAAGCGCCGCTTCATCAAGTGAGCTAAACCATGTGGTTGTAAAGTAATCTGTTACAAAGCAATCAGTTTTACTAACGATGAAGAAAAGGCGACCAACCAAAGGAATGGTTGAGTGTGGTTGGTGTCACTCAGAATATTGGAGTCTAGATAAGTTTTCGTTAGGACTCAACAAAAATGACGAGCTTCATAGGCTCGTCATTTTTTAGTTTACCGCGGGTTTATTCTTCAATGCTTTCTTGTTCGGTGTCTTCTTCAACCGTGACGTCATAAGCGCCAGAGACTTGTTCTACGACGGTCTCTACTGCGCCCGATATCAAAATGTCGGGGTTGAGCGGCGGAATCACTTGCAAGTCATCGCTATTCTCATCAATCGCTGGCTGTTGGCTGACATGACCAATGATGGATTGGTAGTAACGTCGAATATTTTCTACGTAATTACGCGCTTCATCGCCTCTGGCGTACCCATAGCGAGTTTGGCTGTAATAGCGCTTCTGACGAAGTAAAGGCAGCCTGTCTTTTACATCGGCCCAAGCGTTCGGATCGCCACCTTGTGCTTTGGTGAGTCGTCGTGCGTCCATCATGTGGCCGTAACCAATATTGTATGAAGCTAACGCAAACCATATTTTTTCATGCTCGTTAATGCTATCAGGCACGCGACTTACAATACGACGTAAGTACTCGACACCACCACGAACAGATTGCTCAGGGTCTAAACGGTTTGTTACCCCGACGCTTTTCGCTGTTGGCAGAGTCAGCATCATCATCCCCCTAACACCCGTTGGCGATTTTGCTGTTGGTTTCCAGTGTGACTCTTGATAAGCCAATGCTGCAATTAATCGCCAGTCGAACTCTTCGCTGTATTTTTGGAATAAAGGTGCCCATTTAGGCAATTTGTCATCCAGAGCTCGAATGAATGCGCGAGTATCAACGTAGTCAAATGCTTCAATATGACCAATGTACTTTTCTTCGAGGGTGGACAGTTCTCCTGATTGTTTGATGTTACCGAAAAACTCTATCAGCATTGCATACAAGCTTTCGTCTTCAGAACGTCGAGTAAACCAAGACACAGGTTGATCTTCTGTAAGTTCGAACGCGAGCGCAAGATCGGGGTAAAGGCGTTGAGCTAGGGAAAGTTCCACCGAATCAGTCACAGTAAAACGTAACTCACCCTTCGATACGTATTTGAGTAAGTCTCTCGTGTCAGCATCACCAACAATTTCAAACTGAAGTTCTGGATACTGCTTCTTTAACGCTGTTAGGGTCGGAACATATTGCGATTGTTCAACGATCTTTAATGTTTGAGCGCCTGCATTTGTATCTTCGTCGGACTCGTCGTCTTTCGAGGCTTGGTATTCAATGAGTTGTTCGATATCACGTGGTCGAAGTTGCCCTTTTTTATATACCACTTGTTGGCTTACATAATAATAGGCAGGGCCTGGTCTAAATCGTTTGACTGCTTGTGACGTTTGATTTAAACCCGTAGCGATGATATCGATATCTCCTTTCTTAAGAGCAGGAAAAAGCTCAGCTTGGCGAAAGGCTGGTTTAATCTCGAGTTTGACGCCGAGCTGCTCCGCAAACTGACGCGCCAATTCGTAATCCAACCCTGCGGGACCATCGGGACCTATGTAGTAGGAAAGCTGATTGTTTAGCGTGCCAACACGAAGCACACCACGTTCTTGAATTTTTTCAAATTCACTTTTGGGCTCCGACTCAATCTGGCAAGCAGAGAGTAAAAGAACAGAAACTAAAATTAGAGCACTGCGCTTGAGCCGGTTGAAGTGACTTATTTGCATTAATAGGTACATCTTGGAAAATTTCTATTTGCCTTTATATCAAAGCGAGCTCATGGGGCAAAGTGAATCACACACTTATAACGTGACATTGTGTGTTTTATCGACATTTTAGTTGTAATTCAAATTTGACAAAAAAAATGACGCAAACGGTTGCTTTTGGTGTTACATCACAAAAACAATTACTATATAATGCGCTCGCAATGACGAGGTGGAATCGGCATAGGTTCGACAGGGCTTATTTTAAGTGTCTGAATTTATTCCAATATCACCTTAATCAATTGCATAAGAGACCTAAGCACATGAGAATTTTGCGTGGCTCCCCAGCTCTTTCTGAGTTTCGTGTTAATAAACTACTGGAACTTTGTCGTGAACAAGATCTGCCTGTAACTGGCATTTATGCCGAGTTTATGCACTTTGCCGATCTAAAGTCAGACCTTGATGACCAAGAGTTAGAAAAACTTGAAAAGTTACTAACTTACGGTCCAACCATCGAAGAGCATGAGCCTGAAGGTCTTCTACTTCTTGTCACGCCTCGTCCTGGCACTATCTCGCCTTGGTCTTCTAAATCTACCGATATCGCTGTTAACTGTGGTCTGGATAAAGTGAAACGTCTAGAGCGTGGTACGGCTTATTATGTCGAATCTTCAGTTGTTCTATCAGAAGCTCAAGCTGACGCTGTTAAAGCGTTAATTCACGACCGCATGATGGAAACAGTATTCACAGAATTTGAAGCCGCATCAGCATTATTTACTGTTGCAGAGCCTAAGCCTGTAGCACATGTTGATATCTTAGCTGGCGGTCGTCTGGCGCTTGAAGAGGCAAACGTTTCCCTTGGCTTGGCACTCGCAGAAGATGAAATTGATTACTTGGTAGAGAACTTTACTAAGCTTGGGCGTAACCCAAACGACATTGAATTGATGATGTTTGCTCAGGCGAACTCAGAGCATTGTCGCCACAAAATTTTTAACGCAGATTGGACTATCGACGGGGTAGATCAACCTAAGTCTTTGTTCAAAATGATCAAAAACACTTTTGAAACGACACCTGACTATGTGCTGTCTGCATACAAAGACAACGCAGCCGTTATGACAGGTTCTAAAGCGGGGCGTTTCTTCCCTGACCCTAAATCTCGTCAATACACGTACCACCATGAAGATACGCACATCTTGATGAAGGTAGAAACGCACAACCACCCAACGGCAATCTCTCCGTGGCCGGGCGCATCGACTGGCTCAGGCGGTGAAATTCGTGACGAAGGCGCGACGGGTATCGGCGGTAAGCCAAAAGCGGGTCTGGTTGGTTTTACAACTTCTAACTTACGTATTCCTGGTTTTGAACAGCCATGGGAAACCGACTTCGGCAAGCCGGGTCGTATTGTGAATGCGTTAGACATCATGCTTGAAGGCCCTCTTGGCGGCGCGGCATTCAACAACGAATTTGGTCGTCCAAATCTATTGGGTTACTTCCGTACTTACGAAGAAAAAGTCACTTCTCATGCGGGTGAAGAAATTCGTGGTTACCACAAACCAATCATGATTGCTGGTGGTATGGGTAACATCCGCGATGAACACGTACAGAAGAAAGAGATCCCTGTGGGTGCGAGCCTAATCGTACTTGGTGGTCCGGCAATGAACATCGGTCTTGGTGGTGGTGCGGCATCTTCCATGGCATCTGGTCAGTCAGCAGAAGATCTGGACTTCGCTTCAGTACAGCGTGAAAACCCAGAGATGGAACGTCGCTGTCAGGAAGTGATCGACCGTTGTTGGCAGTTAGGCGACGACAACCCAATCGCATTTATCCACGATGTGGGTGCAGGCGGTATCTCTAACGCATTGCCTGAACTTGTCGACGACGGTGAGCGTGGCGGTAAGTTCCAATTACGCGATGTACCAAACGATGAGCCGGGCATGAGCCCACTGGAAATCTGGTGTAACGAATCACAGGAACGTTACGTTCTAGCGGTAGCGCCAGAAGACATGGAAGCATTCGACGCCATCTGTAAGCGTGAACGCGCACCGTATGCAGTGGTGGGTGTGGCGACAGAAGAGCGTCATCTAACGCTAGAAGATTCTCACTTCGACAATACGCCGATCGATATGCCAATGGATATCCTGCTTGGTAAGCCACCGAAGATGCACCGTGACGCAACCACACTAAAAGTGGAAAGCCCTGCCATTGTTCGTGATGGTATTGAGCTTAATGAAGCGGTGGATCGCGTACTTCGTCTTCCTGCTGTTGCAGAAAAAACATTCCTAATTACTATCGGTGACCGAACAGTAACGGGTCTGGTTGCTCGTGATCAAATGGTTGGTCCTTGGCAGGTACCAGTAGCAAACTGCGCAGTAACAGCGGCAAGCTACGACACTTACCATGGCGAAGCAATGTCGATGGGTGAGCGCACGCCAGTGGCATTACTAGACTTTGGAGCATCGGCTCGCCTAGCCGTTGGTGAGTCACTAACTAACATTGCGGCAACAGACATCGGTGATATTAAACACACTAAACTGTCTGCGAACTGGATGTCTCCAGCGGGTCACCCAGGTGAAGATGCGGGTCTTTACGAAGCAGTGAAAGCGGTTGGTGAAGAATTGTGTCCTGCTTTAGGTTTGACTATCCCAGTTGGTAAAGACTCCATGTCGATGAAAACCAAGTGGGAAGAAAACGGCGAGAGCAAAGAAGTCACATCTCCACTGTCGCTAGTTATCACGGCATTTGGTCGTGTGGAAGACGTACGTAAGACCGTGACTCCACAACTACGCACTGACAAAGGAAATACTTCTCTAGTTCTTGTTGACTTGGGTAACGGCAAAAACCGCTTAGGTGCGACAGCATTGGCACAAGTATACAAACAGCTGGGTGACAAACCTGCTGACGTAGATAATGCAGAGCAGCTAAAAGGCTTCTTTGATGCAATGCAAGCGTTAGTACGTGATGACAAGTTAGTGGCCTACCACGATAAAGGCGACGGCGGTCTGTTTGTTACACTGGCTGAGATGGCGTTCGCGGGTCACTGTGGCGTAAAAGCGAACATCGCAGAGCTGGGTGACGATGCGCTAGCCGTTCTATTTAACGAAGAGCTAGGTGCGGTTGTTCAAGTTAAGAATGATGATCTAGATTCAGTTCTATCTACTCTGGCGGCAAACGGCTTAGAGGCATGCTCACATGTGATTGGTTCTGTTGAAGCTTCAGACGACTTTGTTATCACTTCTGGTGATGCAGTTGTGCTTGAACGTTCACGTACCGAACTACGCGTTATCTGGGCTGAAACAACGCATAAGATGCAAGGTCTACGTGATAACCCAGCGTGTGCAGACCAAGAGCACGAAGCTAAGAAAGACAACTCTGACCCTGGTCTAAACGTTAAGCTCAGCTTCGACGTAAATGAAGACGTAGCAGCACCGTACATTGCGAAAGGTGCTAAACCTAAGATGGCAATTCTACGTGAGCAGGGCGTTAACTCCCACGTCGAAATGGCAGCAGCGTTTGACCGAGCTGGTTTTGAAGCAACCGACATCCATATGAGCGATATCCTAACAGGCCAAGCGGTACTGGATGAATACCATGGCCTAGTAGCTTGTGGTGGCTTCTCTTACGGCGACGTACTAGGTGCGGGTGAAGGTTGGGCTAAGTCTATCCTGTTTAACGCACAAGCTCGTGAACAGTTCCAAGCCTTCTTCAACCGTGAAGAGACGTTCTCTTTAGGTGTATGTAACGGTTGTCAGATGCTATCAAACCTGAAAGAGCTGATCCCAGGTGCAGACTTGTGGCCACGTTTTGTGCGCAACGAATCTGAGCGTTTTGAAGCGCGCTTTAGTCTAGTTGAAGTTCAGAAATCTGACTCTGTATTCTTCGACGGCATGGTTGGTTCGCGTATGCCAATCGCGGTTTCCCACGGAGAAGGGCGTGTAGAAGTACGTGATGCAGAGCACCTAGCAGCGATTGAAGCATCAGGTACGGTTGCGGTTCGTTACGTGGATAACCTCGGTAACCCAACACAACAATACCCGAACAACCCGAATGGTTCGCCAAACGCGATTACCGGTTTAACAACAGCAGATGGTCGCGTAACTATCATGATGCCTCACCCAGAGCGCGTATTCCGCACAGTTGCAAATTCTTGGGCTCCGGAAGGTTGGGGTGAAAATGGCGCTTGGATGCGTATGTTCCAAAATGCCCGTAAGAATATCGGTTAATTAACCAAAGGTTAATCTAGCTTAAGTAAAGCGTTGGTTGAGAGACCAGCGCTTTCTTTTTTCTTATCACTCTTTTTTCTTCGTCGCTCTTTCTAGTGACTTGGCGAAACGTTGCTTTGTTCTGCCTCTTCTTTGTCATCTATTATCTAGCGTAAAAAACTTGCAGCGTTTAGATTACTTTTATGCTCTAATACCGCGCTTACCAAGGGATGGTGTTAAACAGCTCAGCTTAGATGGAGTTATCAAGTTGACCGAATCCCTGATTGATCCCTAAATCCCTTAGGAAATGAAAGAAATGTCTAAGAATCCAAAATTTGCTATCCGCGTCACTGAAAAACGTAACGGCTGGAGCGCAGAAATCACTCGCCAAGTGACATCTCGTAAGACTGTAGTATCAAAGCGTGAAACAGGCTTTGACAGCGAAGAGAAAGCACAAGCTTGGGCTGAACAAGAACTGGCTGGATTTATCCAAAACCAAGTGGTTCGTAACGAGCGTAAAGCAGCGCAACGTCAAGAGCGTGAAGCAGAACAACTAGCGGCAAAAGTTCGTAAAGAAGAAGCCCGCAAAGCACGTGAAATCGAAGTAGACACTGACGAAGAATAAGTTTAAATCGGTGAGATGGTGACGTTACCCATCAAACAAATAGTGAAAATGCCCTGAGTTTTGTCTCAGGGCATTTTTTATTTATATCGGCTAAAAACAATCCGACGATACGGACAAGCTAAACGTGCCGTCTTCAGGGGCTGCAAATTGTTTATTGCCAGGAAGAAGGTGAGGGTTATTAGCATAAGTGCGATGTGTCGATTTGACCTTTGCAGAATGTCTTTCCGGTAAATCAAAGTGTTGTAAGCCGTCAGATAGATCGTTTGCTTCACCGTAGTCGAAATGTGTTGCGACGTCTTTGGGCTGCTTGGCGTAACGACAGTGATCCGGCTTACCATCTTCGTGCCAAGTTAAAGAGTTAGTTTTTGCATCTAGATTCAGGTTATTTGCTGTTGGCTGTGCGTAAAAATCTTCTGAAACTTGGTGCTTGCTTTGTTCTTGTAAGTAGTCTGCAATGTTCTCAGAAGCTTGCGCTAGGCTACCTACAGGGAAGAAGCAAATCAGAAGAAGCCGTGTTTTTAGATTGTTCATAATGTGTATGCAAGCAAAAGGAAATGATAATACTGATAAATAAAACGGCGTGCAATTATGGCCATTGGATACGATATAACAGGGCAGTTAATGTCTGCCCTGCATCTTTTAGGTATGGTTAGTATTGATAAGTGAGGTGCAGTTTGACTTCGCGACCAGGCGAAGGCACGCCATTAGATAGGTATGCTTCGTAGTAACGATCGGTTAAGTTTTTCACAACCGCGCCAACGCTCAAGCCTTCGACTTGTTGTATTTCCCAAACCACGTAAGCGTTTTGTAGCGTGTATTGCTCACTTGGCGATTTCACTTTTAAATTGTTACCGCTTGCCTTGGTTTTGGTTTGCGCATCATACCAACGGACTTCCCAGCCCGTACGTAAACCAGGAATCCATTCGTAACCTAAACCCAGATTAATGTTTAATGGCGGTACATCAGGATGATCATCATCTGAACCTGTAGAGTCAGATAGGCTACCTTTGTTTTTGCCGCGAATGTAACTTGCTGAGAAATTACTGTAGAAATCTTCAATCCGGTATTGTGAAATTAGCTCAAAGCCATAGTTTTTAAAGCCATCTAGGTTTGTATTCCAGCTTTGTAACTCAGTAGTATTTTTGTCGAGGTTTTCGCCCGTTCGTATATCAACTGTGTCGCTAACATCGTTATAGAACATAGTTAACTCTGTTGCGAGGTTATCGCGAGAGTTCACCAGCCCTTCCGTTAAGTTGATAACGCTTGCTTGATAAGCATGGATACGAGACACGTCCAGATTCAAAGCAGTAGCCGTAGCGGTAGCTCGCGCATATTGCACTGAGTAGATGTTATCAACGGTTGGTGCTTTTAAAGCGTAGGCGTAGGAGGCGTTTAAACGCGTATTATTGCTCGCATCAAAGTCGATATCCAAACGTGGGCTAAAGCCTTTATGCGTCGTTTCACCGTAGTTATGTCCGGCAGCTGGATCATTATAATCCGGCGCAGCGTTCCCTTTTCCTTCACTCTTGATGTATTCGTAACGCAGAGAAGGTGTGATTGTTAGGCGCTCTGTTGCTTGATAGTGATCAGCAATGTAAGCGGCATAAATTGACTGCGTGCCAGATGGTTCGTAGTAAGGGGTGTACCAACCGTAGTTTTTCGCTTCATTACTGTCGTATGATGCGTTGAATACTAACGAGTCTCTATCGGTTTTTTGATATTGAAGCCCAGTGACTAGAGTGTGGTCTCCGAATTGCGCTTGGTTAAACACATCAACGTAATCACGCTCGTAACTCAGCCATGACTCATGACCGTAACTGCCAACAGAAACGAACATTTTCTCGAATGCTACGTCAGGGCGAACCCAATGACGATCGTTTTCGGAACGTGCCATTTTGATATTGAAATCAATATACGGGTTAGTCGGCATGTAGTGGTAAGAGATGGTCGTGGTGTTGTCCGTGTATTTGTTATCGACGGTGTAAGCGTATTGGGCTTTTTCTAATGAGCCGTATTTCTTGATATTGTATTCGGTGATGTTAGGCATTTTTCCGCGGCGGTTAGCCCAAGGTTTACGACCTTCATCTTTGTAGCGAGTGTGGCTAATTTCAAACTCGTGATCGTTGTTTTCATAACCGACCTTTACGAGCATGTTTTCTTGCTCATAACCTGAGTAATCCAGCGTTTCACCACCTCCGACTTTAATGTCATCAGAATCTTTTACCGAGCCATTCGCTAGAAAATAAAAACCAGTATCGTTTTTACCATAGAGTGTTAGCGTGTAGGCGTTCTCATCGCCGTTGGTGTTGTATGCACTTGAGATGCGGGCACCAAAGTTTCTTTCGCCGTACAGGAGATCATCGACACTTTTGGTTTTAATGCGAATGGAGCCACCAAACTTCCCGTTGAGTGCTCGATAGTCGTGCGCGCCCTTGATAATTTCTGCTTCGCCAATTAAGAACGGATCAAAAAAGAAGGTACCGTAGCGGTATTGTTGAAAGCCAATTGGAGCGCCATCGACAAAGACGGCGATATCGCTTGGATCATCAAAACCACGAATGTTAATACGTTCGCCACCAGAACGACCGCCACCATCTATTGATGCACCGGGAACGGCATCGATCATTGAGGCAAAATTAGAGTACTGTTGCTCTTCAATCTCTGACCAATTAATGGTGGTTTGCGCAGGCTCAGCAATGGTAATAGGTTTGGCATAACGAACGCCTATGACTTCAAGCTCTTCATTTGGCGTTGTCTCAGCATATGAATAAAGAGGGAAGAGCAAAGCCAGTGAAATGAGATTTACTTTGAATGGATGACTTATTAATCGTTTCATATTGATGATTTATAGTGTTTTTATGAAGCTCGGATTATAAGAACATTATTACGATTAATAAATGATAATGAGATTAATTATCAAATGTGTTTTTGCGATGGATTGTAAAGTTTTTTATCCATTCGTGGAAACTACGATAAGTATCGTTAGCGTACATAAAACAAAAAGCTCAGCATCATGGACGCTGAGCTTATTGGCTTTAAACAAGATAGTGCGAGCACTGTTGCTCCTTTTGAGCTAATCAGGCGCCTACTTGGTAGGAATTACTGAGTTTCTAACGGTATCTGTCCGGTTGTCAGCGGCTCGGCATCGAATTCAGTGAGGCCTTCAATATAGCTTTCGACTGCTTGCTCTAAAGCATTATCACCTTGGTTAAAATAGGCAAGGTGGAAAATTGCATCGCCTTCGTTCACCAATGGTAATGTTTGTTGACCGATAACCAAACCACGCTTCGGGGCTTTTAGTTCTATCTCATCATGACCAAGAGGAGAGCTAATATAAGCGAGCGTTTCACCCTGTTCTACTTTGTCTCCCAGATTAACGACAGTACGCAAAATGCCGTTACCTGACGCGCGAACCCAGCTGGTGGACTTCGCTATGATAGGCTCAGGCAGCTTTTTCCTGCTCGCACGCAACATACCAATGGCTTGCATTACGCGCCGAACCCCGAGTACACCAGCGCTGATCGAAAGTGGATCAAAACGCAATGCTTCGCCAGCTTCGTAGGTGAGCACTGGAATATCGCATTTTTCTGCTTCACTGCGTAAAGAGCCATCACGCAATGCTGAATCAACAATCACTGGCGTTGCAAATGCTTGAGCAATACGCAGAGTTTCTGGGTTGCTTAAGTTTGCGCGGATCTGTGGCAAGTTCGTGCGATGAATTGCCCCTGTGTGTAGATCCAAAATGTAGTCACAACGCTTGGCAATGTTGTTAAAGAACCCGTGTGCCATACGAGATGCAAGTGCGCCTTTTTCACTGCCAGGAAAGCAACGGTTGAGATCTCGTCGGTCGGGCAAGTAACGAGATTTATGGATGAAACCAAAAACGTTAACGATAGGTACTGCAATGACAGTGCCTTTCAGTTTTTGTGGATCCAGTTGGTTAATGATCTGACGAACGATTTCTACGCCATTAAGCTCATCACCATGGATAGCGGCATTCACCATTAACACTGGTCCTTCTTGTTTCCCATGGATGATTTCCACAGGAATAGATAAAGGCGAATGTGTATATAGCTTCGCTGCTTCAAATTCGATCTCTAATCGTTGTCCTGGTTGTATTTGATGTCCTAAGAGCTCAAACACTTTGCTTTTTTTACTTCTGGCCATAAACCATCTCTGTCAAATGCGTCATCAGCAATGTAACAATTGCTGCAAAATCGCACTAATCATTCTCATTAAGGACACGACAAATTACTTTAATCGTCATGCGTGAAATTTTGGTATGTGTGAAGTTTTTGTTTTCAATATGATCTTTTCTATCAGTTTAATACATAACAAGACATAGAGAAGAGTGCGCAATAATAGCCTTAAAAAATGTGACTGTATTAAAAATAATACTGTTCATGGAGGACAAAAAAACGGACTTTTAACCCTACTTTTTATCCGATAATATCCGCGCCGAATTTGAGGTTTCACACTTTCTAACTAGAGGTTTTGATGAAAAAGGCAATTGCTAAAATTGGTGCATTGACTGCGGTAGCAGTTTCACTTTCAGGTTGCGTAGGTAGTAATGCCGTGACAGGTTATGTTATGGGGTTTAACTTGAAAGCTGTTGACAACCGTTACGCTCGAGGTGGTCTAAATATGCTTTTAGCGCCTGTTTATGGTGTCGCGATCGCAGCGGATTATATCGTGTTTAACTCTCTAGAATTTTGGACGGGTAAGAACCCGTTAAATGGTAAGCCACATATCTTCGATACAAAGGTAGATACTTACATTGATGTAAACCACCAATTAGATAAATCGTTAACGACGGCACCAATCGCACCATTAGCGGATAACCGTGTCATTGAGCAGGGGCGAATGCAGCAAATCGATGAGAACACTGTTCAAATGGATATTACTTACAGTAACGGTGAAAAGGCGACACTCATGGGTGTACGCGATGGTGAGTTTGTTACTTACTACATTGATGGTGAAGTTGTTGCACAAACCTCAATGGATGAATTAGCCGCTTACGCGCAAAACCGTGTGTAGTTGGGTTCAACTAAACCAAAAAAAGGGTGCCGTATGGCACCCTTTGTCGTTTTTCGTGATTGAATTATGCTTTCTCTGGAATCGCTTCTAAAAGCGCGACCATCTGTTCCCAGTACAACTGAACAGTATCAATCTTCACTTTCTCATCTGGAGAGTGAGGGAATTTTATTGTTGGACCGAAAGAAACCATATCCATGTGTGGGTATGGTTCTTTAAATAGGCCACACTCAAGACCAGCATGGATGACCATGATGTTCGGCTTATGACCGTAAATGCCTTCATACATATCACGGAAAATTGCCATGATCTCGGAATCTGCATCTGGCTTCCAGCCAGGGTAAGCGCCTGAGAACTGAATTTGTGCGCCTGCTAGCTCAGTAATCGAGCGCAGCATGCTTTCCACTTGGCTACGGCCAGAGTCAATGAGAGAACGAATCAAGCAAAGCACGGTGACTTTATTTTCTTCTGTGCTGATCACACCAACGTTTAGAGAAGTTTCAACAACGCCTTCCACCTCATCACTCATACGGATTACACCGTTTGGACAAGCGTTAAGTGCCGCAATGAATCGTTGCTGATCGGCGATTGAAAATACTTGCGCGTCAGTCGTGATCACTTCATTAAAGGTTACGATACCTGTTTCGATTTTACCCAATTCAGTTTTAAGCAGCTCAGTGTAGTGGTTGAACAGCTCAGCAAGCTTGTCTTGGTTTTCGACAGGAAGCGCGACAGTAACAAACGCTTCGCGAGGGATTGCATTACGTAAGCTACCGCCACGGAATTCGACTAAACGTAAATCAAGCTCTTGAGCATGACCGGCAAGGAAACGACCAAGTAATTTGTTGGCATTACCGCGACCTGTGTGAATGTCACAACCTGAGTGACCACCTTTTAGGCCTTTCAGCGTCAGTTGGCGTGTTACAAAACCTGCAGGCGTTGATTCTCGAGAAATATCGAAAGTCATGGTGCCATCAACGCCACCTGCACAACCCATGTAGACTTCGCCTTCTTGCTCAGAGTCTGTATTTAGAAGAATCTCACCCTCTAACCAACCAGCTTCAAGGCCAAATGCGCCAGTCATGCCTGCTTCTTCATCAATCGTCAGCAGAACTTCGAGTGGACCGTGCTTAATATCTTTAGATGCCAATACAGCAAGGCAAGAAGCCATACCAATACCGTTATCTGCACCAAGCGTCGTGCCTTTCGCAGTTACCCATTCGCCATCGATGTAAGGTTGGATTGGATCTTTGGTGAAGTCGTGTTCAGTGTCTTCGTTTTTCTGCGGCACCATGTCGATGTGTGCTTGAAGTACAACAGCCTTCTTATTTTCCATTCCTGGTGTCGCGGGCTTTTTGATGAACACGTTACCGGTTGGATCACGGCGAACGTCAAAGCCTTGCTCTGTTGCCCAGTTGATAATGTACTGTGCTAATGCTTCTTCATGTTTCGATGGATGAGGGATAGAACAAATCTTATCGAAAAACTGCCAAAGTGGAGCAGGTGATAAGGTACTGATCTCAGAATGGAACTCAGACACGGAGGACTCCTTTTGATGTGCTTTGCCAAATATATACCGTAAAAATGTTGTCAAGGTAGCATTAAATGCTAGACGATTTGGCCTTCAAATTGCCGTTAGCATACCACCAGATATGGAGTACGAGTAGTCGCGATCACAAGGATTTCTCTCAGAACTGTCACAGTTTGTGAATACAATAACAAGCACTATGTGTTCTCTATCATACATTCTGAAAGTGGCTTTATTTTTTAATTCATAAAATTGTAATTTAATTACATATAAACTTTGATAAAGGTCAATTTATGTATTTTTTGTGATTCCAATCACTAAAATGCTTGTAATTAAATTTCTTGGTGGTATATTTGTAACCAGCTTCTGAGAGAAGAATGAAATGCTCAAAGGATGAGTCCGTTTTATCGCCTCCAAGGAACCGAGAAATCAACGAATGTTTAATTGATTTAAAAGGTGATAGTTATGAAAGGTTTACCAAGTACAATGTTCTGGAATAGCAAGTCTGTTTACACCGGTAACTTTGTATACCCAACAAGCTTTGGCTACTAAGTGAAGTCAACGCATGTGACTCGAACAGTTTGTTCACCCCTATAAATTGGAATTTTTTTTCAGTGATAGTGCTGACATGATTCACCGCCACCCAAATTGGGTGGCGTTTTTTTATCTCTATTTTCTTTTCCTGACTCACTTATTGCCATCAAAGCCTTCTTCTATTCCCCATTCTTCGGTTTTATCGACTTTTCCATCAAATCTGTTAGATACCATGTTTAAAATGGGCCTTTTTCATCTGAAAGTTTAGTACATTGCTCAGTTTTTATTCTCTTTTAGAGAACTGTGTTATCTGGGTTACCTATTGTTTTATAAGAATATATTTCTTTACTTGCTTTGATGGGTTAGAGAATGTGTTTCATATCCAAAGAAAAAAAACGCATTAGAGTGAAGATTCTATCTAGAATTTGCTATTTGATAACTTTATAATTCCCGCCAATCGATTACGCAACCGTTTACTTTTTACCTTTACAGGATTCGATCATGCTTGAGAGGCTTTTTAAACTCAGTGAAAATGGCACAAATGTGCGCACTGAGATCATTGCAGGTGTTACGACCTTCCTAACTATGGCTTACATTATTTTTGTAAACCCAGCGATCCTGTCGGATACCGGTATGGACCGTGGCGCCATTTTTGTCGCGACTTGTCTTGCTGCCGCAATCGGCTGTTTTATCATGGGATTTGTTGCCAATTACCCAATCGCACAGGCACCAGGAATGGGCCTGAACGCATTTTTTACTTACTCTGTTGTATTGGGAATGGGTTATACGTGGCAAGTTGCGTTGGCGGCTGTATTTGTTTCTGGCCTTCTGTTCATTCTTTTAAGCGTATTTAAGATCCGTGAGTGGATTATTAACTCGATCCCGCATTCTCTACGAACAGGTATTTCAGCTGGTATTGGTCTTTTCTTAGCGTTTATCGCATTAAAAAATGCAGGTATCGTCGTTGATAACCCAGCGACATTAGTTTCTATGGGAGAGATCACATCATTGCCATCTGTATTGGCCGCGATTGGCTTCTTTCTTACGATTGCACTGGTTCACCGTGGTGTGAAAGGTGCGGTGATGATCGCCATTCTTGGCGTTACAGCGCTTGGTCTTCTATTTGGTGATGTGCAGTGGGGCGGTATTATGTCAACGCCACCAAGCATTGCGCCAACTTTCATGCAACTGGATTTCTCTGGTTTGTTTGAAGTAGGCATGATTTCCGTCGTATTTGCTTTCCTATTTGTCGATTTATTTGACACCGCAGGTACGCTCGTTGGCGTTTCTCAAAAAGCAGGTCTAACTGATGAGAATGGCAACATCCCTCGTTTAAACAAAGCGTTACTTGCAGACTCAACAGCAACGTCAGTAGGTGCATTACTTGGTACCTCTAACACGACATCTTATATTGAAAGCGTTTCTGGTGTGGCTGCGGGTGGGCGTACTGGTCTAACAGCCGTGGTTGTTGGTGTACTCTTCCTACTTGCTCTATTGTTCTCACCACTTGCGGGTATGATCCCTGCTTATGCAACGTCAGGTGCGCTATTCTATGTGGCGATCTTGATGCTGTCTGGGCTAGTAAGCATTGATTGGCGTGACTTAACTGAAGCGTCGCCAGTTGTTGTGACTTGTTTGGTGATGCCGCTAACATTCTCGATTGCAGAAGGTATCACGTTAGGCTTTATCGCATACGCGGCGATCAAATTATTTAGCGGCAAGGGCCGTGAAGTGTCGATGAGTGTATGGGTGATGTCAGCCATCTTCATCGTTAAATACCTCGTCGGTTAATTTCTCGAGCAAAAAGCCAGTGTGGATTTATTCACGCTGGCTTTTTCTTTTTTACGTTGTTCACAGAAGACGGTTTTTCTGCGGAATAGGCAGAGAATTTTGATATCACCGTTGGTATTAGCGGTGTGTTTCGGTAGAATAATCGTTTGCGCAGCTTGAAATCCTCGTCTCCAAACATTTTGGAGAAGTTAGTGAGCATTCCGCTTTTGAGTGACTTCGCTAGATTTTGAGGATGCATATTTTCAAATTATTAGGTTATTACAATGAGTAAAAAATTCATTATCACTTGGGATGCAATGCAGACTTACTGCCGTGAACTGGCTGAAAAACAAATGCCAGCTGAGCAATGGAAAGGAATTTGGGCGGTAAGCCGCGGCGGTTTGGTTCCTGGCGCTATTTTGGCTCGTGAACTGGGTATTCGTTACGTTGATACAATCTGTATTTCAAGCTACGACCATGATCATCAGCGCGACATGACGGTACTAAAAGCACCTGAAGGTGATGGCGAAGGTTACCTAATCGTTGAAGACCTAGTAGACAGTGGTGATACAGCGCGCAAACTACGTGAGATGTATCCAAAAGCGAAAATGATCGCTGTGTGTGCGAAGCCATCAGGCAAAGAGCTGCTGGATGATTATGTTGTAGATATTGCTCAAGACACTTGGATCGAGCAGCCTTGGGATATGTCAATCCAGTATGCTGAGCCAGTAAACCGCAAGCAAAAATAAGCGCGGTTAAAGAATATTGAGAAATGCCCCTTTATAGGGGCATTTTTTTTATTATGATATTAAATCATGCTAATAGCCTAGGGTTCTTCCTATGTCTGAAGACGTCAGTAAAAATCTTTCCGAAACTTTGTTCGTGAAACATAAGCAAGCAAAAGAAACCTCCGCGCTTACCCAGTACATGCCGACCAGTAAAAAAATACTTGATGAACGAGAAGCGCAAGGTGATCGTGCTTGGTATCGTCATTTGCGTCGCTTGCAATGGGCTTGGCAAGGATTGTCTCCGATCGAAATGGAAGGTGTACTGTCCAAAATTGCTTCATCTTCTCACTCGCGAACCAATGATGATTGGTTAGACACTGTAATGGGTTATCACAGTGGTAACTGGACATTTGAGTGGATCAAGCTTGGTATGGATCATCAGAAGCGAGCAAATGAAATGCAAGGAGAAGAGGCAGCGGATGAACTCTTTACTGCTTCTTTGTGTTTTAGTATTGCAGGCTACCCACATTTAAAAAATGATAACTTGGCATCGCAGGCTCAAGTACTGGCAAACAAGGCGTATTCTGACGGCGCAGAAAAAACTAAGTACACCATCAAGCAAATTGAAGTGCCTTACCAAAATCGCAAAATCATCGCGAACCTCCATTTACCAAGAACGGATAAACAGTTGCCTGTGGTCATGGTGAGCGCTGGTTTGGATACTCTACAAACCGACATGTGGCGTTTGTTCCGTAATCGTCTTGCACCGCGAGATATTGCGATGTTAACCGTAGACATGCCTTCAGTAGGGCATAGCTCTCATTGGCCCTTGACCGAGAATTCAAGTTGCCTACATCAAGCGGTATTGAATGAGCTTTACTCGCTACCTTGGGTTGATCATCACAAAGTGGGGTTAGTTGGGTTTCGTTTTGGTGGTAATGCCATGATCAGACTCTCTTTTGTCGAGCAAGAAAAGATCAAAGCTTGTGTCGCTCTAGGCGCACCCGTACATGATATTTTTACTTCCCCTCAGAAGTTACAAAAAATGCCGAAGATGTACCTAGATCTTTTGGCTTCCCGTTTGGGGAAAAATGCGGTTGATATTAATAGCATGGCTGGTCAGATGATGGCGTGGTCATTGAAGGTTCAGGGCTTCCTGAGCAGTCGAAAAACCAAAGTGCCTATTTTGGCTTTGAGTCTTGAAGGCGATCCAGTGTCGCCACACAGTGATAATCAACTTGTTGCTCTATTTAGCCAGTATGGTAGAGCGAAAAAAATCAGTTCCAAAACAATTACAAAAGGATATGAGCAATCCCTCGATTTAGCCATAAAGTGGCTAGAAGATGAATTATTAGGGTGACAATTCTCCTAAATTAGTTAAGAGTGATATATCTGAGCAAAAAATAAGCTCATGATAATTAAAAATAATAATCATTCTTGGGTGTTTACTTTTAACTATGAAAACGGAGATTCATATGTCAGAGACGACTCAGGGCCCGACTCACTTTCGCTTGATGTCAAAGTTGAAGGCGATAGGGCCTTACCTGCGCGAACCACAATCGCAAGAAGGGCGCTATTATTTTGATTGTTTATCTGTATGTGTAGACGACAAAAAATCGCCTGAGAAGCGTGAATTTTGGGGCTGGTGGATGGATTTGGAATCCATCGAGGGAGGCTTTACTGCTAAATATCATATTGGCAAGTACAACAAAGAAGGGCAATGGGTATCTGAAGCCCTTCCCAAAAAAGTGGTAGAGGAAGTGTATCTCACGCAGAGCACATTCCATCAAAAGCTGGTTGATACTTTAGAAGAACACTTCAAATTAGAAGTCGAATATCACACGGAGTCTTTCGATTTCGCTTAATTTGGTTGTTTTCATTTAATACCAAACAAAAAGGTGCGAAAACGCACCTTTTCTCTTGTTAATTCCCTATTTGATTGTTAAAACATCCTCTCTTTATTTGTTTTTCACTTCAGAAGACATCATGACAACGAATCAACAAAATGCAGTTGTTTCACAACCACAAACTGTCGTTGTGAAACTGGGTACAAGTGTGCTGACAGGCGGCACTCTGGCACTCGACCGTGCACACATGGTTGAGTTAGCACGCCAGTGTGCTGAGCTTAAAAAACAAGGCCATTCAATCGTAATGGTTTCGTCTGGTGCTATTGCAGCAGGCCGTGAGCATCTTGGTTACCCCGCATTGCCCAACGAGATGGCGAGTAAGCAGTTACTTGCCGCGGTGGGGCAGAGTCGCTTGATTCAAACATGGGAGTCTTTGTTTGGTATTTATGGTATCAAGATCGGCCAAATGTTACTAACCCGTGCCGATTTAGAAGATCGTGAGCGATTCCTTAACGCGCGTGACACTATTAATGCGCTCGTTGCGAACGATATTGTTCCTATCGTAAACGAAAATGATGCCGTTGCGACTAGCGAGATTAAAGTTGGCGATAACGACAACCTTTCCGCTTTGGTAGGCATTTTATGTGGTGCAGATAAGCTCTTGCTTTTAACGGACCAAAAAGGTCTGTTTACTGCTGACCCTCGTAAAGATCCGAACGCAGAGCTTATCAAGGAAGTAAAAACCATCGACGATACGCTGCGTAAAATCGCAGGTGGAAGCGGTACAACATTGGGTACTGGTGGTATGGCAACGAAGCTGCAAGCCGCAGACATCGCTCGCCGCGCAGGTATCGAGGTTATTATTGCTGCTGGTAGTGCGCCGAATGTTATCTTTGACTCTTTAAGTGCTGAACCTCAGGGCACGCGCTTCCTACCTTGCGCTGAAGCCTTAGAGAACCGTAAACGCTGGATTCTAGCGGGACCTGCGGCATCGGGCGACATCGTTATTGATGATGGTGCAGTCAATGCTGTGGTTGGCAAGGGCAGTAGCCTACTTGCTAAAGGGGTCATCAAAGTTAGTGGTGACTTCGCACGAGGCGAAGTGGCGCGTGTAACAAACACTCACGGTAAGTTGGTGGCTCGTGGCATCAGCGCCTACTCAAGTGATGACCTAACTAAAATTACGGGTAAGCACAGTAAAGATATCATCTCTATTTTGGGTCATGATTATGGCTCTGAGGTGATTCACCGCGATGATTTGGTCGTCATTCAGGAATAGAATTAGAGGGAAGCAAAGTGGATTTAACGAATATGGGTAAAGCTGCTAAAGATGCAGCTTTCGAATTAGCGACAGCGTCAACTGCGCAAAAGAACCAAGCATTAGCCATCATTGCTGATGAGCTAGAAGCAAACTCTGCTGCTATTTTGGCGGCAAACGCTAAAGACATCGAACTTGGCCGTGAAGCGGGTTTAACCGATGCGCTGCTCGATCGCCTTTTGCTTAATGAAGAACGATTGACTGCAATTGCGAATGATGTTCGCAACGTCATTAGCTTGAACGATCCTGTAGGCAGCGAAATAGACAGTAAGGTACTGGAAAATGGGATGTCACTGTCTCGTCGTCGTGTGCCGCTTGGTGTCGTGGGCGTAATTTATGAAGCGCGTCCAAACGTAACCATTGATATTGCAGCGTTGTGCTTGAAAACCGGCAACGCAAGTATTTTACGTGGTGGCAAAGAGACATTTTTCTCGAATATGGAATTAGTGAAGGTTATTCAGTCTGCGCTCGCAAAGGCGAACCTTCCAGCCGCTTCTGTGCAGTACATTGAAAAACCAGATCGTGAGCTTGTTTCTCAATTGCTTAAGTTGGACGATTACGTCGACATGATCATTCCACGCGGTGGTGCTGGCCTACACAAAATGTGTAAAGAAAACAGCACGATTCCGGTGATTATTGGTGGCTTTGGTATCAGCCATATCTTTGTCGACGAATCCGCTGATCTAAAGAAATCCCTGAATGTGGTTGAGAACTCTAAAGTTCAACGTCCATCTGCGTGTAACTCATTAGATACGCTGCTCGTGCATGAAAAAATTGCAGCGCAATTCCTACCAATGATCGTAGAGCGCATGAACGATAAAGTGACCTTCGTGACAGAGCCTAAGGCAAAAGCACTGATGGCTCAAGCAACACAAATTCGCGATGCTGTTGAAGGTGACTTTGATACGGAATGGCTGAGCTACACTCTTGGTGTAAAAGTTGTGTCTGATGTGAAAGATGCCATTGATCATATGCGTGTCCATAACGCGAGCCACTCAGATGCGATCATGACCAATAGCTTGGAAAACTCAGAACTGTTCATCAATTCTGTCGGTTCGGCGGCTGTTTATGTGAATGCTTCAACGCGCTTTACAGACGGTGCGCAATTTGGCCTTGGCGCAGAAGTCGCAGTATCTACGCAAAAGCTACATGCACGCGGTCCGATGGGCTTAGAAGAGCTAACTAGCTACAAGTGGGTTGGTAAAGCGAACTACTTAGCACGCAGTTAACACATTCGACGAGATCTTGAGTGAAAAAGGGGCCTTTGCGCCCCTTTTTGTTTTGTCTAACATACCAATTCCGCTACACTACATGAGCTTTTATTTCGGTTTGAAAGCGTTATACCCAAATAGCTTTAATAGAGTCCGTATAACCATGAACGCGTGGTTATCCGTGATTGCTCATGAGGTTATTTTGGTATAGATATGGAGGTGATATGCATTGTCCTTTTTGTTCCGAGAACGATACCAAAGTTATTGATTCCCGCTTAGTGGCTGATGGCCATCAAGTTCGACGTCGCCGTCAGTGCTTGGCGTGTAGCGAGCGTTTCACTACGTTTGAAAGCGCAGAGTTAGTGATGCCTAAAGTGATCAAATCGAATGGCAACCGTGAACCATTTGATGAAGATAAAATGGTTGGCGGTATTCAACGCGCTTTAGAGAAACGCCCAGTGAGTGCCGATTCTATAGAGTTAGCGATCAGTATGATCAAATCACAACTGCGTGCGACGGGTGAGCGAGAGGTTCCGAGTGAAATGATTGGTAATTTAGTCATGGACCAGCTCAAAGAGCTCGATAAGGTGGCTTACATTCGTTTCGCTTCCGTTTACCGCAGCTTTGAAGATATTCGCGAGTTTGGCGAAGAGATTGCCCGCCTAGAAGACTGAGTAGCTCATGACTCAACACACTCTTGAAAGAGCGTTTTCTGATTTAGATTTCGCCATGATGTCACGAGCTATTAAGTTAGCGAAACGTGGCATTTATACCACCGCCCCTAATCCAAATGTAGGGTGTGTCATCGTTCGTGATGAAGAAATTGTCGGTGAAGGCTATCACCATCGTGCTGGTGAGCCGCATGCCGAAGTGCACGCGATGCGCATGGCGGGTGAAAAAGCAGTTGGTGCAACCGCTTATGTGACGCTAGAACCTTGCTCTCATTACGGCCGTACACCGCCATGTGCCGAAGGGCTGATTAAAGCCAAAGTGGCACGTGTGGTTTGCGCCATGGTAGACCCAAACCCGAAAGTTGCAGGTCGCGGCATCCAGATGTTACGTGATGCCGGAATTGAAGTACAAATCGGCTTGTTAGAGCAAGATGCCCTTGCCCTTAACCCTGGTTTTATAAAGTACATGCGTACAGGCATGCCGTTTGTTCAATTAAAAATGGCAGCCAGTTTGGATGGGCAAAGCGCACTCAGTAATGGTCAGAGCCAATGGATCACCTCCCCAGCGGCCCGCCAAGATGTGCAGCGTTATCGAGCGATAAGTGGTGGCATTCTTTCTACTAGCAAAACGGTGATTGATGATAATGCATCACTCAATGTGCGCTGGGATGACTTACCTAATAGTGTTCAAGCGCAGTATTTACAAGAAGAGCTTCGTCAACCAGTACGTGTAATCTTAGACCGTCAGAACCATTTAACTGATGCGCTCAAGCTGTTCCATACCGATGGAGAACGAGTTATTGTTCGCTCTGATGGAGACTGTATCCCTCTATTGGACAGCGCTGACCAAATTGACTTATCAACGACATTAAAACGTATCTCGGATGAGCACCACATCAATCACTTATGGGTTGAAGCTGGAGCTACGCTAGCGAGTGCGATGATAAAGGCTAATCTTGTAGATGAGCTCATTGTTTACCTTGCGCCAAAACTCATGGGCAGCGATGGTCGGGGGCTTATCGGTGCTTTAGGGTTAAGCGCTATGGCTGACGTCATAGATTTAAACATTACAGACGTTCGTATGGTTGGGGTAGACATTCGCATCACCGCCACCATAAAACGTAATGAAATTAGATAAGAAATAGTATGTTTACAGGAATAGTAGAAGCAGTTGGCAAGTTAGCTGCGATTACGCCGAAGGGCGAAGACATCACCGTCACGGTTGAAACGGGTACGCTTGATATGTCAGACGTTAAGTTAGGCGATAGCATTGCGACCAATGGTGTTTGCTTAACGGTAGTTGACTTCGGAAGCCACTATTACAGTGCTGATCTGTCATTAGAAACCTTGAAGAAAACTGGGTTTGCTGAATACCAAGTAGGCGATAAGGTGAATCTAGAAAAAGCCATGTTGCCAACAACGCGATTGGGTGGACATATCGTTTCTGGCCATGTCGATGGGGTTGGTGAAATTGTCGAACGCAATTCAGTTGGCCGTGCGATAGAGTTTTGGGTTGCAATGCCTGCGGAAATTAGCAAGTACGTTGCAGAGAAAGGCTCGATTACTGTTGATGGTATTAGCCTAACCGTCAACGACTTACGTAAAAATGCTTTTAAGCTGACGATCGTTCCTCATACGAGTGAAGAAACTACGATTGACCAGTTTCAAGTGGGGCGCAAAGTCAACTTAGAAGTTGATGTACTTGCGCGTTATATGGAGCGTTTACTGCAAGGACAACAAGAAGATAAGGCCGAGTCTCGTATCACGATGGACTTTTTACAGCAAAACGGTTTTGCATAAGTCTTGGGAGTGGCTGCGTGAGGCATGCGATAAAGAGCAGACTCACAGAACACCGCGAGATTCATTGACTTGCTTAATGCAAAGCTCAAACTATTGACCTAACTAGCATTCACTGCAACGTAATTTTTCATTGCTGTCGCAATAACAAATTTAGAATAACGGGATAACAGACTATGCCAATCAGTACGCCACAAGAAATTATTGATGATATTCGCGCAGGCAAAATGGTCATCCTAATGGATGATGAAGACCGCGAGAATGAAGGTGACTTGATCATGGCTGCCGAGCATATTACGCCGGAAGCCATCAACTTTATGGCAACCTATGGCCGTGGCCTGATTTGTTTAACCATGACCAAAGATCGTTGCGAAAGTCTAGGTCTGCCACCAATGGTGCAAGACAATAATGCGCAATACACCACCAACTTTACTGTTTCGATTGAGGCAGCAGAAGGGGTAACGACTGGTATTTCAGCCGCAGATCGCGCACGTACCGTTCAAGCAGCAGTCGCGCCAAACGCTAAAGCTGCGGATTTGGTGCAGCCTGGTCACATCTTCCCTCTCGCAGCTCAAGACGGCGGTGTACTGACTCGTGCAGGTCACACTGAAGCTGGCTGTGATTTGGCTCGTCTTGCTGGTTTAGAGCCAGCATCGGTGATTGTTGAGATCTTAAATGACGACGGCACGATGGCTCGTCGCCCAGATCTAGAGATCTTTGCAGAGAAGCACGGTATTAAATTGGGCACTATTGCCGACCTAATTGAGTACCGCAATAACACTGAGACAACGATTGAACGTGTGGCAGAGTGCAAGCTACCGACAGAGTTTGGCGAGTTCACGTTAGTCACGTACAAAGACACCATTGATAACCAAGTGCACTACGCAATGTGCAAGGGCGATTTGAAAGAAAAAGCGCCACTGGTTCGCGTTCATCTTCAAGACGTTTTTACCGACTTACTACGTAGCGATCGTAATGCAGAGCGCAGCTGGACACTAGATAAGGCAATGAAACGCATTGGTGAAGAAGGCGGTGTGCTGGTTGTTCTTGGCCATGAAGAATCGACCGATCTACTTATTCATCGCGTGAAGATGTTCGAAGCGCAAGACAAAGGTGAAGCCCCAACGCTTGCTAAAAAACAAGGCACGTCTCGCCGTGTTGGCGTTGGTTCACAGATTCTTGCGGATCTCGGTGTACATGATATGCGCCTTCTGTCATCGACCAACAAAAAGTACCACGCGTTAGGTGGTTTTGGTCTGAACGTTGTTGAGTACGTCTGCGAGTAACAACCGAACAATAAGTTCCTAGTCTTTGACGTGCTTAACTCGTCAATGGCTAGGAACCGGTGATTTGCCTCCAATTTCCATTAGATATTGCTCACAAATTTGTGCTAGAATCCGGCGATTCTCACTTGATGAACATATTTCACTTATAAATAGAGTTAAAGGAAAGCTTATGAAAGTGATCGAGGGTGGCTTCCCAGCGCCAAATGCAAAAATTGCTATCGTTATTTCTCGTTTCAACAGTTTTATTAACGAAAGCCTACTTTCTGGTGCGATCGATACACTAAAGCGTCACGGACAAGTAAGCGAAGACAACATCACGGTTGTGCGTTGTCCAGGTGCCGTAGAACTACCTCTAGTAGCTCAGCGTGTTGCTAAAACTGGCAAATTCGACGCTATTGTTTCTCTAGGGTCTGTTATTCGCGGTGGAACGCCTCACTTTGACTATGTTTGTAGTGAAATGAACAAAGGTCTAGCACAAGTGTCTATGGAATTCAGCATTCCAGTAGCATTTGGTGTTTTGACTGTTGATACGATCGATCAAGCGATTGAACGCGCAGGAACCAAGGCTGGTAATAAAGGTGCAGAGGCTGCACTAAGCGCACTTGAAATGATTAATGTACTATCTGAAATTGATTCCTAATGGGGGCCAGTGTGAAACCAGCCGCACGTCGTAACGCACGTCAATTCGCTCTACAGGCGATCTACTCATGGCAAATTACTAAAGAGAATGTTGCCAAGATTGAAGAACAGTTTTTGTCTGGCGACAAATACGATGAAGAAGAACTTCATGCATCTGAGCCAGCGCTTGCTGCTCCAGAGACAGACGTAGCTTACTTCCGTGAACTATTAAGCGGTGTTGTACTTAGCCACGCTGAGCTAGATAGCAAAATTCGTCCATACATCTCTCGTCCTATGCAGGATTTAGATATGATGGAACTTGCTCTTCTTCGCCTTGCTATGTACGAGATGACTCGTCGCGAAGATGTTCCTTACAAAGTTGTTATCAATGAAGCGATTGAACTTGCAAAAGTTTTCGCAGCAGAAGATAGCCACAAGTTTGTGAATGGTGTACTTGATAAAGCAGCACCTCACATTCGTAAGAAATAACGATTTCTTCAATGAAAAGGTCAGCACATGCTGACCTTTTTTGTATCAAAAGCTTTTACATCAAAAAGTAAGTGAATTATGTCTGGTGAATTTAATCTGATAGACAAGTACTTCGTCGGTCGTCAGAGCCAACGTAAAGATGTCCATCTAGCCGCTGGTGATGATTGTGCTTTGGTCAAAGCGCCAGCTAATGTTCAGATTGCGATTAGCACGGATACATTGGTAGCTGGAACGCATTTCTTAGCCGACGCGAACCCAGCATGGGTCGCACACAAAGCATTGGCTTCTAACATCAGTGATTTGGCGGCGATGGGCGCAACGCCTGCGTGGGTGAGCTTTGCATTAACGATGCCTGAGCCAGATGAAGAATGGCTTGCTCCTTTCTGTGATGCATTTTTCGAACTGGCTGATTACTATGGTATTCAGTTAATAGGCGGTGATACCACCAAAGGGCCATTGTGTCTGACACTCACGGTGCAAGGTTTTGTACCTGAAGACAAAGCGCTCACGCGATCCGGAGCCAAGCCTGGGGATTGGGTATATGTAACGGGAAACCTTGGCGATGCAAAAGCTGGCTTGGATGTGATTCTAGATGACTCTCTGCGCAGCAGAGCCGGCGCGGAAGCACTAGAGCGAGCTCATTACCTTAGTTCTCCGCGTGTGCTTGCTGGACAAGCTCTTGTTGGCTTAGCCTCGTCGGCGATAGATATTTCAGATGGTTTAATCTCTGATATTAAGCACATTTTACAGCGATCTCAGGTTGGGGTGAGTATTGATGTCTCTCAGCTACCGATCTCTTCAGAATTAGTCCAGTTTTTAGATGATAAGATCAGCGCGCAGCAGTATGCTTTAGCAAGTGGCGAAGAATACGAGTTGTGTTTTACCGTGCCGGAGCAAAATCGAGGCTCGTTACAAAGCGCTTTATCTCATACTGGCTGTAAGGTCACATGTATTGGTCAAATCCGACCAAATGGAACCTTCGAGCTGCATGATAACAATCAACCACTTGATTGGGACTTAAGTGGCTTCGACCACTTTAAATGATCTGAGCTAAGCTCTAGCCAAGAGCCTGTTACTATTGAGCAACTCACAGGCATGACGATTGAAACCAAACTAGCAGTATAGGTTTAAGGATATGACCAACCCTCTTTCTCTGATTTCATTAAAGAACCCGTGGCATCTATTGGCGACGGGTTTTGGCAGTGGATTATCCCCGTTTATCCCTGGAACAATGGGCACACTGGCGGCCGTGCCTTTCTTTTTGTTGTTGGCACAATTACCATTTACGGCGTATGTCATTGTTGTTCTGATTTCGTGTGTGATCGGCATTCAAATATGCCAAGTGACCTCTGCAGACATGAAAGTTCATGATCATGGTTCAATCGTATGGGATGAGTTTGCAGGCTTTTGGATTACGATGAGCATTGTACCTGCACTGAATATTCCACTCACTGAATGGAAGTGGTTGATCACTGGCTTCATCTTATTTCGTTTTTTCGATATGGTAAAACCTTGGCCAATTGGGTGGCTAGATAAGCGAGTTCACGGTGGGCTGGGTATTATGGTTGATGATATCGTGGCGGGAGTTATGGCCGGTGTTGCCCTGTTTCTAGTCGCAAAATATGCGGGCTGGATGAATTAAACGTTGACCGTAAAAAAAGGGATGCTATGAGCATCCCTTTTTACATTCTATTTTGCTAAATAATCCAAGATGGATTTTTCAATTCCTTTTGCATCGAGACCAAGCTCTTCATGCAGTTCATCTTGTGTTCCCTGATGAATAAACTCATCGGGTAAACCTAGGTTCAACACAGGTTTAATGATTTTATCTTTCATCATGAACTCAACGACACCCGCACCTGCACCACCTGCGATAACATTTTCTTCTAACGTCACGAGCACGTCATGATCTGCGGCTAGTTGACGAATCAATGCCTCATCGAGCGGCTTCACAAAGCGCATATCAGCAACACTGGCGTTAAGGTATTCTGCCGCTTCTAGCGCGTTGCCCAGGAAAGTACCAAAGTTCAGAATAGCAACTTTTTCACCTTGGCGAACCATGCGCCCTTTACCGATTTCTAACGCCGTAAACTCAGTTTCGATTTCTACGCCCATGCCGCTACCACGAGGGTATCGAACCGCACTCGGGCCAGAATGTTTATGGCCAGTGTAAAGCATTTGTCGGCACTCGTTTTCGTCACTTGGCGCCATGATCACCATGTTCGGAATACAGCGCATAAAGCTCAAATCGAACGCACCTTGGTGAGTTTGACCATCTGCGCCAACGAGACCTGCGCGGTCGATCGCAAACATCACTGGTAAGTCCATGATCGCGATGTCGTGGATCAATTGGTCATAACCACGTTGCAAGAAAGTCGAATAGATAGCAACGATTGGATGATCGCCCGCAATTGCCATGCCTGTTGCCAGTGTCACTGCGTGCTGCTCAGCAATCGCCACATCAAAGTATTGGTCTGGGTACTCTTTTGAGAAACGCACCATACCTGATCCTTCGCGCATTGCTGGCGTAATTGCCATTAGCTTAGGATCTTGGGCCGCCATGTCACATAAAAAGTCACCAAAGATCTTTGAGTAAGTTGGCTTACCGCCACTGCTTTTCGGTAGACAGTTATGCGTTGGATCGAATTTAGGAACACCATGGTAGCCGATAGGATCTTTTTCGGCAGGCTCATAACCTTTGCCTTTCTTGGTCATGATGTGTAAGAACTGAGGACCTTTGAGCTCACGCATGTTTTTTAGCGTTTTGACGAGTTCATTGACGTCGTGCCCATCAATCGGGCCAATGTAATTAAAGCCGAATTCTTCGAATAGAGTACCAGGCACTACCATGCCTTTTAGGTGCTCTTCCGTACGGCGAACCAACTCTTTAATAGGTGGAACACCAGACAGCACTTTCTTACCGCCTTCACGGATAGAAGTATACAAGCTACCAGAAAGTACTTTTGCAAGGTGGTTATTCAGGGCGCCGACGTTTTCTGAAATCGACATTTCGTTGTCGTTCAAAATCACCAACATATCAGGATGAACGTCGCCAGCGTGGTTCATGGCTTCGAATGCCATGCCTGCTGTAATTGCGCCATCACCAATCACACTGACAATTTTACGGCCTTTGCCTTCTTTTTGTGCGCTGATGGCCATGCCAAGGCCTGCACTGATAGATGTCGAAGAGTGACCGACAGACAACGTGTCATATTCACTTTCTTCACGCCAAGGGAAAGGGTGTAGACCATCCTTTTGGCGAATTGTTGGCATTTTATCGCGACGTCCGGTGAGGATTTTGTGCGGGTAAGCCTGATGACCAACATCCCAGATCAATTTGTCGATAGGGGTGTTGTAAACATAATGCAGAGCGACAGTTAGCTCTACGGTGCCTAAGCCAGACGCTAAGTGTCCGCTAGATTGGCTCACTGAATTTAGCAGATACGTTCGCAGTTCATCACACAGATTTGGTAATGTTTCTTTCGGAAGAAGACGTAATTCTTCCGGTGTATTTGCTAACGCCAGTGTTGGGTACTTTGAAATATCAAGAGTCATATAAATGCGCGCTTATAGTGTTAATTTTTGCGCTCGATGACATATCGGGCGAACTCTTCGAGTAACTGAGTATTGTATGGGATAGCTTCCAATGCTTGAAGTGCTTCCTGTAACAGAGTGTGAGCTTTCTCTATGGCTCCCTCTAAACCCAGCAGGGAAGGATAAGTGCTCTTATTCAGACCTTGGTCGGAACCTTGAGGCTTACCCAGTGTTTCTGTGTCACTGATGATATCAAGAATATCGTCTTGAACCTGAAACGCCAAACCAATTGCTTTTGAGTAGCGCTCCAAGTGAGGTAGAACCTCGATACCTTTCTCACCAGCAGCTAATGCACCTAATTTTACCGCACAATCAATCAGAGCTCCGGTTTTTTTACGGTGTATCTCTTCCATTTCTTCAAGAGAAACTTGGCGATTTTCCGCGCCTAAATCTAAGGCTTGCCCTACACACATGCCGCTGGCACCAGAGGAATGCGCTAATGCTTTGATCATGTTGATGCGTTGAGCTTCTGCCGCCGGGCTTAATTGACCATCAGCAATAATAGTGAAGGCAAGAGTTTGTAGTGCGTCACCTGTCAGTATTGCGGTTGCTTCATCAAACTTAATATGACAAGTTGGTTGACCTCGACGCAGTTCATCATCGTCCATGGCTGGCAGATCATCATGAATGAGTGAGTAGGCATGTATACATTCGATAGCAGCGGCGGGGGTGTCTAAGTCTTCAGGTTTACAGCCGAGCATTTGACCTGTGATGTAAACAAGAAAAGGGCGAACGCGTTTTCCACCTAGCAAAAGGCCGTATTTCATTGCTTGAATCAATGGCTGCTCTTGATATGGAAGCTGATCGAGCCACAAATTCAATTGCTGATTGTTTCTTTGTTGAAAAGACGTCAATGTCTGTTGCATCACATTGCTCACTACTGATTGTTATTCTGAATCTGGTTTGAAGTCACTCAGTGGTGCTTCATCATCTTCACTAAGAAGAATACTCACGCGCTGTTCGGCGTCGCTTAATTTAGTTTGGCCTGCACGAGCTAAGGCAATGCCTCGTTCAAACTTACGCAGGGCATCATCTAGAGCAAGATCGCCATTTTCTAATTGATCAACCAAGCTATCAAGCTCTTCAATGGTTGCTTCAAAGGTCATGTTTTCTGGTTTCTTGACCGCCATCTTTTTTCTGCCTTAATCAAGCCTCGGGTAAGATGCACGAAAGTTACCTTAGCCTAGTAACTTGGTCAAATTTAACCTTATATAATTGTCACAAAATTAGCGTTCAACGAGTCTAAGCGGTGAAACCCCATATTTTGGTTGAGGTTGTTAAGTGTAATTTGTGATCCATTAGCTAAGATTTTTCTAAAAATTCTGCGCGAGTTGTCGATACAGGTAATAATCCGCCCAATGGCAGTATTTGAGTATAGCGTGAGGAGTGCTTTGTGGATTTAGCAACCCTATTAGGTTTGATTGGTGGTTTTGCATTCGTCATTATGGCGATGGTGCTTGGTGGCAGCATCGGCATGTTTGTCGATGTCACGTCGATCCTTATTGTCGTTGGTGGCTCAATATTCGTCGTGTTGATGAAGTTCACAATGGGACAGTTTTTTGGTGCGACAAAGATTGCTGGCAAAGCCTTCATGTTTAAAGCGGATGAACCCGAAGACCTGATCGCAAAAATTGTGGAAATGGCCGACGCGGCACGTAAAGGTGGTTTTCTTGCTCTTGAAGAGATGGAAATAAACAACACATTCATGCAGAAAGGCATTGATCTACTGGTTGATGGCCATGATGCCGACGTTGTGAGAGCGGCACTCAAAAAAGACATCGCGCTTACGGATGAACGACATACGCAAGGTACTGGTGTATTTCGCGCCTTTGGCGACGTTGCTCCTGCGATGGGAATGATTGGCACCTTGGTTGGTCTTGTTGCGATGCTTTCAAACATGGATGACCCTAAAGCGATTGGACCAGCAATGGCCGTTGCACTCTTGACCACATTGTATGGCGCGATCCTGTCCAATATGGTGTTTTTCCCTATTGCGGATAAGCTTTCTCTTCGCCGTGACCAAGAAACGCTAAATCGCCGTTTGATCATGGATGGCGTATTAGCGATTCAAGATGGCCAAAACCCGCGAGTGATCGATAGTTACTTGAAGAACTACCTCAATGAAGGTAAACGTGCCCTTGAGATTGACGAGTAACTTGGAGAGTCGTGATGGATGATGAAGATAACAAATGCGATTGTCCGCCACCTGGCCTCCCGTTATGGATGGGGACATTCGCAGATTTGATGTCGCTGCTGATGTGTTTCTTTGTTCTTCTGCTCTCGTTTTCTGAGATGGATGTACTGAAGTTCAAACAAATTGCAGGATCAATGAAATTTGCCTTCGGTGTGCAAAATCAGCTTGAAGTGAAAGACATTCCCAAAGGCACCAGCATTATTGCCCAAGAGTTTCGACCGGGTAGGCCGGAACCTACTCCGATTGATGTTATCATGCAGCAAACCATGGACATCACTCAGCAGACGCTCGAATTCCATGAAGGAGAGTCTGATCGAGCTGGTGGCACAAAACGTGATGAAGGCAAGTTAACGGGTGGGCAATCGCCAGAAACGTCAACTCAAAACAATGAGTCTGCCGAAGCGGACATGCAACAACAGCAATCTAAAGAGATGTCGCAAGAGATGGAAACCTTGATGGAAAGCATCAAGAAAGCCTTAGAGCGAGAGATTGAACAAGGCGCCATTGAAGTTGAAAACCTCGGTCAGCAGATTGTTATACGTATGCGTGAAAAAGGTGCATTCCCAGAAGGTTCGGCCTTCTTGCAGCCTAAGTTTCGTCCTTTAGTTCGTCAGATTGCAGAGCTAGTAAAAGACGTGCCAGGCATTGTTCGAGTATCTGGCCATACAGACAATCGACCGCTAGACTCGGAACTTTATCGTTCTAACTGGGATCTCTCTTCTCAGCGTGCAGTATCAGTCGCGCAAGAGATGGAGAAAGTGAGAGGCTTCTCTCATCAACGTTTGAGAGTGCGGGGTATGGCGGATACGGAGCCCTTGTTACCGAATGATTCTGATGAAAATCGTGCGCTTAACCGACGGGTTGAAATCAGCATTATGCAAGGCGAGCCTCTCTACAGTGAAGAAGTGCCAGTAATTCAATAACTAGGCTTTAGTTTTAAGTCAGTAAAGAGATAAGAAAGCGAGCAGATTGCTCGCTTTTTTTGTTTTTCCAATCCGCTTGGGTGTATAATCTTGCGCCTTAAAAGTGAGCTCAGACTACTTTTTGTGACTGAAACGCGGTTTTACTGCGTATGAAGTATTGAAGTTGAGTGTCACTCTTTGTTGATTGCGAAACTAACCTGCGAATTAGACTATGAAATTTATTGTAAAGCCCCATCCAGAAATTTTTGTAAAAAGTGAATCTGTGCGTAAGCGCTTCACAAAGATTTTAGAGTGCAACATTCGTAACATCATTAAGAGCCGCACGGAGTCTGTCGCGGTATTTAACCGTCGTGATCACATTGAAGTGACCTCTGAGAGTAACGAATTCCACGCTGAAGTTCTTGAGGTTTTGACTCATACACCAGGTATTCACCACGTACTGGAAGTGAAGCAAACTGAATTTAAAGACTTGCACGATATCTTCGAGCAAGTACTAGAACTCAACCGTGCTGCACTCGAAAATAAAACCTTTGTTGTACGTGCGAAGCGTCGCGGCAAGCATGACTTTACCTCCATTGAACTAGAGCGTTATGTAGGCGGTGGTTTAAATCAAGCGATTGAAAGCGCTAGTGTTAAGCTACGAAACCCAGACGTGACGATCAAGGTAGAAGTCTCGAACGACAAGCTAAACCAAGTATTGTCTCGTCATAAAGGCCTAGGTGGTTTCCCTCTGGGTACGCAAGAAGACGTGTTAAGCCTGATCTCGGGTGGTTTCGATTCTGGTGTTTCAAGCTATCTTCATATCAAGCGTGGTTCAAAAGTACATTACTGCTTCTTTAACTTAGGTGGTCCAGCACACGAAATCGGCGTTAAGCAGGTTTCTCACTACCTATGGAACAAATACGGTTCTTCAGCAAAAGTACGTTTTATCTCAGTTGATTTCGAGCCTGTGGTTGCGGAAATCCTAGAGAAAGTCGATGACGGCCAAATGGGCGTGATCTTGAAGCGTATGTTTATGCGTGCAGCAGGCATGATCGCTCAGAAGATGAAGATCGAAGCATTGGTAACAGGTGAAGCACTAGGTCAAGTATCGAGCCAAACGCTAACCAATCTACGCCACATCGATAACGTAACTGACACGCTGATTCTGCGTCCACTTATCAACTGGGATAAAGAAGACATCATCAATCTAGCACGTGAAATCGGCACAGAAGATTTCGCAAAGACAATGCCAGAATACTGTGGTGTTATCTCTAAGAAGCCAACCGTGAAAGCGGTGAAAGGCAAGCTAGAAGCTGAAGAAGAGAAATTCGACTTCAGTATCCTTGAGCAAGTGGTTCAAGAAGCTCGCATGATGGACATTCGTGATATCGCGAAAGAGTCTGAGCAAGCCGCACCAGAAGTAGAGCAAGTTCAAGCGGTAGAAGAGCACGCGGTTGTGCTAGATATTCGTAGTCCTGAAGAGGAAGACGATAACCCACTTGAAATCGAAGGTGTGGATGTGAAACATATCCCTTTCTACAAGCTGGGTACACAGTTTGGTGACTTAGACCAGTCTAAGACATACCTACTTTACTGTGACCGCGGTGTGATGAGCCGTCTGCAAGCGCTTTACTTGCAAGAGCAAGGCTTCAGCAACGTAAAAGTTTACCGTCCATAGCTGACTGTTAAAATACGTTAAAAGGCGCAAATTGAGACATCAATTTGCGCCTTTTTTGTTTTTGATCGCGTTACAGACAACCATTACTTAGCATAATGTTGAGGCTCATCGCAAAGCCATACACTTTGTGTTGATATAACGATAATTAATCCGAAAGAAGAGTAATAAAGTGATATTGCTGCCAGATATGCGGATGAGATTTTTGATAGATAAAAAAACACCGCCTAATTTAGGCGGTGTAACAAATTTGACAGACAGGTCAAAAATAAATACAGGAAGTATATGTTTTGTCACAGGGAGTGTGGACAAAACATTATGGTAGAAATCTACCTAACTCGAAATACGAGTTTGCAAACACAACATCGCAACAACGAAGCCAATTGATTTCCAAAGAAATCAAGCCGTTCAGGCCCGTGTTGCGGGGTGAAATATAGAATTTATCTGGCTGTTCGACAACGGACATTTTATAATGTTTCAGATTAAAAAAACTAATCCTATTAGAGGTCCCATATGTCTCGCAGATTGCCTCCATTAAATTCGCTTCGAGTCTTCGAAGCGGCTGCTCGTCATCTCAGTTTTACACGAGCAGCAGAAGAGTTATTTGTTACTCAAGCCGCGGTCAGTCACCAGATTAAAGCGCTTGAAGAGTTCTTATCATTGAAGCTCTTCCGTCGACGTAATCGTTCTTTGTTGTTAACAGAAGAAGGCCAAAGTTACTTTCTCGATATCAAAGATATTTTCACCTCGATTGCGGAAGCGACAGATAAGGTGTTGGAACGTAGCGAAAAAGGGGCATTGACGATTAGCCTACCGCCGAGTTTTGCTATCCAATGGCTTGTACCTCGTTTGGCCGATTTTAATGCTCAAGAGCCCGATATCGATGTACGTATTAAAGCCGTAGATATGGATGAAGGCTCACTGACTGATGATGTTGATGTGGCGATCTACTATGGCCGTGGGAACTGGCCAGGTTTGCGAGCAGATAAATTGTACCAAGAGTTTTTGATCCCACTTTGTTCACCTTCATTACTTTTGGGTAACAAACCATTAGAATCTTTAAGTGACCTCAAATTACATACTTTGTTACACGATACTTCGCGTAAAGACTGGAAGCAGTTTGCTCGTCATTACAACATTGAAGGCATCAACGTAAACCACGGTCCTATTTTTAGTCACTCAACGATGGTGCTACAGGCTGCTGCGCACGGTCAGGGGGTCGCGCTCGGTAACAACGTACTCGCCAAACCTGAAATGGAAGCCGGGCGACTCATTGCACCATTCGACGAGGTGTTGATATCTAAGAATGCATTCTATGTGGTGTGTCATGAACAGCAGGCAGATATGGGCCGAATCGCAACGTTTAGAGATTGGATGTTAGCAACCGCGAGAAAAGAACAAGAGGAAGTATTGGATGAATCACTGGATAGCTGAGGGACCTGAAAACGGACCGCTGTTTATTTTTGCTCACGGCGCAGGTGCGGGGATGGAGCATGACTTCATGACAGCGGTCGCCAAAGGATTAGTGGAGCAAGGTATTCGTGTAGTGCGTTTTAATTTCCCTTACATGGTGAAACGTTCGGAAGATGGCAAAAAGCGTCCGCCCGATCGAGCGCCAAAGTTGCTCGAAGCATACAGCGAAGTGATCGCTCACTTTACTTCTTCTCCCGTGGTTATTGGTGGTAAGTCAATGGGCGGTCGTATGTCGAGCTTGTTGGCTGAAAATGAGCTGGTGGCGGGCATTGCCTGTTTAGGGTTTCCATTTCACCCGCCGGGAAAGCCAGAGAAATACAAAGGCGAGCACTTAGCAACCATTGAGAAACCTACGCTGATTCTGCAAGGGGAACGAGACACCTTTGGTAAGCGTGAGGAATTCGATGATTTCGTCCTTTCGTCACAAGTAACGGTGAGCTTTTTACCTGATGGTGACCACAGCTTCAAACCGCGCAAGATCTCAGGTCATACTGAAGTGGGTAACATTGCACTCGTGATAGAGCAGTTAGCGGCGTTTATAAAAGAGGTGTACAGTGAAAAGTAAGTGGTTACTCTCATTCTCTGGTTTTTCTGGGCTGCTTTCGGTCGCTCTTGGAGCATTTGCTGCTCATGGGCTAAAAGCGACACTGGCCCCTTATTTGCTCGGTGTATTTGAGACCGGAGTTCTGTATCAATTTATTCACACGTTGGCGATTGTGTTTTGTGCCATTCTGCTTCTGCTCAATTTGGGACAAAAAGCACAAAAATATTTTTTCATTGCGGCGATTTGCTTTATTATCGGCATCTTTTGTTTTAGCGGCAGTCTTTACGCGCTGGCGCTGACGGGCATTAAGTGGTTTGGGCCAATTACTCCTGTGGGAGGATTACTGTTCATGATTGGTTGGTGTCTGTTCTTTTTTGCTGCGTTCAATATCAAAGAGGTCTCCAAGTGAAACAACTAATGCTCTATTGCCGTTCTGGCTTTGAGAAAGAGTGTGCTGGTGAAATTCAGGACAAAGCGACACAGTTGGAAGTGTATGGCTTCCCTCGTGTGAAGAGAAACTCAGGTTATGTTGTCTTCGAGTGTTACCAAGATGGAGATGCCGACAAACTTGCGAGAGGTTTAGACTTTAAGTCTTTAATTTTTGCTCGACAAATGTTTGCGGTAGCAGCTGAGTTTCAATCGTTGCCAAGTGATGACCGAATTAGTCCAATTTTGAATGAACTAGCAGACATCGAAGCATTCCCTCGTTGTGGTGATTTGAGAATTGAAACGCCAGATACAAATGAAGCGAAAGAGTTACTGAAATTCTGCCGTAAGTTTACCGTCCCAATGCGTCAAGCGTTGCGCGGCAAAGGCTTAATGCTGAACAAAGATAACGCGAAAAAACCAGTACTGCACATTTGCTTTGTTGAGCCTGGCCACTGTTACGTTGGTTACTCTTACACTGACAACAACTCACAGTTCTTCATGGGTATCCCTCGCCTTAAATTCCCAGCAGACGCTCCAAGTCGTTCAACACTTAAACTGGAAGAAGCATTTCATGTCTTTATTCCACGTGAAGAGTGGGATGAGCGTTTGGCACCAGGTATGTGGGGTGTGGATTTAGGTGCATGTCCAGGCGGTTGGACGTACCAATTAGTGAAGCGCTCAATGTTCGTTCACTGCGTTGATAACGGCATGATGGCAGACAGTTTGATGGAAACTGGCCAGATCAAGCACCATATGGTGGATGGTTTTAAGTTCGAACCAGACCGCAAGAACGTAACATGGATTGTTTGTGACATGGTGGAAAAGCCAGCTCGTGTTGCTCACCTGATGGGACAGTGGCTGTTAAAAGGTTGGGCAAAAGAGGCCATCTTTAACCTTAAGCTGCCAATGAAAGGGCGTTATGACGAAGTGCTGCAAGACCTTGAAAATCTCAAGCAGTTCCTCATTGATAATAAGGTAAAGTTCAAGCTACAAGCTAAACATTTGTATCATGATCGTGAAGAGATCACGATTCATATCCAATGTCTGTCGAATATTTCACCTTACTAACTTGATTCCCTGAGTCTTTTGGGGATAGTGATTAGGATAGAAAAAGCGCCTTCAAATGGCGCTTTTTTAATATCTGAGGGTTTCATGGTGTGAAACTACCATCGGGCACTACTCCGCTTTGTTTGGCCCTAAAAAGCGAATATCTTGCAAGTTAAAGCCTAGTTCGATATCGCACTTTAAAGCGGCGACGCGTTTACATAAACGAGCAGACTCAATGTGCTCATCCAATTTTTTACGGTATTTCGGTACGAGATCTTCACTAGCGTAGGCAGCTTCAATACTCTCAAACTGAGTGAGAATCTCTTTCGCTGCTTTCGGGCCAATTCCAGGTACGCCCGGAACCTGGCTAGAGCTTATCCCTGTTAATCCCCAGTAATCCGCTAGTTGACTTGGTTTTACGCCGAACTCTCTTTCGATAAATGGTTCATCTAACCAACGATGTTGGAAATAATCACGGATTTGTAGGGTAGGGGAAAGTAGCTGGCAGTAACCTTTGTCTGTGGAAACGATGGTGACTTTTTCACCATGGCTGGCCACTTTCGTTGCGAGTGTAGCAACCAAATCATCTGCTTCATCGCCTTCAGACAGCAATGAATCAATACCTTGCTCCCACCACGCTTGTTGAATCGCATCTAACCCTTGCAGTAATGGCTGAGGCATTGGTTTTCGGTTTTGCTTATAGTCAGGGAGAATTTCAGCGCGCCAACCTCTGTCTTGTTCGTGGTGATCAAAAACCGCGATGATGTGTGTCGGGTTGGCCTCTGACAGAATGCGAGTGAGGGTTCTTTGCGTTGTGCTTATGGTTCTTGCTATGTCGGTTGGATCTGGTTGTGCTGAGTGCACTCGGCGGATCAGGTTTAGGGCATCAATGATAACAAGATGAATAGACATAATGACTTAGCAATAAAAAAGGGGCGTAATGCCCCTAGTGTAACGAATGCTAGCCTGACTATCGACCACCAATTTCCGGGTGAGCGATTCGATAACACGGTTCGTAGTCTGAACCGCCAGGTAATTTCATTCGGTGCTGTTCGACAAAGTCTTTTAGCAACTTATCGAGTTTTTTCATGAGGACTACGTCGCCATGAATGGTGAAAGGCCCTCTACGTTCTATTTCTCGAATACCTTCAGCCTTTACGTTACCTGCAACTATGCCAGAGAAGGCTTGACGCAAGTTGGCCGCTAAAACTTGCGGTTCTTGATCTAGGCTTAAATCCAATTGTTCCATCGACTCATGAGTAGGTTCAAATGGCAGTTGGAAGTTTGGCTCAATTTTCAATGACCAGTTAAAGCTGTACGCATCGCCTTTCTCTTTTCGGTGAAGGCGTACCGAGTCCATGGAGCGTTTCATAATACGAGCGACTTCTGCCGGGTCGTCAATGATGATCTCGTAGTGCTTTTGCCCTTCCTCACCAAGTGTGTCGCGAATGAACTCATCAATAGAGCGGAAGTACTCTTCACTCTCTTTTGGTCCTGTTAATACGATAGGCATTGGCTGATCGGCGTTATCCGGGTGCATCATGATGCCAAGAATGTACAGTAGCTCTTCCGCTGTGCCCGGGCCACCTGGGAAAATAACGATACCATGAGCCATACGGACGAAAGCTTCCAAGCGCTTTTCGATGTCGGGCATGATGACCAGTTCATTTACTATTGGGTTTGGTGGCTCGGCAGCAATAATCGAGGGTTCGGTTAAACCAAGATAACGTTGCTGAGTATAACGTTGCTTTGCGTGCCCAATTGCTGCACCTTTCATCGGCCCTTCCATTGCACCAGGGCCGCAACCTGTGCAGATGTTAAGTTCACGCAGGCCTAGCTCGTTACCCACTTCACGTGTGTACTGATACTCCACTCCATTGATAGAGTGACCACCCCAACATACGACAAGATTCGGTGCGATACCCGGAGTTAATGCTCTGGCATTACGAAGAATGCCGAACACGAGGTTCGTAATGTGAATTGGGTTAGTAAGGTTGAGCCGTTGGGCGTCTGCCAAATGCATGTTTACGTAAACGATATCACGCAATACGGAGAACAGATGCTCTTGGATACCTTTAATTATTTCGCCGTCAACAAAAGCGTGCTCTGGCGGATTAGTCAGCTCAAGCTTAATACCACGCTCACGACGCATGACGTTGACATCAAACGATTGGTATTTATCGAGCAGTTCTTTCGAGTTATCGGTATGGCTACCGGAGTTCAACACCGCTAATGTGCAATTACGGTACAGCTGATAAAGTTCACTCGAGGCTGTGTTCTTTAAGCGCTCTACTTCTAGTTGAGATAGCAAGTCCATGCTACCAGCGGGGCTTATATGGGTAATCATAACGCCTCCTTGTGTTGCATTAATTTGAGGGAAAGTACCAACTTACCTTTTTGGTGTTATACGTATGATTTGATGAAAGGTAGTTGGCCGATTTGGTTTTATGGTTATCAACTCCCAAGCAACCTCAAGATGATACATTTGCCTTTTATAAATACATCATCTTGAAGTGACTTGGGTTTTTACAGCTTAGCAGACTAAAAGGGAAGAAATGTGATAACTCGTTGAAAATGGGTGGTTATAAAGCGTAGATTGCACCAAATTTGGTTTATTTGCTCGCTTTTTGTACGAATCTTAGCTCCAGTTAAGCTGGTTTGTTCCACGTTTTTTAGCGTCCGCAAGCATCTTGCCAAGACGATCGAGCACATACTCTGGCGTATCGGACTCTTTGAAAGACGTCGATACAGCAGCTAAGGTAATCATGATATTTTGCTCACGGAACTTAAAGGGTAATTGGCTAATATCACGCTGGATATGCTTAATCAGATCCAGTGTGTATTCTTCAGATTGTTCCGGGACGAGTAGAATAAACTCCTCGCCACCAAAGCGAGCTACTGTTTCCGTTTCTGATACGCGCTTGTTAATAGTACGAGCGATGATCTTCAGCGCTTTATCGCCAGCCGTATAACCATAGCTATCATTCACCGCTTTGAAGTTGTCTACATCAAATAGCACAACACGAAGGTTTTGCTGAGAGCGAATCCAACGGCGATACTCTAGCTCTAGTCGATCGTTAAATGCAGTGCGGTTATAAACTTTAGTCAGCGGGTCGAGCAACATACGCTGAGCTTGGTCATCTAAGCGTCGACGATAATCTTGCGTAGTTTCAAATACCGCTTCGAGTTGGTTCTTACTGTAACTCAACCGTTCTTGCAGCGCTTGCTCTCGCTCTTCCGTCATTTTCAGTCGCTCTGTCAGCGACGCCATTTTTTCGAGAAGAGGCGTGATTTCTTTTTTCACAACCGCGATATCTTGAGCTTGATTAAGTGACTTTTGGCTTAATTCAACCAAGCTGTTCATTTCTGTGTTGAGCTCTTGGCGGTGTTCAAAGTAGGTATGATGCTGGTCGACGTTCTGATGAACGGTTTTTAGGTTACTTGCGAGAGAAGTGTTCAGCTGATCAAGGAATTGGCTAGACGCCTCGCGCTCGAACTTTGTTGCTTCGACAACCAATTTCAGCGTTGAGAGCGTAAGCTCAATGAGAGACTCGGCACTCACGCCAAGGAGCAACTTAGCGCGAATATCCAGCAATCTATCGCCTGATTCTCCTTCGAAATCCAGCTCTGTAATAGTATGTTGGAGGTCGCTGGCTAAGCACTCAAGCTGAGATCTGTCGGGATTGTTTTCAAATTCACTAAGATGTAGACGTGAATTAGACGTGATGATTTTCAGAGCGCGTTCGTAAATACTCAGTAGCTTAGTGGCTTGATCAGCTTTATTGCTGGCGTGAACTTCAGAGAAACTCATCAGGTTCCGTAGTTCACGTTTTAACTGCGCAGGTAAGCCAGTGACACGTTGCAGTGTTTCACCACTGTGCTTGATTTGTTCGTCAAGGTAACCGTTCTGTTTATCCATCGTCTTCGACTGCTGTTTGAGCATCCTCTCTAATACCGCTAAACGCGGGATAAGAGTGCTGATATCTTTTTGATGTTGCAGCTCTTGTTGGATTTCAAATAGGTAGTTGGATACCTGAGTATTCGAACCCTGGCAAGCTGAAGACAATGATGCCACAACGCGTTTAAGAACTTGTTGTTCACGTTTGAATTTGAGTGAAGTATCACGATGAGTCAGTCTGAGTTGGTCAAGTTGACAACTCAGCTGATGCAGCTGCGACTGAATATCGGATTCCAAGATTCCCATGAAGTGACTACGGTTAAGTCCATGTACTACTGACAATTATCTGATAATAACAAAAAACTTTATAGCGTCATTAGTTATTACGTTCAACAGGCGTTTAATTATCCATTTTTTAATATTTTCTTGATGTCGTCCTCATTCTTGTAGGACGAATGGATCTTGATCAGGCCTTGGCTAATGGCATGTTGACAGGCAGTTCTTATGTTACCTGTTGCAAAGCTAGCAGCAGGCGCATTATCGATGGCTTTTAAGAACACCCAGTGGCTTTGCTTATCCTTCAAGCTGACTTCTCGTGCGATGTGAGTCGCAAGCAACAACAGATCGAGTAATTCCTCATCGTTAATTGCAGTGTAGGCTCGGGGTAAGAACGGATAATCGCTGATGCCCATACGAATAATACGATTGACGTTGTGTTGCTGAGCGAACTCATTCACCCAAGTCTGGAATTTTTCGAACATGACTTCGGCAGAAGCATCACGGTCAGCGTTCGGTTCAATGTAGAGTAAGTTCGCATCTGAAAAATGGTAAAGACGCGACGGTTTTTCTATTTTTTCCGCAAGGAAGTCGCCAAATGCCCGTTCTAGTTCTAGACCTGCCTTATAGCCGTTATGGACGTACATGCTTCGTAAGAATGGCAAATCGATCATAACAAAGCGTAGGCGATCATTAAGTGGTTCGTGGATCAATTCACCCATTTGCCATTGCTCGAAAGTTTCGCTCGACTTTTTCAATGAGCGAGAAAGCTTAACATTCAGCATACGCAAGTTACGTAAACGAGAGCGAGAGTGGGTGAAGAGGTCGTTACGCAGTTTTTCGATTTCACTTGCTTGGCGCTGCATAATGACACCACGGCGCATAATGAACAAAAACATGACCAAGACAGTAATAAACAATGCAAATGAGATTTTCTGGAATTTACGATGCTCTCTTTCCACTTGCTCTAAGCGTTCTGATTGACCGATGTAATGGATGGTTTGTTCGGCAAATTCTTTTTGCTGACGGAACGCATCCTCACTGATTTGGTTAAGCTGCTTTTGTTCTAGACGAACGAGGTTGGTGTATTTTTTATAAGCTTGCAGAGAAAGTTTGTATTCGCCTGCCTGCTCGTAACCCAACCCAAGTAAACGGTATGACTGCTGCTTAATGAAGTTGTTATTTTCAGGTGACTTTTCAGCAAGCGCTAACGCCAGCTTAGCATTAGTAATGACGTCTTTACTGTCATTTTGATGATAAGCCAGACCTGACTGAAGCAGGGCAGCCTTTGCTTCAAGCTTAGGAATATTGGTGTATTCTAAAAGCTCTTTAGAGCGGTCTAAGTACTGCTCTGCTAGCGCGTAGTTATAGAGTTGTAGGTAGGTAGCCGCCAAGCTTAAGCGAATTTTAATGATTCTATTGATGTTCTTACTGGTACTTTCATGGTCAAGCACGTTGAAGTAATGCACTAATGCAAGGTTAAACTTACCCTGATAAAAGTAGATGTCGCCCATTTGCTCTAGGACGTCCGCTAGGATCGGAGAGCTAGGGTAAGAGTCATAAAAATCTGCGGCTTGAGATAAGTATTCGATCGCTTTGTCGTACACTCGTCGCTCCTGGAAGAGCCTAGCCAAAAGGCGATTCACTTTTGCTAATCTTGCACCACTGTTACTTTCAATAGATTGCCAATAACCGTATAGCAGTTCTGACAAAGCCAAATTGTACTTCTTGCTATTGAGGTAAAACTCGCCGACGGCAGTGTAGTAGTCGATCAAGGCTAACTCAGAGCGGCTATCGTCAAGCATGGTCTTTGCTTCAGAGTAAAAGTTTTCCGCTTTAATGATATCGCCACTATGTGAAGCGAGGAGTGCTCTTTGCATCACTAGTCGGTAGCGAACGCTGTCGGTGCGTTGTAATACGGCATCGGCTTCATCGAGCTGTTGTTCAATTTGGTTAAGCGTGTCTTCCGCTTTTGAGTAGTTTTCGTCGTACATCCAAATCATTTGGTTGCGCATCAGCTGGAGATCTAAGTCCATGTACGGCAATTGATATTCTTGCGCTAAGCGTTCCGCTTTATTTAGGTGCTCGATAGCCGAACGAACATTACCCATGGCGTAATCTGCCTGAGCGATAATCTTGTGCGCTTCGATGGTGCTGCTTGGTGTGCGAACGCTACGATCTGTTTCGTCGCGAGACATGGCTGAAGGGCTGTCACTTTCTTTGCGTTCTGTTAGCTCACGCTGTGACAAATAGTTGGTTGCCGCTTGTTTTGCTTGTGATGGCTCTATTTCCGCCAATTGTTGTGCTTCGTTGAGTAACGCGGACGATAAAATGGTTGCATGAAGTGGCTGTACAAACAGCAAGCAAAGAAAGCCAATCAACTTGAATAGACGCGAACTGTCCCAAAACATCCTTTCGTTCCCTCGAACTGTTTTTAGATATTGCGATAACGGCGAAAAGCCTCAATTAGCCGTTTAAATGCGGGTTGAAGCCATTTGGTATAGTAACATGCTTGGACAATAAAAACGTCCGGCAACCCTTTAGATTGCCGAACTTATTTCTGTTGCCTATGCGCTTACTGACGAGCCATACGGTGATTGTGAGCTGGCTTATCTTGTTCCGTTGAGCGGTAAGGGTTGATATCCAAGCCACCACGGCGCGTATAGCGGGCAAATACGGTCAGTTTGCTTGGTTGGCAGTATTTCATTAGATCCGTAAAAATACGCTCTACACACTGTTCGTGGAACTCATTGTGCTCGCGGAAAGACACTAAGTAACGTAACAGCTTCTCACGATCTATTTTTGCGCCTTGGTAGCGAATTTCTACACTGCCCCAGTCGGGTTGGTTAGTGATCAAACAGTTTGATTTCAATAGGTGGCTATGTAGCACCTCTTCAACTTGTACTTCACCTGCCGCACCTTCAAGTAAATCGGCATCAAAATCGTAACTGGTGATGTCAATGTCTTGGTCATCTATACATTCACCGTCCATTGTCACAATAGGTTGATTGGTATAGTGGGTCACTGGATTCACCTCAACCAGCACCTTTTCACCTGCGCATTCAGACAGGTCTTGTGTTAAACGCTCAGTCACTTCTTCCCAGCTTGCAAAGCGGGTTTGGTTGTAGCTGTTTAAGTACAGTTTGAAAGACTTCGATTCAATCAAGTTTGCACTGGTGGCTGGAATGTATACTTCGCCAACGGCCACTTGTGGTAAACCTTTACTATTTAACCAAGACAGTTCATACAGCGTCCAAATGTCGTGCCCCATAAAAGGCAGAGTATCGCCTAACTGAAGGTCATCTCGGTTCAGGCTGCGAGGGACTGGTTGCAGCAAGCTTGGGTCATACTGGTTCGCATACTCGGTCGTTTTACCTAGTGTTAGGCCAGCAAGCTCTTTAGCGTCAGAATATTTGCTCATACTTTGTGGTCGTTTTCGATTAGAATGGCGAGAATTTTACTGAATCCGCTGGTCAATTGCCATCCGGCAAGTACGGCTATCTGATAAATAAGGAATGAGGAGACCTTCATGACCCAAAACGTTACTCAGGCGCTACAAGAGTTCAGCCTGCGCTACCAACAAGCTTGGCAAGCTAAGCACAATGAGTTGCCAAGCAGTGAAGAGCTTGCAGAGCTTGTTTCTCCTTGTGTCGAAGAGAAGCGTGATGGAAAGGTGCTTTGGAAATCGGTCGCACGTGATGAAATGGCCGATTTCACCAATGTGGAAAATGCGATTGAGTTGTCACTGCAAGATGATGTTAAAGCCTTTTATGGTTCTCAATACTGCGCCGATATGGAGGCAATTTGGCAAGGTAATTCGTTGACGCTGCTGCAAGTGTGGAGCGATGACGATTTCGTGCGTCTACAAGAAAATATTCTTGGTCATTTGGTGACGCAGCGCCGCTTGAAACTTAAACCAACAGTATTTATCGCAGCGACAGATGAGGAAATGGATGTGATTTCTATTTGTAACCTCACTGGCAATGTGATTCTAGAGCGTTTGGGCACCTCTAAACGTGATGTATTGGCAGATTCATTGGTTGAGTTCTTGAATAAGTTAGAGGCTGCCGTCTAAGTATGTATGTTGTTGAGTTGCAGTTTGAGTGTTTTGATAACACCACCGTCAGCGCGGTAGACAAAGCCATTAATGGCTTGATGGATGCTCTGCGTTACAACGGCCAAGTATTAGGTCGTGAATTCCCGATAGTGATGGGAGAAGGTGAATTTTTCGTTCGTGTTGTTTGCCCAGAACAAGACAGCTTGCATCCACGTTATCACTCAGATTTCGTCAAAGTGTGCATGAACCGTTTGTCGGATGCGTCTTTGCTTGCTCCGAAAATGCGTATGCTGGGGCGTGATTTGAATTCAGAACAAGCAGCCGAAGAAGAGACACCTAGCTGGCAAGTGTTGTACACGACTTATGTTCATACGTGTTCGCCTTTGCGAAGTGGTGAAACCCTGTTGCCAATTCCTTTGTATCGTAATGAGCCAACACTTAATGGAGACCATAAAGCCGTCATTAAGTGGCAGACTGAGTGGCAAGCGTGTGATGAAATCCAAATGGCAGGGGGTTGCCGAGCGGAACATGCGGCGCTGCACGAAATTTGCGATGTGGATAGTGTGCTGTTTCGCCGAGGTTGGGACTTACGTGGCCGTATCGAATACATCACGAAGATCCCTACGTACTATTACCAGTATCGTGTCGGAGGTCAGTCGCTGGAGAGCGAGAAAGCGCGCAAGTGTCCAAAATGCGATGGCGAGTGGCTACTCGATGAGCCACTACATGACATATTTCATTTTAAGTGTGATGACTGCCGAATCGTGTCGAATATCTCTTGGGACCACCTTAAGTAGCGAATTGAAGCTACTTAAATGGGTAGATGACAAATAGAAAGGGCTGATGTTTTCACATCAGCCCTTTTGTGTTTAGAACGTTTATGTTTAGAACGTTGTTTTCAGTCATGTTTTGAAAAGTGGGATTACCAACCTTTCACAACACCGCCTTTGAACAGCTCTTTTGCCGCTTCGTAAACTTCTTCCGTTTGGTAAGCTTTTACAAAGTTTTGTACGTTTTGCGCATTAACATTTTCTTCGCGAGCGACAATTAGGTTTACGTATGGTGAGTCTTTATCTTCAACGAACACGCCGTCACGCTCTGGCGATAGGTCGATAGAGCTTGCGTAAGTGGTGTTGATGATAGATAGCGTTACGTCATCCAGTGAACGTGGAAGCTGTGGGGCTTCTAGTTCAATGATTTCGATATTTTTAGGGTTGCCTACGATGTCACGTACTGTAGCGAGTAGACCAACGCCATCACGTAGCGTAATCAAACCTTGTTGCTCAAGAAGCAGTAGTGAGCGACCTAGGTTAGTTGGGTCGTTTGGTACTGCGATGCGTGCGCCATCTTGAATTTCATCAATTGATTTTACTTGCTTTGAGTAACCAGCAATAGGGTAAACGAATGAGTTACCCGCGATAGCCAGTTTGTAGCCGCGGTCTTTCACTTGTTGGTCTAGGTATGGTTTGTGCTGGAACGCATTCGCGTCTACTGAACCATCATCCAGAGCGGCGTTTGGTGTTACGTAATCGGTAAATGTTACTAGCTCAACGTCTAGGTTGTATTTCTCTTTTGCTACTTTAGCGGCAACTTCGGCTACTTGTGCTTCAGCACCAGCAATAACGCCAACTTTTACTTTGTTTACGTCTACTTCTTTGTCGCCGCAACCCGCTAGAGCAAGAGCAGAGGCGGCCGTTGCTACAGTCAAAAGACCTTTAAGGCTAAATTTCATCTTTATCTCCTTATAATTTGTATTTTTGATGCTTATCTGTGGTCTACACGGCGCACCACTGCGTCGCCGATAGACTGAATAATCTGTACTAGAACAATCAACATCACGACAGTCACGGCCATGATAGTTACATCGTAGCGGTGGAAACCGTAACGAATGGCTACGTCGCCTAGGCCGCCGCCGCCTACCGTACCCGCCATAGCTGAGTAGCTAACGAGAGTGACCAAGGTAATCGTTACTGAGTTAACAATAGTCGGCATTGCTTCAGGTAGTAGAACTTTTGTGATGATCTGTGTTGGTGTCGCCCCCATTGACTGCGCTGCTTCCACCAAGCCTGTCGGTACTTCTAATAAAGCACCTTCAATAAGACGAGCGACAAAAGGAATGGCGCCAATAGTCAGTGGGACGATTGCTGCGGTTGTGCCGATAAAGGTTCCAACTAGCATTTTTGTCACTGGAATAATCGCTACCATCAGTACGAGGAATGGCACTGAGCGACCAATGTTAACGATAGCGCCTAAGCCGCTATTTAGTTTGGTGTTTTCAAGTAGGCCGCCTTTCTTAGTAATATGGAGGATTACGCCTAATGGAATACCCACAGCAAAGCCGACTAATCCGGCAACCGCAACCATGTAAAGCGTTTCCCACGTTGCACCTAAAAGTAGTTTGCTGTTTAAACTCAGCCATTCAGAAATCGTATTAAAGGACATAACCAAGTACCTCTACTTTTACGTTGTGCTTACGCAGGTATTCAAGAGCTGCGTTGTCATCTTCTTCGTTACCAAATAGCTCTGCGACCATCATGCCGAATTTCACGCCACCAGCGTAATCAAGGTCGGAACTCAAAATACTCACATCAATATTGTATTTACGAGAAATTTGCGACATTAACGGTGCATCGACGGTTGCGCCAGTAAACTCTAAGCGAACCAACGGGTAGCTGCCATCAACACGCTCTGCTTGCAGACGTGCTTGGTAATCTTCAGGAATGGAAAGATCCAGCGTTGAGCGAATGAATTGGTGCGCTAGCTCTGTCTTAGGGTGCGCAAAAATATCGCCAACGGTGCCTTTTTCCACCAGCTCACCACCACCGATGATTGCTACTTCGTGACAGATACTTTTTACGACTTCCATTTCGTGAGTGATAAGTAAAATCGTGATGTTGAGTTTGCGGTTGATCTCTTTCAATAACTCAAGGATAGATTGAGTTGTTGCCGGGTCTAGTGCACTAGTGGCCTCATCACAAAGCAGCACGCTAGGATCGGATGCCAATGCACGAGCAATTGCCACACGCTGTTTTTGTCCGCCACTTAAGTTAGATGGGTAGCTCTCGTGTTTGTCGGCTAAGCCTACAAGCTTTAGCAACTCAGTTACTTTTGTTGTGATTTGCGATTTGTCTTTACCTGCCAGTTCTAGGGGTAATGCCACATTATCAAACACAGTACGAGACGAAAGCAGGTTAAAGTGCTGGAAGATCATGCCAATGTTACGGCGTGTTTCGACTAGTTGTTTTTTACTGAGTTTGGTTAGATCTACACCATCAACGATGATGGAACCAGAGGTCGGTGCTTCTAGCATGTTGACACAGCGAATCAGCGTACTTTTACCAGCACCTGATGAACCGATAACACCAAAGATGGTGCCTTTGTCGATGTGTAGGTTAATGTCTTTCAGGGCAAGGATTTCCTTACTGCCTTGGTAGAACACTTTATTGACGTTTTTTATTTCTATCATGTTTCAACCTGCCCAAAGATACGGGGAACTTCGCTGTCAAAAACGGCCTTTGACAGAACTTAATGTTGAGCTTTATCTCAATTTTCAGTTGATGCTATGGGTTAAGCAGAATGAAGTCAATAGATATTTTTACGTCTAGACGTCTAAATGTATGGATGTTCTGTTTTGAAACGAAGATGTATAGATAACAAGCAGGAGGTAGACGGCAGGGCACCCTCAGATTTACCGATTCTTGCCCAACAAATCAACCGTTTTGTCGAGGCCAAGAATGAATTAGATAGTGTTGAAGTTTATAAGGTATGTAATAATCTGATTAAACCGAGTTAATAGAGAAATACGTTTTGGCAAAACCTGCTGTTTTTATCGATCGTGATGGCGTGATAAACGTTGACCACGGCTACGTTCATGACGAACATGATTTTGAGTACATTGATGGTGTATTTGAAGCGACGAAAGCGCTAAAAGATAAAGGCTACCTTCTAGTGTTAGTGACGAATCAATCGGGCATCGCACGCGGTAAATTCAGTGAAGACCGTTTCTTGTCTCTGACTCAATGGATGGATTGGAACTTTGCTGATAAAGGTGTTGAGTTCGATGGTATCTATTACTGTCCACATCATCCAGAACATGGCATTGGCGAGTACAAGCAAGATTGTGAGTGCCGTAAGCCAAAACCAGGCATGTTCATTTCTGCGCGTGACTTCTTGAAGATCGACATGGAGAAATCTGTGATGATCGGCGATAAAGCTGAAGACATGATGGCAGCAGAAGCGGCAGGCGTTGGCACTAAGATTTTGGTTCGCACTGGTAAGCCAGTAACGGAACAGGGCGAAGCCATTGCAACGGTAGTATTAGATAGCATTGCAGATGTGCCTGCGTACTTAAACAAGTAATCTTCATTACTGACTGAGATAAGGGAAGCCACTGCTTCCCTTTTGTTTGATTCCTTCTTTTAATCTGAACACTTATGAGCAAAAAACTCACCATTCTTGATATCGCAAAATTGGCAGGCGTGGGCAAATCAACAGTAAGCCGTGTGCTTACTAACGATCCCAAGGTAAAACCGCAAACGCGTGAGAAGGTAGAGCAAATCATTCGTGAATCAGGCTACGTCCCATCAAAGTCGGCGCAGTCGATGCGTGGTGGCAGCCAAAAAGTCATTGGGGTTATCATCTCCCGTTTAGACTCACCATCAGAAAATCGCGCCGTTGGTACCATGCTCAATGCTTTGTATTCCGCTGGTTATGATGCGGTGATCATGGAAAGCCAATTCGATCGCGATAAAACCAATGAGCATTTGGATGTGCTTAAACGTCGCAACGTCGATGGGGTGATCGTGTTTGGCTTTACTGGATGTGATGAGCGAGCATTGGCGGAGTGGGGGAATCGTATCGTCGTGATCGCGATGGACACGCAAATGGTTTCCTCGATCAACTACGATAACCAAGGTGTGATAGACATGGCTTTGTCTCACCTTGAGCAGCAATCTTTATCTCGCATTGCTTATATTGGTGTTGATCCTGAAGACAAAACCACTGGCTTAGCTCGTCTAAATGCTTATAAAGCTTGGTGTCAACGCAAGCAAATTGCACCTTGTTTCCAAACGGGTAAGTTGAGCCATGAAAGTGCTTATCAGTTGGTAGACAAAGTCCTTCAATCTGATACTCAGGCCATCGTGTGCGCCAGTGACACTATCGCGTTGGGCGTGATTAAGCGTCTTCAAGAGTTAGGACGTGAAGACGTGGTTGTGACAGGTGTTGGTGGTAATGAATTGCTCTCTTTCCTTTTCCCTAAAGTATTTAGTGTCGACCCAGGTTATACCCTTGCAGGTGAGAAGTCCGCTAACATGCTGATCAATCAATTAAATGGCGATGAGGAAGTGGTTCACTTTACTCAACAGCCTATCGTTTGTTAATCCACACTAAAACGATCTGCTCTAAAATTATACTGTGATCATTCTCAATTAATGGGACTGTTCCCATTTTGTTTTTTGTCTTCGAATGGCAATATTAAAATTAAGAAATGGGAATGTTCCCATTTATAAAAACAAAATGATGAATCGAATGTATCCAATACAGGGTGGACAAAGTTATGAGTAAGATTGCGCGTCAAGATGTACAGCGTCTTATTGAGCTGGTCGGGGGATCGGACAATATTGCCAGTGTAAGCCACTGCTTAACTCGCTTGCGTTTCGTGTTGAATGACACTGACAAAGCCGATACAAAACAGTTAGATGCACTGCCTATGGTGAAGGGCTGCTTTACCAACGCAGGTCAATTTCAGGTCGTCATCGGCACTGAAGTTGATGAAGTTTACAAAGTACTGATCGAGCTAAGCGGCAAAAGTGAATCGAGCAAAGATGAATCTAAGAACGCTGCTCGTCAAAACATGAACATCGTTGAGCGTGGTATTTCCCACCTTGCTGAAATCTTTGTACCACTGCTACCTGCGATCATCACCGGTGGTCTGATTCTTGGCTTCCGTAACGTGATTGGCGACATCAAGATGTTTGATGGTCAAACGCTAACGGAAATCAGCCAGTTTTGGGCAACGGTACACTCTTTCCTATGGCTAATTGGTGAAGCAATCTTCTTCTTCCTACCAGTTGGCGTGTGTTGGTCGACAGTGAAAAAACTCGGCGGTACTCCGATTTTGGGTATCACATTGGGTGTCACGCTGGTTTCGCCACAGTTAATGAACGCCTACCTAATTGGTAAGCAAGTACCCGAAGTGTGGGATTTTGGCTTATTCGCCATCGAGAAAGTGGGCTACCAAGCGCAAGTGATTCCGGCAATGCTCGCTGGTATGGCACTGGCGTTTATTGAAACCAACTTAAAACGCATCATTCCGTCTTACCTTTACCTAGTGGTTGTGCCGTTTGTCTCTATCATTGTGTCTGTGATTCTTGCGCACTCTATCATTGGCCCATTCGGTCGTATGTTGGGTGATGGTGTTGCTTTCGCAGCAAAAGCAGCCATGACAGGTGACTTCGCAATGATTGGCTCAACCATCTTCGGCTTCCTATACGCGCCATTGGTCATTACTGGTATTCACCACACCACCAACGCGGTTGACCTTCAATTAATGCAAGAGCTAGGCGGCACGCCAATTTGGCCTCTGATTGCGCTTTCAAATATTGCTCAAGCGTCTGCGGTCGTCGGCATCATTATCATCAGTAAAAAACATGGCGAGCGTGATATCTCAGTACCTGCGGCTATCTCTGCTTACCTTGGTGTGACCGAGCCGGCGATGTACGGCATCAACTTGAAATACAAGTTCCCAATGCTGAGCGCGATGATCGGTAGTGCGTGTGCTGCTGCTATTTGTGGTAGTGCGGGCGTAATGGCGAACGGTATCGGTGTGGGCGGTTTGCCGGGCATCTTGTCTATCCAACCGCAGTTCTGGGGCATTTTTGCTTTGGCTATGTTAGTCGCAATGCTAGTACCTGCTGCATTAACGTTAATTCTTTATAAGCGTGCACAAGCCAAAGGTGAGCTTGAGCCTGCAAACGCGTAATTCTATTTGAGGCAGTGACTTGGCTGCCTCCTCCTATTTTTCTTTTCAAATTTTAAGTTTCCGATTACTGGTAAGTGAGTGTTAGAAATGGCTATGACCAAGCATGATGAGAGCTGGTGGAAAACCGCAACCATCTATCAAATTTACCCAAAAAGCTTTTGTGACAGTGGCAGTAAAGGCACGGGCGACATCAAAGGGATCATTTCTAAGCTGGATTATCTTAAGCATCTTGGTGTGGATGCGATTTGGCTGACGCCGGTTTACCAATCACCAATGATCGACAACGGTTATGACATATCCGATTACTACTCGATCAACCCTGAGTTCGGCACTATGGAAGATTTCGATACTTTGCTAGCAGAAGCGCATCAGTTGGGCATTCGTATTATCATGGACATTGTAGTGAACCACACGTCGACAGAACACAAGTGGTTCCAATCCGCACTGGGTGATAAAAACAGCCCATACCGTGATTACTACATTTGGAAAGATCCGGTAGATGGTGTAGAACCAAACAACTGGCAATCTAAGTTTGGTGGTAACGCTTGGGCGCTGGATGAAAAAACAGGCCAGTACTATTTGCACCTTTTTGCTAAAGAGCAAGCGGACTTAAACTGGGAAAACCCAGTAGTGCGTGAAGAAGTGAAAGAAGTCATCAGCTTCTGGGCAGACAAAGGTGTCGATGGTTTCCGTCTCGACGTTATCAACCTGATTTCCAAGCAGCAAGATTTTCCAAGTGACGATATTGGTGATGGTCGTCGTTTCTACACGGATGGTCCACGTGTGCACGAATACCTTCAAGAGATTAGCGAATCTGTGTTTCAAAAATACGGCAGCGTGACGGTGGGTGAAATGTCTTCCACTACGCTAGAGCACTGCCAGCAATATTCTTCGCTAGACGGCAAAGAGCTATCCATGGTGTTCAACTTCCATCATCTGAAAGTCGATTATCCAAATGGTGAAAAATGGACCAAAGCGCCGTTTGATTTCATTCAGTTAAAACAGATCTTCAATCATTGGCAAACGGGCTTAAATGGCAAAGGGTGGGGGGCGCTGTTCTGGTGTAACCACGACCAGCCACGCGTTGTGAGCCGATTAGGTAACGACGAGCAATACCGTGTTGAATCTGCCAAGATGCTTGCGGCATCAGTGCACATGATGCAAGGCACACCTTATGTTTACCAGGGGGAAGAGATCGGCATGACCAACCCGGGTTATACCGAAATCAGCCAATATCGTGATGTTGAAAGTACTAACATGTACGACATCATGGTCAACCGTGATGGTGTATCTCATGACGATATGATGGCGATCTTGGCACAGAAGTCGCGTGATAACTCACGTACACCAATGCAATGGAACAGTGCAAAACACGCGGGCTTTACTGAGGGAACGCCGTGGCTTGAAGTGGCGCAGAATTACTCTGAAATCAATGCTGAAGCTGCGGTTGCCGATTTGAACTCGGTGTTCTACTTTTACAAGCGTCTGATTGAACTGCGTAAACAGGTTCCAGTCATCACCGATGGCCGTTACGAGGACCTGCTGCCAGAGCACAAACGTATTTTCGCTTACGCTCGTCAGAACGATAAGCAAACGCTTTTGTGTATCAATAACTACTACGCTGAAGAGGTGGAATGCGTTCTGCCAGAACGTTTTGATATGAGTAAGGCGAAAAACTTGCTATCTAACTATCAAAACTCAGCGAGCGCAGTCGCGTCAAACCATCAAGTGTTACGACCTTACGAAACTCGTATTTTATTGATAGAAGAATAAACTCGGGTGTCATCACCCCTAAGATTGATGTTCGAGATGAAGGCTTTGGTGTGCTCCCCAAAGCCTTCTTTTATTGAGATATCCTAGCTTATTTTGTTTCAATCGCTGTTAGCTGCACTTTCTCTTCGTTGATTTGTACTTGTTGTACTTTTAGCAGTTCAATTTGTTCAATCAGACCTAAGCTCGGATTAAACCAACGTTCTGCCGAAGTGGCGAACTCCATTGAGTCCATGTCATCACAGTTTAGGTTGTAGATGTTCTCTTCCATCAGGTATGCCGCTTCAATTTTCTTGCCTGAGATCGAGAACGCTTTACGCACGCCAGTCTCTCGGATTTGCTGTTGCCAAACCACTTGGCAAGATGCTGTCATAGGAAGGTTTTGTACCCACTCATGCTCTTCAAAACGGTCTAGAAGGTTGTGAACTGCGTAGCCTGTAAGAGTGGTTTGCAGAGACATAGTTTCTTTACCGATGTCAATATTCGGGCTTTTCTCTTTTACGTCGTCACCGTTTAGGCGGAAAATCGGACCGCTGTGCATAAGCATGGCAATAAACTGATGACCAATGAAATAAGCGTCAGTGATTTCATGGAGTGCACCATCTGATCCTGCAAAGTAAAGCGTATTGCTCTCTTCGTCGTCGTTGTACTGCTCGTCTGAATAGTAGAACTGTTCGGCGCCGTAGTTCACCAAGTCATTAACCAACTGGACCATTGCCTCGCTGTTTGGGGTTTGTGCCAATGCTGCCAATATTTGCTCGCTATCCATCGCTTGGAAGCTCAGTTTCATGTCGCCCTCTGGTTGGCCATCCAAGCTAAACGAATAGCTCAATTGTGTGTTTGGTACAGGAGCGAAAATGGAGTTGTGAATCGAGACGTCGAAACTTTCTTGAGGCACTTTGTTTGGATTCGCACTGCCAGAAGACGAACCTCCGCCACAGCCGTAAAGAGCCAGAGTTGCTGCTGCGATAAGCGTCATTTTGTTTAGCATGGTTTACATTCCTGATTGATAAGGCCGCTTCATGTTGGGCCGTTGCTTGAATGCGAGCATGCTAAGTTCAGTGAGAGAAAAAGGGCAAAAAACAAAAGATAATAGGGGTTAATGAAAGCTTAATTTTATATTTAGGTCTTTGTTTTATTTGGGGTTATTTCGTTGGCTACGTTAGTGCAATACTCGTTAATGAGCGCTTTCCATCGGCTTATGATTTCTTGATCGGTCACACTAACATGCAACGTTTTCCACGGTTGGAGGCAAGTCTCTTTTGATTCAGATTGAGAAAGACGCTCAAACAAGGTTTCGGAAGGTAAAACGCGCAGCAGCGCCACCAGTGATTCCATGTAGTTGAGACGGAACTGTTCAAGTTTGTTCTGCTTGTAAGCAATGTGAGACACAAAGGTATAAATCAGTGCGTTTTGGATACGTGAGTCGCCATCTGGTGTCGTTAACAGAGCTTTTGCCCTGTCTAAGTTACCTAATTTGAAATGCAATAGACCTAACCAGAGGCTCAGCTCATCTGGCAAAATATCAAACGACGATTGTACTTGAGTTAAATACGCTTCCAGCTTTTGATGTTCGTGCTCGTATAAGGCGAGATGTCTTGCTGTTGTGATAGCCGCAAACTCATCAGATTGTCGGAGAGGTTGGCTAGAAAAGGCATTCTCGAATAACATTTTTTTGTGAATATCCGAAAGCTGCCACGTACTTGCCGAAGGTGCAGGCAGATTGAAGTATTGCGCGACATCCGAGTGCATTTGGAAAATATCCGATTGTAAGGCAGATAAACGCAGTGTGTACTCATTGCGAAACGCCAGCTTGCCCGTCGCAGGATAAATAAGGTTCATCTGCGCTTTCAAGATGCCCTGTTTTGTGCCGTCTTTTAACTCGATATTGAGTTCGTAGTCGCTGGTCTGCATGTTTCGTGCGCCAGGGAAATATGGCGTATGACTGATAGGATCAAGAAAGTAACTAGGAGCATCTTGGTTGGCGATGTCGGTGTATGGATATTCGACCTGTTGTTGCAGCAAGATGGCTTTGACCAGTATGCGGTATTTTCGCGCCTGAGAGCCGATTGAATCGACACGGTTGAGTAGTAGCTCGACTTTGGGAATCAGTAGTTGATGACGTGTTTGTTGTGTTGAGATTTCTTGGCGTTGCCATAACAAGCTTGCGAGTGTCATGCTACATACCGCAAGTATGGCACATAAGCTGTAAGCAAAAATCAGCTTGAAGTTCTTATTACTCACCACCTGGGTTGAGATAACGCGCCGATGGTTTTTCGCTGGTGGCACTAAACGAATATTGGCAGGGTTAAGAAAGTAGCCTTTGCGGGGGTAAGTGACTAAAAGCTTAGCGGCATCGTATTCGGGTAAGTACTGCTGTAGCAGTGCACGTAAGGTGCTAATGCGGTTCGTGAGCACATTCTTAGAGATGAACTTGCTCTGCCAAATGGTTTCAATAATGGTGTCAGCAGAGAGTGGGTGGCCAACGCTTGTTAACAGCAGTTCTAATAATTCAACGGTGCGAGGTTCAAGATCAATCGCGATAGCATCTTGATGAAGGCTCTGTGTCTTCGGGTTATAGATCAGCTCTCCAATCGCAATACAACTGTGAGTCTGTTTAGCTTGTTGCAGAAAGTCGCGCATACCGTACCGATCTATTTGGAAATCGCGAAGTATTATATAGCGATTGGAGCGCGAAATCTTATAAATCGCGCTTCAATCATTATCAAAAATTTATGAACCGTAGGTCACGGAATAGCGGTGCGGTTTGTGGTTCATCGCTAACACGACATTGAGTGCAAACGCCCCCAAAATTGAAAGGCCAATCACTTCTGGTGTGACAAAGAAGAATGAAGCAAACAGGATACATGCATCGATTGCCATTTGGCTTTTGCCAACTGAAATGCCAAATTTGTCTTGGATAAACAAACACAGCACGTTAAAGCCACCTAAGCTGGAGCGATGTCTGAATAGGATCAGCATACCGAGCCCCATTAAAAGCCCGCCTGCGACGGCGCAATAAACTTCATTTACCGATTCGAGCGAGATTAGCAAATAAAGATGATCGGCAAAGATAGAAACCAACGCGCCAGAAATGGCACTATTAATGGCGAAATGACGGCCGAAGCGTTTCCATGCTAGTAAGTAAAAAGGACTGTTTGCTAAAAAGTACAGCACACCAAAGGTAAAAGGTGTAAATTGGCTAATAAGCAGAGCCAATCCAGTCGTGCCTCCCGTTAGAAGGTTCGCGGATTGGAGAAAGAAAACGCCTTGAGCTACTAAAAAGGTACCCGTGAGAATCGCTATCCAGTCTTCTTTTAATGAGTGTTTTTCCATCAATGTTGCAGTCATTAGTGATAAATAAGGCGTGCATAGTAGTAAAAAGATGATCTTTTCGGTAGCTAGAGGGTAAAATTTACGGTAAACCTATGTAATTGCTGTTTTACAGGGTGTAAAGCACAAATTTGACAGGCAATAGATTGTCGTTATGCGATTGCAATGCTGGCATGATAAACATTGCTTGTCATCATGAAAAAACTGCATGAGAAAAATTGTAAATTTCTCTTTATGACCTAAATCAAATTATGTAGAATGCGCGCCATTAGGGTGACGAAAACGTTTGCGTCGGGTCATTCAACAGTTTTTTTGCAACTTTCAGTACTAATCTGAGTCAGGAGATACAGATGCTTAAGCGTGATATGAACATCGCAGATTACGATGCGGAACTGTTCGCAGCTATCCAGGAAGAAACTCTTCGCCAGGAAGAACACATTGAACTTATCGCTTCTGAAAACTACACAAGCCCACGTGTAATGGAAGCGCAAGGTTCTCAGCTAACGAACAAATACGCTGAAGGCTACCCAGGTAAGCGTTACTACGGCGGTTGTGAGTACGTAGATAAAGCTGAAGCACTAGCAATTGAGCGTGCATGCCAACTATTTGGTTGTGAGTACGCTAACGTACAGCCTCACTCAGGTTCTCAAGCAAACAGCGCAGTTTACATGGCGCTTCTTAACCCTGGCGATACAGTTTTAGGCATGAGCCTAGCACACGGTGGTCACCTAACTCACGGTTCACCAGTAAACTTCTCGGGTAAGCACTACAACGTTATCCCTTACGGTATCGATGAAGCTGGTCAAATCAACTACGACGAGATGGAACAGCTAGCACTTGAACACAAACCTAAGATGATCATCGGTGGTTTCTCTGCTTACTCGCAAATCGTTGATTGGAAACGCATGCGTGAAATCGCTGACAAAGCAGGTGCTTACTTATTTGTTGATATGGCGCACGTAGCTGGTCTTATCGCCGCCGGTGAATACCCAACACCAGTACCGTATGCTCACGTGGTAACAACAACGACGCACAAAACACTAGCAGGTCCTCGCGGTGGTCTTATCTTGTCAAATGCTGGCGAAGATATGTACAAGAAATTGAACTCAGCAGTGTTCCCTGGTGGTCAAGGTGGCCCTCTAATGCACGTTATCGCTGGTAAAGCAGTAGCGTTCAAAGAAGCGATGGAGCCAGAGTTCAAAGCTTATCAAGCTCGCGTAGTGAAAAACGCAAAAGCAATGGTTGGTCAGTTCCAAGAACGTGGCTACAAAATCGTATCTAACGGTACAGAAAACCACTTGTTCCTTGTTGACCTAATCGACAAAGATATCACTGGTAAAGACGCAGACGCGGCACTAGGTGCAGCAAACATCACTGTAAACAAGAACTCAGTACCAAATGACCCACGCAGCCCATTCGTAACGTCTGGTATTCGTGTAGGTACGCCAGCGATCACTCGCCGTGGCTTCACTGAAGAAGATGCAAAAGAGCTAGCAAACTGGATGTGTGACGTTCTAGATAACATCGGCAACGAAGAAGTTATCGAAGCGACAAAACAGAAAGTGCTAGAAATTTGTAAGCGTCTACCGGTTTATGCCTAACTGTTCTTCATAGAATGAGTCGATTTCGGTGTCGAACATACTCATTTGCTCGCGCAAACTCCGTGTGTTCTCCTAGAACTCGACTCGTCTATTTTGAACATTGATATACTAAAGGTCCTCATTTGAGGGCCTTTTTGTTTGTCTGGCGTTTGGAATGAGATATAGCGAGAGTGTGTGATAAGGGGATGGCTACCAACACTGTCCCTTTTCAATATATCCAAACCACGTCATTCCGACGAGCCGAGGCGAGATCAGGAATCTTGTTGAGGCACACTCTTTTACTCAGAGTTTCCCTAAAAATCCTCAGTATTCTGAAAACAGATTCTGAATCACGTTCGTACCTCGCTGTTCAGAATGACGGTGGTAGAATGGCTTTTTATCATCATTTGCCAGATACAAAAAAGGTTGGCACTGAGCCAACCTTTTCTCTTCAAAACAAGCTTTTCAAAACAAGCGAGAGCTTATTTAATCTCGATACCTTGAGCTTGCATATCGGCATGGTAAGAAGAGCGCACAAATGGACCACACGCTGCATGCGTGAAGCCAAGTTCTAGTGCAACTTCTTTTAGCTCGTCAAACTCTGATGGTGGAACGTAACGTTCTACTGGCAAGTGGTGACGGCTTGGCGCTAAATACTGGCCTAGAGTCAGCATCGTTACGCCGTGTGCGCGTAGATCTTTCAGTACTTCGATGATTTCTTCTTTGGTTTCACCAAGACCCATCATCAAACCAGACTTGGTCGGTACATCTGGATGCTGCTCTTTGAACTTCTTAAGGAGCTCAAGTGACCATTTGTAGTTCGCACCTGGGCGAGCTTTACGGTAAAGACGTGGCGCGGTTTCTAAGTTGTGGTTGAAGACATCTGGCGGATTGTCTTTCATTAGATCAAGCGCTACATCCATGCGACCACGGAAGTCAGGAACCAGTGTTTCAATCTTAATATGCGGGTTTAACGCACGGATCTCGCGGTTACAATCGGCAAAGTGTTGTGCACCGCCGTCACGCAGATCGTCACGGTCAACAGAAGTGATTACTACGTATTTCAGCTTCATATCGGCAATGGTTTTCGCCAGTTTTTGAGGCTCTTCTGCTTCCGGTGGTAATGGGCGGCCATGAGCAACGTCACAGAAAGGACAACGACGAGTACAAATAGCACCTAAGATCATGAAGGTTGCTGTACCGTGGTTAAAACATTCCGCTAGGTTCGGGCAAGATGCTTCTTCACATACGGAGTGAAGTTTATTCTTACGCATCGCCGCTTTGATGTCTTGAATTCGTTGGCTGTCGGCTGGTAGCTTGATCTTCATCCAATCAGGCTTACGTAGCACTTCTTTCTGCTCTGTAGGCATGTTCTTTACGGGAATCAATGCCATTTTATCGGCGTCACGATATTTAACGCCTTTTTCCATCTGGATTGGTTTGCTCATGCTTTATTACCTTGAGAAGGTGCTTCTGTGCTGAATTCTACTTGCTCATAATCGAGCAAAGTAACGAGTTCTTCTATTAATTGTTTTTCTACGGCTTCTACATTGTCTGGGCCGCCAAATTGGCTGACCTGAACCATTTCCATACCTTCATAACCACAAGGGTTAATACGCAGAAACGGTGTTAAATCCATATTTACGTTCAAGGCTAAACCATGAAACGAGCATCCTTTACGAATGCGTAAACCGAGAGAGCATATTTTCTTACCGGCAACGTAGACACCTGGTGCGTCAGGTCGCGCGGCTGAGTCAATATTGTATGCTTTTAGCGTGTTGATCACGAGGTTCTCGATTGTGGTAACGAGATCTCGTACACCTATTTTTTTTCGGCGTAGGTTGATCAAGAAGTAGGCGACCAACTGACCAGGGCCATGATACGTAACCTGGCCTCCGCGATCACTTTGTACAACAGGAATATCGCCAGTGTTAATCAAGTGCTCAGCTTTACCTGCCTGTCCTTGCGTAAATACTGGGTTATGTTCTACCAACCAGACTTCATCACGGGTTTCTTCTGTGCGTTGGTCGGTGAACTCATGCATCGCCTTCCATACAGGCTCATAGTCTTGGCGGCCAAGTCGTTTTACAACAAGTTGGTGTTGCATGGGAATTCCTGTTGCTAATATATAAAGTTTTTGGATTATAAACCGGATAACCCTGATGCTCTACCGCTGCGTAACAGATTTTTAACTGAAAGCGATGTAAAGCCTCGTTATCTCTTTGATAAATAAAAAGAAAGCAGCCAAGGCTGCTTTCAAAAAAAATTTAATCTATCAAAAAATTATAGAACCATACGTACGATGTCAATTTCACCTAACTCTTTGTACAGTGTCTCAACCTGCTCGATAGAGGTTGCAGTAATGTTGATTGACACAGAGTGGTAGTTGCCCTTAGCACTTGGTTTAACGGTCGGGCTGTAGTCACCTGGAGCATGGCGCTGAATAACTTCAAGAACAAGCTCTGGAAGTTCAGGCTTTGCATGACCCATTACCTTGTAAGTAAATGAACAAGGGAACTCAAGCAGGTCTTTTAATTTTGCATCAGAGTTGATGGTTAGCATATCGATAACTCCAGTAGATATTCGTTGCGGTGCGAAATAGTACAGTCAAATTAGGGGGAACTCAAGACGAGGAGCTCAAACTTAAAAAGCCGCCCATTCAGGCGGCTTTGTGAATAAGTTTGCTACTCTAACGTTCTTTTTAGAAGAAGCTCTTGAATAACAATACGATGTAATCCCACATACGGCTAAATAGACTACCTTGCTCTACGGTTTCTAGTGCCATTAGTGGGTACTCGGCAATATCTTCACCATCGATCTGATAGTATAGCTTACCAACTACATCACCTTTATTAATTGGGGCTTCTAGCTCTTTTTCAAGGACGAAGCTTGCTTTTAGGTTTTTCGCTTCACCACGCGGTAGTGTTACGTAAGTATCTTGGTCAAGACCCAGTGCTACGGTGTCTTTGTTACCCATCCACACTTTTTCTTCTACGAACGTTTCACCTGCTTTGTGCGGTGCCACTGTTTCGAAGAAACGGAAGCCGTAGCTTAGCAGCTTTTTGCTTTCTGACTTACGAGCATTGGCATCTTTAGTACCCATAACGACCGCAACCAAGCGCATTTGACCTTCAGTTGCTGAACTTACTAGGCTGTAACCCGCATTACTTGTGTGACCCGTTTTGATGCCGTCAACGTTCATGCTCTTATCCCAAAGTAGACCGTTACGGTTGTATTGGGTGATGCCGTTGTAAGTAAATTTCTTCTCTGAGTACACTCGGTACTCATTTGGTACGTCACGGATAAGTGCTTTACCCAGCAGTGCCATGTCGTATGGTGTTGAGTACAACTCTGCGTTATCTAAGCCATGAACGTTGGCAAAGTGCGAGTTAGTCATACCCAATGTGTTGGCCCAAGCGTTCATTAGGTCAACAAACGCATCTTCTGAACCTGCAATATGTTCTGCCATCGCAACACAGGCATCGTTACCTGACTGGACGATGATACCTCGGTTCAGGTCACGTACTTTAACTGTTGTGCCTACTTCAATGAACATCTTTGATGAATCAGGGAAGTTTTTCGCCCACGCATTTTTACTGATGGTGACATCATCATCTTCTGAGATATTACCACGCGCTAGCTCTTGGCCGATTACATAGCTGGTCATCATCTTAGTCAGACTAGCTGGAGACAATTTTGTGTTCATCTCTTTCTCTGCCAGTACTTTACCTGAATGGTAATCCATCAGCACGTAGCCCTTCGCCGCGATTTGAGGGGCATCTGGAACAACGATAGGTGATGCAAGAGCAGATTGAGCGAAAGTTGCAGAAAGGGCAACCGAAGAAACGAGAATAGATTTCACAAACTTATTTTTATTCATGGTAATTCAAATTTTTGGGTTAACTGCAGACATCTTATCAGAATCCCTAGTTATGTAAGAGGGGGATCAAAGAGAAATTCATGACACGAGGTCATTTGGCAGTGTTGTGTTTTTTAATAAATGCAGACGAATAGCCGAGCAACTTTACTTTATCTAGTGTGGCTTGCGTCAGGGAATAGTCAGTAAATGGCCCTAACAACAAGCGATAAGACTCTTTCGCACTCTCTAGGAAAGTTTCTGTATCCAATTTTTGACCAAGCTCGGTACCTAAAGTTCGCGCGCGCTCTTCATTTTTTGATGATGCCACTTGAATAACGTACCTAGGGTGCGCTTCTAATGACTTTTTGTCCGTGGGCTGATTGATACTGATCACTTCAATTTCCACGTTCGCGGTGCCTGTTTTTATGACATCTAACTTGTGCGCGGCGGCATAGCTTAAATCAATGATACGGCCATCGTGAAAAGGACCTCGGTCATTAACTCGTACTATGGTGGTTTTGCCGTTGTCAGTATTGGTAACTTTTACGTAACTTGGTAACGGTAGCGTTTTATGCGCTGCCGTCATTGAGTACATGTCATAGATTTCGCCATTAGAAGTCAAATGACCTTGGAATTTTTTCCCATACCAAGATGCGCGGCCTTTTTCTTTAAAGCCTTTCGCATTGCGAACTATTTTGTAGTCTTTGCCACGCAAGTGGTAATCTTTGTTCCCACCTAGGCTGTACGGTTCATATTTAGGATGCGCATCCTCGATGTGTTCGACTGAAAGCGGTGTATCCGGTGCAACATCGGATTCGAGTTCGTAACGGCCTTCTTGTTCTTTTTGGCTAGTTGATGAACAGCCTGCCAAAATAAGAGCAGAGAAAACCAAGGAATATAAAGCGCGTTTTTGCATGTCTAGGTCGCCTTAGAGAATGCTTTTCGGTGCGTATGAATCGACATTAGAATACCAAAACCAGCCATCAAGGTTACCATTGATGTGCCGCCATAACTGATGAGTGGCAACGGTACACCTACTACAGGTAGGATGCCACTTACCATGCCAATATTTACAAAAATATACACGAAGAAGCTGAGTACAATACTGCCTGCCATCATTCGTCCAAATGCGGTTTGCGCTTGGCTGGCGAGATATAAACCTCGTCCAATAATAAATAGATAGATGGCTAAAAGGCAAAGGAAGCCAATCATACCCCATTCTTCAGCAATTACTGCAAAGATAAAGTCAGTGTGTCGTTCAGGAAGAAATTCTAGTTGTGACTGCGTACCTTGCAACCAACCTTTGCCGGAAATACCGCCGGAGCCAATCGCAATTTTACTCTGAATAATGTGGTAGCCCGCTCCTAGCGGATCAGACTCCGGGTTAAATAGAGTACGAACTCTCACTTTTTGATACTCTCGCATCAAGAAAAACCACAGAATTGGAATGAAACCACCTAATGCAATCGCAGCACCAGCAATTATTTTCCAGCTAATGCCTGCGAGGAAGATAACAAAAATACCGGAAGCCGCGATCAGGATTGAGGTACCTAAGTCAGGCTGTTTTGCAATGAGAATGGTTGGTAAGCAGACCATAATCAGTGCAACAATGAGTGTTCTTAGCGTTGGTGGGAGGGGCTGTCTACCAACATAGCGAGCCACCATTAATGGCACCGCGAGCTTCAATAGCTCTGACGGTTGAAAGCGCACAAAACCGAGGTTAAGCCAACGCTGCGCGCCTTTCGATGCTTCACCGAAAAACAGCACGCCGAAAAGCAGTATAACGCCACCAACGAACATCAAAGGTGCCAAGCTTTCGTAAGTTCGTGGAGAAAGCTGTGCAAGGACGAGCATCACAACGAGTGAAAGCACCATTCGCATGGCTTGGCGATCCATCATCAGTAAACTTTGGCCACTGGCGCTGTACATGATCACCAGGCCAAATCCCATCAGGGCCAGTATGCCAAGTAGGAGTGGTAAGTCGATATGGAAGCGTTCAAACAGGGCGCGATTTTTACCTGTAGAGGGATCCATCTTCATTACTGTTTTACCTCTTTCTTCGCATTGTTTTCAGGCTCAATTTCTTCTGGACCAAGAACGACTCGGTCAAAAATTTTCCTTACTACTGGGGCACCGTTACTAGAACCACCACCGGCATTTTCTAGTACTACAGTGACGACCACTTTAGGATCATCAAATGGTGCAAAGCCAGTAAATAACGCATGGTCACGTAAGTGCTCGGCGATCTCATCGGCGTTGTACTCTTCGTTTTCACCCAGACCGAAGACCTGTGCAGTACCTGATTTACCCGCTGTTTCATAATTCATTTTGTAGAATGAGCGACGAGCTGTTCCGCGCGTGCCATGGTTTACCCGACGCATGCCTTCTTTCGCCATATCCCAGTACTTTTTAGGCACATTCTTGATTGGTGGGTAAGTCACGTATTCTGTCGTTTGCTGCTCTTCGAAGTCGTTACCATTTTCTATCGTCGCTTTGAGCAAGTGAGGTGCGATCACTTCTCCCTCGTTTACTAATACGGAGGTTGCTTTGGCGATTTGCATTGGTGTTGCTGTCCAATATCCTTGGCCGATACCTACAGGGATCGTATCACCTTTATACCACGGGGTTTTATGGCGAGACATTTTCCAGTCACGAGTCGGCATGTTCGCCTTACTTTCTTCGTAGATATCAATGCCAGTGTAATCACCAAAACCGAACATCATCATCCAATTCGAAATACGGTCAATGCCCATGTCATAAGCGATTTGATAGTAGAAGGTATCAACAGACTCTTCGATCGACTTAATGATATCGACGCGTCCGTGTCCCCAACGCAACCAGTCCCGGAACGGACGTGTGTTAGAGTTTGGTATGCGCCAATAACCAGGATCATTTCGTGTGGTGTTAGGTGTGACGACACCTTCTTGCAGCGCGGCTACCGCCATAAATGGTTTGATGGTAGAGGCCGGAGGGTAAATGCCAAGTGTAGTGCGGTTGACCAAAGGACGGTTTTTATCGTTCAAAAGGGCGCGATAATCTTTACCTGAGATTCCGTGCACGAACGAGTTAGGATCGTAGCTAGGGCTTGAAACCATAGCCAGTACGCCGTTGTCTCTAGGATCGATTACTACAGCACTGCCTCGGCGGCCGTCCAACAATTGGTGTACGTACAACTGCAAGTTGATATCAAGGTTTAAAACGATGTCTTTTCCGGGTACAGGTGGAACGTACTTTAAGGTACGAATTACTCGGCCGCGGCTGTTTACCTCGACTTCTTGATATCCGGCTGTACCGTGTAAGAGGTCTTCGTAGTATTTTTCAATACCCAGCTTACCAATGTCGCGAGTGGCTTGATAGTTTGCGTCTTTTTCTTCTCGGATCAGGCGTTGCATGTCGCGATCATTAATTCGAGAAACATACCCAATCACGTGGGTTAAGACTTCGCTGAAAGGGTAGTAGCGCTTTAAGGTCGCACTTATTTCCACACCTGGAAAGCGGTACTGATTGACGGAGAATACCGCTACTTGTTTTTCGTTCAGTTGGGTAAGCAGTGGGACCGATTTAAATCGACGAGTCCGTTTACGCTCGTGGTGGAAACGTTCAATCTGGTCTGGTGTAATTTCCAGAATAGTTTGTAATTCTTGGATGGTTGCATCAATGTCTTTAATTTTTTCTGGGGTCAGTTCTAAGTTAAAGACGGGACGGTTCTCTGCCAGTAAAACGCCATTTCGGTCATAAATTAGACCTCGGTTAGGCGCGATAGGCACCACTTTGATGCGGTTATCGTTCGAGCGGGTTTGATAGTCTTGAAACTGGTTCACCTGAATGTTGTACATGTTGGCAACCAGAGCTCCCATCAAGACAACAATGCCGATAAAAGCAACAATAGCGCGGCTGGCAAACAGACGCGCTTCGGCTTGATAATCTCGGATTTGACTGCGGCGTTTACGAATCATTAACGCTTGGCTCTAAAGTTAAACAACGATTATTCGCGATGATAAGGGTGGTTAGCGGTGATGCTCCACGCTCGGTACAAGCTTTCTGCCATTACGATACGCACTAGAGGGTGGGGTAGCGTTAAGGCAGACAATGACCAGCTTTGGTCTGCTGCAGCTTTGCATGCAGGAGCGAGTCCTTCAGGACCGCCGATTAATATTGATACATCACGGCCATCTAATTTCCAAGCTTCTAACTGCTCAGCGAGTTGAGGAGTGTCCCATTTTTTACCTGGGATATCTAACGTGACGATACGGTTGCCTTTTGGTACCGCAGCGAGCATCGCTTCCCCTTCTTTTTGCAGGATGCGAGCGATATCGGCATTCTTACCACGCTTGCCAGCAGAGATTTCAATCAACTCCAACGGCATATCATGCGGGAAACGGCGACGATATTCTTGAAAGCCTTCCTCAACCCATTTTGGCATTTTTGTGCCAACAGCAATTAGTTGAATTTTCAAAAGATTAACCCCAGAGTTTTTCTAGCTGGTAGAGTTCGCGGTGCTCTTCTTGCATCACGTGAAGCATGGCGTCGCCCATATCAAGGACTACCCATTCACCTTCGTTTTCACCTTCCATTCCTAGTGGCTCAAGACCGGCTTTTTTCACCTCTGTTGCAACATGGTCAGCGATGGATGAAACGTGGCGTTTGGATGTACCAGTACAGATGATCATGTAATCTGTCACGCTTGATTTATCTTCCACATTTAGGACGATAATGTCTTCCGCTTTCATGTCGTCGGCTTTATCAGCTAAAAAGTCTTTCAGTTCTTCGCGAAGCACTCGGTTTTCCTCGGTTTGTCTCTTATCTCTACAGTGTTTTACATTCTTGCTTGCAAAACAGGTCGCGCACTATATCACGCTTTGATTTTTAAATTGCCAGCTTAATATCAGGAGAGCAGGTTTCTAAGCTCAACTGATGAATAGTTGGCCATACAGACTCGTCATACTGAGTTTTGGCTTTTATCTCGGCTTGAGCCAACAAGGAGAGCAATGCACAAATACGACTCGCTGATAAGCGGGCCAGTGCTGCGTTATAGAGTGGACGCTTGTTTTGCCAAACTCGATATTTCTCAAATACCTGGTTCATTCCCATTTGAGTTAAGTCTTGATGCATATTTAAAAGTTGGCTCAACTCTTTTTGTACACTTCGAATCAAGATCACGGTCTCAACCCCTTCCGCCTCAAGTTGGCGAAGAATACGTTGTGCACGGTTTGCTTTACCTGCCAGTAAGGCGTCGATCCAGTTAAAGGTAGTGAAGTGGTTATGGCGACTTAGGGCTTCCTCTAAACGTATGATGGTCAGCTCACCATCCGGGTAGAGTAGGGCCAATTTCTCTAAGCTTTGTGTCAATGCAAATAGGTTACCTTCATGCCATTGAGCCAACATTTGCAGTGATTGTTGATCGGGTTTTAGGCCCAACGTGCGGCAACGTGCCTGAATGAACATAGGTAAGCGTTGTAGATCTGGCGACAAACAGCTTACCCAGTCGCCTTTTGAGCTTAATGCTTTGAACCATTTCGCATTTTCTTGGGCTTTGGTCAGTTTGCTACCAACAATGACGAGCATGATGTCATCATGCAGCATATCACACAGTGTTTGCAGCTCTTTGCTGACGGCGGTTGTCACGCCACTCTCTGGAATTTCAAGCTCGATCAATTGACGGTTTGAGAACAGGCTCATCGCTTGGAAGCAATCGTAAACTTGATTCCAGTCGATGCTTGCGTCTACCGCAAAACGGTGTTTTTCCTCAAAACCTTGTTGAAACGCTGCCTTTTGGATTGCTTGGCGGCTCTCTTGAATCAGTAACGGCTCATTACCAAAGATTAGGTAAACCTGTTTAACTTGTTTAGTTAAATGATCCGTTAGCTTATCGGCATAAATTCGCATAGTGATTAAGAGTTTGTGTTCGCTGGCTCAGAGATTTGTCCTGCTTCATATTCGGCACGAATACGGCCCAACTGGCGCATCATCTGTTTTGCAGCTTGCAAGCGCATCTCGTCTTCAATTACGTCACGTTCAACAGATTTTGCAAGTGCCGTCAACGGGTTGTCTAGGTAGTTGCGGTTTACTGTTGTCGTAAAGTTTTTAGAGCCATAGCCAGGAATCGTCACACGGTATTTTACTACGTATGTCAGCTCTTTTTCTGCTGCACGGCTATTTTGATACAGAGACAGTGTACGCTCATCGATAGTCGCTTCCGTCAAATGAAGGTTGGGTACCGTCGATGATGGTTGAACAAGTTCAACTTTGTTCAGTTCGAGTTGAGAGCGAACATAGCGAGTTAATTCACTGTATTCATCGTAGCTGGAGAAAGACATAGTGTGCAGCTCTTCCGGTACGGAATACTCGCCGCGAAGGTGAAAACCACAGGCAGAAAGAAGCCCCGCTAATACCAATACCACTGGTAGTTTAATCAAAGAGAAAAAGCGCATTGATTGTATTCATCCTAAATTGAAGGGGTTATTTACCTTAAACCACTCATGTGAATGGTTTGAGGTAAATAAACAGGGTAGAAAACTACCCTGTTTAATGACTCTTGGTTAACAAATAAGTTCGCTAAACAGAGACAAATTGACAGCTGCGATTAGTTTGCAACAATGTTCAGCAGTTTACCTGGAACGTAAATAACTTTACGAATAGTCAGGCCATCAGTGAACTTAACCACGTTTTCGTCGTTTAGACCAAGCTGTTCGATATCGTCTTTAGAGATATCCGCTGGGACTGTTAGCTTCGCACGTAGCTTACCGTTAACTTGAACAACGATAGTTTTTTCGTCTTCAACTAGCGCTTTTTCGTCAAACGTCGGCCATGCCGCGTTATCAATGTCTGTTTCACCTAGTGCTGCCCATAGCTCGTATGAGATATGCGGAGTGATAGGGTAAAGCATGACAACAATAGCTTTCAGTGCTTCGTCAAGGATTGCACGATCTTGCGCAGATTCTTGAGGCGCTTTCGCTAGTTTGTTCATCAGCTCCATGATCGCTGCGATCGCGGTGTTGAATGTTTGACGACGAGCGATATCGTCCGTCACTTTCGCGATAGTTTTGTGAACGTCGCGGCGAAGTGCTTTTTGATCACCAGAAAGCGCTGAGGTATCTACTGCTTCTGCTGCGCCTTTCGCTGTGTGCTCTTTCACTAGTTTCCAAACACGTTTTAGGAAGCGGTTCGCACCTTCTACGCCAGACTCTTGCCATTCAAGTGTCATGTCCGCTGGAGACGCGAACATCATGAATAGACGTACTGTGTCAGCGCCGTACTTATCTACCATTTCTTGAGGGTCGATACCGTTGTTCTTAGACTTAGACATCTTGATCATGCCTGAGTGCGTTACATCGCGACCTTCAGTGTCTTTAGCAGAAGTAATGCGGCCTTTACCATCACGTTCAACGGCTACGTCTGTTGGAGCTACCCACTCTTTGCCGCCTTTCTCGTTCTCGAAGTAGAACGCATCAGCCAGTACCATGCCTTGACACAGTAGTTGCTTGAACGGTTCGTCAGAAGTTACGTAACCCGCATCGCGCAGTAGTTTGTGGAAGAAGCGTGAGTACAGTAGGTGCATACAAGCATGCTCGATACCACCGATGTACTGGTCTACTGGTAGCCAATAGTTTGCTTTTTCTGGGTCTAGGATGTCGTCCGCTTGTGGTGAACAGTAACGCGCGTAGTACCAAGAAGATTCCATGAACGTATCGAACGTATCTGTCTCACGTAGAGCAGGTTCGCCGTTAAAGGTTGTCTTCGCCCACTCTTTGTCTGCTTTGATTGGGCTCGTTACGCCGTCCATTACTACGTCTTCTGGAAGAATCACTGGTAGTTGGTCAGCAGGTACTGGGTGAACTTCACCGTCTTCAGTGGTTACCATTGGGATTGGCGCACCCCAATAACGTTGACGAGATACACCCCAGTCGCGTAGACGGAAGTTTACAGTCTTAGTGCCTTTGCCCTCTGCTTCTAGCTTCGCTGCGATTGCGTCGAATGCCGCTTGGAATTCTAGGCCATCGAATTCACCTGAATCGAACAGTACACCTTTCTCAGTGTATGCTGCTTCAGAGATGTCTAGCTCGCTGCCATCAGCAGGCTTGATAACTGGCACGATGTCTAGACCGTACTTCGTTGCGAACTCGTAGTCACGTTGGTCGTGCGCAGGTACAGCCATTACCGCGCCTGTACCGTAGTCCATCAGAACGAAGTTTGCTACGTATACTGGTACTTCGCGGCCGTTCAATGGATGAATAGCAGTAAGGCCAGTTGCCATACCTTTCTTCTCCATTGTCGCTAGCTCAGCTTCTGCAACCTTGTTGTTCTTACATTCGTCGATAAACGCTGCAAGCTCTGGATTGTTCTCTGCTGCAAGAGCTGCAAGAGGGTGGCCGGCTGCGATACCCACGTAAGTCACACCCATTAGCGTATCTGGACGTGTTGTGTAAACTTCTAGGTCTTGTTGACCCTTAACTTCAAACTTCAGTTCAACACCTTCAGAACGACCAATCCAGTTGCGCTGCATGGTTTTCACCATTTCAGGCCAACCTTCAAGCTTGTCTAAGTCGTCTAGTAGCTCTTGAGCGTACTCAGTGATTTTGATGAACCATTGAGGGATTTCTTTTTGCTCTACAGGCGTATCACAACGCCAGCAACAACCGTCTTCAACCTGCTCGTTTGCAAGAACAGTTTGGTCGTTAGGACACCAGTTAACAGAAGAAGTCTTTTTGTAAACTAAACCTTTCTCGTAAAGTTTAGTGAAGAACTCTTGTTCCCAGCGGTAGTACTCCGGTGTACATGTTGCGAATTCACGGTTCCAATCGTAACCAAAGCCTAGAAGCTTAAGTTGGTTCTTCATGTATTCGATGTTTTCGTAAGTCCAAGGTGCTGGCGCAGTTTTGTTTTTTACTGCTGCGTTTTCTGCAGGTAGACCGAATGCGTCCCAACCGATTGGTTGCATCACGTTTTTGCCTTGTAGGCGTTGGAAACGAGATACTACATCACCGATAGTGTAGTTGCGCACGTGACCCATGTGCAGTCGACCACTTGGGTATGGGAACATGGACAGACAGTAGAATTTTTCTTTATTTGGGTCTTCACTTACAACAAAGGTTTTGTTGTCATCCCAGTGCTTTTGAACTTTTTGTTCAATATCTTGTGGGTTGTATTGTTCTTGCATCGATGGTATCCGTTATCTTGGAATTTGTGAGTTCGGTTAGAACAGACTTAAATAGATCGTCATAGAATACCTAAAGCTAGGGATCACAACAATAGCCAATCTGTACCCATGCGCCCTTAAGTGACGCAGGTAGGAGAAAGATGGAGGTCAGTTATGCCTAAACGTAAAACAGGTTATGAGGAAATGCTCGAGGATGTGATTGAAACCTTGAAGCACAGTCCGGAAGAAGTTAACAAAGCGATTGAGACGTCGGGCAAAGTGGTGGATGCTGCTAATGACTTGACCAAAGATGAATTGGCTTTAATCAAAGCGTACCTTAAAGCAGACTTAAAAGAGTTTTCAGAGAGTTACGAGGATAGCAAAAGCGGTCCGTTTTACTTAACGATTGCGGATTCGATATGGCAAGGGCTGTTAGAGATTACAGACCGAACTAAAGTTGAGTGGGTTGAGTTGTTCGATGACTTAGAGCATCAAGGGCTATATGAAGCAGGAGAGGTGATAGGCTTAGGCACTTTAGTTTGTGATGAGTGTGGTCACAAGACAACGTATAACCACCCAACAGTAATCATTCCGTGTATTAAGTGTGGTCACAAAGGCTTTACTCGTCAGTCATTAAAGCCATAAATGGCGAGTAACGACTGTATAATGCAATGAATAAAAAAGAGGCTTAGTCGCCTCTTTTTTGTCTTTTCTACTTTCAAGCTGTTATCAGCTCTGTTTTCTTCTTAAACCGAAAGCCAGCGCTAAACTTAACCCTACCCAAATATACAATGGCCAAGTACCAACGATTCGATATGGCGTTTTCCCATCGGTTGGGGTGAGCTCTGCGCGCAGTACTGCAGTTTCAAACTGCGGAACTTGCTCAACGATTTTACCCTTGTGATCGGTTACCGCTGTTAATCCATTGTTAGTCGAGCGGATGAGCGGTTTGCCCAACTCTAAGGCACGCATACGGGCGATCTCCATATGCTGAAGAGGGCCGATAGAGTGACCAAACCATGCATCGTTTGAAAGCGTTAGAATGAAGTCTGTTTCGTCAGTCACATTTTGACGCACTTGCTCATTAAAGATGATCTCATAGCAAAGCGCTGGTGCCATGTGCATGCCATTCGCAACGATGTTTGGCTGCACAAAAGCCCCACGGCTAAACGATGACATCGGTAGGTTAAAGAATGGCGCTAATGGGCGCAAAATATCTTCAAATGGTACAAACTCACCAAACGGTAGTAGGTGATGCTTATGGTAACGTTCGCTTAAATCGAAGCTGTAGTCACCGTATGGTGTGATGCCGAGGGACAGAATACTGTTGTAGAACTGTCGATCTTCAGCTTGGTTGACGACACCGGTGATGATTGCGCTGTTATTCATTTTTGCAGCGCTGTCGATATTGCTCAAAAATGAAGGCACTTCAATTTCAAAAGCAGGAATTGCTGCTTCTGGCCAAACGATAATGTCAGCATCCCAGTTTTCACGAGTTAAGTCAGCATATTTCATTATGGTTGGCCAGCGTTGACTTGGTAGCCACTTTAGGTTCTGGTCTACGTTACCTTGAATCAGCGCGAGCTTAGTCGTGTCTTCTGGTCGGGGTGTTACCCAATCGTAGTTGCGAATCCCAAAGCCAGTACTGAGTAGTACCGCAGGGATAATCACCATCAGCCACTGCTTATGAATCCATGCATAGGCTAACGCCCCTGCGCTGATAAGGATAAATAGAGTAAGCAGTTCTACGCCGCCAATTGGTGCAAAGCTTGCGAGTGGAGCATCTATCTGGCTATAGCCTAGCCATAACCAAGGGAAGCCGGTCATCACCCAACCACGCAACCAATCACTTATCAGCCATAAAGCAGGTGCAGCGAGAAGTGCTTTTGTGAGCGTAAATTGAGGAAACAGCTTGTTGTTGAGCCAAGCAAATAAGCCTGAATAAACAGCCAAGTAGGCAACAAGTAAGCCCATTAAAAATAAATTGGCAATGAGCGGCATACCGCCAAAACCGGAGATACTGACGTAAACCCAGCTAACGCCAGTTGCAAATTGACCTAACCCCCAAGCATAACCAATCCATAGTGCGCGTTTCGGAGTTTGGTTAGCAAGAAGAATCAGTAGAATTGCAGGGCTAAGAATGGCAATAGGCCACAGCTGGTAAGGAGCGAAAGCGAGTGTAGTAGAGGCGCCAACAAAAGCGGCCACTAAGGGCCGCTTAAGGCGATGAAAGAGTTCATTCATCATTGTAATTTTCTGAGATTCCCAATGGGTATCGCGTTACTCTTGAGTGGCTTCAACCAGGGTTTCTTCGTCTGGGATCGTCACTTGGAGTTGAATGACACGACGGTTATCGGCAGCGGTGACTTTGAAGTTGTAGCCTTCAATTTCAACCAGTTCACCACGAGAAGGTAAGTGACCAAAGGCAGTCATGACCATACCACCAACGGTATCAACTTCCTCATCGCTGAAGTTGGTTCCGAATGTCTCATTAAACTCTTCGATGGTTGTCAGCGCTCTGACAGCAAACGTATGCTTGCTCAGCTTACGAATGTCCGTCTCTTCACTTTCATCGAATTCATCTTCAATATCCCCGACGATTTCCTCAAGGATATCTTCAATGGTTACAAGACCAGAAACACCACCGAATTCATCGACAACAATGGCCATATGATAACGTTCTTCACGGAATTCTTTCAGCAGTCGATCAACGCGTTTACTTTCCGGTACTACAACCGCTGGTCGAATGACTTCTTCGATATCAAATGGATTGCTGCCTGAGCCTAAGTATTTAAGTAAGTCCTTCGCTAGAAGTATGCCTTCCACATGGTCTTTATCTTCGCTGATCACAGGGTAGCGAGAGTGTTGAGCATCGGTAATCAAAGCAACCAAGGTATCAAGGTCGTGAGTACGCTCAACGGTAACCATTTGCGAACGCGGGATCATAATGTCACGCACACGCATTTCGGAGATTTCCATAACACCTTCAAGCATATCGCGAGTGTCATGGTCAATCAGGTCGTTAACTTCAGAGTCGCGGATAACATCCACAAGCTCTTGGCGATCTTTTGGTTCGCCCTGAAATAGTTGACCTAGACGTTCAAAGAAGGACTTTCTACTCGGACCTTCTGCCTTTTCTTTCTTATCTTCGTTAGAAGAGGGAGAATTATCTTCGTTCATTGTTTCTCAATTAAGTAACGCTATCAGAAGTGTGATAGCACACATAGAGAGGCGAACACGAGAGTCATTTAGGTGGTTCGCCTTTCCCTGTCGAGTGGCCAATAGCTACTCTTTTTCAGCAATGTAAGGATCTTCATAACCCATACCTTGCATGATTTCGGTTTCGAGGGACTCCATCTCTTCGGCTTCGTCATCCTCTATATGATCATAACCTAGCAGATGCAAGCTGCCATGTACAACCATATGCGCCCAATGTGCTAGCAGAGGCTTGCTCTGTTCAACCGCCTCTTTTTCAACAACTTGGCGGCAAATAATCAAATCACCAAGTAAATCTATTTCCATACCAGGAGGTGCTTCAAATGGAAACGACAACACATTAGTTGGTTTATCTTTGCCGCGATACTCATGGTTGAGCGTATGACTTTCTTGTTCATCAACAATACGAATTGTGACTTCGGCTTGTGGCTGGAAGAGAGGAATGGTCTTATCTAGCCACAATTGGAAATCTTGCTGCGAAGGCAGACCTTCTTCATTTTCGACTGCCAGTTGCAGATCAAGTTCAATCGCCATGATTATTCCTTAGTTGAAGCAACTTGTGCATTCAATTCGGCTTTTGCTGCTTCTAGTAACTTCGCATCGCGTTCTTCACGACGGCGTTTCTCGAACTCTTTACGCTCTTTCTGGTCTTGTGCTTCCCACTTCTCGTACGCGTTAACGATACGAGCAACCACAGGGTGACGTACAACGTCGTCGGCTAAGAAGAAGTTAAAGCTGATGTCGTCAACTTCGCTTAGTACTTCAATAGCATGACGAAGACCCGATTTCGCACCACGAGGTAAGTCAATCTGCGTGACATCACCAGTGATAACCGCGCGAGAGTTAAAACCAATACGCGTTAGGAACATCTTCATCTGTTCAACTGTGGTGTTCTGACTCTCATCAAGAATGATAAAGGCGTCGTTTAGAGTACGACCACGCATGTAAGCAAGAGGGGCAACCTCAATCACGTTACGTTCAATCAGCTTCTCTACGCGCTCAAAGCCCAGCATTTCAAATAGAGCGTCGTATAGCGGACGTAGGTATGGGTCGACTTTCTGGCTTAAATCACCAGGCAGGAAGCCCAATTTCTCACCAGCTTCAACCGCTGGACGAGTAAGTAGAATACGACGGATCTCTTGGCGCTCTAGTGCGTCAACAGCTGCTGCTACAGCAAGGTAGGTTTTACCTGTACCAGCCGGGCCAATACCAAAAGAAATATCATGCGTGACCATGTTAACCAAGTACTGCGCTTGGTTTGGCGTACGTGGTTTGATCACACCTTTCTTGGTTTTGACGAAGACTTCTTTACCATGCTCGATGTTAGACTCAGTATTCTGCTCAAGAACACCAGACTCTTTGATCGCTAGATGGATTTGCTCAGGCTCAATATCTGGGATCTCACCTCGTACAGGTGCGGTATCAACATATAGAGTTTTCAGGATATCCAGCGCAGCTGATGCGGTATGAGGTTTACCGACAATCGTAAAGTGGTCACTACGGTGGTTAATTTCAACGCCTAGACGACGTTCTAAATGCTTGATGTTGTCATCGAATGGACCGCACAGGCTAGCTAGTCGGCGGTTGTCTGAAGGTTCTAGGTTAATTTCTAGAGTTACGATTTTATTGCTCAATGTTGCCTCTCATTTTTTGCCACTTAGTGAGAGCCTGATAACGACCAGGCTCTCCATGGCTATTTATACGAGCTTACGGCGTAAAAGTAGCTACACCCAGCTCATCTTCGCGACGTGTTTTCGCCATCATCTGCGTTGGGGAAATCACACTACGAAGATCCATGTCTTTTTCAGTACGTACTAGCTCACCACGCAGTGAGTTTGCAAATACGTCTACGATCTTCACATCAACGAACTGACCAATTAGGTCTGCACTACCTTCAAAGTTTACTACACGGTTGTTTTCTGTACGAGCGCGCAGTTCCATTAGGTTTTTCTTCGAAGGACCTTCAACTAGAACACGTTGTTCTGTGCCAAGCATTAAGCGAGAGTAACGCATCGCTTGAGCATTGATAGTTTGCTGTAGTTCGTAAAGGCGCTCTTTCTTCACTTGTTCTGACACATCACAAGGGTAATCCGCTGCTGGCGTGCCTGGACGTGGAGAGAAAATAAAGCTGAAGCTCATGTCAAAGTCTACATCTTTGATTAGCTTCATGGTGTCTTGGAAGTCTTTGTCTGTCTCACCAGGGAAACCAACAATAAAGTCTGAACTGATTTGAATATCAGGACGAGCTTTACGCAGTTTACGGATGATCGATTTGTATTCGATAGCGGTGTGAGGGCGTTTCATCATCGTTAGGATACGGTCACTACCACTTTGCACAGGTAAGTGCAGGAAGCTCACAAGTTCTGGCGTATCTTCGTATACTGCGATGATGTCGTCTGTGAATTCTAACGGGTGGCTCGTCGTGAAACGAATACGGTCGATACCATCGATAGACGCAACCAAACGAAGCAGTTCTGCAAATGAACAGATCTCACCATCGTGCATAGGACCACGGTACGCGTTTACGTTTTGACCCAGAAGGTTTACTTCACGTACGCCTTGTTCAGCAAGTTGGGCGATTTCGAACAGTACGTCATCCATTGGACGGCTTACTTCTTCACCACGAGTGTACGGTACGACACAGTAAGTACAGTACTTAGAGCAGCCTTCCATAATAGAAACGAATGCTGTCGCACCTTCAGCGCGAGGTTCAGGTAGGCGGTCGAATTTTTCGATCTCTGGGAACGAAATGTCCATAACTGGTGCATCATCGGACTGAGATTGTTTGATCATCTCAGGTAGGCGGTGCAAAGTTTGTGGGCCAAAAATAACGTCAACGTATGGTGCACGTTCACGAATATGGTCACCTTCTTGCGTTGCTACACAACCACCTACACCGATAACTACGCCAGGTTTTTTATCTTTTAGTGTTTTCCAGCGGCCTAGCTGGTGGAAAACTTTCTCTTGCGCTTTTTCACGGATCGAACAGGTGTTAAGTAGAAGTACGTCTGCTTCCTCTGGCTCTTCCGTCAGCTCGTAGCCGTTTGCAGCATTAAGCAGGTCGGCCATTTTTGATGAATCGTATTCGTTCATCTGGCAGCCCCAGGTTTTAATTAGCAGTTTCTTACTCATCTCACTTTCGCTCGTTCAGTTGTACTTAAATCGGAGAGCTATTGCTCAAATTATAGCCGCCATCACGGCGGTAAGCGGCGTATTGTACTGCTTTAAAAAGCACCTGACTAGTGATCTAGCTAATTCTCTGCAAAGCCTGATGAAATCTAGTTTTTCGCCCTATGCTGAACAAGGTTTTTTGTTAAACAATTTTGTAAAAGTAGCCATGGAAAGTACAATAAAAAACGCCAATTAATCAGCACGATGAAGAGTGAAAAATGAACAAGTATGACATCGCCGTGATCGGTGGCGGTATGGTCGGGGCAGCCGTCGCTGTTGGATTTGCCAAGCAGGGCAGAAGCGTTGTCTTGGTTGAAGGTACAAAACCTAAAGTTTTTGATGCCGCTCAGGCGATGGATATTCGTGTATCTGCAATCTCGCACCAGTCGGTGGAGTTACTTGATTCACTCGGAGCATGGTCAGAGATCAAGAGCATGCGAGTTTGTCCTTATCGGCGGTTAGAAACTTGGGAGCACCCAGAGTGCCGTACTCGTTTTCACTCTGATGAATTGTCATTGGATCAGCTAGGTTACATCGTTGAAAATCGCCTAATCCAATTAGGTCTTTGGCAAGTCTTCTCTAAGTATGAAAATCTAACCGTGATGTGTCCTGAGCGATTAAAAGCCATTGAGTTTGCAGATGTAAATCTTGTGACACTAGAAAGTGGGGCGCAGTTTGAAGCTAACTGGGTGATTGGTGCTGATGGTGCAAACTCTAAAGTTCGTCAATTGGCTGGAATTGGTGTAACTGCGTGGGATTACCGACAACACTGCATGTTGATTAACGTGAAAACAGAATTGCCTCAGCAAGATATTACTTGGCAACAATTTACACCTTCAGGCCCACGTTCATTTTTACCTCTGTGCTCTTTGAGTAACGACGATGGTCAAATAGTAGGCCAAGGTTCTTTGGTTTGGTATGACTCGCCTAAACGTATTAAACAACTGTGTGCGATGGGTAAACCTCAACTAAGGGAAGAAATCTTACGTCATTTCCCTGCAGAATTAGGCGATATTGAAGTTTTACAGTTTGGCTCATTCCCACTCACTCGTCGTCATGCGCAAAGCTACTCAAGCAAAAATTGCGTATTAGTGGGTGACTCTGCCCATACGATCAACCCGCTTGCAGGGCAAGGGGTAAACTTAGGCTTCAAAGATGTAGACGTTCTCCTTTCGGTAACAGAACAACAAGAAAAGCTGGAAGATACCTTACTCGCGAAATACGAACGCGCACGTCGACCTGACAACTTACTCATGCAGACGGGCATGGACTTTTTCTATAAAGGTTTTAGCAACGATCTAGGGCCATTGAAGTTCGTACGTAATTCTGCATTGAAGCTTGCTGAAAACTCAGGGCCAATTAAGGCTCAAGTACTGAAATACGCGTTAGGTATGTAGTAAGCTACTCAAATCACAGATAGAAAAAAAGCGAGCCATGAGCTCGCTTTTTTAATTCGGCAAATCTAATGATTTTCCGAGTCCAGAACCAAAAAAAGAAAAAACCCAGCAAAGTCATGCTGGGTTTTCCGATAATGGTGCGGAAGGAGAGACTTGAACTCTCACACCTTGCGGCGCCAGAACCTAAATCTGGTGCGTCTACCAATTC
>NZ_JAWOUQ010000009.1:0-188623 GCF_033339475.1 Vibrio sp. 2304 | reverse complement strand
TAGCATGAGTAGTTTTACAGGCAAAGCCGAAACGGATGATAACCACCTACTGAAGTAGGTGGTTTAGGGCTGAAAATAAAAAAGCTCCCTAGGGAGCTTTTTAATGATTCTAATCAAGTGCCCAATATCTGTAGCGGCAAACTTAACAAACTATCTCCGAGAGTGGCAAAATACCAGATGATAGAAACAAAACCTCCGACAGAGACCAAGTACCAAGCAAGTGAAAATAGTTGCCCATAACGGGTTAATGGCAATAAATGGCTTTGATGTCGAGCTCTCCATTCCATCACCACTTCCAACATTCCCATTAACAATAAAAACCCTAGCAACGTCAGACCGAAATAGTAACTGATAAAAATGCCTAATAAAGCGGTCGCAATACTGCCAACTAACCCGACCCAAGTATTCATTGAGAAGGTAATACTTTTGAGCACATGGCCACCATCTAATGGTAAAATAGGCAGCAGATTAAATAGGTTTAGCAAGGCGTTAAACACAGCAAGCCCAGCGAAGATCACCTCACCAGTCATCCAATAAAGCAAAGTAAAAACAATACTAAGTACTAAACCGAAAAATGGTCCCATGATTGAGATAACCACATCCTGCCAGCGCGTGTTTATCTTTTCGTCACTTAGCGCCAAACCACCTAGGAATGGAATCAAATAGATCCCTTTGGTCTTCATTCCAAAATACTTCATCGCTCTAATGTGACCATATTCATGGAAAACCAAGCAAGCGATCAACGCTAGCGCGAACTCGATGGAAAATAGCCAAGAATATGCAGCGAGACTTGCAGACGCTAACGCCACTTTAATAACTTTCGCACTTTTAAGTGCTTTCATCCCAAGAGATACGAGACCTATTATACTTAAACGCTTTTCGGATGGTGGCGTAACTTCTGGCACTTGGCGCTCGATGTCTTTTTCATTTCGACAACCTTCGTTGACGAGCTCACCGTTAATTGTGACCTTGTAACTCAATTCAAACGGTTGCCATGTTAAAGAACACTCTAAATGACAGTTCAGGATTTCCTCACCCGCAGAGAGCCTAAACTGGTGTAGACAAGTCTCTGCGGTATTGTCACTGGCATCGATTTGAGACACCAACGTATTATCCCAATATAACTGCTGCCACCCAGCCATCGATCCTTCGAGCCTTAGCGAACGACCTAAAAATTCAACATTCAGTAATTCCAATGCGGCTCCTATTGCGTCTATTGAATAACTACATAGCGAGCGCGAATTATGCCTGTGAAGTGAAGAAACAGCAAAGCGAGCTATCTCTTGATTTGATCGTTATTTAACTATAAAGCTCGCAAAACAATTCTGGTCGTACCATTTCCTTCAAAAATATAACGATAATACATGCCCTTACAAGCCATCGTTTGACCTATGCATCATATTTAAAACGCAAAATACGCTCAAACTTTGACAAGTTATTAAACATACAATTAACATTACATTTACATCACCGTTGTATTTCGCGTATTAACAATTGGTGTAAGTACCACACAACAATTACAAGGACTTCGGTCCAGCATTATGACACCCTAGGAGGGTCAAGGATGAACAAGAAGCACTGCTCTCTGCTTACAATTTCAATATTGTTTGCGTGTAATGCCCACTCAGCGGGCTTCCAGGTAGCTGAACATTCGGCATCTGGTCTTGGTCGAGCATTTTCAGGTGAAGGGGCTGTCGCAGATAATGCCAGCGTCCTTGCTCGTAACCCTGCAGCAATGACACTTTTCAAAGAAGCTCAATTTTCGGGCGCGTTATCTATCATCGACCCTGAAGTCGATGTGTACGACACTGTAAACAATGAACACGCGAAAGATGTCGCCCCTTTACAGATCGTGCCAGCAGGTTATTACATCAGCCCTATCAATGATAACTGGGCTTGGGGTATCGGTATGTTCACAACATACGGTGTTGCTACCGACTATCCAAATGATATTTCCGCAGGTGATATGGCGGGTGACACTTCCCTACTTTCAGTAAACATCAACCCTAATGTCGCTTACCGTATCAACGAGTCTTTCAGTGTCGGTGGTGGTATCAACCTCGTATACGCTGAAGCAGAGCTGACTCGTCACAAAGGCGCACTCGCCGGTATTTTAGGTGGTAATAAGTCCGATAACCTTGTCGGCATGGAAGGCGAAACTTTCGCTTGGGGTTGGAATGTCGGCGCTTTATTTGAGCTAAATGAAAACAACCGTTTTGGCTTTGGCTACCGCTCTAAGGTTGATCTAGATTTTGATGACGGTGAGTTTAGTAGTTACGACTCTGGTCGAGCTTCATCACCAAAAGTGGATGGCCGTTTAAAAATCTCTCTTCCTTCAATTATCGAATTATCGGCTTTCCATCAATTGAATGAACAATGGGCTGTACATTACGGCTGGCAACAAACCGACTGGAGCACATTTAAAGAACTAAAAGCGACCAGTAACGAATGTAATGACGGAGTATGTTTCTTTAAACCTGAGAAATATGAAGACAACAATCGCTACTCCATTGGTGCAACTTACATACTTAATACAGACTGGACATTCCGTGCAGGCTTTGCGTACGACGAACAAGCAGGTGAAGCGACATTGAGTATCCCTGACAGTGACCGTTTTTGGTACAGCGCGGGCCTAACTTACGCAATGAGTGAGAATTTAACTTTCGATGCAGGCTTTGCACTTGTTAAGAGTAAATCAGGCTCTTTCACTGAGACAAATGCTCTGGGTGAAGAGATTAAGTTTGACTCAGAAGGTACTGCTTACATCAGCGCGGTACAGATGAACTACACCTTCAAATAATGGGATTACGGAGTAAACCAATGAAACACACGTTTAAATTATCAATGCTTTGTTCTGCAATCCTTCTTGCTGGTTGTGGTGATGATACCTCCAGCTCTGGTACTTCCGACAAAGTTCAATTTGAAGATGAAGTGCAAGCATTGCTTGATCGCGAAACATCCATCAGTTTTACGCTTCAAGGAGCGAACGCAGATGTACCGGCACCGTCTTACTTATTAATGGACACAAGCGATGGTACGCTTGGTCTGCCAACTGATGGCGATGATGCTTTAACCAACCCTAGAGCCTCGATGAATACGATGGATGGATGGTCAACGTCTATGCCAATCGTTCTTAACTTCAACGGCGACGGTTTTGCAACGGGCATGCTGTCGTCTGGTGTTAAAGTCATCAAGATTAACCAACGCTTAACCGAGTGGGACGGTAAATCTAACCCAATCGAAGACGTTCTCGTTCAGAACCAAGACTACGTTGTTCAAGCAAAAGGCAACTCTCTATATATCCAGTTCTTGGCTGCGCTTGATGAGTCAAGCGAGTACATTTTTGCAGTAACACAAGATGTTACTGACGTGAATGGTGAGCCAATTGGTACATCAGCAAGTTATGCGACTGGTAAATCGAAAGAAATCGTTTATGAAACTGGCGACCTTGCTTCTGTTCAAGCAGTCACTCAGGCGGTTGAAGGCATTTTTGGTATCGCCAAAGTAAACCCTAACGACATCGTTTACTCCTCATGGTTCAGTACCCAGTCTGTAGGTGATACGTTAGCGGCAGTCAAAGGAGTAACCGCTACTGGTTTTTCTACCGGCGCAAACACACTAAATACCGTTTACAAAAATGACTCAAACGAAGGTTCAGTTGACTTATCAACGGCCTACACAATAACGCTCGGTGAAACCCAAGACTTTAGCACTGCGCTAGACTCTGACGATGACTTTAGTAAATACATTAGCGATCTAGACGCAGCTAAAACGGCAATTAAAGGCCTTTACATGCAATCAGGTGCCGATGTAAGCGTGACACAAGGTGTGGTAAGACTGCCTCATTACCTGGAAAAAGGCGCAAGCTGGAACATGCAACCAATGGTATCTGCGATGCCAAGCCTAGCGAAGCTAAGCGCAGCATTAGCGGATCCGAACGAGCAAGCAAACATGGTTCAGCAGCTATCAACAGGCGTTTTTGCAAATGATCCTGTTGATGTGACAAAGCTTGCTACAGATCCTACAGAGCAGCTAAAACTTGTTGGAGCTAAGCTTACTCTTACCGATGGTACCCAGCTTGATAGTGAGCGTATCATTACTCGCTACTCGCCTGTTCCCGTAGTGAAATCGGTTGAAGATGTCGAAGTACTGGTCTTCACACCTAAATCTGGCGTCGCGACAGACGTTGTGATTTATCAACACGGCATCACCTCAGCGAAAGAGAATGCGTACGCGTTCGCGTTCAATATGGTAAAAGCAGGTGTGGCAGTTATCGCTATTGACTTACCTATTCATGGTACGCGCAGCTTAGATGAACAACGTTCCGCAAATGCGAATGTACTGGCTTATCTAAATCTTTCCAACTTAGCCGTTGCGCGTGACAACCTACGTCAAAGTGTTCTGGATGTGTTAGGTTTGCGCGCTAGCTTGGTAGTATCTGCTCAAGGCGGTCTTTTAGCTGGAGGTCCTCTGCAAGGCTTCAACCCAATGACGGGTTCAAAAGTCAAAATGCTAGGTCATTCACTTGGCGGTATTGTAGCTACATCTGCCGTCGCAGCAGCAAACAATACATTGGGCAGCCCTACTGCGGATGCGCTGTACACCTTTAGTTCTGCATCAGTACAGAACTCTGGTGGACAAATTGGTAATTTGTTACTGGGTTCAGACAATTACGGCCCTCAGATCAAACATAACCTCGCTTATGCAGCATCAAAAGACTATGCGAATTATGCTGATGCATCATGTGCGGATCTAGAAGATAAAACATGTTACGAAGCATTTGAGGCTGCGGCAACGGAAGCTCAAGTAGCAGCGCTAGAAGCAGGTTTCTCACAATTTATCTATGCAGCACAGACTACACTAGACACTGTCGATCCGTTCACAAACGCTTCAGATTTAGTGGCATCTGGTTCGCTAACGACACCATTCTTTATGACAGAAGTGGATGGCGATAGCACAGTACCAAACAGCGTTCCAAATGCACCATTCGCGGGTACTGAACCGCTTGCTAATAAGCTAGGGTTGAAGACTGTGAACAGTACGGACACTGATGTGAATGCAACTGCGAGCTTTGTACAGTTTAATGCTACTGCATCGCACAGTACTTTTGCTTCGCCAAATGGCACTCTGTCTGATATTGATCATCATGTAGAGATGCAGATGGAAAACACTGACTTCTTGATGGATGACACACTAACAGCTGTCACTAACACTTCTGTTTTGAAGTAATCGCAACACCCTTCCTACCAAAGCCCAGTTTCTACTGGGCTTTTTCATTTCAATTGTATTCAAACCCACTCATATTTCCTCTGCTATAGTTAAATCGATGTCTTTGCCTAACTCACTTGTTTAAAAGGAAAACTCTATGCGCATATTGACTGTTATTGCCACTGTATTACTTCTTGCTGCATGCGGAAGTAGCCAATATCTGATGTCGACAAATGAAGGGAAAATTATTACCTCTTACGGTAAACCAGACCTGAACGAGGAAACGGGTATGTACGAGTATGAAGACATGGATGGTAAAGAAATGAGCATTTCAAAAGAGCAAATTGTCCAGATTGTCGAACGTTAACGACAGGCCCTCTGTAAATTAGAGGGCTATGTTCTAGCCACCCTCTCTCTACATTTACTTCTTTTAGGCTTGTAATCGTTGTAGAAATTGACACAACCAATTCATAAGCCAAAACAATCAATAGTGTCTTTTATACTTCCGTATTATTTATTTAGCGAATATTTTACATCTTCACCTTAATCAGGTTGGAGTATTGTAAAATCTAGTCTTTAATTCGCTAACACCCTTTTATTTCTCAGGATAAAGTGGATAATACCGCCACAAAATAACATTACTAAGGTGAGTCCTTATGTCTATTGAAGCTACTCTGCTTGCGCGCTGCGAGTCAAAATGTGAACTGTGTTCTTCTGAATCTCAACTAACTGCATACGCTGTCCCACCTCACGGTAATGTGACGGTTGATACTGCCATCATGGTTTGTGATAAGTGTCTGGGTGAGATCGATGAGCCAAAAGACATTAACCACTGGCGTTGTCTAAACGAAAGCATGTGGAGCCAGGTTCCTGCTGTACAAGTGACTGCATGGCGCCAACTCACTCGCCTAAACACAGAAAGCTGGGCTCAAGATGCTCTTGACATGATGTACATGGAAGAAGAGCAAATGAACTGGGCAATGAAAGGGATGTCTGCTGACGATAAAACGGTTGACTGTAACGGCACTGAACTTAAGAAAGGTGACGATGTAACAGTAATTAAAGACCTACCAGTAAAAGGCACTAACCAAGTAATCAAACAAGGTACAGTGATTCGTGGTATTAGCCTTGGCGATGATCCAAAGCTAGTTTCGGGTAAGGCAAATGGTGGTCAGTCGATGTACGTGATCGCAGAATACTGCCGCAAGAAGTAATATCGCACTTCAGTCATGTCAAAACGGGGCACCAATGGTGCCCCGTTTTTCTATACAACACTTAATCTACTATCATGTCTACCTCCTCTAGAGTGTTTCTTTTCTAGGGCGTAGGTTGAGTAGGCATGTTTTACAAATAAAAAAAATACCGGCTCATAGGCCGGTATTTCTTACACTATTTCAATATCAACGGTACATACCGATGTCTTTTTGAATATGTGCTGACAAGTCTTCTGCGTAGTAACTGCGTGGCGCAGTGTTATCTACAAATAGAATGTCCAGTAAGTGAGCAATCAGTCCTTTGAAGTTAACCGCGTAGGTTTTCTTATCCATAGAGGTTGGTAAAGCTACATTTGTCATTTGCATTGCTTGTGCCATGATTGCCTCTCTTTAAAAGCAGTAGTCTGTTTAGTTGGTTGTATATTAGTCAGTTTCTTATTATTTAAGAAATGACAAATTTTACCCATTCAAATTAGAATTTCTAATAAAACAAACTCATTACAAAACTCAAAAATACAAATGAATAATAACGGCATAAATAATCACAATTGCTGTAATTACATTGAATAACTGAACATTACCTGCATAATCGCCCCTTAAGAAACAACATGTATTTAACAATATTTTTCGTTATTTCTTTTGATTTTAGTGCTTACTTTATATTTTTTGATTAGTAATATTAACGCTAGTTTGACGCTTCGCTTTATTTTTTAGGAGTGATGCCACCACTGCCGATGTCATCACAACAACTAAAAATGTGAGAGACCATGTTGTCGGAATCTCATATTCTGTTCCAACCAATAGCATTTTTACCCCGATAAACATCATGATTACTGATAATGCTGGTTTTAAGTATACAAACTTGTCTAACATTGCTTGAAGAACAAAGTACAGCGATCGCAAACCCAATAATGCAAATACGTTCGCGGCTAAGACTAAAAATGGCTCTCGCGTTACCGCGAATATAGCTGGTATAGAATCCAACGCAAACATAACGTCCATTACTGCAATGACACCAACAACGATCAGCATCGGTGTTGCCACCCACTTACCAGCTTGCTTTAAGATTAAGTGATTTCCTTGGTAGTCATCTGTAACTGGCAATACCTTTCGAATCAACTGCTCCGGATATGGATTAACTTCTTCTGCTTCGCCTTTGTCGCGAGCTAGCTTAACACCTGTCCAAATAAGGAAAGCAGCAAATAAGTACAATACCCAGTGATACTGTGCAAGTAACTGAGCACCAACCGCAATCATGACAGCGCGTAAAACTAGCGCACCTATCACCCCCCAAAGCAATGCTCTCGGACGCAAATGCTCCGGCACACTGTATTGTGCAAAGATGATGGCAAACACAAACAAGTTATCAACGCTTAACGACTTCTCTAGTAAGTAACCAGTTAAGAATGAAATCGTTGCTTTGTCGTTCGTATAAGCGCTATGTGGCGCGTAAAAGTCCCAGAATAAATAAATAGAACCTGCAAAAACAAAGGCAAGCAAGAACCAAAAAACACTCCAAACGATGGCTTTTTTCATCGTGATAACGCCACCACGTGTTTGATAGATATCAAGCGTAACAAGAACAAGGGTAAATAAACCAAAAGCACCATACATCGCTAATGATTCTTGAAGAGGCACCGATTGGCTCAATTGGGTGGTATTTTCGATAAGAGACATATTTCCTCCCATGGCGGAAGGACTTCGTTTGGTGACCTTCCGCAGACAATAACAACCAACAGCCACATAACGATTATGTGCTGCTAGTCAATGAATGCGTTGGTCTCGTTGAAGTGTTGACGTGAATGAACCACGTAACACCTTTACTTACCGGATAAGCTGATGCTTAACGAGATGACGATAAGTAAACTTGCGCTAACTACTCCCCAAACGCCGACATAATAACGCCGAGCGTCAGGCTTTCCAACAAAAAAGCCTTGTCTTATCGAAATAAAATTCTTATCAAAAATCAGGAAGCACTATAAAAAGAAAGAAGTGGATTCAACCACCTGAACTTTAGTAAACAGACAAAAAGCAGCAAATGGCTCAAGACAAACTCTTCATTGGTTAGAGCCCTAACGGGGAAGATAGATACAAAAAAGGAGCATTACTGCTCCCTTTTGTAGCATCCACATTCTTAGCAATTCAAAAGCCGCTTAGAGGCACAAAGTAGACCAGTGTTGACCAAATTGCGATCCAGGCAACCACGACTGCCGTATCTGCCCAATCTTTATTCCACATACTGCCATCCTCATCAACCCATGTAGTAAGTGGAGAGCAGCAAAATCAATACCAGTATCTATTATCGACGTCGCTTTGTGTAAAGTTTGTGACTTTGATTCAAACAGTTTGGCTCATCGGTCAGGAGTTCAATAAAACAATCAGCCATGGACAAACTGGTCACACGCCCTTCTCCTTTCATCTCCTGCAATGCGTCGTACCCCTCTTTCCCTTTCATCGTATAGGCAGAAGAAGTTCCTCGATACCAAACATCATCTTGAACACCTACCCATTGTTTACCATCAAAAATCACTAATGACTGAACTCTTTCACCTTTTGGGGCATCTGCGTGATACTCGAAGTTTAAATTGTAAGTGTACGGATAACTGCCAGATCCAGTGCCTTCTACGCCATTGTTGAGTGCATTATTTATCGCGCCTTCAAGTGCACGGCGAATAGCGCTGCCTTTTACATCGTAAAAGCCGATAGGAACGGCAAAAGGCAACAGCCGTCCGGCAATGTCTGCCACTGTGATGTTGCCAGGGTTCAAAGAGGTTCGCACGCCACCCGCATTATGAATTGCAAATTGAACGTCATATCCACGTTTGTTTAAACAGTGCAGAAATGATCGGGCAACGGAGGAAGCCAACTCACTCTCACCAAATTCATCGGGAATTCTCACATGACGCTTTTTGGTGTCAACACTAGCAATGACTTGTGACTGTAACTGCCTGACCTGAGGAATATATTTATCGCTCAGGATCGCTTGAGTTTCCGGGTGTTTCTTACAAACCACGACATTCGGTTGACCATGGATGAAGTCGCACGCGGTTTCGAATACACCTTGGTCGAGCTGTTGGTTTAGCGTCGAGTCCCAAAAAATACGTCGACCAAGCAACAGTTCATTTTGTCCACTCAACATCGTTGCTTTACCGTGTTCATCAAACTCAATGACGCAGTGCCCCATTGTCAAAGCATGGAAACCCGCTTGCACCACATAGGTATCATTAATTTTGATACCGTAGGGATCGTCTTGTCCTAACCCTATTGATAAAAAATCACCTTGCAACCGGTGGCTGTGTCCACCAACAATTATACCAATACCTGCGACTTTCTCAGCTAACTCTAAATCACCTTCATAACCTAAGTGGCTCAGAAGAATAATATTTTTTATACCTGATGAATGGATTTGTTTTACGGTCGCCTTGGCGGTTTCAATTGCTGAGTGAAAAGGCGTGTCTGCATCAGGGTTTGCGATGTCGCTCATTTTATCTATGGATAATCCGAAAATCGCGACCCGCTCACCATGGAATTCTTTAACAATGTATTGAGCGCTCTGTGTATCCGGTTGGTAACTATATACATCCTTGCAATCACTGATACGGTGAGTTTTTTTAAGTGATTCATTGGATAAATCCCAGTTGCCAGCAAGCAATGGGAACTGAGTACGTTGGCAAAACAATGCAACTGGCTCATTCCCCATATCTAATTCATGATTGCCTAACGCCATTGCATCAATCTTTAATGCGTTCAATAAGTCGGCATTGGCTTTGCCTTTAAATAGTGAGAAATACAGCGTGCCTTGGAAGCAATCTCCGGCATGGAGGAACAACATCCCGTGACCTTGGCGCTGAGCATCATCTCTTAACTGCTCGACTCGGGTTGCAATACGAGAAAAGCCGCCAGCACTGACATAAGGCTCTAGCGTGAGTTCATTGTTTATCTTAAGCTTTAACTGTAATGACGTTGGTTCAAAGTAGGAATGTGTGTCATTGATGTGTGCCAGTTTGATTCTCACTGGCTTATGATTGTTATTCATCTTCATCTTCTCTTTTTTCATTCCTTATAATAATAAGAAGTGAATCATGACAGAATCATGAATTTTATGAAACTGCGATTTAGGATTTCATGTTTAAGTGATCACGATGCTGTCCCCCGGCTTTGAAAGCAAGCCTCGCTTGTAACGGTCTCTATTCAGTAAGAGGCTCTCGTAATTTTGTGAACTGAGCTTAACTCAAAAATTTCGAATTCATATATGCTTAGGAGTAGCAAAATAACTCTCGATAATTCAAATAATTGCAAGGAGGATTGAGATGAGACTAGAACGCATCGAAATCTCCGGGTTTAGAGGCATCAAACGCCTTTCACTCTCTTTTGACGAACTCACCACGCTTATCGGTGAAAACACGTGGGGCAAATCATCATTACTCGATGCCCTTTCCATCGCATTACCTGCCAATGGCTCATTGTATCAATTCAAACTGAAAGATTTTCACGTTGACTACTCAATTTCTCATCCACAAACACAACACTTACAGATCATTGTTTGTTTTAAAGCACAGGATAAAAACGAAGTAAAAGCGGGACGCTACAGACGCATAAAGCCTACATGGTGCACCAACGAAGATGGTGAGCAAGTCATTTACTATCGTATTAGTGCGTCTCGCGATGAGCACGGCATTAATACAGAGTACGCGTTTTTGGGTCATAACGGCAAACCCAAAAAACTTCACCACTCAGAGAAACTCGCTATTGAGTTAATGACACTTCATCCTGTAATCCGACTACGTGACTCCCGACGCTTCCCAGATTTAAACCATGTCAACGGCGATGGTAAAAATGCTCGGATTGAAAAACGAATCAACAATACCTGTCGACGCTTATTGGCTATGCCTGGCCATGTAAATAAAGGTGAGATTCGTAGTAGTCTCGACTCAATGCAAACGCTTGTTGAGCACTATTTTGCGTTCAGAAGTGTCAGTAAAGGTAACCCACGCAAACCTCGCGATGGTCTTTTCTATACAAGCCCTTCCTCTGATAAAGGTTTGAGTCAGTTCTTGAAAGAAACCAATGACAAACAAAGCCGCTTGCTTTTAATGGGGTTACTCAATGCCTATCTTCAAGCTAAGGGTCCCACCGATTTAAGGCGCTGCGCGAGACCAATACTGATTATTGAAGATCCAGAAGGTCGACTGCATCCAACTCATCTAGCGAGAGCGTGGTCCTTATTGCAATTGTTGCCAATGCAAAAGATATTAACCACCAACAGTGGCACGTTACTCGGTTCTGTTCCACTGTATTCAATTCGACGTTTAATTCGGCTATCAGACAGAACCATCGCTAAGAGTTTAAACTCAACAAAGTTTGGTCGAGATGAGTTGCGCCGAATTGGTTTCCATATTCGTTTTCATCGTTCAGGAGCATTATTTGCGCGGTGCTGGTTACTTGTTGAGGGCGAAACCGAAGTTTGGCTTTTTCATGAACTGGCTCGTCAATGCGGGTATGACTTGGCTGCCGAAGGGGTTCAAATCGTTGAGTTTGCTCAATCAGGTCTAAAATCACTCATCAAAGTAGCAAAAGAGTTTGGTATTGATTGGCATGTCGTTACCGATGGCGACCCAGCAGGGAAAAAGTACGCGCATGCAGTGCGAGCACAGCTCGACCATGATCAGGAAAGGCATCGACTTACGGAGTTACCCGACCGAGACATCGAGCACTTTCTGTACAACAATGGGTTTGAACTTTTCTTTAAGGACATCATCAAAGTTCCTCATGACCACCCTATCCCTGCTAAAAAAGTCGTAAATCGTGTTTTGAAAAAACATGCAAAACCGGACTTAGCTTTGGCCATTGTTTCTCATTGTGAAGAGAAAGGCATGGAGTGTATTCCTGTACTTCTGCGCTGGACACTTAAACGCGTTGTTACCATGGCCAACGGCAATACATGAGTTAGGCGTATTTCACACTCAGCGTATTGTCTTGTAATACAAAAAAAGCACACCAATTTGGTGTGCTTGTATCAAACATCATTAATTTTGATTAAGGGTATTGAGAGGGATAAAACTCAATACACAGTGGATACCAATAAGATCGGGGGTTCACTACTGTGCTTGCTCAGCAAGCGAAGAAGAAGTAGCGGTTGATTTCGTATGCAACCATAGCCCTGTCGCTTTCATTAGATAGCCAAACACACCACCTAGCAACAACGATGGAATGACTAGTTGCCAGTTTCCGTCAGCCGCAAATGTTGCGCATGAACCAATAAAAGTACCAGGGATGTACGCGAGCCAAGCCTGTTTAGCTTGAATACACATAAAGAATGCCACAATAGCGGTAATCACATAGCCAATAATTTCCAACCCCACGTAAGTGGAACCGTGAATAATTACCATTGCCCAGAATACGCCTGTCATATTGGTGATTAAGCTGATGCCTAGTCCTTTCAATCCGCTCGTTGGCGCTGCAAAGTAGCTCGTGCAACCTAAAAAACCAGCCCAAGAAAGCAAACCTAAAGAGATGGCGATCCAACCCCATACGCCAGATAAAATTCCAGTAGTGATAGAAATAGCTAAAAGTGTCGTCATGGTAGTCATACCTGCTCGGCTATTATCGTACCTATATGGTTCAATAACTGCCTTCATACATTGAAATCAAGGACACATGTTAGATACATCAGCTCAGCTTATCGGTGATATTGATCACAATAAGATATTATTATTTTCACAATTTACATTAAAAGTTTGACGCAACCGATAAATCAACAGATTTAGGGAATAAACCCAACTCATCTCGTAGGCATGTTTAATCAACCTTTAAAGAACTGAAGGCTTCCCTTTCATCATTCGCAGTCCCTCTCTTTTAATGCAGTCGACTAATGGGTTTTCTGCCATATCTGAGCGCCATATAAATGAAAGCGTCCTTTCCATTTTTAACTCAGGTACATTTAATGCCACAAGATGACCTGCTTCTATATATCGCTCTACATCTAAATACGGTAAGCAAGTAAGGTACTGACCATTAGCAACTAAACTACGTAACACCGGAACGTGTTCATACTCGCGCCACACATCCAAATCTTCAATAAGGTGGTGAATGGAACTATCAAATGTTTTTCGTGTGCCAGAGCCATGCTCTCTTAGTACCCACTTCGCTTGCTCTAACTGCGCAAGGCTAACAGACTGATTACGCGCAAAAGGATGATGAGAAGCTGCGACAACAGTAAGATGATCACGACACCATACTTCTTGGTGTAAACGGTTATCATCACAGCGCCCTTCAATAATCCCTAAGTCATACTTGTAATCTAATACCCCATCAATCACCCCTTTTGTACTTTGTACACCGAGGGAAATACGCATTTCTGGAAAGTCATTATCAATGATACTGATAAGGTCGGGAACTAAGTGCTCTGCTGGGGTTTGACTCGCTCCCATACGAATCTCACCACTCAATAAATGTTGCTCATAGAAGCCCATTTCAATCTGCAATGCATCTTGTAGCAAGCGTTTTGCTTTTGGTCGTAACCACATCCCCCAATGGGTTAACGCCATTTGCTTGCCTTGCCTCTCAAACAACGGCCTGCCAAGCATCTTCTCTAATTGCGCAAGCGACATACTCGTCGCTGATTGTGTTAAAGCCAATTTTTCTGCGGCTTGGCTTACACTGCCGGTATCTGCAACTGCGTCGAAAACCGCTAATTGCTTAAGTGAGTAGCGCAAAGTGTCCTCCATTATTAGTGGGTATTTCCCAATCCCCACAATTGTTAAAGCATGCCCCAATAAGCAATAGAGTTCATTTTACCTAGCCCCGTAAAGTTATCAATTAATTTGATGAGGTTTCTAAATATTATCAATTTTACCTTACTAACCGTTCTCCCTATTCTGAGTACGCGGTTCGGGAACACCGCAAGCCTCAATGGTTTTGAAACCGAAGTCATTGAGGCTCTTAATAAAAACAACAATTTCATTTTTGAGTTAATAACCAAGGATTTTTTATGCGATTACAAATTAAGGAGTCAATATGGCGGTGACCAGTTCTCAAAATCACCAGTATTTTTCTCCAAAAGAGATGATGGTTGAAGCGGAAAAATTTGCGTTAAGTAAGGCAAACAAAACCAGCAGTATGACATTAAGCCTCGCCATTATGGCCGGCGCGTTCATCGGGTTAGCATTCTTGTTTTACATCACAGTGACCACCGGTAGTACGGGCGCTGGTTGGGGCTTGAGCCGCCTAGCTGGTGGACTCGCATTTAGCATGGGATTGATCCTCATAGTGATCTGCGGTGGTGAATTATTTACCAGCTCCGTCCTATCCAGTATTTCTTGGGCCAATAAGCAAATATCGTTCGGTAAGATGCTTTCGATCTGGGGCAAAGTTTACGTTGGTAACTTTATTGGTGCGATGTTCCTACTTGCGCTGGTTACTGCTGCTGGTCTTTATCAGATGGATGGCGGTCAATGGGGATTAAATGCGCTTAACATCGCACAACACAAACTTCACCACACTCTCATTCAAGCGTTTGCACTCGGTATTCTCTGTAACCTGTTGGTCTGCCTAGCGATTTGGCTGACATTTAGTTCTGCAAATGCAATGACAAAAGCAGCAATGACAATTTTGCCTGTGGCAATGTTTGTCAGCAGCGGTTTTGAGCACTGTGTTGCGAACATGTTTATGGTTCCACTTGGTATTGTTATCGCGAATTTTGCACCTGAATCTTTTTGGGCATCTGTCGGTGTGCCCGCGTCACAATACACAGACCTAAACATTAGCCACTTTATTACCGCTAACTTAATTCCTGTCACGCTTGGCAACATCGTCGGCGGAGCGGTATTAGTTGGCCTTTCAAACTGGTGTATTTTTCGCCGACCAGAACTAAAAGCAGCGAATATTTCTTCTATCACTACAACTACAACACTGTCGTCAGTTAAGGATTTCACCATGAAAAATGCCTCTTTTGTTAAAGACATTATGAACCAAAAACCAGTCACCATTCGTGCAGAAACGCCAATTGCAGCCGCGCTGGATGTGTTACTTGATAACAACGTAACTAGCGCACCTGTTGTAGACGTACAAAATCGATTAGTTGGCTTCTTCTCTGCTCACGATGTGATGGTAGAACTATGGTGTGAGGACTACATTCCGGTGAAAGACCAAAAAGTCGTCGACATCATGAGCCGAGATGTGGTCGCAATTGACGCTGGTGATCGCCTCGTTGATGTTGTGGAATTCCTATGTATCGATAAAGAGCAGTTGTACCCAGCGAGCAGTATGGGTATTGCCACTCGCTTGACGTCTTTGTCTCTCGAAGAACGCGCTAAAAGTATCAAAGTAAGTAAGCCACAAGTGCTTCCTGTGCTTGATAATGGGCAGATGGTCGGGGTGGTTACTCGTACTGAAGTATTAAAAGCACTACGCCCGATTTTTGGTGAGCGTTTAAACCTAGTGGAAAAAAGCGAGTTAGAAACAGCGTAATTCGCTAAACATTTACAACGTCTATTGGCTTTCAATCGCTATCACTGACTGGTTTATCGATGTTAGTGATGTGATTAAGATAATAAAAAAGCGCTCTTCAAGTGAAGAGCGCTTTTAGTGTATCTAAAAGGAACTAATTACTTCTTAATACCTTCGATATGAAGTTCCATATCGACGTAGCTTGAAGCACCCATTACTGGGATGTCAAAGTCAGCAAGCTCTAGGCGAGTGTTGCCAACAAAGCCAGCGCGCTCGCCGCCCCATGGGTCACTGCCAGCACCAACGAATTCAGCCTCAATAGTAATAGGCTTAGTAACACCGTGTAGCGTTAGATCACCAGTTACATCTAGTTTGCCATTGCCTTTATCAACCACTTTTGTGCTCGTAAAGGTTGCTTCACTGTATTTACCAGCATCGATGAAGTCACCACTACGAATGTGTTTGTCACGTTCAGCATGGTTTGAATCTAGGCTGGTTGTATCAACAACAACATTTACTTTTGAGTCAGCAATGTTGTTTTCATCAAAAGAAAAGTCACCAGAAAATGTATTGAAACGACCTTTGATGAAACTGTAACCCAAGTGGCTAACTTTAAAGTTGATTGAAGCGTGAGCACCTTTGGTATCGATGACATAATCTGCAGCTTGCGCACCAAATGGCAGTGCCATAGCGATAGCTAATCCTGTAGCGAAAAGTGACTTTTTCATTTTGAAGCTCCTAACATTTTTCTTAATGTGTTGTCTTTATCGATAAAGTGGTGTTTTAGTGCAGCAATAGCATGTAAACCTGCAATCAGGATGACTGCCCAAGCTGCATAGAAGTGAATCTCACCTGCAATATCTGATTGGCCTGGGAATAACTCTCCCGCTCCTGGCACGGTGAACCAATTAAACACTTCGATGCCGCGTCCATCAGACGTTGAAATGAGGTAACCTGAAACAAAGATGGTGACCAATAATAGGTACATGACACCATGCGCTGCTTTAGCAGCAAGCACTTCGTAACGTTTGCCTTCTACCTTTGGTGACGCCGTCACATGTTTCCATACAATGCGTGCCAAAGTTAAAATAGCGAGTAAAATACCGACAGAGCGATGGTAATGCGGCGCAGTTCGATACCATTCGCTGTAATAGCTAAGGTCGACCATCCACAAACCCACTGCAAATAGACCAATAATGCACAGCGCTGATAACCAATGCATCACGCGTGCAGTAAGGTTGTAATTCTTTACCAGTGTATCCATCTCAAGTTCCTAGATATATTCCTAAGTTAATGCTGAGCAAGAAACACTACATTAACCTATTTACGTCATATGAAACAGATTATTTACCATCATTTACATCCAGCCAATGGTACCGTATCTATCAAGTTGTTCGAATTTTTTGAAGGAACTTTAAATCGTTTGTAAAACTGAAACTTACAGCTTAATTTCTTGTTCTATCTCATACAGCTCTTCGGAAACTTCTAACATTCTGCGTTCAACCAGTAACTTAGCATCTTCAACACCCTTGTTATAATAAATTGGTCCTAGTTTTTCTGTAATAAAATCAATTAGAAACTCACTATCGAACTGGCCAATTTCAACATCTAGCTCGTCTTGCATGTAATCTTGAATGGCGGTGGCCAACGCCTCTTTTTGTGCGCGTTCTAGCTTTATCATTTTTTCCCTTTCAAATTTTTGTTCAACTTCTGCTTCTTTCGTGTTGTTCTATTAAAGATTAGACACGGTCATTTGTGAGAAATTTGGTGTTTAGATCAAGAAGTTGCCGAAGTAAATTAGTCTATTCTCAAAAGACTATGCTAACCTTTTGCAGTTCGTTTTGTAATTATTAAGGGATATTCTTTGCTACTCGACCTAGTTATTCAAAGTGTTAATGATTTTCAAGACGACTGTCTTAAGCTGTGTGAAAAGCATTACCCTGCGGTGCATAACCAAGGCATGAGTGAGCATCATCTTGGTCTCGCGTTTTCAAGAAGGATGGAACATACTTTTCGTCACTTTGGATACAACTGCGTGATAAAGCCAATCGAAGTGTTGGATTCTCCAGACCTTCCCCATCACTATCGAATTTCATCCGACATTGGCACTGTCTGGGTTCTGAGTCACCATATGGTCAGTGCCGGAAAATCTTGCCGGGAAAACTTACTCTCATCAATTACGGAATGGCAGAGTGAATATGGCTATGCCTTACAGCCTAATGACCTACTCTTTTTGGTTTGCGATCATTGGATAAGTCGCAGCAAAACGAGCCGAGAATTACTTCATTGGTGGATGGGTGAACTACCCGATCAGATCAACGAATACACAGAACAAGGAATCACACTGTACACCAGCGAGTCGCAACTCACGCAATCTTTGGACACTCGATTCGGTATTAGCCCTTGTTACATTAAGTTTGGGCATCCTTTACGGCGTTCGAACAAACAGCAGTTAGTCAGAAAATATTTGCAGTTGTATGCCGTACTGCAATGGTAGCATCAAATTGAAGTGCTGAGATTATCAATTATTTCATCAATTTGTTTGATATCACTCGACAAAACTACCCATCCATTACCATCGTTCTTGCTTGAGTTAATGAGCACACTTAGATTCATTGCCAATGAAATAGAAAAATTAGCGCGATAACGCTGATGTTGAGACATTGATTTAGGTTGTGGTAACAATGATGAGCATCTCGCAACTACTTAGTTGCATCCGGAAAGAAGCCGACGGGCAGTATATTGCGAAATACGCGAACTTCACTCTCCGCAGTGTCTTTCAACCCATATATAAGAACGATATTTCCATCGTTGGCCTTGAAGCACTGGTAAGAATTAGCAATGCCAATGGCACCATGGTTAGGCCAGATCAGTTTTTCCAATCCAAAGCGACTCCCACTCAAGATTTGCTCAATGTTGAACGCTTAAGTCGCCTAATCCATATCAAAAATTTCTCTCAGTCTCGCTTTCACACAAAACAATTGTTTCTCAATGTATTACCGGTAGCGGCAGAGATACTAGTCAAAGACATCACTTATAACCGACTGCTAAAACAAACCATTTATGAATCGCATTTGATGAATGAACAAATCGTCATGGAGTTACTTGAATTGAAGGTGGAGGATGAACTCTCTTTGTCTCAAGCTGCTCGGGAGTTAAGTCTTGAAGGATTTAAATTAGCGATTGACGATTATGGCGTCAATGCATCGACAACTGAGCGAGTGAGAAGCGTTTGCCCAGATATAATCAAGATGGATCGCTCTTTATTGCTAAGGTATGAAAACGGTGATTTTAAAGCGCTTAACGATGCATTATCACTCGCAAAAGCGTTATGCTCTAAAACCGTTATCGAAGGAATTGAAACCGAGCATCAACTTCGCTTAATGAAAAAGCTCGGTTTCGATATGTATCAAGGGTACCTACTTGCTATCCCCCAAACGTTAGACGTCTATGAAGAGGCAAAAACAGCCTGACTATGTAAGAACAAAAGTTTGCGCGGTTTAGCGAGAGCTACGTGATTTACCACGATTCTTATGAATCGCCAATTTTGCTTTTAGCTTACGCTTCTCAGATGAACGACTACGACGACGCCCATTTTGTTCAGGCTCAACTTCTTCTACAAGACTTGGTTCGAAACCTGCCAGCCATTCTTGGGGTAAGCGTTGATCAAGCAGATTCTCGATAGCTTGCAACAAGTACTCCTCATCTCTACTCATCAGAGAAACCGCCAAACCTGACTTTCCAGCTCTTCCAGTGCGGCCAATTCGATGGACATAATCTTCTGCTTTGAATGGCATATCAAAGTTCACGACTTGTTCTAGCTCTTGAATATCTAACCCTCGTGCTGCCACATCGGTTGCAATCAAAGCACGTACCTTACCTTGTTTAAATTCATCCAAAGCTCTTTGGCGGGCACCCTGTGATTTATCACCGTTGATAGAAACCGCTTTGATGCCATCTAACTTGAGCTCTTTCGCTAACTCATCACTGCCTTGCTTCGTTTTTGTAAATACAAGCACTTGCTGCCAATTCCGCGAGCCAATTAAGTACGCTAGCAATTCACGTTTCCGTTTTTTATCCACTGGATAAACCATTTGTGTTACCGTTTCAGCAGTCGTATTTGCTGGTGAAACTTCGACTTCAACTGGCGATTCCATGAGTTTATACGCAATAGTTTTGATTCGCTTCTCAAATGTCGCAGAGAACAATAGGATCTGTTTCTCAGCAGGCAAACGTCGGAAGATGCGCTGCAAGTCAGGCCAAAATCCCATATCTAACATACGGTCGGCTTCGTCTAACACGAGCATACCGGTTTTAGAGATGTTTACGTTACCATTAAACAGGTGATCCAAAAGGCGGCCTGGCGTGGCAATCAAAATATCAGCACCCTCTTCTAACTTTCTCTTTTGTACGCCAATGCTTGTACCACCATAAACACACACGATGCGAAGTTCTGTTTCTGCCGAGTACTGATTCAAATTATCAAATACCTGCTGTGCAAGCTCGCGTGTTGGAACCAAAATCAATGCTTGAGGTGTGCCGTTAAGTTTCTTTTGCTGAACGGTTTGTATGATAGGTAAACCAAACGCAGCCGTTTTTCCCGTACCAGTTTGTGCAGCAGCAAGTAAGTTTTTTCCTGCAAGGACGTGTGGAATTGACTTTTCTTGCACTGGTGTTGGCGTCACGATATTTAGATTGCCTAGCGTCTCGATTAGCTTTTGTTCGATGCCTAAATCAGCAAAATTAACAGACATGTGTAACCTCATTATTTTTGGAGCGCAGAGTTTACCAGAGCCCCTAAAGCCATACTACTTTTCTATCTCATTGAGTTGAGTCATTAAGCTGTTGCTGAAAATCATACGACTGGCGCAAAACATCTCGATAAAGTGACGAGAACTTCTCTTCTAATTCGGTGTAATCACTTTCAATCACTTTAAATGTTGTGGTTAAGTCTGCCATTCTAGGGCTTCTTTGCGACATCCGATGTAGTGCAAATTCTATATTGTCTAGATCTTGATAGGATTGAAGCCATCGGCCATGCCACATTCTGCTGTGGAGCACCAAAAAACGTGGCGGCAAATGTTCATGAACCTCTCGGTTTACTCGCTCGTATGCCGTTTGGACAAAGTGTTCGAGAGGCACGGAATGAAAGTCGTTCCAGTGTTTTGCGAGGCAATGATCCCAAAACATATCCAAAGCGATAGGTGCAAAACGTCTCGCAATACCAGTGAAATGAGGCTTACATTCGTTGACGATTGGATGATGGTCAGTAATACGGTCAACAAATCTATGTAATCTGATGCCATTTGAGATATCGCGATCATACAGCTTGCTTGGATCTCCTTTTACGAAGTCTCCAAGCAAGTTTCCCAATAAATGGCTGTTACTGTGATCTGCGATATGCAGGTGGGCTAGAAAGTTCATTCGACGCCAGTTTTGGCCTCTAGGGCTTGGTGTGACATGAACCTAGTATAACGTCAATTACGACGAGATGAGAGTGTTCCGCTATTCGGCTTCGTTGTCTGAGCCAACGTATTCCGACAAGATAATGCCAATTTCAAGCGCATCTAGCAGCTCTAGGCTCTCATCGTTTTGGTATTGGTCGCTCATTGTGACCTCCTTTATTTTAAGCTCTCTTGCTTTTACTTGCTGACGGCCTGGCTCTTGCCATATCCACATCAGCAACTCCTTTTTATAGTCTTTATATGACACATTCATGACAGCGAGAAGTAAAGATTTAAAAACCTATGAGCATAATCAAAAGTAAACGATTGCAATTAGGTTTCATATCCACTTAACACTTTAGAGAAATGACTCTTTTATCAACATTCATGTCAATTTAAAGATATAACATACTGTTATAGGCGTCCTTAGATCTCATTTCTTAAACTAAATTTAGTTTTCGTTACATATTTTGCTGATTAACTTCGCATATTTTGTTTCGATATAGCAATAGATTTGGTCAATATCTTTTATCTCTAATGGAGCTTTAAATGAGAGAAGTTGAGTTTAGAACGATAGACAGGCTGTTTATCAAGATGTCTATCAACGACAAAATGTGGGTTATATTCCTACTGTTTTTAGTAGCCCTCACTTCAGTGGCTGGAAGCCGCTACTTCAATGAAATACAACAATTTGAGCAGCAAGCCATCTCGGCGAGCGAAGCGAAGCTTTCTGGTATCGTTGATGCTCAATCAAACCGCGCTACAGAAATTGACGGCGTATCGAAATCGAACCGCGTAAGCGAGAGTTCTTTTGTCGATGGGTCTGTGACCGCTTATGCCAAGTTGCATTCTGGAGAAGTGATTAAGCTGACTCAAAATGTGTCCACACAATACGAATCGTTAAAATCATCAGCTCTATCGTCACTATTACTCAGCTTCTTATGGGTTATTCCTTTTGCCCTATTCTCTTACTGGGTGGCAACGTTTATCGGAGGAGCTCTGTGGGTTTTATATACAACAACCGAAAAAATTGGTGACGGTGACTTAACCTCTCGCCTTGGTTTCCATCCAGGTCGAGATGAATTCGGTACCATCGGCTGTGCGCTAGACAAGTCTATGGATACCTTAAGTGAACTGGTTAATAGTGTTAAAAATAATGCAACGATGTTGAGCGAGACATCTTCTGCATTCGAAAAAGATATGCAGTTGAGTGAAACCCAGATATCTCATCAATATCAAACGCTTGATTCAGTCGCGACGGCAATGGAAGAAATGACAGCCTCTGCAAAGGAGGTATCAAGTATTTCTCAACAAGCAACGACGCAGTCAGACCAAGATGCCCAGAAGATCGAACTAAGCAGAAGCCGTGTACAAAACGTGATTGGCGAGATAGAGACGTTATCTAGCTATATTGAACAAGCCTCTACGTCAGTAACCAATTTAAACGAGAATACGACGCAGATTAATGACGTGATCACAACGATTAACGCCATTTCAGAACAAACTAATCTGTTGGCACTAAACGCAGCAATCGAAGCAGCCCGTGCTGGTGAACAAGGTCGTGGATTTGCAGTGGTTGCCGATGAAGTACGTACATTAGCAAGCAGAACTCAACAGGCAACAGTAGAGATCCAAGCCATGATTGAGAAGCTTCAAATTGAGAGCCAGAACATTGCTTCAATCACCAACCGAACCGTTCAGCAAGCTCAAACCAGCAGCCAGCTTATTGATGAAATCGGCCATGATGTTACCTCTATTGCCGAGTCAGCACGCTCATTAATGGACATGAGCATTCAGATTTCCACATCTGCTGAAGAACAAAGCGCAGTTGCTAACGATATTGCATCGGAACTTTCAGAAATTCGTAGTCAATCAAGCACAATCAGAGAAGTGGCGGAGCAATCTACCGCTGGCGTCGCTAATCTCACGCAAGCCTCCGTTTCTCTTGGTGAGATATTACAACGCTACCGCACCGCATAACGTTGTGGAACTTATGATCAACAAGGGCTCCTTAGGGAGCCCTTTTCTTTAAACCGTGTTCAACTATTACCTTCGATATTTTCTACGACATCCAAGTGGATATTTGAAGTGAATCTCAAGTTCTCGCTGTACCCGATGAAATAATGTTCTTAAACAGAGCGTTCCGCTATGCTTGATCTTGCCAATTCCAATTTGCTGCTGGAAAACAATATGAATAATTACAAAGACACAAAAGACATAGAGAACCTGAATTGCCCACTCTGCCAAGGAGATGAATATCTCATTTCATCGGATGGCGAGAAATTCACATGCGCTGCTTGCGGATTTCATACAAAAAACTTCTCATCTATCCAATGTCTACATCAAACGCCTTACCTACAGTCTAAACTTAAGCACATCCACAGCTTGAGTCCGGTTTGCCATTAGTAGGTCAAACAGAGCAGCCACACAGCTGCTCTTTTAATTCATCTAAATGATGGATGCGAATTACACGCTCGTCCTCAACAAGATTGATAGCTTCACCATTAAATAACTGTATCGTTTTGATACCGGCGTTTAGTCCCGCCTCAACTCCTTTAGGCGTGTCATCAATATAAAGACAGTCACTTGGTAAAAAGCCCATGCTCATAGCACTGTACATGATTAAATCGGGCTCAGGCTTCCAACTATTCGCATCGAATGCCGAGAACACTTTGCCTCGGAAAGCATCGAGTAAACCGGTTAACTCCAAAGCGTATTCAATTTTATCTTTAGGTCCATTAGACGCCACACAATATTCGATATTATGCGAATCCAAAAACTGAATTAATCGTTTTGCGCCATCCATTGGCTGTAAGTGACGCACAAAAAGAGACTGGACTTCTTCTCGGTATTGCGGCTCTAAAACATCAATTGGGACTTTGATATCTTTCAATTCTTTAGTATCTAAAAGGATGTCAGCGAGCTTTCCTCCTTTAAAGTGAGAAACGCACTCTTCCATCGTTAACTCAGCCCCATGCTGGTTAAATACATTGACGAGCGCTTGGCAACACAGTCTTTCGCTGTCGACCAACGTACCATCACAGTCAAATATCACGCACTTAATATTGGTAATTGCCATAGCCATCTCCAGACGTCTTAAAGGCTCAAGCCCAAGCTGATTTTAAGAATGTTTGGATTAATCTTATTTGAGTTTGGGATTGTTGAAACGACGAGCTTGGCATTTCATGGAAATAGAAGGGAGCAATTACAGTTTTTCTAAGCAAGATCACCCAACGTCATCTTGCTTTACTTTTTATGCACATTGATGTGTAAGTTAGTCTTCGATAACCACTGAGTCTAACAGTTTTTGCTCGGTGCTTAGTCTTTTAGCCAGATCAGCCACAAACGAGCTTTTGTATTTTGATTCAGAAACAGCAACATCAGAGATGAGTGTATTTCCTTCGAGATGGCTAACAATAGCAGCACCAATTGGGACTCCAGATTTAAAACCAACATATAATTCAAAATCTGGCGTGAGGATAATCTGTGTCAGATATTCAATGATCATATCTTTATCATACTGCTGTTCCCAGCGCTGAGATTGCAAGATAGAGAACATAATGGTCAGTCGATGAAAATCGACCAGAAAAATATCGTCGGGGTTAAATTCAGAGTCACTTTCCAGTAATGTGTCTTTGTCGACTACTTGATACGTTGCTTTTTCTAGCGTTTTGAAATAGACATCGCGCCCTTTCAAACTCTCTGGTGTCGGAAATTCAACTTCGACCAGATCATACAGCCATGTATTTTTACGCTCGATACTGGCTAACTGTTGTTCATTCATCTTGATACCTTCGTTTAGAGCAGTACATTAGCATGAAGCCCGCAACAAACCTAGCGCACATAGACCTTTCCGTGGCTAAATTTTGTTTTAGGTGCAAACCTCTGATAGATTTCATCAATATCTTTCCTAGTTAAGGACAAAAATAATGAAAAAGATGCTGTTAAGTGCATTGCTTGCTACTACTCTAGTTGGTTGTTCAGATAACGATGTTGCTGACGTGGGGCTCGGTTGGTTTACTTTGAAAGACATCAAAGTCGGTGAGTTGAAAGACGAGGTGGTAACAGGTGTCACATGTCACATCGCCTCTATCGAAGCGGATTTCAGCTTAGCAGATCCAAGTGATAGCTCAATATCATGTCGTCAGACTGGCGAAATCACACCGGAAATGATTGCAAAAATAGATAAGAGTAAGTCCGGTGAAATTGTATTTAAGAAGTCAAAAAGCATTTTCTTCAAAACAATGAAGGTTCGCCGTATTTATGATGCCGATAACCAAACCTTACTCTACTTGTCTTATACAACAAAAGAGACCGATGGTAGTTTTAAGCATAGCCTTTCGACAGTCCCACTTTGGGGTACCAAGGCTTACGTTGAGCCAACTGAAGTGAAAAAGTAACGCGGGTAAATTTAGTTAGCGCGGAGCAGGCTCTTTCCGGGCGCTGCTGAGCAACAAGTTTAAAAAACAACCCATTGCAATACGACAAGCCTCATAAATTGCAGCTGCTTTGGTTGCTATTTACTCAGCTCGCTGATTTTTTCAGCGAGCAGACTTCTTTGTAATAAATCGCCACGATTTTCATTTTTTTGTGATACAATCCCGCCTCTTTTTTTTCTCACTCAAGAACAAGCATGAAGTTTCCTGGTCAGCGTAAATCTAAACACTACTTCCCAACTCACGCTCGAGATCCATTAGTAAACCAAATCCGACAGGCACCTAAGCTATATCGCCCAACTATTGTTGGTGTCGGTCAAACCATTGTAGATATCGAAGCACGTGTAGATGACGCGTTTTTAGAGAAATACAACCTGAGTAAAGGACATTCGCTCGTTCTTGAAGAAAGCAAAGCAGATGCACTTTACGAAGAACTGGTTGAGCAAGGCCTGATCACACACCAATACCCAGGTGACACGATTGGCAATACTCTTCACAACTACTCAGTTTTAGCCGATAGCAAATCCGTTTTGCTCGGTGTGATGTCTAAGAACATTCAAGTCGGTTCTTTTGCTTATCGCTACCTTTGCCGTACGTCTTCACGCATGAACCTTAACCATTTACAAACGGTAGATGGCCCTATTGGTCGCTGCTACACCCTAATTTCTCAAGACGGTGAGCGTACATTTGCTATCAACGAAGGTCATATGAATCAACTACTTCCGGAAAGCATTCCTGAAGAGATCTTTGAGAAAGCATCAGCCCTGGTTGTTTCTTCTTACCTAATGCGTGGTAAAGAAGAAGATCCAATGCCTAAAGCGGTACAAAGAGCGATCGACTTTGCTAAGAAGCACGATGTCCCTGTTGTACTTACGTTAGGGACAAAGTACGTTATCGAAGGTAACGCACAGTGGTGGCAAGAATACATTCGCGAAAACATTTCTGTTGTCGCTATGAATGAAGAAGAAGGTGCGGCGCTAACAGGTGAAACAGAGCCGCTAGCAGCTGCTGATAAAGCACTTGAGTGGGTTGATCTCGTACTTTGTACAGCAGGACCAAATGGTCTGTACATGGCTGGTTACACCGACGAGAAAGTAAAACGAGAAACCACACACGACATCCTTGAAAGCTCCCTCGAAGCCTTTAACCAGTACGAGTTTAGTCGTGCGATGCGTAAAGAAGACTGTCAAAACCCAATGAAGGTCTACTCTCACATCGGCCCTTACCTTGGTGGACCACTAGAGATTAAGAACACTAACGGTGCAGGTGATGCAGCCCTTTCAGCCTTACTGCATGACATGGCAGCAAACTCTTTTCACCAAAAAGAAGTGCCTAACTCAGAAAAGCACGAAGTACGATGCTTAACCTACTCCTCACTTTCTCAGATTTGTAAATACGCAAACCGAGTAAGCTATGAAGTGTTGACGCAGCACTCTCCTCGCCTATCGCGAGCGCTTCCTGAACGAGAAGATAGCTTAGAAGAGACTTATTGGGATCGTTAAAACGACAACTTTAAAGCTAAAAATATATCAAGGTCACCATTTGGTGGCCTTTTTGTTTTTATCTAGCACTATAACGAGTAGATTTCGTTAGTATGTCGCACAATACGAAGCAGTAAACTCTTTACAAGCCTAACCGAAACAGTACCATCACCAAGCAGACCTTTGCCTCACAATAATACTCGTTATAACTCAGGTAGTTTTTCAACGCTACCTGTGCCACTTTGGGGATTCTCCATGCAGTCAGATATCGAAATTTGCCGAAACACACCACTTTCTTCTATTGATGTTATCGCGGAAAAAGTAGGACTATTGCCCGAAGAGTATGACACTCACGGGAAGCACAAAGCCAAAGTCCACCCAAAATGTTTGGAACGACTCAAAGCAAATGATGACGGTAAACTTGTACTCGTCACTGCGATCACGCCGACTCCTCTTGGCGAAGGAAAAACCGTTACGACGATAGGACTGGCGCAAGGTTTAGCAAAGCTTAATCAATCTGTTATTGCATGTATAAGGCAACCTTCGATGGGACCCGTCTTCGGTATTAAAGGTGGCGCAGCGGGCGGTGGTTATTCTCAAGTAGCTCCAATGGAAGAGTTAAACTTACACCTTACTGGTGACATTCACGCAGTGACAGCGGCGCACAACCTTGCTTCAGCCGCTCTTGACGCTCGCTTGTTCCATGAACAACGCGAGGGTTATGATGCCTTTGAATCACGCACCGGGTTAAGAGCACTTAAAATCGACACGGCCAGTATTACTTGGAAACGAGTGATGGACCATAATGATCGTGCACTACGTAAAGTCAAAATTGGCCTCAATGATGCAGGAAAAACCATCAATGGTTTCGAGCGTGACGAAGGGTTCGATATTTCAGCCGCTTCTGAGTTAATGGCTATCATTGCACTAGCCAAAGATTTAAAAGATTTACGCCAACGTATCGGGAAAATTGTCGTAGCGTACGATTTGAACGGAAACCCGGTCACCACGGAAGATCTACAAGTTGCAGGAGCAATGGCAGTAACACTAAAAGAGGCTATTGCACCAACACTGATGCAAACTCTAGAAGGTGTTCCTACGTTGATCCATGCAGGTCCATTTGCAAACATCGCCCATGGAAATTCATCCATTATCGCGGACGATATTGCGCTAAAACTGTCAGGTTACACGGTAACTGAAGCCGGTTTTGGTTCGGATATGGGATTTGAGAAAGCGTGTAACATTAAAGCTGCTGCCGCCAACAAAGCCCCGGACTGTGTAGTGATCGTAGCAACATTACGCGGCCTCAAAGCGAATTCTGGACACTACGATTTACGGCCAGGTATGGCTATTCCAGATTCCATTTTTAATCCGGACCAAGCAGCATTGGAGGCTGGGTTTGAAAATTTAAAATGGCACATAAATAACGTTCATAAATACGGTTTACCTGCTGTCGTTGCCATTAACCAGTTTCCACAAGATTGTGTGAAAGAGCTTAAAGCTCTTGAAGAGCTGATTCACCAATTTAATCCCGAAGTTAAAGTAGCCATCAGCACCGCTTTTTCGCAAGGCGGACAAGGCGCAACGGAACTAGCTCAACATGTTATTGATGCGTGTACCACGCCTGTAGAGTTTTGTCCGTTATACAACAAAGAGCAATCATTACTCGAAAAGCTCATGGCAGTATGTGAAGCGGGCTATGGAGCAACCAATATAGAAATGACTCCTATCGCGACTGAACAGCTCAAACATTTTGAGCAATTAGGCTTTAACAACTTAGCGGTTTGCATCGCGAAGACACCACTATCGATAACCACAGACTCCGCAGTCAAAGGCGCACCAACTGGTTTTACCGTCCCAATCCGCGAGCTGCGCTTGTGTGCGGGCGCAGGATTCGTTTACGCATTATCTGGTACCGTGATGACGATGCCAGGCTTACCTGATAAACCCGCATTTATGAATTTAGATCTTGATGATGAAGGAAATATCATCGGTCTCTCTTAGTACAGTGATAACGTATCGCTATCAGTGAAGTGAGCATATTCATTAAGTGAGTGGTCTACTTACCTATCCACTCACTCTCAACAACTGTGAAAAGAGTTGTCTCAGGCCTTCTACTCTTGAATTGTTGATACAAAGCTCTCCTGCCTTACATCAACGCGCCTGTTTTAGACCTTTAGAGTTAAGACGCTAACCCTAAGCCTTGTTTAGCCATAGTTATTAAGATAGAAAACCCTATTTATCTTCTTGTTTTGTCGCCACTTTACATTGTAAATCCATACTTGTTGACTTCTCCTTTCTACAATTTTGCGCCAATTTGATGCACGGGCTATTTAGCGCTTCACTAATATGGTGCAGTTGTCTTACAGTGAAATTTTAACCTCCTTGATTTTTAAGGAGATATTCTATGGCTCGATTCTTGTAGTAGACTTTTCACTAATAAGCACATTAGCACATGCTTTTCAAAACCTCTGCGTTGCATACCACCTCCTTCAGGTTAGCACCGTTTTGATGCATGTCAGAAAAGGGAAAGGGAATACTATGGAAGACGCACTCGCCGTAATTTTAGCAGGAGGGATGGGGTCTAGACTCAGCCCACTCACCGATGACAGAACCAAGCCAGCCGTACCTTTTGGCGGAAAATATAGAATTATAGATTTCACACTAACCAATTGTTTACATTCGGGTTTACGCAAGATCCTTGTTTTAACCCAATATAAATCTCATTCACTTCAAAAACACTTACGAGACGGCTGGTCGATATTCAATCCAGAGCTAGGCGAGTACATTACTGCTGTTCCACCACAAATGCGCAAAGGTGGTGCATGGTATGAAGGAACCGCCGATGCGATTTATCACAACATGTGGTTGCTATCGCGAAATGATGCAAAGTATGTGGTTGTGTTATCCGGCGATCATATCTATCGAATGGACTACGCTGCAATGCTTGAAGAGCATAAAGAGAAAGGTGCTAAGCTCACCGTTGCCTGTATGGATGTTCCCGTAGAGGATGCTTCAGCATTCGGTGTAATGGGCACCGCAGAAAACGGGCTCGTTACTTCGTTTATAGAGAAACCTGAAACCCCTCCTACCCTTCCAGGAAGCACGACCAGAAGCCTCGTTTCTATGGGAATATATATCTTTGATATGGATGTTTTGAAAGAAGCGCTTGAAGAAGACTCAAAACTCGATTCATCAAGCCATGACTTCGGAAAAGACATCATACCTAAGCTGATTGATACCGAATCCGTTTACGCTTATCAATTCTGTGGCAGTAAAGGGCGCGTCGATAAAGATTGCTATTGGCGCGACGTGGGTACCATTGATTCCTTCTATGAAGCGAATATGGATCTACTAGAACCTGTGCCGCCAATGAACCTTTATCAGTCCAATTGGGCGATTCGTACTTACGAGCCGCAGTTTCCACCAGCTCGTACTGTATCGTCGGCCACGGGTAATGAAGGCATTTTTATTAACTCCATCATTGCTACCGGTGTCATCAATTCCGGAGGCTCGGTACAGCACTCCATTATTTCCTCTAATGTACGCATTCAAGATAGTGCAACAGTAGTCGATTCCATCATTTTTGATGACGTAGAAGTCGGTGAAGGAAGTCAGTTGGTCAACTGCATAGTTGATAAACATGTTCGTATTCCGCCACATACTCAAATTGGCATCAACAAACTTGAAGATGCGAAGCGATTTAAAATCTCAGACAAAGGTATTGTCGTCATACCCGAAAGTTACCAATTCGATTAAACGACAAACTATCACAACAAAAAAGCGCACGATAATCATCTTGCGCTTTTGTTTAAGTGCCTGTAAACATTAGGCTATAACAAATAATCCATAATAATTAGATGTTACATACCGTTGACCAGCTACCATCTGTACCCGGTTCAGCCGCTGTCCACCAGTTCGCTTGGTAAACCACACCGTTGTGGATGATCTTATCACCTTGGTTAGCGTGGCTTGGATTACCTGCCCAATCCGTTTGTGGCAGAGCTGGGTATGTCACTAAACCTGTCGTATCACACGTACCTGGTTCAGTGGTACCACCACCCGTGCCCGCATTGAGATCACCAATTGGTAGATCTGGCTGTTCAAACTTAAACGCAAACTCTTTACCACCAGAAATCACTGAGTAGTTAGCCGGACCAGAGATTGGTAGGTAGTAAACCATATCAAGCTCGTAAGTGCCGCCCGCTGGCAAGTCTTTCCATGCTGGTAGAGAGAACGACACACGGTGCATTACGCCATCTAAGCCACCAATGTTGTTTGCTCGAGTATGTCCAGAAGCAATCACTTTCAAACCACCACCTGATTGGTCTTTCGCATTGTCCGGCGCAGATACTGGGATATCGAATTGGAATTCAGTACCGCCAGGGATCGCTTGACCAGTGTTGTTCGTAAACGTGATTTTCGGGTTAATTGGGTAGTTTTGGTCGCCAACTTTGAAGCCGCCAACACTAACAGTAATGTCTACTGCTTCAGTTGGTGTTGGACCAGTAGCTACTTTGTTACCGTAAGGCGTCGCAGACTTAAACTTGTCGTAGATAGCTTTGGTCATAGTGTTACCCATGTGGTATTCACCATTACCCGCCGCACAAGCTTGTTCAGTGGCATCTACTGCCGTACGATTACCATTTGCATCCAGTACGTAACAGTTGTAGTCACCGGCTAGTTCCCAGAACATGATACCGCCGATCTCTTTATCGATAACGTAATCGGCTTTCACCTCGATAGAAGCTTTATCTTCCGTAGATAGGAATACGCTCTTCTCTGCGTTCCACAACCAAGGTGCCACAGCAACGCTATCGTAATGACGAGTATAAGTACCAACAAACTTATCTGAAGGATCGTTGACAGGGTCAAGACCGTAAGCAGCTGCGTAAGAGCCCCAAATACCGTTTTCTAGGTTCTTAGCATGCCACATTGGGTTAGAACCAGCGCCCATTTCGTTTCCTTTAGGGTCGGTATCATGCCACATGTTGTCGATACCAATAGCGCCGTGACCACAGTTGTTCTTCTCACCTTCACCTGTGCCCGGTTGGCACTCTGCTTGGTTTGGTAGTGCCGCTCGGCCCCAAAGGCCATTTTCGCCACCAGTAACACCTTGCCAACCACGGGTGTAGTAAGGAACACCAATGTTGATACGACCTGCTGGCATAGAACCACGGAAGTAATGGTAAGCCCAGTCTGTGTTCAAGTAACCGATACCACCGTATGCAGCAGTGCCGTATACGTTCCACTGCGCTAGCTCCGAGTCTTTACCTGTATCGAATAAAGCCGCGTTGTGACCAACGTGATCATTCCAAGCCCCATGCAAGTCGTAAGACATGATGTTTACGTAGTCTAGGTACTTAGTTACATCGAAGGTTTCCATCCCACGTAGCAAGTAACCTGAAGATGGTGCTGCGATAGTCAGCATATAGTGAATGCCATCTTGCGCGGATGCCGCATCAAGTTTCTCACGCAATACTTTCATCAGCTCTTGGTAAGACGCCCATAAATACTGACGACGTGGTTCCATGAAGTCTTTGTCGTAAGGGTTACCAGCACCAGCCATTGACGTCGGGTATTCATAGTCGATATCCAGGCCATCGAACTTGTACTGACGCATCATTTCAACGGCTGAAGTTGCGAACTTCTCAATACCAGCATGATTAATAGAACCGTCCGCATTCGTCGTCATGGTGTAGAAGCCACCATCAGCTACACGATCGCCGTTCGTATCGAAGTGACCGCCCGTTTCAGCCCAACCACCAATCGAGATTAGCGTTTTAACATCATGTTTTTGCTTGTAAGTTGCTAGTGCACCAAAATGACCTTTAAAACCAAGAGCAGGATCTACCTCAACGCCTGGCCAAGTTTTACCTGTAGCAGGGTTGTTTGGATCATTAACGTCGCCAACGTTTACTTTGCCGTCAGAACCAATGCTCACAAACGCGTAGTTAATGTGAGTAAGTTGTTCCCAAGGAATGTCTTTAACAAGGTAAGTCGATTGTGGGTCGTCACCTGCTCGCCAACTGGTGAAGTAGCCGATTACACGACGTGGGTGATCAGCCCCCATTTTCTCACGGCCTTCTTCGTCATAAATAGAACAGTAAGGAACATCTACACCCGTTGTTTGATAAAGACCATCAGGACGACAATTAGATGTCACTGCGCCGCCGTTTACCGTTAACGTTGCAAGTGCAGAATCTGCTGTTGCTCCAGCATCATCGGTTGCTTTCGCATAAACACTTAATGAGCCAGCTTGTGAAGGGGTTACATCCAGCGTGTATGGCGCTGTTGTAGCAGTGCCAGCAAGCACACCTGCAACATAAAAATCAACTTTAGCAACGGTACCATCCGCATCCGTAGCATTTGCAGTCAGTGTTACGGAACCACCCAGGTCAATAGAGTTCGCAGAAAGCACGACATCCACTGTCGGCGCTTCGTTACCAGGTTGCGCTGATGCCACAGTTAACGTCACAACACTTGCCGTACTAACGGCACCTGCATCGTCATAGGCCTTGGTAGAGAACTCGTGCTGTCCTTCAGTTGCTGTCCACGATGCAGCATACGGCGCAGACGTTGCCTGACCAACTACTACACCATCAACAAAGAACTCTACTTTGCTAACAGTCCCATCAGTATCTGCCGCATCTGCAGCTAGGTTAACAACATCACCCGCAGTCACAGAAGCCGACGCAGAAGGCGATGTCAGAGTAACCGTCGGGACTTCATTCTGAGGTGGATCAACCGGTCCAGTGCCATCACAAGCGCCAAGTGTTTCCCACTCGCCCCACTCACCAGATTGCGCTGGATTGTTGTTTTGCGTCCAGTAACGCGCTTTATAAGCATTACCTTCATGCTGAACTTGGTCGCCACCGTTATAAACTTTTGATGATTGCCAAGTTTCTAGAGGGGCACAGTCAACTGCTGCGTAGCTATTGAAGGCCATAAGACAAGAAGCGGTGAGTGTGCTTAGTGTGAACACGTTTTTCACTGCGTTGCCGTTTTTAAGGTGCATAATCGCTCTTCCTTAAGTTATTGTTAAAACAATACTAAATGCGCTAAACGAAGCGCATCTATACTTTTATTTCGACGTAAAATAACTTAAGTACAAGTTGGTGATTTCACACTATCTATTTACGAGTTTTCCACACCGCCTCGCAACAATCCACTAAATGATTGCAACAACGTACCTATTATTTGGCACCAGTAACTAATTTTATAACTTAAATAAATATGTCACTCGCAAATTAATAAAAAAGGTAAAAAAAGTCGCCATTTTGAAATAAAGATCACTAAGCCTTTGTTGACCTTGGCGTTTCATTAAAATGCCGCTTGTACTCGCGACTAAACTGTGATGGGCTCGTGTACCCAACCATTCTCGCTGCATCATTAACACGTCGCCCCTCTAACTGGATCAATTCGCGCGCTTTGTTAAGTCGAACTTTCTTAATATATTGCAACGGAGATTCAAGCGTGACATTGCGAAATGCTTGATGGAAAGCAGACACACTCATGTTGGCTTCTTCAGCCAATGCTTGTACGTTCAACTGTTCGTGATACGCTTGATGTACACGATTTAGTGCTTTAGCTACCCTCGCGTAAGAACCTTCTTGATGTGCTAGGTCAAATAAAACATACCCCTCTTTGCTCACCAAAGTACGATACACAATTTCCTCAAGAAGCAGCTCGCCAAGCATGATGACATCAAGCTCGTCACACATTGCTTTCATTAACCGCTTGCACGCATCCAACATACCTTCATTCATACGTACCGACTTAAGGCCGCAACGGGTAGCATCCAGACACTTATTACTGAATTTCTCACCCTCTAATTTTTTAACGAGTTTATGAAGAAGCGTTGGCGAAATATCTATCGAAATGCCAAGTAAAGGCTCATTGTTTGTCGCAAACGCTTCGCACTCTAGTGGCATGGGAACCCCGACAACAAGGTAATCATCGGGCCCATATTGCACTGGTGTATCACCAATATGAATGTTCTTATGCCCTTGACCCAATACGATGATGCCGGACTGATAGACAAACGGCTGGCGATGATTCCCTTTGCTACTGCGATAAAACCATACGCCATCTATCGCTGTTTTCTTCATACCTTCTAGGTCATGCAGCCCCTGCTTTTCAACATATTGCTGCATGATATCTGCGAGAGTGTGCATTAGAGCGCTCCATCAATGACCAACGAGTTTGGTCTCTATTATCGTTTCGAGCACTATACTTCCTCTCGACTTTAACTTTCTAGCTCAAGAGCATTAATTTTGTAGAAATAGGCAAATTATTTGCAGAAATCGACCTGTTAACCATCGTTAATCAGGACTAATATGCATGTATTCAATCTCCTTCACTGGAAGCAAGAGGGCTAATAATGAACTTTTCTTATGTAAACCCAACCAAGATTTTCTTTGGTCAAAAACAAATCGCAGCAATCAAAGAAGCTATCCCATCCGACCAAAAAGTTTTAGTGGTATACGGTGGTGGCTCCATCAAAAAAAATGGCGTGTACGACCAAGTAGCAGAAGCTCTTGAGGGACATGAATGGCTAGAGTTTTCAGGTGTTGAACCAAACCCAACCAAAGAAACACTCGATAAAGCAGTCGCAATGGTAAAAGAGCATGGTGTTGATTTTATTCTAGCGGTAGGTGGTGGTTCAGTCATCGATGGTTCCAAATACGTAGCTGCGGCATCAAAGTATGATGGTGATGGTTGGGATATCATGATTGGTAAGCACCAAGTCACTGAAGCGACGCCTCTAGCTGCAATTTTGACATTGCCAGCAACAGGCTCAGAGTCAAACATGGGCGCAGTTATCACTAAAAAAGAAACTCAAGACAAACTTCCGTTCATGTCTCCAGCAGTGCAGCCAAAATTTGCCGTGTTAGACCCAGATGTAATGAAAACACTGCCAGAACGCCAGCTTATCAACGGCATTGTTGACGCATGGGTGCACGTATGTGAGCAATACTTGACGCTTCCTACCGGTGCAATGGTTCAAGATGGTTACGCAGAAACACTGCTGAAAACTTTAAAAACACTCGGAGAACAGTTTGCGGAACGAGACGACGATATGTGGCGCGCAAACTTAATGTGGTCTGCTAACCAAGCATTGAATGGGTTAATTGGTAGTGGCGTTCCACAAGACTGGGCGACACATATGATCGGCCATGAATTAACCGCTCTATGGGGCGTTGATCATGCGCGTTCTCTTGCAATTGTCCAACCGTCGTTACTTCGTAACCAAATGCAGTTTAAGCGCCCTAAGTTAGAACAAATGGGTCGCAACGTATTTGGTCTTGAAGCAGGTGAGGATTTAGCAGAGCGCACAATCGAATCTATCGAAGCGTTTTATCATCAACTTGATGTCGCAACTAAGCTCGAAAACTATGGTGAGAGCCGTGAACAAGCTATCGATGCCATCATTGATCAACTAAACAAACACGGCATGACTGTTTTAGGTGAAAACCAGGCGATCACACTTGAACGTAGCCGAGAAATCTTAGAGTTAGCTGTCTCATAACTGCAACAATTCTTCACTGCCCTTCCTAGGGTTTAACGGTATTGTGACTTAACAGTCACAATACCGTTTTTTTATGCTATTTTGTAAGCCACATCACGTTCAAAACGAGGAGGCTTCTAAAAACAACGATTCCCTCCAGACAAAAAATCGGCCGTGTTGGTTAGTAAAGAGACAACTGTCCAGCTTTACACAAATAAAAATAATTGAGATCAAAAAACGAGTTAACTCGTTAATTAAGTTTTGATTTGTTGTAGTGATGTACTACATAATTTTGTCTGTTCGAGAAAACACTTTATGTGGCTAGTTGTTGTCGTATTAGCATTCATACATATCATCAGTATCCGTAAAGGCTCTAAATGGCTCTTTTACGTTTCTAAACCATTACCAGTGCTCTGTATGCTTGGTATTTTAATTCAGTCCCCGGCTTACCCAATGCCATATGCGAATTGGATTTTGATTGGCTTATCGCTCTCGTTGCTTGGTGACGTGTTATTAATGCTCCCTAGAGACAAGTTCATTACAGGATTAGTGCTCTTTTGCTCTGCCCATCTCTCCTATAGTTATGGTTTTGCCATCATGTCAGCGTGGCATTTTACACCTTGGCTCCCAATTGCCTTGTTCGGACTCGGTATATGCGTCTACTGGTTGTTCCGACCGGATCTCGGTAAAGAGAAACGGCCAGTTGCCAGTTATATATTGGTACTGATGACTATGTGCTGGGCTTCGATCGAGTATTATTTGAGTGGGAAAACACAATCCTCCTCTTTTGCAGTGCTCGGAAGCTTTATCTTTATTATCTCTGGCATCGTATTGGCTTTCGAACGCTTTGGAGGACGGTCAATATTTTCACGACAAGTTGTCATGGTGACCTACTATTCTGCACAGACATTAATGGTTATGTCTGTTGTTGCGATTGTTGTTCGTTATCCGTATCTCGTTGAACTGAGTTAGTCATACTCTAGACTGCACCAACATTAAAGAAACATGGATGTATCTTGTAAGCGATCTGAATAGAGTATTAAAATCATCGCCTAAACATTAGCTTATTCTTAATGAAATTACGCGCACAACTTGCTATTGTAAAAGGATATTTTTCCGTTATAGCGTGCCCCTTTGAAAGAGAATACTCCCGTCGTTGAGTTTAGCGACGTAAATAAGTGGTATGGCGATTACCACGCTCTAAAAGACATCAACTTCTCCGTGCATTCTGGCGAGATCGTCGTGGTGTGTGGCCCTTCAGGTTCCGGAAAATCAACGCTCATTCGTTGCATCAACCATCTTGAATCGATTCAAGGAGGCCAGCTTCATGTGTTCGACCAGCCTTCTCACGCAAAATCTCTCAAGCCCGGTAAAATCGGCATGGTGTTCCAACACTTTCACCTTTTTCCTCACTTGACTGTACTGGAAAACCTCACCTTAGCGCCGATTCGCACACAAAAATTGTCAAAACAAGAAGCTGAAAAACGCGCAAAACATTACCTAAAGCGAGTCAATATTGAAGAGCAAGCGAGTAAGTATCCTATCCAGCTTTCTGGCGGTCAGCAGCAACGCGTCGCGATTGCCCGCTCCTTGTGTATGGAACCGGATTTACTCCTGTTTGACGAGCCAACTTCGGCGCTTGATCCGGAAATGATCAACGAAGTGTTGGATGTCATGGTTGAGCTGGCTCAAAGCGGAATGACGATGATTTGCGTCACGCATGAAATGGGATTTGCCAAAAAAGTAGCGAACCGCGTGGTATTTATGGATGAAGGCCAAATCGTGGAAATGAACTCTCCAGTCGCCTTATTTGAGACACCACAGCATCCACGAACCCAAGCATTTTTGAACCAAATTTTAAGTTACTGATGATAGTTCGCGTAATCAAACCAGTCCTTCAAGCTTTACTGCAAATGACGCTCCTCTTCATCGCGATTGTGTGGGTGTTGGACTCTGGTGCCGACGCTATGGGCTATCAATGGCAATGGGAGCGCGTACCTGATTACATCGCTTTTTATGAAGATGGCGAATGGTGGCCGGCAGAACTTATTGATGGGCTATTGGTCACGCTTAACATCTCGGCTATTAGTCTATTTTTTACCTTAGTATTAGGGTTGGTTACCGCGTTACTAAGGCTTAGCGATTCGAAAGTCGGCAATGTTATTGGTACCACTTATGTCGAAGTAATACGTAACACGCCGTTGTTGGTGCAAATCTATTTACTCTACTTCGTGTTTGGCCCCGTGATTGGTTTAGACCGATTCAGCACCGCCGTTTTGGCATTATCCCTTTTCCAAGGTGCCTACACCGCGGAAATATTCCGTGCAGGTTTAAACAGTATTCCTAAAGGGCAATTCGAAGCAGCACAAACTCTCGGGCTATCACCGTTTTACACCTACAAAGACGTAATTTTGCCTCAGGTTTTACAGCGCACATTACCGCCATTAACCAATGAAGTGGTTTCTTTGATCAAAAACTCTTCCATTGTAAGCGTGATGGCGATTTTTGATCTAACAACACAGGCACGCAACATCGTCTCAGAGACGGCGATGCCGTTCGAAATTTGGTTTACCGTGGCAGCAATTTATCTTGCTCTCACTCTGTCACTTTCTGGCTTGTCTGCATGGCTAGAACACAAACTCGGAGCCAGTTGGCGCAAATTATAAGGAGATAACATGAAGTTATTCAAAGCGACCATTACTGCATTATTAGGGCTAGCCATCGCTATGCCTACAATCGCGAAAGAAGATGTCGCCACAACCAATGTAGATCAAATCAAAGAACGAGGCACTTTGCGCGTTGGTATGTCAACATTTGTACCTTGGGCAATGCGTAACAAGCAAGGTGAGTTAATCGGTTTTGAAATCGATGTTGCCAAACGCTTAGCACAAGATTCAGGTTTGAAAGTGGAATTCGTACCGACTGCGTGGGATGGCATTATTCCCGCACTACTGGCGAAAAAGTTCGACGTGATCATCGGTGGCATGTCGGTTACGCCTGAACGTTCCAAAAGCGTGTTGTTTACTGAGGCCTACTCGCACTCAGGCGTTCAAGTAGCAGCAAACAAAGAACTCGCCTCTGGTTTTAGCGAATTTTCGGATTTTGACTCACGACGCGTAAAAATTGCGGCTCGTCGCGGCGCATTCACCGTTCAAGTAGCCAGAGAAACCTTCCCGAAAGCGAAGATCCTGCAATTTGATGACGACGTGCAAGCGTTCCAAGAGGTGCTGAATGGTAACGCCCACGCGGTCATTGCTTCTAGCCCAAAACCAGAACATGAGACAGTGAAACACAGCGACAAACTATTCCTTCCATTCTCTGAGCGACTATCACAAGGTAACGAAGCCTTTGCAGTTCGCTTGGGGGAAGAAGATAAAAAGGCCTTTTTCAATAAATGGATTGAAGCAAGAACCCAAGATGGATGGTTAAAACAACGTTATGAATACTGGTTCTCGACATTAGATTGGCAAGATCAAGTCGCGCAAGGCCAGTAATCTAAATGGCTCGTGGACGCCGCGAGCCTATACTCTCCAATCATCCATTTTACTTTTCCATAACTTATCGGAGTCAAATTTTTGGGCGAACACACTACCACTCGCACAGCACCCGCGAAATCCAGCACAGGCTACCTTTTACCGCAATTAAACACACTAGACTGGGTACTACTTGTTATGTGCGGTATCGGTGGTGTTTGGCTGTACCATCGGTCCGCTGTTGGTGTGCATTATTTGTGGCAGTGGAAAGAGGCGCTTGAATTACTTTTCACGCCTAGAGCAGATGGTGGTTTGCCCTACTTCTTCCAAGGTTTGATTTCGACGTTAAGGCTCAGTATTTGGGGCATCAGCTTCGCATTAGCGTTTGGCACTTTGTTAGGCTTAGCACGCTTCTCTCGTTCCGTTTGGTTGCGCACACCTGCCAATGCATTTATCCAGTTAGTGAGAAACATCCCTCCGTTGGTGTTTGTTTTTATTTTCTACTTTTTCATATCTAACCAATTGATCCCGTTACTCGGTTTGGAAGATCTTCTACGAAACTACAACGGCGAACCAAATACGCTACAGCACTTTCTGTTTGGGCCTTCTAACCTTTGGGAAAACCTTGCCTCTGGCGTGTTATGCGTCGGCTTACTCTCTTCTGCCTACATTGCAGAAGTTGTGCGCGGTGGTTTACAAAGTATCGACCAAGGTCAGTGGGAAGCGTCTGACTCATTGGGCTTGTCTCGATGGGTGAAATACCGATTTGTTATCGCGCCACAGGTGCTTAAATCAATAACACCTGCACTTGCCGGTCAAACCATCTCTTTGGTGAAAGACACCTCTATTGTTTCACTGATTTCGATACAAGAAATGACGTTTGTTGGGACAGAGATGGCAAATTCATCAGGGTATATATTTGAAATTTGGTTGATTGTCGGCCTCGCTTACTTCTTAATTTGTTTTGGTCTGTCACTTATTTTTCGCCATATTGAAGCAAAATCGGAAGCCATTTCAAATTAACTCAACCGCATATGTAATTAGGCACATTTGATTCTTCAAATCAGAATTGCACCCTGTTACATTGGCAAGATGCTAAATTTTCGGCGTTTTTCATGGAGTTAAAGAATCAATCCGACTACGAGCGATACATAAAACAAGATAATCTTGGTGAATATTACGTAGTTCTCAATAAATTCACTTTTCACAGTGTTTATCAGCCAATTTTTGATAGACGCCAACGTATTATTGGTATGGAAGCCTTACTGCGTATTCGTGGCATTGATGGTTCCCTAATTCGTCCTGACGTGTTTCTGGCCAATAATGGTCTTGATCCCTACTTTCGCTTATGTGTAGAGTTTTTATCCAGAGCAATGCACATTCGAAATTTTGCACGCTATTTCGCAGGGACACCGATCAAACTGTTTCTTAACGTCATGCCTCAAACGCTACTCACGCTAACCAAAGACATGGGCTTTAAAGATAACGGCCTGCTTTACAAACGCCTTTCCGAACTTGGTATGAGCCCATCAGACGTAGTTTTTGAAGTAGTCGAAGAGTCATGCGGAAATACGGATTTATTAATCAAAGCCGTACAGTTAATGAAAGCGAATGGTTTTATCTTTGCTATCGATGATTTTGGCGCCCAACATTCTGATATCGCACGTGTTCAGCAGCTCTGCCCTGACATCATCAAAATCGATCGTTCCTATTTGCTAGACTACTGCGCCGGAGAAACCTTTTCCATACATAGCGCCGTTGATCTAGCGGATCATATGGGAGCAAAAGTCATTATAGAAGGGGTTGAAGAAGACGTGCAGCTACAAGCTATGTATCAACTTAATTTGGATTATTACCAAGGCTTTTACTTAGGAAAGCCTTGCGCCATTCATCACTGGACAGATAGCCTAAACATCGAGACGACAGTGCATTAACACTGCCCACTTACAGCACAGTGAAACCAAAAAAGCGCCGATATAATATGCTCGGCGCTTTTTAGTTTTACTCAGATGTCACTTATTTAGTTAAGCGTTCATTTCCCTAGAAAAAATCAATAGAATTACGACCGCTCTTCGGATCACGAGTGGCTTGCGGTTTGTCTTCTTTTTTGCCTTTCTTAGCAGACTGAGACAACGCTTCTTTCTGCGCTTTACGCTCTTTATGTGCCGCTTTACGGCCTGTTGATTTAGGCCCAGAGGCTTTGGGTGACTTACTTTGACGAGACTTATCTTTACGAGAAGACTGTGCTTCTTTTTTCGCTTTCTTTTCTGCTTTTTGCTCTGCCGTCTCAGGTTCGGTTACTGGCGCATCGCAAACCACAACATAATATTCCTGGTTAAACTCAAAAAAGTCACCATCATACATCTTGCGGCGCTTACGTGTTTCTAGTTCACCATTCACCGCGACGTAGCCTTCCTCGATGATATGTTTTGCTTCGCCGCCACCGCTGACCAAGTTTGCGATTTTAAAAAGCTTGTACAGTTCGATTGGATGCGCATCAACATCGATGCCAATCGCTTCGATCTCAATCTCTTCGCCTTCTAAATACTCTTCGTGGTCGTAATCTTGGGTCATGTTACTTACTCTTACTATTTGATGCCCTGAAGTTTAAACGCAATGCTTAAAAATAGAAACCTCTGCCGATGTTCAATCACCGATTCGCCTTGGCATTTGAGCACCTCTTAACCCATTTAACTTGTCGCTCGTTAGCTTGTATACCGATGCGTAGCTCAAACGAAGCTGCAATTACGCAACCTGAAGGTATATACTCTCTAAGTTATTGTTGAAAAGAGCGAATACTTTGTCTCAACCAAGTAGAATTACCTTTGTCACTGCGAACTTGTTTAATTTTGTCGCACCGCCTAACGCCTACTATGATTTCGAGAACATATACTCGTTAGAGCAATGGCGAGACAAACTTTCGTGGACGCAACGTCAAGTTGAAAAACTGGAAGGCGACGTGATTGGCTTACAAGAAGTGTTCAGTATCGAGAAGACCCAGGAATTTTTTTCAACCATCGGCTACCCCTACTTTGCGACCGTTGACACCCCACATGTTGAGGATGAGTACATTTACTCAAGCCCTGTTGTGGCAATCGCCTCTCGGTTTCCAATAGAAAAAGTACAAGCGGTAGAGTTTGACTTAGCAACGCTTGAGCCTTTTGGAGTAAGTGTTGCTCCAGAGTTCAGTCGCAAACCTATCTATGCCCAAGTAATACATCCTGTACTTGGTCATATCGCCGTTTACGTAACGCACCTGAAATCTCAACGCCCGGCCGACTCAGAACAACCAGAAACGTCTAGCACGATTATTGGGCGCTGGTTATCCACCCAGCAAAGAGGCTGGGAAGCAGCGATGTTAAGAGACGCGATGCAAAAGAGGTATCGAAAAGAACCAATGCCGACAGTGTTAATGGGCGATATGAATCAACCTATCACTCCTATCAGCGTTAACAGCTCATTGGTATCCAATACTGGTGACTGCGTCACTGAATTACAACTCAAAGATGGTTGGTTATTGCAAAGTGACACCCTGAAGGATGAACGCCCAGCCACGCACTATCATTTTTCCACTGGGAATGTACTCGACTATATCTTGCTCTCACAAGAGTTTGACACCTTATCAGATATATCGGTTGCCGAGGTTGTTGACTATCAGGTGTCTAACCAACATCTGATCAACCCGATTTATGACAGAGATAAAAACGCCAGCGACCACGCATTTGTGGCGCTGACGGCTGAAGTAAAGCTTTGAGCAACCTATTTAGTTACTTAGTGACGTTTCACAATTTTACGCGGGATAAGTTCTACGCCAGGCTTGTAACGCTTGGCGGAAGCGTTGAGTGCTAACTCCATTGCGCTGTCCGCGATCAACTCAAACTGTTGAGGCAAAGAGTTGATTTTCACAGGCAAGAAGTCCAGCAGTCGATTATCACCAAATGTCGCTAAACGCACCTTTCCCATCAGTTCTGGTTTTTCTAGCATTACATCCAACACACCTTCTAACAGTGTGTATGACGTTGTAACAATGGCATCTGGCAATGCGTTCTCTATTAACCATCTCTCTAAGACTTTCTTGCCTTCTTCCCGGGAGAAGTGTTGTCCATAACCCACTGTTGCCGTTTTGCCACCTTGTTGAGAAGCAGATAGAAAACCGAGCTCACGCTCTTTTGAGACTTGAAGATCTTGCAATGCACCGATTAAGCCAATGGACTTAATATCCTCTGACAGTACTGACTGAGTGAGTTCAAGTGCGGCATCAAAATCTTCGCTGATGACACAACAAAAGTGCTCATCATCCATTGGACGGTCTAGCGCGATAACTGGCGTACCAGAATTTTGCAACTTAAGGTAATACTCGTTTGCAGTGGGCATACCACTTGCCACAAACAACGCATCAATGCGACGACTGACTAATGCTTCCGCCACCTTTTGCTCTGTATCAGGATCATCATCAGAGCAGCCAATCAAAATTTGGTACCCCGCTTTCCGAGAGTTCTGCTCTATCAGCTTTGCAAGACGCGCATAACTGGTGTTCTCTAAGTCTGGGATGATAAGCCCAAATGAGCGTGAATTACCTGCCCGCAAGGAAGACGCCGCATGATCTGGCTTATAATTGTACTCATCTACAACGGCCATCACCTTTTTCTGAGTCTTCTCGCTGATGCGGTATTTCTGCGCTTTTCCGTTAATCACATAGCTTGCAGTTGTCTTAGAAACACCCGCTAATTTGGCTATTTCATCCAGTGTCATATTCTAAACCTTATTCTGTGCGCGCGATCATATTAATACATCAACGATCTTTCGATAAGTTGAATTATAAGCTGAACCGATTCAGTATAAAAGCTGAAAGGATTCAGCAAAACTTAAAAATTGACGTAAATCACCCGAACACGCAACAAACCAATTTGTGAGCTAGGCTATAGGACAGCGGCAAAGGCTCGTTTGTTAACGTCAGTTTTTAAAAAAGTTTTTCTGAGTCTTTTAAAAAATTTACCAACAAGCTGAATCGATTTAGCTTGAAAGATAAAAGGTTTGAGGAGTGATAAGCGCTCAGAAGAAGCGGCGTTCAACTTCTCACACAGAATACATTTTTAAATTGATACCTTAAGGCTGGAGAAGCACCATGCTTAAGCTAAATAAGAACGACATTACCCTCTCGCAATCAGCGACAGATAAGTTTGAAGCAATAAAGAGTATTGCTCATAGCCTTACTGATAAAGGCCTAGTTGAACGCGGTTACGTTGAAGGCATGCTAAACCGTGAAAACCAAAACTCTACGTTTTTGGGGAACGGTATCGCCATCCCGCACGGTACAACCGACACTCGTGCAATGGTGAAAACAACGGGTGTTGCTGTGCATCACTTCCCACAAGGTGTCGACTGGGGTGATGGCAATACTGTGTTCGTCGCTATCGGTATCGCAGCTAAATCTGATGAACACCTTGGCATTCTTAAACAGCTCACCAAAGTGCTAGGCGCAGATGGCGTAGAAGAGCGTCTGCGTAATGCAAAAAATGAAGACGAAATCATCGCCCTACTGCACGGTGATGTTCAGCTTGAAGCAGACTTTGACGCTTCTTTAATTCAACTGATGTTCCCTGCGAGTGACATGCTACAGATTAGTGCTGTTGCAGGTGGTCTGTTGAAAAATACGGGATGTGCTGATAACGAATTCGTTGCCGATCTCGTTACCAAACAACCAACTCACTTAGGTAATGGCCTGTGGTTAATTGGCAGTGACAAACATGTCACTCGCACAGGTGTGTCATTTGTCTCGACGGCAAACGACTGCGAATATGAAGGTCAAAAAGTGCGTGCACTTTTCGCGTTCGCAGCATGTAACAATGCTCACCAACCTATCCTAAAAACGCTTTCTAATATTGTGTTTAACAATGAACACGGCAAGCTTTTAGATGCATCAGTAGAACAGATTCTTGCTTTGTTCAAAGGTGAAGAAGTCACAGCTGCATCTTCAGAAGAAGGCAATACCGCTGTATTTAAAATCAAAAACTCTCACGGCCTACATGCTCGTCCGGGGGCAATGTTAGTCGCAGAAGCGAAAAAGTTTGAATCCACTATACGTGTTTCCAACCTAGACGGAGATGGAAAAGCAGTAAACGCGAAGAGCCTAATGAAAGTCATCGCGCTGGGCGTTAAGCACGGTCACCAACTTCAATTTACAGCAGAAGGCCCTGATGCGCCGCAAGCCTTGGAGTCTATCGGAAATGCAATCGCTTCTGGCCTTGGTGAAGGTTAAGGATCCGATATGACAAACAAAACAAATAAGGTTGTCACTATTACGCTCAACCCAGCATTGGATTTAACAGGTTCAGTAAATGAACTAAACGTTGGTTCCGTGAGCTTAGTACAGCAAAGCAATCTCCACGCTGCTGGTAAAGGTGTCAACGTAGCAAAAGTATTGAGCGATTTAGGCGCAGACGTCACGGTTACCGGCTTTCTCGGTAAAGATAACCCTGAGCTATTTCATCAGCTTTTCAATGACATCAACGTTAAGAATGAATTTGTGGAAGTAGAGGGTGCCACTCGTATCAACGTTAAGCTGGTTGAGGCCAATGGCAACGTCAGTGATATCAACTTCCCTGGCGTTCAAGTAACGACCAACGAAATTACTCGCTTTGAGGAGACACTATTTCGTCTAGCGGAGACGCATGATTACTTTGTATTGGCAGGCAGCCTACCGGTCGGTGTTACTGCAGAGCAATGCGCAGCATGGATTGAGAAGCTGCATCAGCAAGGCAAGAAAGTGTTGTTCGATAGCAGCAAAGCAGCACTACGCGCAGGCATCGACGCTCATCCTTGGTTGATCAAACCAAACGACGAAGAGCTAAGTGACTTTGTCGGCGAGCACCTTTCAACGCCAGAACAATGCCAAGCTGCTGCGCAAACACTGAGCGACAAAGGCATAGAAAACATCGTGGTTTCTATGGGACCTGACGGTGTTATGTGGCTCAACCAAGGCGAATGGCTTAGTGCAAAACCGCCTCGAATGAATGTCGTGAGCACCGTTGGCGCAGGCGATACGCTGGTCGCTGGCTTGTGTTGGGGCCACATGCAACTGATGCCTAAAAACGATTTATTGCGCTTCGCTACGGCACTTTCTGCTTTGGCAGTTAGTCAAGTTGGCGTAGGGCTAACCAGTCAGGAAGAACTGGAAAATATCAAGCGACAAACTGAAGTTAGCGCGCTTTACCCTATTACAAACTTAGAACAAAACTAAGGAACAGAAGGTTATCGTATGAATATTGCCATTATTACTGCCTGTCCGAGCGGTGTAGCAAATAGCATCCTTGCGGCAGGATTACTAGAACAAGCCGCCGCAAAATTAAACTGGAATGCCAAAATAGAATGTCAATCAAGTGTGGTTGAACCAACACTATTGACGGAAGCTGACGTTGAACAAGCCGAAGTCATTGTCATTGCGGCAAATACTAGCGTCGACACTTCTCGTTTTGTAGGAAAAAAGGTTTACCAAGCGGAAATTAGCGAAGTAGCAAAAGACGCAACTGCGTTTCTCCAGCAAGCGGTTGAAAACGCCACTTTACTTGAAAAAGCAACCACACTTGCAGCCCCTATCACTACAGATACAACATCAGCATCAAAGAAGATTATTGCAATCACGGCATGCCCTACTGGCGTTGCGCATACCTTTATGGCGGCAGAAGCTTTAGAAGAAGAAGGCAAGCGTCGTGGCCATCAAATCAAGGTGGAAACTCGTGGTTCAGTTGGCGCTAAAAACCAACTGACTGAGCAAGAAATTGCAGACGCCGATCTGGTGATCATTGCTGCGGATATTGAAGTGCCACTTGATCGCTTTAACGGCAAAAAGATGTACCGCACGAAAACAGGTCCAGCTCTGAAAAAAACAGCCGAAGAGATGGACAAAGCATTCGAGCAAGCCACTGTGTATCAGCATTCTGGTTCAGCTAGCTCTTCAGCTACCACCGAAGAGAAAAAAGGCGCTTACAAGCACCTGATGACCGGTGTTTCGCACATGCTTCCTGTCGTCGTTGCAGGTGGTTTGATCATCGCTCTATCTTTCGTGTTCGGTATTGAAGCATTTAAAGAAGAAGGCACACTAGCAGCAGCCTTGATGAACATTGGTGGTGGCTCTGCATTCGCATTGATGATTCCTGTACTTGCTGGCTATATTGCGTTTTCAATCGCAGACCGTCCTGGTCTGGCTCCTGGTCTTGTTGGTGGTATGCTAGCAAGTTCAACGGGTGCTGGTTTCCTAGGTGGTATCGCAGCTGGCTTCATTGCCGGTTACGCAGCGAAACTCCTCGCAGATAAGGTGAAACTGCCACAATCGATGGAGGCGCTTAAACCGATTCTGATCATTCCATTTGTGGCAACATTGTTCACCGGACTTGTCATGATCTACATCGTAGGCGGCCCAGTTTCAGGCATCATGAACGGCCTGACTGACTTCCTAAACAACATGGGATCTGACAGTGCAGTACTACTGGGTATTATCCTTGGCGCAATGATGTGTTTCGACCTAGGAGGCCCGGTAAACAAAGCCGCTTACGCATTTGGTGTTGGCCTTTTGGCTTCACAAACTTACGCACCAATGGCGGCAATCATGGCCGCAGGTATGGTTCCTGCGCTAGGTATGGGTTTAGCGACCTTCATTGCGAAGAACAAATTTGAACAAAATGAACGTGAGGCTGGTAAAGCATCATTTGTCTTGGGTCTGTGTTTCATCTCTGAAGGCGCAATTCCATTTGCTGCGAAAGATCCAATGCGCGTGATTCCATCTTGTATGGCAGGTGGCGCGCTTACTGGTGCCCTATCGATGCTATTCGGTGCGAAATTAATGGCACCACACGGCGGTCTATTCGTGCTGCTAATTCCTAACGCAATTTCACCAGTATTAATGTATTTAGTGGCTATTGCAGCGGGTACAGCGGTAACTGGCTTTACTTACGCATTCTTAAAAAGCAAAGCAGAAGCGAAGCAAGAAGTCGCAGCTTAATTAGAGCGACTCCGGTTAACAATGCCACCCTCGAATTTGGCATTTAGCACCTCCCTTTAATTCCGGTTAAGGGAGGTGTTTTTTATTCCGCAGCCGGAACGGCTACAATGTCTACTTCCCCACTGCTCATATCCACCGTTGCTTGATAAGCGCTATGCGGATCACCGTAGTGCTTGAAGGTAAAGTGGTAAACGTTAGCTGGCGTCCACAAGGTTTTTGACTCTGCGGGCAGAATGTCATAGCCGTCTTGCTGATAAAGCTCTGTCGCCATTACATTTGCGATTGCCGCCTGCTGGTTAGCGTCTCGATCCACCTTTGGCTCTAGTGACGGGTTACTTGGATAAGACTCACCGTTGTAACTCATGAGTCGATATGAGCCATTACTCCAAACGATAAAGTCCTGCCAACCATTACTGTAACTGTCGGCTAGTACAATAGGCGTGCGAGTTACCGACATTCGATTAATAACGTTTCCCTCATTATCAAACATATATGCAGAGCAGCCACCACTACCACAGAAATAGCGATCTTGAAGCAACACTATGTGTTCTGCCTTGCCGTCGCTGTTTAGGTCGGCGCTACCCGATAGATAACGTAGATTGTCTTGCTCGAGCGACAGCCCTTCAGGGGCTAAAACCTTACTATCAATCCAACTGGAAATGACTTCAGCACTAACACTGTTGACTTTAGGGGCAGGTTGTTTGGTTTCTGTCGGCATGCTATCCGTCGCGGTGCAGCCAACCAAGGTGAAAGAACCAACGAAGAAGAGTCCGTTTAATATGCGCTTATTCATGTAATCTCAATCTTTGATGTGTCGTTACATCAGTATACGCATGATTTGCATTGTAATCGTAAGAAAATCATTAAAATCAAGCAAATGAATGGTTTGGTATATATTAGTAAGATCAAAAAAGCCCCGAAGAAAACCTTCAGGGCTAGGCAGGAAGCTGGCAAATAGCCAGGAGTCCCTATGCAGTGGTCGGTTTTACCCTAAACAGAATTGCAAACATCACTGGCACCACTATCAGTGTCAGTACAGTAGCAAAACCAAGACCTGCCATAATCGTTATTGCCATCGAGCCAAAGAAGGCATCGAAGACCAGTGGAATCATCCCCAAGATAGTCGTTAGCGCAGCCATACTTACCGGACGAACGCGGCTTATCGCACTATCGACAATCGCGAGGTAAGGATCTTTACCTGACTCCAACTCAAGGTTAATTTGGTCAAGCAACACAATACCGTTTTTCAAAATCATGCCACTTAGGCTTAACAAACCAAGGAATGCTGTAAAACTGAACGGCATGTTCGTGGTAAGCAAACCAAAAGCAACGCCAATGATCGCTAACGGAACGGTGAACCAAATGACCAACGGCTTTTTGATTGAGTTAAACAGTAAAATAGTAATGATGAACATCAACAAGTAACCCATCGGCAATGAACCGAATAGGCCTTCTTGTGCATCTTTGGATGATTCGTACTCACCACCCCATGTGATTTCGTACCCTTCTGGAACATGCAATGCCATCACTTTAGGCTGTACACGAGCAAATAAGCTTGCTGCCGTGTCGTCACTCAACACATCATGGTCCGCGAGAACGGTTAACGTACGCTTACGGTCACGACGCTGAATTAGCGGCTCACTCCAATCCAGTTGAACGCCATCAATCACTTGATCAACCGGAATATACGTTTGCAACGAAGGACTCCAAATGGTCACGTTTTGTAGTGATTCAAAATCTACGCGTTCTTCTTCAGGAAGGCGTGTCATAATTGGCAACGTATGTGTACCATCACGCAAGTAACCTAAGGTGCTACCACCAAACGCCATTTGCAGTGTGCTTGAAAGATCTTCTTTCGAAATACCTAAGCGACGAGCTTTAGACTCATTGAAAACGGGTACAAGTTCCTTGGTGCGCTCTCGCCAATCGTGACGAATGTTTCGGGCACCAGGATCGGTATGAAGGATGTCTTCAACTTGCACCGCCAAGTCACGTAAAACTTGTGGATCAGGGCCAGTAATACGCGCTTCGATCTTAGACGCTGGTGATGGACCAAATTCCATCAATTTAAACTGGAACGTAGGCGCATCAAATGTTTTCGCCAGATTCTCATCTAACTTATGCAGTAAACCAAACATTTTCTCACGATCAGTCGCGCGAACTTGGAACTGAGCGTACGCTTCGTAACTTTTTTCTGGTTGATAGGTTAAAGCAAAACGCTGTAGGCCCTGCCCAATCGAAGCAGAAACAAAGTCAATATCATCTTGCTGACGAATGTAGCTTTCGACCTCTTCAGCTTTTTTAATCGTTTCACGGATGTCAGTACCCTCTGGCATCCACATATCCACGTAGAACATCGGCGTATTCGATGGTGGGAAGAACTGCTGTTTTACATTACCAAATGCCACGACAGCACCCACTAATAGCGCCACCATGCCAGCAACGGTAAGCCAGCGGAATCGCAATGCAAATTTCAGTGATGCCCCAAATACGACAAACAACCAGCCTTTATAAGGATCATCTTCACTAGTACCCTGCTCTTTGTTTTCCTCTTTCAACAAAAGATCGGCAAGGAAAGGCGTCAGTGTAATAGCGGTAATCCAGCTTAAAAATAGTGAGAAACACAGCACCCAGAATAGAGAGCCCATGAACTCACCTGTCGCATCTTGCGACAAACCGATAGGTGCAAAAGCCGTAATTGCAATAACAGTTGCGCCCAGCAAAGGCCATTGTGTTTGCTTTACAATATCGACAGCCGCTTGAACTTTGGTACGCCCTTTCTTTAGGCCAACCAATATGCCTTCCACGACAACAATCGCGTTATCAACCAGCATACCTAAGGCAATAATTAACGCGCCAAGAGAAATACGATGCAGTTCGATGTTGTTGTAATTCATCAAAATGAAGGTACCAAATACCGTCAATAACAACACAACTCCAATGATGACACCACTGCGTAAACCCATAGTAAACAGCAACACAATGATTACGATCGCCACTGCCTCCGCTAGACTAATTACAAACGCTTTAACAGATTCATCCACCTCATTGGCTTGGTTGTAAAAGTAGTTCATATCGATGCCAGCAGGCTTGATAGACTCAAGGCTCGCGAGCTCCGCATCCAAACGTTCACCAACCTCAACCACGTTCACACCCGATGCAAACGAGATACCGATATTAATCGCTTTTTGACCGTTAAAGAGTACGACGTTGCTTGGCTTCTCTTGAATACCGCGAGAAATCGTTGCTACGTCTTTTAGACGAATTAGATTTCCTGTGTCACGGCCATGAATGATCAGATTTTCTAGTGCTTCTACAGTGTTTAAGGTGCCGCTTGGGCGAATAACAAGGCTTTCGCCATTGACCATCACTTCACCTGCTGAAACCACATTGTTTTGCTGGTTCAACAAGCTCGAAACCACATTCATGTCTAAGTTCAGTGCAGCAAGGCGATCAAGTGAGATCTCAACGAATAGCATTTCTTGCTGATCGCCCGTGATGTCTACCTTACCAACACCATCAACAAGCTCGATTTCACGGGTCAGGTAATCCGCATAACGTTTCAGCTCTACATAGTCGTAATCGTCACCAGTGAGCATTAACATCACGCCATAAACGTCACCGAAATCATCAATGATCTGTAAAGACTGAACACCTTGAGGCAATGATGGTCGTAAATCATTAATTTTACGGCGCATTTCATCCCAAATTTGCGGCAGTTCATCAGGACCATAGTCCATTTCCATGCTCACCGTTATTTGAGACATACCATTAGAAGACGTAGAGGTAATTTTGTCGATATAAGGGAGTTTTCGAATCTCTTTTTCTAGAGGATACGTCAGCTCTTCTTCAACTTCTTTTGACGTCGCGCCAGGGTATGTTGAGATGATCATGGCATCTTTGATCGTAAATGCCGGGTCTTCTAATCGTCCAAGCTCCAAAAATGACGTTAAACCACCAACAGCAAGGATAATAATGAACAACCAGCTGATGACTTTGTTTTTTATTGAATACTCAGCAATGTTCATTATTGGTTATTCTCCACAACATCCACATGTTTACCTTCGCGTAATTTACGCAGATTTGAATTAATCAGAATATCGCCCTGGCTAACACCTGACGACACAATGGCTCCATTGCCATTCACTTGAGAAATCATGACAGGCACTCGTGTGACAATGTCACCTTCTTTTTTCCACACAAAGAACTCATTCCCTTCACTGCCTGCTTGAAGCGCCGTGACAGGAACACTGTAACCATCAATAGAGGTAATGCCCGCCTTCACCATATCGACCAAAACGCTTACGCTGGTTCCCGGCAATATCTCTGTTTTTGGCTGTGGCATCGTCAAGTACATTTCGTAGGTTTGAGTTTCAGCGTTGGGTTCACTTGTGTGCTCTAAATAGTCCAAAGCAAATCTGCCATCGATGCCGGAGAAGGTTGCTCTAGGCTTGTAGCTCATGCTGTCTGAGTTTGGGTCTACCATCGCTAAAACATTGTCGGAAAGCTCAATACGCACGTAAACCAAATCGTTTTGGTATAGGTTTAACACGGGTTCACCAATTGCCACACGCTCAAAACGTTCTTTGAAAACATCGGATACTTTACCGGCGAACGGGGCGAATAAACGGGTGTAATTCAATTGATTGGTCGCGTTATAGAAAGTAGCCTCAGCTAGCTCTTTATTGGCGGTTAGCTCATCAAGTTCCGCTTTTGAAATCATTTGACGTGCATGCAAGTCTTCACCGCGTTTAAGCTGACGAATTGCAAGTGTGTATTGTGCTTCTGCGTCATTCACGGCTTGCTTCTCTTTGCTATCATCTAGCTTTGCGATCATTTGCCCCTGCTTCACAACGTCACCCGCTTTAACCAATACGTGCTGAACTTCCCCAGCGCGGCGAAATGCCATTGGCGTTTGCTCTGCAGGCACTACTATGCCTTTGAACGCGCGATGTTGACTTTGTACTGGTGCATCCACCGAGATAGTCGACACAAAAAGTGGCTGCTCGACGATAGCTTGGTTTTCATTTTTGCACCCTGTTAAAACTGCAAGTGCAATCGCAGAGATCGTAAGTAGAGAACGTTTCATTAAATGCCTCCCTCACGAACCCAAGCTTTCACCACTTGTCCTTCAACCAGTCTCTCAACACCAGCAATAACAACGTAATCATTGTTATCAAGCCCGGCTTTCACACCACCTGCTGCGTCAAGTGACACAGTGACTTTATTGACCTGCTGCGTGCTTCTGTCCATTACCCAAACTTCACCTTGCGTCCCATTTTTGTTGACCCAAGCAGACTGAGGTAACGTCATCGCGTCCGATACATGTTGTTTAGCAATGTGTACCTGCCCAGTCATACCTGTCAGCAAATTGCGATCTTCTGGTCGAGTGATGGTCACGATCGCCTCATAACTATTGGTATCGATGTTTGGCTGCGTCGAGATTTCTTTAAATTGCCCAGGGATACGTTTTCCTGGCTCGCTATCCATCGTCACCCACATATCGGAGTTTTGCAGTGACTCAAGTGATACAGATTCCGCATAACTTACTGGCAAGGTGAAAGATACATCCAACGTCGTGTTATCAATGAGATTCAAGATCTCCTGCTTCTCTGCTACTACTTGAAACGGGTTGACATAGGTATATGACACAATGCCATCAAACGGTGCGTGAATTTTGGTATAGCTCAAATCGGTTTTAGCTTGTTCGTAGTTCGCCAATGCCGCTTTATATTGAGTTTCTTTCTGATCGTACTCATCAGTACTAATGAGTTTTTTTCCGTAAAGGTTTTTCGCGCGGTCCCATTGTGTTTTCGCTAACGCGTACTGCGCTTGAGCGGCATCTAACGCAAGCTGAAGATCTTTAGGGTCTAACGTTGCGAGCACTTCACCTTTTTGGACTTTTTGACCCATGCGTACACGTAATTCATCAACCTCTCCACCAACCTGAAAAGAAAGCTGCGCGCGATGTGTTGCATCAATACGCGCTAAAAAGGCGTGCGAGTCTTCAAGTTCTAGGTCTTTCACCGCCAGTAATTTTACAGGTTTGATTAAAGGTTCAGACGGCTCAGAAATGGCTTTATTACACCCAGTTAGCATCCCAGAAAGACTTAATGTCACCACTGCGCCAACTAAAGTGCGCTTTAAATATTGTTTTCGCACCCGCTTTCTCCGTAGGTTTTATATATTACACAGCCGTGCAGTATAAGCAGAATTTGAAATTGATCAACATATTTTCCAGGTGGATAGCAAATTAATTAGTCAAAGCGTTCGGTTTCTGGTAAAAGTAAGCGCGTGATTAATATTCGGGAAAATTCGAACTATGAATGAAAGAAAGCAGGGGCGTAGAAGTGCTGAAGCAGCAGAACAAACTAAGTGTCTGATCCTTAAAGTGGCAGCAGATATGTTTTGTGAACTTGGTTACGAGCGTGTCTCGCTGCGCAATATCAGTGAAAAGGCTGGTGTTTCACATAGTTTGATCCGTCACCACTTCGGCAGCAAAGAGAAAATCTGGCAAGCGGTTAGCGATGCAATGGACGAGTTCATGCAGTGCTATATGGCTGAACTCATCAATGAAATGCCGGAGAACACACCTTCGAATAGAAAAATTTATCTGTTTATGGTTCGCATGCTAGCATTTGCTCTCGTCAATCCTCACCCAGTACAGATGATCGCCGATGCCATTCGACAAGGCGATGACGGTGCTCTGCTGCAGTATTTCTTAAAGTCAAAAGATGAGTTCGCTGCGATATTTACCGGAATTTTCGAGCAGTACAACAGCGAAAACCCTAATGCACAATTTGATCAGTGGGAATCAAAGTGGCAAATGTTGATCTTCGCACATGGTGCTGTCAGTCTCGCGCCAATGATGCAAGAAACATGGCCGGATATTGCAGATAATCGCGAAAAACTGCTGATCAAGCATTGGGAATTGTTTAATACCATTATGGCCTCTCAATTTGGGATCCCAAAAGAAGAGATGATTCATCCGGAAAAGCTTGAAGATATCGTTATTGATATGTGCTGTACTATTGATGAAGCAGTAAACTAAAAGTAAACAAGCGAAAAGAAGACATAAAAAATGCCGAGCTACAAAGCTCGGCATTTTTGTTTCAATTCGTTTTAACCACGGTAGTAGCGTTGTGGTACGAACGGCATTTTTTCAACTGTCATTGGTAGCATTTTACCACGCACTTCAGCGAACACTTCAGTACCAATCGCCGCCAAATCCGCACGAACATAACCCATTGAGACTGGCTTACCTGCATTCGGACCCGCCGTACCGCTGGTTACAACGCCAATTTTAACGCCGTCAGCATCAAACAGTTCAACACCTTCACGCACTGGCGCTTTGGTTTGACCTACTAGACCCACACGCTTACGCGCCACATCTTTAGTCTCAATCTGCTTAAGAATAATGTCTGCGCCAGGGAAACCACCTTCACGTTCACCACCAATACGACGAACTTTTTGGATACCCCATAGCAAGCTCGCTTCAACAGGTGTTGTTGTTGTGTCTAGGTCATGACCGTATAGACAAAGGCCACACTCAAGACGAAGTGAATCACGAGCACCAAGGCCAATCCATTCAACTTCATCTTCCGCAGTCAGTTTACGTGCTAGCTCTTCCGCTTTGTCAGCAGGAACCGAGATTTCGTAACCGTCTTCGCCTGTATAACCACTACGAGAAACAATGCACTCGGTGCCTAAAACATCGACTTTACAAATATCCATGAACAGCATTTCAGAAACTTCTGGTGCAAAACGCGCCAATACAGCCGCCGCTTTAGGGCCTTGGATTGCAAGTAGAGCTCGGTCTTCGATAGTTTCTAGCTCAACACCAGATGGTAAATGCGCTTGTAGGTGTGCGATATCTTGCGCTTTACATGCTGCGTTCACAACCACAAACAGATGATCGCCTAGGTTAGCCACCATCAAGTCGTCCATGATGCCGCCCTCTTCATTAGTGAAAAAAGCGTAACGCTGTTTACCAGACTCAAGATCCACAATATCCACTGGGACTAATGTTTCTAGGAACGCAGCTGCACCGTCACCAATTAGGCGAAGCTGTCCCATGTGAGAAACATCAAACAGACCTGCCGCATCACGAGTATGTAAGTGTTCCTTCTTTACGCCTAGAGGATACTGAACAGGCATATCGTAACCCGCGAACGGGACCATTTTGGCACCAACTTCAACGTGAAGTGCGTGTAGTGGTGTTTTCAGTAGTTCTTGAGTCATTTTCGTCTCCATTTAGATAGACCCGAGAATGCTATCGGCATTCGATGTGTTTCCAATAATAAACATGGCTCATTCTATTTTGCACGAACAAGACGTAGATCGACTTGCAAAAGTGTGACTCTTAACATTTTAATCACAACAAATCGTACAAAAAAAGCGCTTTAATGAGCAAGTTCTCATCAAAAAAGCGCTTTTTCATCATAACGACCACCAACAGCAATCGTTTGCTTTCACTATAGGAAATTTACAAGTATTTATCACTATTTGGCTGTCACCCACAAAATGAGCGCATCTTCTTCGCTAACACTGGTCAACATATGTCCCATATTTGCATCGTAATAAACGCTGTCTCCCTCGCTTAAAACAACAGGTTCGTAAAACTCAGAATAGAACATGACCTCACCAGATAAGATAAGCAGAAATTCTTCGCCATCATGACGAACCCAGTCTTTATATTCATCAAAACTACGAGCTCGAATTTGGCTCTTAAACGGCATCATTTTCTTGTTGGAAAGTTGTGTCGCGAGCAGTTCGTGTTCATAGGTTTGTGTTGGGTGTGGTTTACCTTCATTCTTCTTGGTAACATCCCTGCGCCCTGTCGCTACCTTTTTTCTAGGTGGCTCAAAGAGTTGTGGCATGTCAATTTGTAAGCCAAGTGCCAATTTTTGCATCGCTTGAAACGTCGGGGAGATCTGCTCATTTTCTATTTTGCTCAGTGTAGATCGAGCAAGCCCGGTTCGCTGACTCGCTTCTTCTAATGTGATACCGAGTTTCGAGCGGATATCCTTAATACGCTGGCCCAGTTTTAACGGCTCGATATTTTGGTCATGTTGCTCTTTTGCCAACGTCATCGATGGGTATTCATCGTAAATACTTTCTGCCATAAATCCCTCTATAGATATCCATATTTTTTGTCTTACTCGCATTGTGCATGAAGCACATAGTGGATAGAAGTCCACCAAGTGAATTAAAGCGTGCTCTTGTTAACAAATTTTGAAATCTTGTTTCCTATAGGAAATTTTTGGTTGATTGTTCCCGCCACAGGCGCTATGTTACCAACTTGTTAGATGTAGAGATGCATATTTCCGTAAGAGATTGGTAAAAGAAACACGCAATCCAACGGAGTTTTTGCCCAAATTTAGGGCCGGATGTTCACTCTGTTCTGCTACGCAGTTCAGCTGTTTTTGAGGACAAATGAACCACAACCGCAAATCATAACTCATCTATTGCGGGTTCATTTTCAGATTTGGAAGGTCAACTACCATGAATAAGAGTTACCCTAACCACAGCTTGGAAAACTTTTTCTCTACCAACCTCTCTGCGACAGATGATGCTGTCTTTGCTGGAATTCAAGCGGAATCCGCTCGCCAAAACGAACAAATCGAACTTATCGCTTCTGAGAACATTGTTTCTAAAGCGGTAATGCAAGCTCAAGGCACATGCCTAACAAACAAATACGCTGAAGGGTACCCAGGTCGCCGTTACTATGGTGGTTGTGAGCACGTAGATACAGTGGAAGCCATTGCTATCGAACGCGCAAAAAAACTTTTCAATTGTGAATACGCAAACGTTCAACCACACTCAGGCGCACAAGCAAACGGCGCAGTAAAGCTGGCACTGCTTCAACCTGGTGACACCATTCTTGGTATGTCTTTAGACGCAGGTGGTCACCTGACGCACGGCGCACGCCCTGCACTTTCTGGTAAATGGTTTAATGCAGTTCAATACGGTGTTGATCGCGAAACACTAGAAATTAACTACGAAGATGTTCGTGAGCTAGCACTTGAGCACCAACCTAAAATGATCATCGCAGGTGGTAGCGCTATTCCACGTACTATCGACTTTGCAAAATTCCGTGAAATCGCAGACGAAGTAAATGCAATTCTTATGGTCGACATGGCGCACATCGCTGGTCTTATCGCAACAGGCGCACACCCTAGCCCACTGCCACACGCACACGTTGTTACGACTACAACACACAAAACATTGCGTGGCCCTCGCGGCGGTATGATTCTTACTAACCACGAAGACATCATTAAGAAAATCAACTCAGCCGTATTCCCTGGCCTACAAGGCGGCCCACTGATGCATGTTATCGCAGCCAAAGCGGTCGCATTTGGTGAAGCGCTTGGCCCTGAATTTAAAACTTATATTGATTCGGTGATCAATAACGCAAAAGTCCTAGCGGAAGTATTGCAAACTCGCGGTTGCGACATCGTAACTGGTGGTACAGACACGCACCTAATGCTGGTTGACCTTCGTCCGAAAGGGTTGAAAGGCAATAAAGCAGAAGAAGCTCTAGAGCGTGCTGGGATCACATGTAACAAAAATGGCATCCCATTCGATACAGAGAAGCCTATGATTACATCGGGCATCCGTTTAGGAACGCCTGCGGGTACAAGCCGCGGCTTTGGCGCTGAAGAATTCAAACTCATCGGTAATTGGATTGGTGACGTACTGGACGGTTTAGTGAACAACCCTGAAGGTGACGCAGAAGTTGAAAAACGCGTTCGCAAAGAAGTAAAAGAACTTTGCAGTCGCTTTCCTCTATACCAGTAAACGATTTTTTTGAAATCATAATAATTCCTGACAAGTTATTCGGAGATTAAGCAATGGACAAAACACTGAAGTTTGCAGATAGCCACGAGTGGGTACGTGATAACGGTGACGGCACAGTAACAATTGGTATTTCTGAGCATGCACAAGAAATGCTAGGTGACGTGGTATTCGTTGACCTACCAGACGTAGAAGACGAAGTTGAAGCAGGTGAAAGCTTCTCTCTCGTTGAATCTGTAAAAGCAGCGTCAGACATCTACGCACCAATCACTGGTGAAATCGTAGAAATCAATGAAGAACTAGAAGACAGCCCAGAGCTAATTAACGAAGAGCCGTACGAAGGTGGCTGGATCGTAAAAGTGAAGATGTCTGATGTATCTGAACTAGATAACCTGAAAGACGCAGACGAATACCTAAACTCTATCGAAGAAGAGTAATTAGGATGTGACGAAAGCTGTTCCCTAGCCTGTTTAGAGAACAGCTTTTTTTCTAGGTTCGGACGTATAATTTAATTTATCAGTAACGCAAATCCGTTACCCGAACCAAGGAGTAGGTAAAGGACAATGACTGAATTACTTCAAAGCCTCAGCACACAAAACGAGTTCGTTGCTCGCCACAATGGACCAAACAAATCTGACCAACAGAAAATGTTGGAAGCGATCAACGCAGTTAGCCTAGATTCGCTTATCGACGAAACCGTACCAGCACAAATTCGCCTAGAGCAACCAATGAGCTTGGCAGAAGCGAAAAGCGAAGCAGACATGCTGGCAGCCATGCGTAAGTTCGCCGATCAGAACCAAGTTAAACGTACATTCATTGGTCAGGGTTACTACAACACCTTCACGCCGAACGTGATTCTACGCAACGTGATGGAAAACCCGGGCTGGTACACTGCTTACACCCCTTACCAACCAGAGATCTCACAAGGTCGTTTAGAAGCACTTCTAAACTACCAACAAATGGTGATGGATCTTACTGGTATGGAAATCGCGAACGCGTCATTGCTTGATGAAGCAACGGCAGCAGCAGAAGCGATGACACTTTGTAAGCGTGCGGGTAAAAGCAAGAGCAACGTATTCTTCGTTGCTGACGACGTTCACCCACAAACCATCGAAGTGGTAAAAACTCGTGCGAAATTCATCGGCTTTGAAGTCTTGGTTGGTTCTTTAGAATCACTACCAGAGCAAGACGTGTTCGGCGCACTAGTTCAATACCCAAGTACAACAGGTGAAGTTCGTGACCTAACGGACATCATCGCTAAAGCGCAAGCAAACAAAACACTAGTGACTGTAGCAACGGACCTTCTTGCTTCTACCCTGCTTAAACCTGCAGGTGAAATGGGCGCAGACGTAGCAATCGGTTCAGCACAACGTTTTGGCGTGCCGATGGGTTACGGCGGTCCACACGCTGCTTTCATGGCAACTCGTGATAAGCACAAGCGTACAATGCCTGGGCGTGTTATCGGTGTTTCTATCGATACCAACGGTAACCAAGCACTGCGTATGGCAATGCAAACGCGTGAACAGCACATCCGTCGTGAAAAAGCGACTTCAAACATCTGTACTGCTCAAGCACTGCTAGCGAACATGGCGTCTTTCTACGCGGTTTACCACGGCGCAGAAGGTCTACGCACGATTGCTCGTCGTACGCACCACATGACAGCCATCCTAGCCGCTGGCCTAACTAAAGGCGGCTTCGAGCTTGCTCACAACAGCTTCTTCGACACCATCACTATCAACACAGGCGCACAAACTGAAGACCTATACGCGAAAGCACTAACCGCAGACATCAACCTACGTAAGTTGGATACTCAGCTAGGTGTAAGCTTCGACGAAACCACAACCGTGGCAGATGTAGAAGCCCTATTCGCAGTATTCGGTGTGAAAGAAGAAGTCGCAGCACTATCAACTGAAATCGCAGGCAACGAGTTTGCAGCCATTCCAGAAGCATTGCGCCGCACAACAGAATATCTAACACACCCTGTGTTTAACACGCACCACAGCGAAACACAGATGATGCGTTACCTAAAACAGCTAGAGAACAAAGACTTCTCACTCACGCACGGCATGATCCCACTGGGCAGCTGTACGATGAAGCTGAACGCAGCAGCAGAGATGATTCCAGTAACTTGGCCTGAGTTTGGTTCGATCCACCCGTTCGCACCAGCAGAACAAGCAGCTGGTTACGCTGCACTCGCAAAAGACCTTAAAGAAAAGCTATGTGAAATCACTGGCTATGACGCATTCTCACTACAACCAAACTCTGGTGCATCGGGTGAGTACGCAGGTCTTATCGCGATTCAACGCTACCACGAAAGCCGTGGCGAAGGTCACCGCAACGTATGTTTGATCCCAAGCTCTGCGCACGGTACTAACCCTGCGACAGCATCTATGGTGTCAATGAAAGTGGTTGTGGTTAAGTGTGATGAAGAAGGCAACATCGATATCGACGACCTAGCAGCGAAAATCGAGAAACACAAAGACAACCTATCAAGCATTATGATCACTTACCCTTCGACGCACGGCGTTTACGAAGAGAAAGTGAAAGAAGTGTGTGAAATGGTTCATGCCGCCGGTGGTCAGGTTTACCTAGACGGCGCTAACATGAACGCGCAGGTTGGTCTAACATCACCAGGCTTCATCGGTTCAGACGTTTCTCACCTAAACCTACACAAAACCTTCTGCATCCCGCACGGTGGTGGCGGTCCGGGTATGGGTCCTATCGGTGTGAAATCTCACCTAGCTCCTTTCTTACCAGGGCATATTGAAGACGGTGTAGAAGGCGCAGATTTCGCAGTATCAGCAGCAGATATGGGTAGCGCTTCTATCCTACCTATCTCTTGGGCTTACATCGCAATGATGGGCGAACCTGGCCTAACAGATGCAACAAAAGTAGCAATTCTGAACGCAAACTACGTGATGGAAACACTTCGCCAACACTACCCTGTTCTTTACCGTGGCAAAAATGGCCGCGTAGCGCACGAATGTATTATCGACATTCGTCCGCTGAAAGAAGAAACAGGTATCAGCGAAGAAGACATCGCGAAGCGTCTAATGGACTACGGTTTCCACGCACCAACTATGTCGTTCCCTGTAGCGGGCACGCTAATGGTTGAGCCAACGGAATCGGAAGATCTAGAAGAGCTGGACCGCTTCTGTGATGCGATGATCGCTATCCGCGAAGAAATGGAGAAAGTGAAAAACGGTGAATGGCCACTGGATAACAACCCACTTGTTAACGCGCCACACACACAAGTTGATCTTTCAGCTGAAGATTGGGACCGCCCTTACTCTCGCGAGATTGGCTGCTTCCCGTCTAAAGCGACCAAATCTTGGAAGTACTGGCCAACGGTAAATCGCGTGGATAACGTATACGGCGACCGTAACCTAATCTGTTCATGCCCAAGCATCGATAACTACGAAGATTAATTTTTGTAGAATCTAAATAAACAAAGGCGAACCGATTGGTTCGCCTTTGTTTTTGGTGTGCCGCCCTAACACTTGTTGATACATCGAGAAGGAATGATGGCTAGTTATTGTTTGCACAAAAGTGATTTAGAAATACAGTAACTTCTGAGAACCTTTGAATTAGCACTAATATCTCAGAGCCTTAAAGGCTTGTTGGAAACTCCTCATGAACACTATGCTATGCAGGTGCTATGTAGTTTCTAGTTCAGTTGCAGTAAGTCCCATTTATTACCATAGAGATCTTGGAACACCACCACTGTCCCGTATTCTTCTACACGAGGCTCTTCATTAAATACAACACCATTTTTCTTCATCAACTCGTAGTCACGCCAAAAATCATTAGTTTGCAGAAACAGGAAAACACGACCACCTGTTTGATTTCCTACTGCATGCGTTTGCTCCGGTGTACTCGCTTGAGCTAAAAGTAGGTTTGTACCATTGGAGTTTGGAGGAGAAACTTGAACCCAGCGTTTACCACCACCTAGGTTGGTATCTTCAACCAGAGTGAATTGAAGTTTTTGAGTATAGAATTCGATAGCATCGTCGTAATTTTCAACGACTAGAGCAATGTTTCCGATTTGCTGCTGAACAGTTTTGGCCATGATGATTTCCGCTGTGTCAAAACGCTAATTGTACGCTATTTTGAGACTTTTCTAGAAAGCACGTAACGCCTTGCAAATGTTTAAGGCACACAATACGAATGTTTACGCACAGCGCCTTTGCCACTAGAACCTACAAACAATATAGCTACCACAAGTGTCGAATCTTGATTGAGCAACTCATCAAAGCCTTAGCTATAACTCAAGAGCAAATCTCTAACCTAATAACGAAGGCTGCTCGTATACCACGGTATTATAGTTCTTCTAGTTTTCCCTTAGCTAAATCTTCTTGTTGCTTAAGGAACATGAAGAAGTTTGCCTCACTGATAAACGGGTTACCGCTTGTACCGAGCTTCTTCCTATTTTCAAAAAGGAAATTTTTATGTGGATGGTTCGAAAGGTTAACGTTCACAATAGGTGCCTGTAGTGAAATTTTTCTAATTTTCTCCATGCTAGTCAGGAACTGGCCAATAACTTCTGGATCATTGCTACTTACGCTATGCCCACCAACGATAAAAGCACGATATTGTTCGCCATTATCTTCAACAGTGAAGTCTAAGGAATAATCACCTTCCGTGTGGCCAGGTGTGAGATAGAACTTAAACTCATGTCCACCAATAGCCATAGAGCTATCGCTTTTTATCTCTATGTCTAAATTTGGAGGAAGGAACTTGTTCTCACCTTCGCTTTTGGTCATCACAACTTTGGAACCATACTTCTCTTGAAGTAACTGGGCGCCTCCAACATGGTCAGAATGCCCATGAGTTACCAATATGTGCGTTATTGGCTTATCTTTTAGCCCTAGCTTCTCTAGGTTGATAGGTATCCACTCAGAGTAAGGGAAATCAAGCGTATCAATGATAACCAGTCCGTCGTCTGTAGCAATGGCATATGATGAGACCCACTTGTCTCCTACATAATAGACATTATCAAACATTTGAAATGGTTCTACATAACCGTTCTTATCATTCATTGCTGGAACATATTGACTTAAAGAAGCAAAAGACGAAGCACTTAAAAGTAAACCTACAACAATTTTTTTCACGAAATCACACACAAATATATCCTTAATAATTTCTTATAGAACCTCGCGGATGAGAAAGCTCTAAACGATTTTCAGAGGCAAATACAACTGCAAATACTTTCTACTTAGCTTTAGTTTTAGCTGACCGAATCACTTGTAAACTCGAATCCCATTAACTGCCTATGTATTCATGATTCTTTTAGAGGTTAAATAAATGAACTCAATTGAAGCAGAGTCATGAAGCTTCAATTGAGGTTACCGGCACAGCACAATGTGATAAACCTCTTTCAAGCAAACATTTGAATGCGATTTTTCCAATTTAAGACATGTTCAATAAATGCATCAACTCTTGCAGGCCTTTTATCGCGGTCTCGATACATAATGAATACTTCTTTACCCGAGCATTGCCATTCTGGCAACAAAGGCAGCAGGTTATGTTGATCATGATTTAGCTCATGAAAGTAATAGGTTGGAATCCAAGCAATTCCTAAACCATGGATGACGGCGTCTCTAACTAGTAGTACATCATTTGAAGTGAATTGAAACTTTAGCGAATGGTCAAATGTTTCATTGGTGATTTGATTAACTAATTTCCATTGGCTGTCGTTGTTTACCGTAATTAGGCGATGATGGATAAGTTGTTCTGGATGGGTAATCGGTTGGTGTTGTTCTAAATAGCTTCGTGACGCACAAAGCGCAAATGGAATCGACCATAATTTCTGAGCAATCCAGTCTTGTTCAATAAGATCACCAAGACGAAAACTAACATCGACACGGTTAGATACAAGATTGATTTTTTCATTCTGTACATCTAAATCGATACATATCTTCGGATGTTGCTCTGCAAATTCATAAACGCACCGCTTTAACCACATCTGTGTCATGTTAATTGGCGCTGATATTTTGATCGTTCCGCTTAAAGACTGACGCTCAGTCGCAATTCTCGATGTCACATTATTTAAGCTAAGAAGTAACGGCTCACAGAGTTGGTAATATTTTTCGCCATCAGTTGTTAACGCAAAGTGGTGTGCACTGCGGTTAAATAGTCTGCAATTTAAGTTTGTTTCCAGCCTTTTTAACTTCCGGCTTAGCGTGGCTAACGGGACATTAAGACGCTCAGATGCTTGTGTTAGGCTTTGATAGCGAGCAACAGAAACGAATAACAAAAGATCATCCAAAGAGTGACGTTCCATATTTGGGATTAACCCTCTTAAATTTGGCTATTAAAATTCAAATATGAAATATATAGCATTATCGCGCCAAGTTAATTTTTATCAGGAAGATCTATGTCTAAGCATTTATCAATTTGGTGCGGTGTTGTTGTCGCTATCTTTTTTTGGTCTAGTAACTTTAACGTAATAAAGGCTATTAATAGCGATGTCTCTCCTTTGGATTCAGCGACGTTACGGTTTTCCGTTGCAGCTTTAATACTCTTGTTGATAAGAGGTACTAAACGCTCTCCATATGGAGCCAAGCTCACACGAAAAAGTATGTTGTCGTTGTTTGTTATAGCAACCGTGGGTGTAACTATCCAAAACTTCTCTATTTTCTCTGCAATGAGCTTTACTACCCCAGTGAACGCAGCGGTTGTTCAGGCAAACCTACCACTTGTCACTATCTTGTTGTCGGGCTTTATTCTCAAAACTTCCATTTCGGTTAAAACTATTTTAGGTGCACTAATCAGTTTTTGTGGAGTGGTAATCGTCATTACAGGGGGAAATATTCATTCTATTAGCAGCAATAGTAATATTGGTGATCTATACATGTTATTTGCTTTAATTAGTGGGTGTTTATACACAATTCTAGCGAAGCGTTTAACATCTCATATCCCAGTAACTCAGCAGTTACGTTGGGTGTTAAGTATTGGTGCCATTCAAATGGTCGCTATAGCGATGTACCACGGCGACTTTAGCCGTAGCTTAAATGCCATAACATTTAAAGACCTAGCATTAATAGCTTACATGAGCCTGTTTGGAACTTTGATTGCTTATTACTTTTGGATGAAAGGCGCTATCGTTCTTGGTCCAGATAAAATGTCTCCATTATTTAATATTATGCCGGTATTCACTCTACTGATTTCGTTCATTTCTGGTGATCAGGCTCAATGGGAAAATGTTTTAGGCGTCTTTATCGTTGCGGCTGGTGTGTATATAGGTAACTCAGCACCTTTTGCTCGTTTACGGAAGGTGGTGGAGTAAAAATAGACGCCAACCTTAAGTCGCATTATTTAGAGCAATACTTTGTTAATTGGCATAAGTTTTCTTGGTTTCCAATAGGTACATTTTTTCGCTTTCGTCGTTCACTCTTTTATCTAACTTTATTGAGTGCATGTCGAAAATCTTCAATCTTTTGCTAAGAGCGTTTTTTACTATGTAAAAAACAAAGGAGAATGACCATGAAGAAACGACTCAACTATATTGAAGTAGCGCCAAAGGCAATAGAAATCCTATACGCTCAGGAAGCTTACTTCCATGAACAATTTAGCCAATCAGAAACCATGAACATGATCATATGGGAACTGGTTAAGTTACGCATATCGCAAATCAATCAATGTGCATTTTGTATCGACATGCATAGTAAAGATGCGCTTAAGTTAGGTGAAAAGCCGGAACGCATATGGGGGCTTAGTGCATGGAAAGATATGCCATTCTACAGCGATGCAGAACACGTTGCGCTTGGCTGGGCTGAATTACTAACTGCTGGCCTACCAGTAGATGATGATACCTATCAGCTGACCTTGAATACCTTTGGAGAAGAAGCTATGGTCAACCTAACAATTGCGATCAACGCGATCAATAGTTGGAACCGAATAGTTAAGGCATTTAAGCCAAAGGTTGGAGTCTATAAACCTCGATAATTCTATTTGACGGTTCTTACTTGTAAGCCACTGCTTATACCTCAACTTAATAGGATGAAAAGTACATGTGTATCACTTTCTCATTTAAGTTGAGGTTAAATAGGATGATTCATTTGAACTTAGAATTTGATATTTTAAAACCTCAAAAGGCTTTAGCTGGCTATGTTCAAGCCATTTGGTCAGCATCCGTCAAACCTGATACGACGCAAACTGTACGTAAACAATTACTCAGTGATGCTGGTACAGGTGTGGTATTCATTTTACAGAATGAAGTACAAATGGATGGTGAGTGGCAGACGCCGGGGGTTGTCCTACTGCCTATAAGCATTCTGGCACATCAGGTCTGCCTACCGCCAGGCGCGGTGATGACTGGCGTACGCTTTCATCCTGCTGTTGGTTATCAACTATTTGGTAAACGTCTAGAACAGCTATTGCGGATTCAAGACGACCACCCTTTGGCTTCTTCTGCACTAGCAACATTTGAGTCTCTGCAAATAGCTCGTTCGCCATATGCAAGGATTTCTACGTTATATCGCTGGGTTCAAACACTGATTGAGGAATATGAACCGCAGTATGTCGGCCACATTATTGACCAACCTACAGGGACCATCAGTCAGCGCCAGAGAGAGCGCAATTTTCAGAAATGGTTGGGGATTACTCCTAAACATTACCAACGCATTAAACGAGTGAAGCACACTTTAGAGCAACTCCGAGCGCAACCCGATCTTACTTTATCGGAGTTGGCGCTGGAGCAAGGTTTTTCCGATCAAGCACACATGACTAGAGAGTGTAAGCAGATTGCGCGCATGACACCGAAGCAGTATGCCCGAAAGAGAAACCTCTAAACCTTATTAGCTTTCTACATCAAACCCCATTGATTCAGAATCGACCATATACTTGTTACAATGTTCGATCATATATCACCTACTTTTTCGATCGCTCATTCCAGCTTGATGTGAGTTGGTTAGCTCGCTTTTGATGCCGCGTGCCGCTCTACCATAAACGCGATCACTTCTTCGCTTAAGCAAGATTTGCTGATGTATTGGCGTTGTTTACCAAGGTGAAGGATAAAGCCCAAATCAGTTTGTTCGAGTTGGTCGATATCATTCCAAGCGAGGCTGCGGTCAACTTTACCGCTTTTGTAGCGTACGCCATCTGCATTCACTTCAAACACCACTTTACTGCCGCGACTTGAGCTGATGGTTTGACGCCACAGCCACCAAGTTCTTTTGAAGTAAACGCTGCACGCTTCAATCACACTCAATACGATAAAGAACCAACCGACATAACCGTTTGGTAGCAGTTCAAACTCCAATAAAACCACACCAAAGACAAGAAACAATATCCCTTTTAGGTACGCTTGTGGGAACTTCGTTGGCTGGCTAGTTTGATCATAACACTCAGCAAAGAAAGGTTTGTCGAGTGTGTATTCTGTAGTGAATTCGAAATCTTTAGACATGTATGGTTACTTCAAGGCTTCTGTAAATGAGTAATCTTAGTTGCACTCTCGCAACGCCTGCATTGTAGCGCTTCTCGGGATTTATCTTTAGTCCTTTTGATTCTGTTTTGTAAATCAATGATACCGCCACGCAAAAAGACCTCGGTGCACTTGCCAAGATCAAACAAGGCGAACCATTTGGCTCGCCTTGTGAATTAATGACCTATGTAACTTCTTGAGGTTTTTACTTTAGAGGGTCGTTGTCTGGCAACGCACTGTGTATCCATACTGCCAGCCGGTGTTTGATGCTTGCGCCATCTAGCTTGCTTTCCGGTAGTGGCGTGATCTGTTTGGCATCGACCAAGAATAGGTAAATCGCTTTTACTCTTAGAGGCTGTGGTGACTGAGGAAGGTCAAAGCCTTGTAGCTTCGCCATCTTCCCACCAATCTCTAGTGCCTTCTTAACCAGTTTGTCTTCATTGTGAAGCTTGGAGCTTTTTGACATTGATAAATCCTCTTCTTCGCTTCAATTAAGAATACATGAAGTGTCACGTATGGCGTGTTAGTAAGCTCGCATATTGATAAGTTTATGCCTTCTTACCGAGTAACTGATTGAAAAACGACCTTAATTCGTCATCACCAAGATTGAGCAGGTAGTCACCAACATACCATTCAACAATCGATTGATTTGGATGTGCCGTGACTTACGGGTTACCAAACCAAATGCCCTTTTCCGTGGCAAACGTGTATTGGAGTTCTTTCAACTCTTCACAGCTAAATGGCAGGATAAGGTGCAACATGTTTGCTTGAGGCTGGATTAGTCTTACCGCCAAAGGTGGGAACTCTTCAATGATCTTGTAGATTTGTTTTGTTCGCTCAAACAGAGCCCGCAGCTGCGCCAACCTTTCATCGAACGGCATTGCCGCAGACACTACATAAGGTGTTCTACTAATGATTTATTTAGAACAGAGATCATGCTCACCGTAAACGAGCCACTTTGGCAAATATGCGGTTTCTGGAATTGTCCAGCCATACTTATCGTATGCCAATGCAGCAAGACCAATCAGTTTCAAAGAAACATTCCCTTTTGGCGAATAGCGAACATCTTCATTTATGTAGAACTGGTAATGCGCCTCTAACGCATCCCTCAGTGCCTCTTGATAATGTGCCTCATCGCCATCGATAATGGCAACAAACACATTCACAAATGGAATAAACAAAGAGTGTACATATGGCACTCTGGTTGATTCTAAGTATTGCGGAGAAGATTTCTCCATCACAGTTTGCAATAACTCAGGTAACGCTGATGAATTGCTAAATACACCGTTAACGAACTCGACTAGCGCAACATTAAACGGCGTCTTTATAGAAACTAACGACTCATCCATGATGGTCATCAGCTCTACGCAGCGCCAATCTCTCGCTGCCATTGCTAAACAGATTTCATCCAACCAAGCATCCATTGTTCCTTCTGCAACAGAACGGTTACCCACTTCCGAAAAGTGTCGGTGCCCAACGGAAAATTCAACCACTTGGTCTGAATGATTGGCCAGCAAGTACACGTTATTCAGTAACTCAAGCGCCCTTTTTATGTAAGCTGGCGAGGCCTGATGTTGTCCGAATTCGGAAGCGGTGAAGAATGCCTCAAGCGAATCCCAAGCATCGCCTTTCATTCTTTTAAGAGGTTGCTTATAAAAAGATTGTTTTTCATCAAGCATTCTTTCCCAGAAGCTGTAGAAATCTTCATCTTCTTCACGAAAAATACGCAATTTTCTTTCTTCAGGTATCTCTAAATAATGATTCTTCATTGGTTCCATCGTTCCCTAGCCTCTCATTATAAGTTGTTCTAATTTTTTGCCGTGATGATATTCATACTCAAAATCAAGCCGTGAATGATGCCGAAGTTGATTTATAAAATCAATTTATAATCAGTATGTTGTATCGAAAGTTAATGCTTAATTGAAATGAATCGAAAAGCCGAAAAACATTTGAAATATAAGGCTACCGCACAAGCCGCGATGGGTAAGCCAGAACGTACCTGTCCATAAACAGTGGACGACGAACACTGACTTTGTGGAGTAAAGATAGACAGATATTCACCATTGTGTTCGCCTTTCTTTTTCTGTCGCTTTCGATAATACTCTTGCGCAATATTACTCAGCTGGAAAATTTTATGCCTCAAGCAAACTCTGTGGTCGTACTCGACTTTGAAACCACAGGTCTCTCTCCTACTTTAGGTGATCGCGCAATAGAAATTGGTGCAGTAAAGTTAGTCAATGGCGAGGTTGTCGATAGTTTTCAGCAACTCATGAATCCCGGTTTCAGAGTGAGTTCTTTCATTGAGAACTACACCGGCATTACCAACAATATGTTGCGATCGGCACCAAGCTGCGAAGAGGTAATGGCGTCATTTAGTGAGTTCATTGCAGGCGAAAACCTTATCGCTCACAACGCGTCCTTCGATAAACGATTTTTAGATGCGGAGCTTGAACGAATCAACTGTGGTTATTCGGGTGAGTTTGCTTGCTCCTTACTAGTGGCAAGACGGCTCATTCAAGAAGCCCCATCACATAAGCTAGGTGAACTTGTTCGCTATAAAAATATCGACAACGACGGTGTTTTCCACCGAGCACTAGCCGATGCGCAAATGACAGCCAAGCTTTGGCTCTTAATGGTCGAAGGGATAGAAAACTCAGGCGTCGAAAAACCAAGTTTTCAGTTGATGCAAACGGTCAGTAAAACAGCCAAAGGAAAAGTCGACCTGCTACTCGCCAAAAGCCGTGCGTAACCCCCTCCTAGCTAAAAGCTGATTCTCGTCTCTTAGACGTTTAAGTGATTTTCGATGCAATATTGGCTATCCCAGTGAACTTCCTAATCTGAATGCGGCAGTTCGCTGGTCTCACCAACCAAACTGGCTTACTATGCCAGGTACCTAAAACGCTTTGTGAGTCACTCATGAGCCGAAAAAATAACAAAAATCTCAGCATTCTTCTTAAACTCAACACCTTTATTGCACCTTATAAATGGCGGGTTGCGGCGGCTTTGGTTGCCCTTGTCGCGACGGCAAGTTTGACGTTATCCGTTGGCTATGGAGTACGTATTCTTATCGACCAAGGCTTTGCTCAGCAATCATTGCAAGAGCTTACCAATGCGATTCAGTTTATTGTCGGTGTCACATTGTGTATTGCCATTGGGACCTTCTTTCGCTTTTACCTTGTCTCTTCCGTAGGTGAGCGCGTCAGTGCGGATATTCGCCTTGCGGTGTTCAACCATGTGATTACGCTGCATCCGAGCTATTTTGAGACCAACAGTAGCGGCGATATTATGTCGCGCCTGACTACCGATACCACGTTGCTGCAAAGCATTATTGGTTCATCGTTCTCGATGGCGATGCGTAGCGCTTTGATGTGTTTTGGAGCCATCATAATGTTGTTTGCCACCAACGTTAAGCTCACGCTGATTGTGCTTGCTTCTGTGCCTTTGGTTTTGGTTCCGATTTTGTTCTATGGACGACGCGTGCGTGCGCTCTCTCGCCAAAGTCAGGACTCAATGGCCGATGTCGGCAGCTACGCAGGTGAAGCGATAGAACATATTAAAACCGTGCAAAGTTTTAGCTCAGAGCCGTACGAACGAGCGGCTTTCGCTGTCGAGGTGGAAAAAGCGTATGAAGTGGGCAGACAGAGAGTAAAACAACGCGCGATCCTGATCTCTGGCGTTATTGTGATTGTGTTCAGCGCAATTGCGGGCATGCTTTGGGTTGGCGGCAGCGATGTGATTCACGGAAAGATGTCTGCGGGTGACCTAGCAGCGTTTGTGTTTTACGCCATTATGGTTGCCTCATCGACTGCAACCATTTCCGAAGTCATGGGCGAATTGCAAAGAGCCGCAGGCGCTACCGAGCGACTGATTGAGATCCTTCAAGTAGAAAGCGATATTAAAGCACCAAACAACCATTTGCCTGTCCGTTCAGACATATCTGCTGAAGTTAGCTTTAAGTCGCTGAATTTCAACTACCCTTCTCGCCCAAATCAACCTGCTGTCAAAGGATTAAATTTAACCGCTGAACAAGGCAAAGTATTGGCGTTGGTTGGCCCTTCTGGCGCAGGTAAAACAACGCTATTCGAACTGCTGCAACGCTTTTACGACCCACAACAGGGGCAAGTGTTGTTTGGTGGCGAAGACATTCGACAGTTCGACCCAAACGAGCTTCGACGCCAAATGGCACTCGTACCTCAACAACCAGCGCTGTTTAGCCATGATGTGTTTCACAATATTCGTTACGGCAATCCAGAAGCCACAGATGAACAAGTCATCGAAGCCGCCAAAAAAGCCCATGCCCATGAGTTTATTGAGAAGCTTCCCGAAGGCTATTACAGCTTTTTAGGTGAGCGCGGCGTTAGGCTATCAGGCGGTCAAAAGCAGCGCATTGCGATTGCTCGCGCGATTCTAAAAGATCCAAAAATCTTACTGCTGGATGAAGCCACCAGCGCCCTTGATAGTGAAAGTGAACATCACGTTCAGCAAGCACTTGAAGCACTGATGAAAGGACGCACAACGCTGATCATTGCTCATCGCCTTTCTACTATCCAACATGCGGATAAAATTGCGGTGCTGGACAATGGCGAGTTAGTCGATGTTGGTAACCACCAATCATTAATGCAAAGCTGTGAGTTGTATCAGCGACTTGTGGCATTGCAATTTAAGCACTTGGAGTAACGCCTAGTTAAGCGTTCAAAAGTAAGCAAAGGCGGACCAAATAATTTAATAACAGGAGTTTAACGATGTTTTTGTGTCAGTCCAGCGAGCCTTGGCGAGACTAAGAATCTAGCTCTGAGTGGTTAATGAGATAATTTAGACCATGAAGAGCTAGGATAGAAGATCCCACATCATGTCCCATCGTCGCTGTACAAGGTGACGAAATACAAAAGATACCACTCGCAGTTAAACGAGCGGCATTAAACCAAGCAGCTCGTCTTTTAACAAAGGAATTCCAGTAACCAGCGTATTCTCCCTTCAACTAGAAACACTCGTTCACAACTACCATATAAAACCCAATTAGCTTCATTTGTAACAATTCAGGTTTCAAAAATAGGAAATCATTACTGAAAAAGTTTACCGCGTTTTGTGTTGCTATCTATGGTTACAATATTTGAGACATCAATGCCTTTAAACCAAGCAACACAAAAGCGGCACCGATATGAACAGCGAAGCGAAACAACTATTTTCTTATCTATGTCAGCGATACGATGCGCTTTCTCAAGAGCTTGAGTCTCGCCCTTTTCCTGAATTTTCTGAGACTATTACTCATCCTCTTGGGCACTGTTTAGTCCGTTGCCCAGCAGGTAGCCAACGCTTTTCTATTGTAGCAGTCAACTTTGCACCCTCCGTTCGCGGGCAAGGCGTGCTTACTGCATTTATCGACTACATCAAAAGCAATCCATACCACTACCAAGGTGTTGAGGTTGCAATCATTGAAAACAAGAACTTAGCTAAACGACTTTTGTCTCTTGGCTGGAAGTACAAGTCCCTGTTTGGCAAAATTTTCTTCGCTAGCAAGCCGACCCTAGTAAAGGACTTTCAGTCTGCGTAATAGTTATTACGAAACCGCATCGACATCCAAAGTAAAACCATCACTCAAAATCCGTAAGCATGTTGAAAAAAACTTGGCGATCTTCTGCAGTACTTCCTCGATGAGCACTGTATTCAACGTGCGCGTCTGCGCTGGCTTTTGGGGATAGATTGATGCCCCATAACGCATTAATTTGGTTTGGTACGATGGAATAACGCATATCAACAATTCGCATTTCATTATTCGGATCCGTCGCTACAAAACCGTTTGAAAACCAACGGAAACGTTCGATGTCTCTTGCTTGTTGCGATTGCGGGTTTAGCCACGGAAATTGCTCTTTTATATTTAACTTTGGAGTTGATTCGCCAGGGTAAATTTTTATTGAACGCCCCACCCTTACGGCATCTACATAGTAGCTCTCTTCCGTTTCATAAATTAGTTTCCAAACCAAAAGATTGCTGAAACTTGGTTTGGCTTTTAATTGTATAGCGTTGTGTTGTCGCTCTTTGACGATTTCCCAACCAGCTACTTCTGCTCTATCTCGTTGTATCGTTCCAAGACTTAGGTAAGCCAGGCACCATAAAAATGCAATGCGGGCATAGTTTGGGCTTCGCTTCAGTGCAACAAACAAAAGCAATATTAAAATAGGGAGTGTGAACGCGGGGTCGATTACCGAAATAGTGTTCCAAGCATAACGCGTGTTGCTTATCGGCCATAGAAGCTGTGTGCCATAACTGGTGCATGCGTCTAATAACGCATGGGTACTATAACCAAGCGCGCAGTAAAACCAACTCTGCCGGAAGCTTAGTCCTCGCTTTTTTGCGAACAATGGATACAACAACAAAGCACAAATGAAACTACCAAACGGGATAAACAAGAGCGAGTGAGTAAATTGGCGATGGTATTCCAAATACAGCAAAGGATCAGTTGAAGAACGGATTAGCACATCTAAATCCGGAGCCATCCCAGAGACCACGCCCAACACGCCAACAACTGCAAGGTTTCGCTTGTTGCTCACCGCCAGTGGCAAAGCTGCACCCAATAAACCTTGCGTTAACGGATCCATCGTTCACTTCCTTTAGATAGCTGAAGCTCAGCTGGAAAGCGTACACGCTCAATAGTCGGCTCCAATTTAAAAACCAGAAGGTTCTTCGACATAAATTATCGCATTTAAGTGGAAAACAATACACGACTTAGTCATGCATTTGCTTGTTTAGCAACAAACACCTTGATTTAGTGTAAGAAGGAATCACGCCGTTCGCTAGTGAACGAACAAATCTGAGTCTAGGCTTGTTTGTTATTTCAAACCCGAAGGTTTATCTGACGCGAAAAAACAAGGCGAACCAAATGGCTCGCCTTGTTTCAAATTTACTGAACGATAAACGACAGGTGTTTAGTCTTGAGGATTCTCTTTCGCGTTGATTTCAGCGTAAGTGTGCAGCAGCTCCGTCAATGTTTTTACCCACGCAAAAACATCCGAAGGTGCATTTTCGATTAGTTTTTCCACTAGAGCACAGTGTGTTTCTAGCGTGATGGCCTCTTCCAAACGGAATGAGATCGCGTAGAAATGCCAAAGCACCAATCGCGTCATTCGCTCGCTATTTTGCTTTGCGTTGTCTGAGTCATCAAACGCTTGTTGAATTTCACTCAGTGCGATTGCTGTCATGCGTAGCATTGCATCAAGACGTGCAGACAACATGCGGTCTTCACTATCCACTTCTTCTTGATCAAAAGTGAACAGCTCATTCATCACGTCTTCTGGCACCATTTTACTGATCATACGAGCACTAAACTCTTCCAGCTCATGGCGAGGCATAGTTACAAGACAATCGAAGGTGTAATCACGAAGCATAAAATCACTCTAGGTTAGAAATCAATTTCAGCCTCGCATTCTAAATATTGAAATTTCAATTGCCAGTGTTAATTTCTATCCATCTACGAAAAACTACAAAACACCGTTGATTGCAATACCAACACCAATCCGCTGCTGATTATGATCATAGTCGATCAAGCTCTTACCATAACCCGCTGAGTATTGTGCGTACCCCTGAACTTTGCCCCAAATCGGAAATGACACACCCAGTTCTGCAAAACCCTTATGTGTTTGAAAGTTCTGGCGACCTAAAAAGGTAAACTCGTAACCATTCCACTTGTAAGCACTCGATAGCTCAAAGTGTCCCATATAGTCTTCGATATCCGGGTTATCATCACCTTTGGGATCATTAGGCGATGTCTTTTCATCTTCAGGTATACGCCACCAAGGCTGGATAGAAACCGCAAAATTGTCTTTTGCAAAGGTTACGTTGGCGTAGACACGGTTCCAACTGCGCGATAGCTCCTGTCTCTGACCGTTAGACTCATGTTCAATACCAAAACCTAACCAAGTCGAACCATCAAGTGGTTTCCAGTCTGTTGGGGTGTAGTAAAAAAGCTCTGGACGATAATTGGTTTCACGGAATGGACGAGATGCTGCACCCGTGTATACCTGCCAAAATGATTTAAGAGTCATTCCAAAAAACAGACCATCGCCATCAAATAACAAGTCATCATAGTTCATTGGTACTTTAAAACTGATTTGGAACTCCGCCTCTTCCTTACGCAGTTCATCGCCGTATTTGGTGTCGGCATACGCGCGTTTATTTACTCGATCACTGTACGTAAACGGAAGAATATAGTTAACGCGATGCGCGACCAGACTAAACGGTTCGAACGCGTTTTCTCGTTCTGATTCCAAACGCTTGTCGACCAAACTTTCCTGAAGTTCTTCAGGCTCTTCAATTTCTGGATCAGCGGGCACTGTGCTGGTTACTGTGTCAAGCTCACACTGCGCGCGAATGCTCTTTATGGTTTCTTCACCTTTGCTTTGCTTTATTTTGTCTAGCAAACATAAATCATAAGCACTGGCTGTTTCTCCCATCGCAACTGGCGCTGCCAATAAACTCAGTATTGATATCCCTGCCACTTTTGAAGCCATCTGAAACCCTTAATATTCTTTATGTCAAACCAGATAATTTTAGTTTTTCTTGGTAAACCGCTTGCCATTCTGACGTTAAGGCAATGTTAAATGTCCGCCGACTTTACGTCTTGGATAAATGCAACAGACTTTAGACATATCGGTCAACTATGATCAAAGCGCAAAAAACAACCAAGAGTTGAGCATCATAGATAAAAACCACTCGTTTGCATGATGCTCATTTTATCTATGCAAAATACTGGCTCGTAACTTTGATTGCAAACCCGGCAATGAATAAACCCAAACCATAACCCAAATGCGCCAATGTGCTAAGAAAACGGGCTTTCCAAGGTGTTGGGGTTTTACTCGCAGCAAAACCAAATCCTAGACAAGGTTGAATGACCAAAAATGGGAAGATCAACGTTACCACGCCTGTAATTAAGCTGGGCATTAGACTGGGCTCTACCAACCAATGATGACCAAAAACAGTAACGTGAGCCAAAGCGAAAGTAACGCCGATGGCATAATGCAAAAACCAGCCAAGTGACTTTTCTCCCGGCATCGCCTCTGACGCCATAATTGGCGCATGCATAAGCTTTCCTTGGGGCATGTACAAAACCCAGCGCGCAACCAACGCATAGTTTAATGAAGGAATACCAAACACTCTCCTTTGTAACCATGCCCATAAATCCATTATCAAAGTGGCACCAATCCCTATTAGCACCGCTTGCAATCCCATTAAAAGCAGCATTTTTCTCTCCTCAAGTTTTTGATTTGTTAAGGTCTTAGTTGCATGCTACAACTTAAAGCCAACTTGAAGTCAATGGGGAATAATATGGATATTGCAGAAGTGGTTAGAAAATCAGGATTGCCGACTTCAACGCTCAGGTACTACGAACAGCTGGGGTTAATTCGCTCGATAGGAAGGAATGGATTGAGACGCCAATATTCACCAGAGGTACTCAATACACTCAATTTAATTAGTTTGGGGCGTATCGCTGGAATATCGCTTAACGAAATGGCAGAAATGTTGAATCAATCAGAAGTTTCAAAGCCATATATCGATCGTGACTTACTAACGAAAAAGGCACTTGAGATTGATGAGCAAATAAAACGTTTGAAAGCGGTGCGAGACAGCCTCAACCATGTCGCCACCTGCCCTCATGAGTCACATATGGACTGTTCTTCATTTCAGAAGCTTATGAAGGTCGTAAAGCGTTATGTCCCCCAAAAGCAGAGATAAACCGCTCTCCCTACCGTCCTATTCTTGATTTAAAAGGAAGTAACTCGACATGGAGGGTTACTTCCTCTCATATTACTTAGCTTTCGCTTTTACGTACTTCTTCACTTTTTTCATCGCCATTTTTTGCTTTAATGGTGAGAGGTAATCAATGAACAAGTTACCAGATAGGTGATCAATTTCGTGCTGCATCACAATCGCCAAGAACTCATCGCTCTCGATTGTAATCGGGTTGCCATCACGGTCTAGTGCAGAAACAACAACTGACGTGTAACGCTCTACATCTGCGTAGTACTCAGGAACAGATAGGCACCCTTCTTGACCAAGTGCTTTGTTTTCTCCGCTCACAACTCCTGGGTTAACCAAGATTAAAGGATCATTGCGTTCGTCAGAGATATCGATGACAACAACCGCCTCTTTTCTGCCCACTTGGGTTGAAGCTAAACCGATACCATTGCCCGTTGCGTAAAGTGTTTCTAGCATATCGTCGATCAACGTTTGTATTGTCGATACATCAGTGACTTTTTCTGCTTTTACTTTAAGCCTTGGGTCTGGAATGGAGAGAATTTCGAGGACTGCCATACTTACCTTTCATATCTATAAATCGTAATTCGTGGCGAATTATACACACGTTTCTCGATACATAAACCTGCTAAGCTATCTTGCGCACAAGGCATAAACCATTAACTCAAACGACAACACAATAAATGGGTTTGCCTTTTAAACAAAAAATCCTACAAACAGGAAACTAAAACGCCAGCACATTATGGCTGGCGTCTTGTCATGATCCTAATTGAATCGTTTGTTGTATTTTATCTACTGACTTTCCTCGGCTTTGAGTAACACTCTAATCGCCATTTTCTCACCACTTTTTAAAATTAAGTAGGCGATGCCAATCGTTATTAGCATTATGATAGCAATAAAAATACTTACCCCACCGAGCTCAGATAATAAATAAAACGGAGAAATATCTAACGACATTAAGATAAGAGAGAACACTACCAAACTTGCTAAAGTCCACAGTAAAACAGCATACCATCTTGTTTTTGATGGCATTACATCTCCAGTCTTGTAGCCGAAGTAATAACCAACACTCATGGCTGGGATTAACGTGCTAAGAAAGCCTGTACCACTCATTTCTATCCCAACAATATATTCAATGGCCAACAGCAATGCAGCCCAACAAACGGACGCCAGACACAACAGAGACGTAACAAGAAGTACCGATGGTGGCTGGTTTATTTCTGATTCTGAATAGTTATTTTTTAATTCCACTTTCATTTCTTTCCATTTATTTGAATAAAATAAGCGTTTTAGATCATGCTTCCGCTTGGACAACCTAGAGAAACAACACCACAAGAAATACAACTTGTAGCTTTTTAAATAGTTTTATTTTCATTTAACCTAGATTCCAACTAACTGTTATTTTTTAAAACTAAACCCTCTCTCAAATTGTATGTTCAATGAATTTACTCATATGGGCCCAGTGCAACCATGTTAATACGTTCTATGTATCAGAAACAATTCATTTATTTCCAATGACACTAGTGGGATCATGCGACGTGATTGGAATCTCACTTAAGTTTTCATAGACCTATCGCGCTGAAAATTGAAGCCTCTACCTGTCATAGAATAAAAAGCCGTCAAAACCAGTTGGTTCTGACGGCTTTTTATAAGCGCCCAGGGGTCATTACCTACACAATTACTGCTTGAAGCTTATCTAGTGACAGGCCTAGATAGCTAATAGTCGCACTTGCTGTCGGAGGGTTTTATTGGCTTTTACGCGGACTTTAACCAACACATCACCATCGACCAACCTAAGGTCGAATATTGGTGAATGTCGCGATGGTGACTCCATCACTTTGTGACGACAACGATTTTACCTCTGCGCTAAAGTAATACGGATTAAGTGGCATTTTGCTCTCTGCTGGTCGCGCGTAGTAAAGCTTGGCAGGCTGTTTTGCCATTTGTTGCGCGTACAAATACCCGACCAACGCATGTTCAAACTGGTGGTAACCATTTCCCCAATGGAACGCTTTGGTTGATTTAGGGCTCAGACCGACGCCTCCATATTGATGATCCACCCATACATCCATAAAAGTGGGTAACGTGTATTGAAGCGTTTCTTTCATCGAACCATCAACAAGGGAAACTGTCATCGCCGCTTGATCGAGCTCTGCCCATTCCCAAGACGAGCTATAATGCTTATATGGTCTTGATTGCCAAGCAGGAATGCTCTCTTGCGTCCATTTACTCTGCCATTCTGGTGAGAAAAGCGCTTTGACTTGCTCAAAGTTTTGCTGATATTGCGCTTGCTTAAGCGTGTGTTTCATTCCTTTGAAACCAAACTCTGTCCAGTTGGAATTCTCCAACAACTGACCAGTGAGATACGTCATCCAATATGCTTTGATGGTGTGTCCAAAATCATTGTGTTTCGCATCCGGCATCATTACCGCTTTATGGTGTATCGCGCCATAAAAACGCTGCTCTTTGCCGGAGTGGTAGTTATCTAGCATCACTTGCGTCAGCCATTGCAGATCTTGCTTCCACTTGGCTTGCGTTGGCGCTGGTAAAAGTGGCGCCGTTAACAACAGATAGCCATTGATCTGGTCAAGTTGAGCGACTAGCTCTTGCTGCTTCGCACTTTCCCCATCACCATCTTTCAAAACCCACGCCAGACCGCGATCATCGCTTCGTCGGTATTGTTTAAATATAAACGCTTGCTGGTCGATAAGTGCTTGTTCAACCTTTGGATCTTGCGTCAAGTAGTAGTACATCGCCAACCCCACCAAGGCGTAAGCTTGGTCTTGAGAAGTTCGTTGTTGCCACTCCATCCCCGGTTTTCCACTACGCGTAAAGCTCACAAAGCCGCCGTTTTTCTCATCTTGTAGGTGATCAATCAGGTAATAAGCCCCTTTCTTTGCCAGCTCTAATGCTTGCTTGTCACCCGTAAGATGAAAAAGCACGCCATAAGCGTAAGTTTGGCGCGATTTCATGCGGGTGTATTCGCGATCGAAGTGCGGGCTAATCCACCCTTTGTTTAATTCTTCACACGGCTTTTGTGGGTCGAGAATGACACCGTTATCACAACGAAATGTCGGAAAATTCCCCGCAGGTTGCCCATGCGCGCTTTCCATCATCCAATATGGGGCTAGGCCATTCGTCACATGGTTTAACCAATCATCCCCCGAAGGCAGGCCTACATCAGCAAAGCTGCTCATGCTCGTCGTTGCGAGCAATAAGGTAAGATATTTAAAAGACATAACACTCAATTAAGTTATTGAATTTTATCCAGTATAAATAACTCCCTTTACGCATATTGTTGTCGTGCTCACAATCGCCTTACGCATTTGTTTGCATCAATCATCTTTCAGCCTTGTTCGATAACTGAGCCGAGAATAAACGCTACTCTGTCTTCGACTGATATTTTGGGCACTTCGATCAATTGATAACCAAACTTGTGGTATGCATCGACCATCTGTTGATATGTGGCGACCGCTTCAGAAAAATCTTGTTTTCGCTCTTCATCGTTACTGAATATCGATGCCCACGGTGGAAAAATGAATACTTGAGGATGATAACGAAGCGTCTGGCAATGCGTGATGAGCTCATGCGAGATTGGCAGTTGTTCCAACTTGCTGTAGCCATATACGTCCACAATACTGCGATCAAAAAATACGTCCCCTTGGCGGACATTGAAAGCTCGGTAATTGCTCACTTCTGCCTTCATCATTTCGTCTCGAAAAGCTTGTTTGTCATTCCAAGGTAATGCTGAACCGTGATTGGCAACCTGCGTTTGTATCACGTGACGACCGGTTTCTGGCGCGCAGATAAAGCCTTGTGTTTTTAGCTGTTCGATTACCGAAGTTTTCCCTGCACCGGGACCACCAGTGAATACGATGAGTTTATTCAAAATTGTTTCCTTATTTTTTGTTTGAGTGAAGTAATGCGTGTACAGCCAAGAAAATGGGCATCATCTGGCGTTTGAAATTGGCATTTGGCACGCCAGCGTTAAGCGAGATCGGTAGTGGGAAATTTGGGGAATAGAACTGGGCAGTGAAGAGATATACAAAGTAAGAACCGAAACGACGTGTTCATCGGTTATGGAAAACGGAGGAATGCTGAGTGAAGCAAGCTCGCCCAAAATACTGGGTTGGGAAATGGTGCGATTGGTTCTGCTAGTTAACGCGTCAATTGGATATCTATATCAAGAAAATGGCACCTAAGCCTAAGAACGCAAAGAAACCAACGACATCGGTAACGGTCGTCAATACTACCGAGCCAGCCACGGCGGGGTCAATGTTAAACTTTTTCAACGTGAATGGTATCAACGTACCCGATGCCGCGGCCGCCAAACTATTGAGGAAAATGGCACAGCAAATAATAAGTGCCAATGGCCAAGAGTCAAACACCATGTAAACGACACCCGCGATCACCAATCCCATAATTAAACCATTAATGGTGGCGATTTTTAATTCCTTATTCACCAATAGCTTCAAGTTACTTTGGTGCAAGTGGTTTAGTGCGATACCTCGAATGGCCACCGCTAAGGTTTGGCTACCCGCGATGCCGCCCATGCTCGCCACGACAGGCATTAAAATAGCAAGCGCAACGACTTGCTCGACCACATTATCAAAAATACCAATGATGGCAGAGGCAACAAAAGCGGTCAGCAAGTTAATCACTAGCCAAAGTGCTCTTAGCCTTGTCGCCACGCTTAATGGTGTGAACAAATCTTCTTCGCTTCGTACGTTTTCTGCCACTACAGCTTGTAGGCTGAGTTCGCGCAACGTAATCGCGATGGTCGCCATCGACAAGACGCCCATAATTTTGCCACCAGCCATGATAGGAAACCAATGTGCTCCACCATCAATCGAGACTTGTTTGCTGACACTTTGAATCGTTTGAATATCTTCTAGGATTGGCGTAACTACGGTCAAGTCGGTAAGTTTGATATGATTCTCGTGCAGCAACAGGGTTTGCGGCTCTATCGTACCAATCACACCACTTGCATCACGCACAATAATCAACCGCACTGGACTTTGCCCGCGTTTTAGCAGCTCGGTTTTGATGCCTCCTACGCTGTTTTTAGGGTTTGCGACCAGAAAGTGAGGCTCGGCATAACGTCCAACTTTGTTGTCTTCATACGACAATGCTTGTTGGATATGCGCGACAGACTCTTCACTTTGATCAATAAGGTATTCATCTACAAACTCGGTCGGTAGAAAGTCCGCAAAGATGATCAGTTCTGAATCCGTTATGTACGTCAAGCGTTCATGTTGTAAGTCTTTATTGAGTGATTGATGAATGTGCTTGGCGGTGTCGTATCGGAGCAAATTTAATACCGTCCAATACTTCTCAGGCGGCACTGCTTCTATGACACGTTTACGGTAAGCAATGTTGACCGACTCCAAAATGTTCGCAATCTGTGCTTCTTGATAGTCTTTCAAAAAGCTCAAGTCTTCGGTCGATTCTATCGCTTTAATGATCTCAGCAAGCAAATGTGGCACTTTGCGGTTAATTTGCAATTGGTTGGAATCTATCATTACTTTTACCTATAGCTTTCACTACCACATTCGCCGCATTGACGATATGTGCTATCCGAAGGCATGAATTCTTGATGTTAAAATTCTAGGCGATAGTTGACTTAATTGCGGAATTTATATTTCGCTCGCAGAAACAAAACGCCTCTGCATCAGTTCATGGTATAGACTTGAATGTGTGTCAGGCTCATTCGCCTTGTTTGATAATGGAGTAATCAATGGCACCTGTATTTTTTCTGACTCAGCAGGCCGCCTTACCAAGTCGTAAGGTGCTTCGTAAAGTGATTCAATTTTCGACAGCGCTGGCCCAGCCTATTGTAGTTTTAGTGGAAGACCATCGCCGAAGTGAAGATCACGCATTCGCTCATTTTCTCAGTTTCAACTCTGACCATATAGAAAAAAGACAAGCTGAGTTTGAAGCTTGGACCTTAAAGTTCAACGCATTAATTTTCGAACTTTGTGAAGAAGAAGAGCTTGAAACACCAACGCTCTCTTACGAGCATTTCAAAGGGAGCCATTGGGTTGAGCAAGTTGCGAAACGACTTGTTGACCACACTGACTTACTGCTCGTGGGACACTTTAACAAACACGAGATTCAAACGATGCTCACAGAACTAGCACAACAAGATTGCGACTTGTTGCTACTGAGTGAGCGGTCATGGCCTTCTCACGCCAACATGCTTTGTGCAATCGACCCACTTCATCGAGGGGATGAAAAGTCGATAGTAGATAAAGCCATCGTCTCGCGAGGCTCAAAATTAGAACAAACCTTAAGCGGGAAAATGACGCTCGTTTACTGCCGATACGTCGCACCATACCTCTCTCGCTATCGTGCAGAGATATTAAGCAATCAAAAAGCAGGCATTACAGATTTTATTAGTGCGCAAAAGTTAACGCGAGTTCCATTACTATTACCGGAAGGAAACCCTGAAACGGCGTTACCAAAAGCAGTTAAGCAATCACAAGCGTCGATTTTGATTATGGGAGCATGTAAACGAAGCATGTCATCTCAATTTTGGTCTGGCAGCACTGTAGACACGTTACTTGATCAACCACCTTGTGACCTACTGTTGGTCAACAGTTCCAAGGGCTGACTAGGTATTCCCTATTAACCAACCCTTTCAATACCAAGCGCAGTTATTGGCTCTTTACATCTTCTAACTGCGCGGCTTCATGCTCTGCGTTCAAGGCTTGTTTCTGCTGCTGTTTTATCTCATCCCAACTGCGTCCCGACTCAATCGCAGATACACGCTGATCGTATTTGTTGCAGGCTCTTTCGAGTACTTTCTCAGGATCTATACCCTTTTCTCTTTCCAGCGCCTTTAATACGTTAAGATAGTTCCACAACACATCGCCTAACTCGTCTTCCAAATGACAAAGGCGATCCTCACGAATCTCTTCGCGGACTTCATCAACTTCTTTGCCAATGGCCTCCAGATAAGTCTCTACGCCTTTAAACCAAGTATTGGTTTGGTCATATTGAGATTTTCTCGTCGCAATTGCATACAGCTCATCAAATTTCTTCATTGCCTCTCCGTAGAACACGTTTTTATTTATGCCTTTTTAGGACGAATAAACTTCCCTTTAGCCGTCACTCTAACTTCGCTATTGACCCGTAATTGAGCCACCAGTTGATATATACCGCGTCGTTCACCTTCACAGTGTGCAGTAATCGTGACTCGATCATCTAACTGAATAGGTGCATGGTAGCGCACATCCAACTGCGCCGTAAGGGCTTGAATGTCTCTAGATAACAAACAATGCGTCATTGCACCATCGAGAAGCGAACTGGCAATACCACCATGCAACAGGTCTGTGTAACCTTGATGACGCGGTAAAACGTGAAACTCTCCGACAACAGAACCATCGGCTAGGTATTGGTAGTTCACGGCCAAAGAGTTCGGATTCACATTAATTGAAGAACAAACCGCACATTGATGATGAGACTCGTGAGTGTAATGACAGTAGCTGTTTGTGGACATGATAGTTACTCGGTTTCTCAAAAGAGTAATTAGCATATGCCAACAATTAAAAAGAAACGGCGAGTAATCTTTGTTTGCATGTTGCAGGGCCAGCAACCTCGCTTTTCATAACACTAAATAATCATTTTAATAATTAACGATAATTTCCAGTTTATTTAGAGTGGCGATATGGTTTGCATAGTGATTACGCAACGTTATGAAAAGGCGACTTATGAAGTTTCTCCACACGATGATCCGTGTAGCTGACCTAGACAAATCTATCGAATTTTATACAAAAGTTCTGGGAATGAGTGTTTTGGATCGTTTTGAAAACCAAGAATACCGTTACTCACTGGTGTTTGTTGGTAACCCTGATCAACCAGATGGCGCGACCATCGAGCTAACTTATAACTGGGATACCGACAGTTACGACTTGGGTAACGCATTCGGACACATGGCACTGGGGTCTGAAGATATTTACGCCGCTTGCGAAAAAATTAAAGCGCTTGGTGGCAACGTTACTCGCGAGCCAGGTCCAATGAAAGGCGGAGAAACTCACATCGCGTTCATTAAAGATCCCGATGGTTACCAAATCGAACTCATCCAAACTCAAAAATAACGAGGTTTCCTATGACAGACGCATTATTTCAACCCATTCAACTTGGCTCTCTCTCATTAAAAAACCGTATCGTTATGCCTCCGATGACGCGCTCTCGTGCTTCTCAACCAGGTAATATCGCTAACGACATGATGGCGACCTACTATGCTCAACGTGCTGAAGCGGGCCTAATCGTTGCTGAAGGCACACAAATTTCGCCAATGGGTCAAGGCTATGCATGGACACCAGGCATTTACAGCCCAGAGCAAATTGCTGGCTGGAAAAGGGTAACTCATGCGGTGCACGAGAATGGCGGCACTATCTTCGCGCAATTGTGGCACGTTGGTCGCGTGACTCACCCTGATAACATTGGCGGTGAGCAACCTATTTCTTCTTCTGCGCTAAAAGCAGAAAACGTGAAAGTATTTGTCGATAACGGCACAGACGAACCGGGTTTTGTCGACGTGGTTGAGCCACGTGAAATGACCAAACAAGACATCAAGAACGTTATTGAAGAGTACCGCCAAGCCGCACTAAACGCGATAGAAGCCGGATTCGATGGTATCGAGCTTCATGCAGCGAATGGCTACTTGGTTAACCAGTTTATCGATTCTGAAGCGAATAACCGCACCGATGAATACGGTGGCTCTATTGGAAACCGTCTGCGTTTTCTTGGTGAAGTGATAGAAGCGATGACGCAAGCCATTGGCGCTGAGCGTGTTGGTGTTCGTCTTGCGCCATTCACTTCGTTAAATGGCACCGTTGATAGTACGCCAGTCGAAACCTACACCGCCGCTGCAGCGCTGCTTGATAAACTCAATGTGGTTTACATTCACATTGCAGAAGTGGATTGGGACGACGCGCCAGACACTCCGCACAACTTTAAAACCGCAGTTCGTGAGGCGTACAAAGGTACACTGATTTATGCCGGTCGTTACAACGATGAAAAGGCGCAACACGCGATCGAAAGTGGTTTAGCTGACATGATTGGCTTTGGCCGTCCGTTTGTTGCAAACCCCGACTTACCAAGCCGCATCAAGCATGGCTATCCACTGGCAGAACATGACCCTGCCACATTGTTCGGCGGCGGTGAAAAAGGCTTAGTGGACTACCCTGCGTACCACGCGGGTTAATTCATCTACGTAAAGCTGATTCGTAACTCGCGACAAACCAATAGCGAAACCAAAAGAACCTTGCTCTTCCCCCTGTGACACCAAGATGCAGGGTTCTTTTTAGGCAAGCCACCAGAATTAACGTCTTTGACAAGATGTACAACCTCGGCACGCAGAGCGCGTCGTTTTACTGAGCAAACTGCGTTGTACTTTACAGTAAGCATTCTTTAAAGCACGACGACCTGAAAACCAATCATCCGGTTTAGTGAGGATTAAGTAGCCGTGAAACCTCTTAACCAACTCGGTTCGATTGTTTTCGATAAATCGGCTATCAAACTCGATGTCGAAGTAATTCAAAGCCTCTTCGATACAAGTAAAGCTGGCAATTTTTTCCTGAATCGTATTCTCTGTCATCGTTTCTTTAGCGTAATCATTTTCAATGAAGTCTAAGTGCCTCGCGCTTTACGTTCTTTGATTTAGCGCTTCTTAAGATCATTCTTTATGGGGTTTCCATATTGAAATTCAATTTGGGAATTCGTTAACCCACCTAGCATTTTCATTTTGACAATCACTTTAAGGCACTGATTTAAATAATCATTATTTCTGGTTCATATTTTGCTCTACTTCATTAAACGGAATGTTGGAGCAACACGATATGACTTACAGAGCAGAAGTAGACGGATTAAGGGCGATTGCTGTCACGTTGGTGATTTTGTTTCATGCAGGAGTTGAGCAATTCGCTGGTGGCTTTATTGGCGTCGACGTATTTTTTGTGATCAGCGGCTATTTGATCACTACCATCGTGATTAACGACTTAGAAAACCAGAAGTTCAGCCTCGGTGATTTTTATGAGCGACGCATTCGTCGCATACTCCCCCTCTTACTGGTGGTGATCGCCGTCAGCTATTTGATGTCTTGGTGGCTATTTTTGCCGCAAGCACACAAAGACGTTGGTCAATTTGCAGTGTCTTCCATTCTCTCTTCATCCAACATTCTTCTGTATTTGAAAGGCCACAATTACTTCGGTTTAGAAGATCAAGCCAACCCGCTGTTCCACACATGGAGCTTGGGCGTTGAAGAACAATACTACATTGTCATTCCTTTGCTACTCATGCTACTCGCTCGTGGCAAAAACGCGTTTTACCTAACTTTTTTCATCGTGGTATTTGCGCTGAGTTTGATGACTATTGTCTACGCGAGCAACGATCCTGATTTCGCTTTTTACATGATCTTCTCTCGCGCTTGGGAGCTGGCAACCGGTTCATTACTCGCATTAGTGATGAGAAAAGTCCAAGTTCAATCTAACGATACGCTAGCAACCATTGGCATCGTTTTGATATTGGCTTCCGCGCTTTTGTTTGAAAAATCGCAAGATGGCGCGGGCATTACGCTGCTGGTGCCGGTCATCGGTAGCGCGTTGGTGATTTTGTTTGCCTCTAAAGACAATGTCTGCGGTAGATTACTGAGCCTAAAGTGGGTCGTGTTCGTCGGCTTAATCAGCTACAGCTTATACTTGTGGCACATTCCATTATTTGTCTTTTACCGCTACATGTTGGACACAACACAAGACGTCAATATCCCGCTTTACGTTATCGCTCTTTTTGTACTGTCTTACTTCACTTGGCGCTTTATTGAAAAGCCGTTCCGTAGCCGAAAAGCCATGAGCATGCGCACTGTGTCCGCGGTTATTGTGTTGTTGACGTTGCCCTTGCTAACGTTCGGCGTTATCGGTCATCAAAACGGTGGTTTTCCAGAAAGAAGCGTATTTTTCGAGGCCATGCGCGTTAACAACGGTTATGGTTTAGATTGCAACGGCAACACCAACGTTAACGATGTGTGCTCGTCTGCGCCGCAGCCCGCCATCGCTGTGTTAGGCAATAGTCACAGCATGGTTTACGTGAAGCGTCTATCCGAAGTAACACCAACTGGCGTGGTACAACTTACTCAAGATTCCTGTGCGGTCGGTTATGTCGACACCATCAAAGGCGCTGGCTCAGTTCCTTGCCGACAGTTCTTTAATGAGGCTGTCGATACCATTCTAAGTACCCCTTCCATTCGTCGCGTTGTTATCTCTTCTAATTTCAATAAAGAGCTTTCACAAGCCGATTATGAAGCATCATTAACCAAATTATTGAATGAACTGAAAGGAAAGGAAGTGGTCGTTTTTGGTCCAACCCCTTCTGCACCGTTTGCGGTAGGAGAATGCCTTTGGAAAGCGCGTTTGTTTGGCGAGACAGAAGAGTCTGCCTGCGACTTTTCTCCCAAACAACATCACCCTCAAAACGTGGCGAAGTTAGTGAACTACTTTGAGCAATTTGAGCACGTTGAGTTTGTCGACTTGACCGATGCCATTTGCAGAAATGGCGTATGTCGAATGAGAGTTGGAGCAAACAATGCGATGTATACGGATGACAGCCATTTATCTTACAAAGGTGCTGAGTTGGTGCTTGGGCATTACCTCAACACTACAAATGAAGCGCAACAGTTCACTTACGACCGACAATAACCAAGGAAATAAACTTTTATGCTTCAGCGCTTATCTCAGGTAAGCGCTGAATGCTTTAAAGCAAGACAAAGCTAGGCGTCTATTTGAAAATGCGCGGATCAAACGCGAAATCGAGCTTTTCGGCTTTCTTGATGATCTCTTTCATTTTGGGATGATTTGGGTTCACCACGTAGTTTTTATCACGAGGTGAAATCGTTGAAGGCACTTGCAGCGCGGCAAACTCAGGATGAGGATCATTGAGAAACTGGTCACCAATGTACTGCGTAGACTCGCTCGCCGGTATTGCTCGCCACGTCACAGGGAGATCTTCTTCATCTAAGGTGGCGATGAGGTATTCTGGCATTTCAATACGATATAAATCGTAAAGTTTGGTGATAGCAGGATCGTTGTTTACGTGAACAAATACTTCCAACGAGCAAAGGGATTCCGATTCAGAGAAGTAGAGGGCTTCGGTTCCTTTTGAGTTCCATCGCCCTCCAAATAACTTTGCGCCAACGGGGCTGAATGGCGTGTCAGCAAATTTCTTTTGTGTGAGACGATAGAGCTTCATATTACGAGAATACCCCGTGCTCTAAACGGCCGATCAAATCTTTTACGGTTTCAAAATCCACCGTGGTCGAGACCATATCAAGTGGACGTTTTCCACCTAAGCCATACACATTCTCTCTCATCCATTTTAACGCGCGCTCTTCGTCGTCAAACAGTTCTGTCGCGAGTTTCAATAACATCGCTAATCGATAGATTGCATCACTTTCTTGCGTATTGAAGCGTTCATCGTTTTTTAGACGACGCTTGACCGTGCTGACAGGTATCAATGTGACGTTTTGAAACTCACTCTGAGAAAGCTTCACACGCTCAACAATATTGCGATACACCTTTGGCTCAAAGCCTTTGTGAACCGCATCAGTGCGACCTGTTTCAGCGTCTTCAATACCCAACATAAACCAGAAATTGGCTTTATGAGGTTGTTTCGGTTTGAAGCTTTTTAATGCTGCAGTTGCCATATCAAGCTCCTATGGTTCATATGGTCCAGTTATTATGGTTCAAATGAGCTTAACTTTCAATCAAAGTAACAATCAAAGTAAAAAGATAGGTAAAGAAAAAGGCGAGCTTTTCGCCCGCCTCTCTTACTTATTCATCAACCCATTTACCGACGGGCATCGTTTCACTTATTGCAAGTCAAAACGATCCGCGTTCATGACTTTCGTCCATGCGGCGATGAAGTCATGGATGAATTTTTCCTGATTATCATCTTGCGCATACACTTCCGCATACGAACGCAGGATCGAGTTTGAACCAAAGACAAGATCCACTCGAGTAGCCGTCCACTTCACAGCGTCGGTTTTACGATCACGGATTTCATATTGATTAGCACTCACTGGTTTCCACGTATATGCCATGTCAGTAAGGTTCACGAAGAAATCATTCGACAAAGTGCCTACTCGGTCAGTAAATACGCCCTCTTTTCCACCGCCGTAGTTACTGCCTAGAACGCGCATACCACCGATAAGTACCGTCATTTCTGGCGCCGTTAGCCCCATAAGCTGAGCACGATCTAATAAAAGCTCTTCTGGCTTAACCGCGTAGTCTTTCTTCAACCAATTTCGGAAACCGTCAGCAACAGGCTCAAGTACTTCGAACGATTCCACATCCGTCATCTCTTGGGTGGCATCACCTCGGCCTGGCGCGAATGGTACGGAAACATCATGACCTGCGGCACGCGCAGCCAGTTCAATACCTACGTTACCAGCAAGCACGATAGCATCTGCAACACTACAGCCCTCTTCTGCTGCTATTTTTTCTAACACCGCAAGAACACGTCTTAGACGTTCAGGTTCGTTCCCTTGCCAATCTTTTTGCGGAGCCAAGCGAATTCTCGCGCCATTTGCACCGCCTCGGCGGTCAGAGCCACGGTAAGTACGCGCACTATCCCACGCCGTACTTACTAACTCACTAATGGATAGGCCACTTGCTTCGATTTTTGTTTTTACTAAATCAACATCGTAGTCTGTCTTACCTGCGGGCGTTGGGTCTTGCCAAATAAGATCTTCGCTTGGCACATCAGGGCCGAAATAACATGATTTTGGTCCTAGATCGCGGTGTGTCAACTTAAACCAGGCACGAGCAAAAACGTCATCAAAGTACGCAGGGTCATTTTGGAACTTTTCTGCAATCTTACGATATTCAGGGTCCATTTTGAGCGCCATATCGGCGTCGGTCATGATTGGATTGTAGCGCTTAGAACCGTCTTCAACATCGACAGGCTTGTCTTCTTCTTCAATGTCGATTGGCTCCCATTGCCATGCGCCGGCTGGGCTCTTTTTCAGTTCCCAGTCATACTTAAATAGTAGGTGGAAGTATCCGTAATCCCATTGTGTAGGGTGTGTTGTCCAAGCACCTTCAATACCACTAGTTACCGTGTCACGGCCAATACCACGTGTTTTGTGATTAATCCAGCCAAGACCTTGCTCATGAACATCTGCTGCTTCGGGCTCTGGGCCAAGGTTTGCGGCATCACCATTACCATGACACTTACCCACCGTGTGACCACCAGCTGTGAGCGCGACGGTTTCTTCATCGTTCATTGCCATTCGCGCAAAGGTCACTCGCATGTCATGTGCTGTTTTGAGAGGATCTGGGTTACCGTCTACCCCTTCAGGGTTCACATAGATAAGACCCATCATTACCGCAGCAAGCGGGTTTTCTAAATCTCGCTCACCAGAGTAGCGGCTGTTATCAGCGTCACTTGTGGCTAACCATTCTTGCTCAGAGCCCCAGTAAGTGTCTTTTTCTGGGTGCCAAATGTCCTCTCGTCCAAACGCAAAGCCAAAGGTCTTAAAACCCATGGATTCGTACGCCATGTTACCGGCAAGGACAATCAGGTCTGCCCAACTTAGTTTGTTGCCATATTTTTTCTTGATTGGCCATAAAAGGCGTCGAGCCTTATCGAGGTTGGCGTTATCTGGCCAAGAGTTGAGAGGAGCAAAGCGTTGGTTGCCTGTAGCAGCACCGCCACGGCCATCCGCAATACGATAACTGCCCGCTGCATGCCATGCCATTCGGATCATTAAACCACCGTAGTGTCCCCAGTCGGCAGGCCACCAGTCTTGGCTATCAGTCATTAAATCTTTTAAATCTTTTTTAAGTGCTTCGACATCTAGCTTTTTCAGTTCTTCTTCGTAATAAAAGTCCTGACCAAATGGGTTGGTTTTGGAGTCGTGTTGATGCAGGATGTCTAAGTTCAAGGCATTCGGCCACCAATCCATCACCGACTTATCTGTAGATGTTTGCCCACCATGCATAACTGGACATTTACCTACCGAACCGCCGTTTGCTTTGCTCATATAATGCTCCTTCGTGTCGTGGTTGTGGTAACCACTCTTTGTTATTCAATAAATCGAATATCCACCTCAAACAGCGTAGTTCATACACTGTTTTTTTAGTTAACGCCAAGTCAAAATTTCAAACATTTCAGCAAATAAATAATTGTTATCAAACATGTACCTATATGCAGAAAATATGGATAGAGATCAGTTTAAGTCCATACCTGAATACTTAATCCCAGACAGCCTCGCCATGTTGTGATCCCAGGTCGCTAAATCATGATGACTAAATTCATTCAGAGCGTGATGACCACACGCCCTCGCCATGACTTTCATGAGCTCGACCGAGGATTCGAAGAAATTTTTCAGTTGCTGGGATGACTTTTCAACGTCGAGACGCTGCCTCAAATCGGCATTTTGTGTCGCAATGCCTGCCGGGCAATTATTGGTGTTGCAGATGCGAGCCGCGACACAACCGATCGATTGCATCGCACTGTTTGCTATCGCTACTCCGTCTGCTCCAAGTGCCAACGCTTTGACAAAATCCGTAGGAACTCGCAACCCACCGGTGATGATTAATGTGACACGGTCACTTACGCCTTTTTCATCTAAGTACTTACGTGCACGAGCTAATGCAGGGATGGTGGGTACACTAATATGATCACGGAACATAGTTGGCGCCGCACCCGTGCCACCACCGCGACCATCTAAGATGATATAATCAGTCCCAGCATCAAGCGCAAACTGAATGTCTTGCTCAATATGGTTGGCACTGAGTTTAAATCCAATTGGAATACCGCCTGTGATGCCACGAACTCTGTCAGCAAACTTTCTGAAATCGTGAGTAGTGTGAAGATCTTTGAACGTTGGTGGTGATATCGCTGGTTGTCCCTCGGGGATGCCTCTCACCTGAGAGATCTTACCTACATTTTTATTTGCAGGCAGATGACCACCCGTGCCCGTTTTTGCTCCTTGCCCGCCTTTGAAGTGAAACGCCTGAACATTAAGAAGCTTAGATTCGTCGTAGCCAAATTGAGCACTAGCAAGCTCATAGAAATACCGTGAATTGGCGGCTTGCTCTTCCGGTAACATGCCACCCTCACCAGAGCAAATCCCAGTCCCTGCCAACTCTGCACCTTTTGCTAGTGCAATTTTCGCCTCTTCAGAAAGTGCGCCAAAACTCATGTCCGACACCAACAAAGGAATGGCGAGTCTGAGCGGCTTACGCGCGTTTGGTCCCACAATCAACTCGGTAGACACAGGAATGTCTTCCAACAACGGTTGTGTCGCCATTTGCGCCACCATGATTTGTATAGCATCCCAATGTGGTAGCAAATGCCTAGGAACCCCCATTGCAGCCATCGGACCATGATGACCGAGTTTAGAGAGTCCTTCTCTCGCTAATTGGTGGATAAACTCGAGGGTTGGTTCTTCTTGAGTAGCAGACGCCGTTGGTTTGTCTCTTTTCTCTCGCTTTTGTTCCGGTCCCTCTTTACCGACTTGCTCTGCGGTAAATCGCTTGTGTGTACCATCACAAAAAGGAGCATTGGCGGTATGCTTACATTGGCAGAGATAGGCATCTTCGTCTTTTTCCGCACTAAAGCTCATTAGCTTTAAGCCGGTTCCCGAATGAGACCCATCGCAGTAAGGTTGATTTTTAGAACGCCCACATCGGCAGAAGTAGTATTCTTGCCCAGCTTTCAACTCTACTTTGATCGGCTTGTTATCAGCGATGATTGGCTTGCTCATGTTGCCCCCTATTTATTATTGTTAACCATGCTTTCTCGCTGGCTTGCAATAAGCGTAGAACAGGAGCGTAAAGAGCGTCAGTGTCGCCGAGTAAAATGCGCGATTGTCGCCCGACTAACCTATACTTTTTATGGGTCTCATACACGTGGAGGCTATATGACGATTGCAACCCGATTAGATGAATATTTGACTGAGCATAACATTCACTTTCAAACCGTGAATCACAGCCACAGTCATAGCTCGCTACAAAGTGGTGTTGCAGCAGGTGTGCCTTTAATGAATATCGCAAAAGGTGTGATTCTAGAGGATCATGAAGGGCGTCATATGATGGCGGTCTTACCTGCCAACAACAAAATCAGTTTGTCGCGATTAAACGACGAATTTAATGCCACCTTCCACTTGGTGAAAGAGCGTATGGTTTACCGACTCTTCACCGATTGTGAACACGGCGCTATTCCACCGATTGGTAGCCCTTACCACATGTCGACAGTTTGCGATGAAAGACTAGCAAACTTGGAACATGTCTACCTTGAAGCTGGCGATCATGAAACTCTGATTAAGCTGGACCGAAAGGCGTTTAAAGAACTGATGAACGACTGTAGATATCTAAGATTCAGCAGTGAAGTTCTGCATTAAACTTGCCAAGATCTCTCGACACTTCCTGAACAAGGCTCTTTCAACAAGAGCCTTTCTTTGTTTTGTTGGTAGCACGCGATGGAAGTTTCTCGGACTTTGGTGCCCAGCGTTTCAGAGCATATAGAAACAAAAAACCGCCTATTCGGGCGGTTTTTTATCAATCAAATCATAATTATTATCGAACAAAGATCTTTTGGATCGCTTTTATCGCCATAGCCCTACGGCGCATTAATACGCTCGTTCTTGGCAACCATTTCGGTGTGTGAAGAATGGTTTTCGCATGACTAAAAGTTCTGAATCCTTCCTCTCCGTGATAATGCCCAATACCCGATTCACCAACGCCACCAAAAGGCGCATCTTCAGCGCCAACATGTAAAACCGTATCATTAACGCCGACGCCACCACTGTGGGTGTTGCGTACAATATGTTTGATAGTCGATTTGTCGTCCGACATAACATACAGCGCAAGTGGTCTTTGGTGCTGATTAATGTAGTCAATCGCTTCATCAACGGCATTGTAGGGCTTAACAGGTAGAAATGGCCCGAAGATCTCCTCTTGCATGATTCGCATATTCGGCGACACATCCGTGACCAAATGAGGATACAGAAGTCGTTCCTCTTGGGGCGACGCCTCAACAGTGTGAAGGTTAGCACCTTGCGCTTTTGCATCCTCAAGTAGCGCAGTCAAACGATCATATTGTCGTTGGTTGACAATATGGGTCAGCTTTTGATTCTTGTTGGATTTTAAATAGAGCTTTTCAAAACGTTTTAAGAATAGCGAAATGAACTCTTCGACACGTTCTTGCGGTACAAATGCGTAGTCAGGCGCGACACAAATCTGGCCTGCATTAATGCATTTACCAAACAAGATAGCATCAACGGCTTTCTTCATGTCTGCATCTTTTGCAATGATCACCGGGGACTTTCCACCCAACTCTAACGTCACCGGGGTAAGGTTTTCCGCTGCCGCTTTTGCCACTGCGCGACCAACACTCGTAGAACCCGTGAACAAAAGGTGATCGAATGGCAGTTGGCTGAATGCTTGTGCGACGTCTGCTTCACCCTCAAAAACTTCGACATACTCAGACAACCCACGGCAAATATCAACGATGACTTTATTGGTTTTTGGCGTAAATTCGCTGAGCTTCATCATCACGCGGTTGCCAGCAGCCAATGCTGTCACTAAAGGCGCAAGGCTCAAAATCACAGGAAAGTTCCACGGTGAAATGATCCCGACGACACCTAACGGTTGATACTGAACGGTGACTTTAGAAGGTGCGAGCAATAAGCCGGATTCGCGCTTGCTGGGTTTGCACCATTTTTTTAGTCGTTTGAGGGTATAATTAATATGCGAGACCGTTGGCAAAACGTCGGTCATGGCGGTATCAAATTCTGAGCGATAGCCAAAATCGTCACTTAACGCTTCAACCAAAGCTTGTTTGTTCTCAAGCAGCGATTTTTTTAACAAAACGAGGCGCTGTTTACGTTCATCCAAACTAGGATAAGGCTCGGCTGCATATGCCGCTTTTAAGCGTCCGAGGCTTTGCTGTAACAAGTTATCTACTTCAACCTCTGTGATTGCGTTCATGATGCTTCTCCTAGCCTAGTTTCTGCCAATGACGCCCCAAGTTAACACGAGCGCAACAATGTTACTATTGTAGCGCTCGTGAAGTTAGAGTTCGAACTCTGATTAAAATATTTCTGGGGTGGATACTACATCAAACGTAGTTCATAAATGCCTAGTCGTTGAGAGCGGTCAAGCATATCGAACTCATGATCAACGTATTCTTTTAATGTGGCGCCTGCACGCTCAGCAATATTGATGCTAGCGATGTTATCTTCCATACAATGGAACTGAATGAATTGTGCGTGCCCTTTCTGCTTCAAAAAAGGGATCAATACTGCGAGCACTTGATCAATCACACGATGGCCTCGCCCATTGTTGGCAAGCCAGTAGCCAATTTCAGTAACACGCGTATGTGAATCCACACCTTTAATGCCAATAACACCCGTAAGCTGCTCATCAAAATAAATTGCACACCAGTGGGAATCCAGCGCGTTACTGTTCACTCGCTGGGAAATGTAGTTAACGGCCTCTCTATGATTCGTGACAGAATCCGTCCAAGGTAGATAACCCTCAAGGCTCTCTCGGTGAGTGTTCACAACCTCTAGTAAAGCGGACGCGTGTTTCGTGTTGAGGGGCTCAATTGAGACCCTTTGCGAGACGGAAAAACGCTTCTGTAAGTGATTTCCTTGATACGTCTCTTGGCATGTGACTTCATCCATAGATGTTATTCCTTTTTATTGTGAACGCTCAGCGCAAATCCTAACGCTTCATTTTATGAGAACAAACCTCTCTATAAAAACTAATCAAAGCCGTTGCCGTTCATTTAGCCCTTTCGATCGATCAGCGTAAATGGCGTTAGTGATGCCACATCTACATAATGTTTCCATACATGTTCATATAGGTGATGCTGATTGGCAAACGGAGCCAGCTGCTTAGCTTCTTCAAGCGTACACCAGCGATACTCTGTATGCTCTTCGTTAAGAACAACTGATTGGTTAGGCGGACAAAATAGCACAAAACATGGGATAACCATGATACGGTTATTTTTTGCTTCGTAGAACTGCTCTAGAAAGTCTGCTGTATGTAACTCAACTTGGTCAATTAGTGTCTCTTCTTTTAACTCTCTTAAAATGGTTTGCCACCCGGCTTCACCCGCTTCGATACCACCTGCAACATGGCACCAATAGCCACCTTTTACGCGTTTAAGTAACAGCATTTTTTCTATGCCATCAATTTTTGAAATGACAACGCCTGAAACATGCGTTGCTTTTATCGGGATCATGTAAGCTCCTTAAATATCGAGTTTTTATTGTTACGCTGAGAGAGGCAGATTAATTGCTACGTATTCTACTGTTTATTCATATTGTCGACAGAAGTGTTTGAGTTGAGAGGATTTAATCGCTAACTAAGTATGCTAAAGTGAGATCTGTCGCAACAAATGAGCAGTAAAATGTCCAATTCATTCAACACTATGATTCCCATCGGTGTGCGCTTTATGGTGCTTTCCGCGTTCGGCTTTGCTCTGATGTCGGCTACAGTAAAGCACGTCGGCAACTACGGTATCCCCGTTTTTGAAATCGTTGCAGCAAGAGCGCTCGTTTCACTTATCATTAGTTATTTCGATGTAAAGCGAAAACGAATTTCTGTATGGGGCAATAATAAGCCATTACTATTTGCACGCGGTGCTGTGGGCACGATGGCTCTGATGTGTGTATATTATTCAGTGACCACCTTACCTTTGGCAGAAGCGACGATATTCCAATATATTCATCCGGTGTTTACTGCACTACTCGCCGTATTTTTCTTGAAAGAGCGCATCCAGCCGTCAACTTTCCTTTGTATTGCGTTGTGCTTACTCGGCATCTATATCATGGTAAGCCCAGAAACGGGGCAAGGCTCAGATAGCGCTTTACCAATGTTTAGCGTCATGATTGCGATCTTAGGCGCATTTGGTAGCTCAATTGCCTACGTCATTGTCAGAAAACTGAGTCAGACAGAAGACAGCTCAGTGATCATTTTCTATTTCCCGTTGGTTGCTCTCCCCGCTTCACTCTTACTGATTGGCGACGATTTTGTAATGCCCGATCTATATCTGACTTTCATGTTGGTTCTAGTTGGTGTCTTTACCCAAATTGGGCAATTGGGGTTAACCAAAGCGATGCAAACTCAACAAGCGGGTAAAGCCTCCGCTTATTCGTATATCCAGATCGTATTTTCTGTGTTGTTAGGCATCATTTTCTTTGGCGAGGTTCCGATCATTTGGACGTACGTCGGTGGCGGTCTGATTGTTACAGGCGCATTAATTAATGCGTTTGGTCATCACTTACGGTTACCTTTTATTAAGCGCAACGCTTGATATACCTACCCAGAACCGTAAACACGACATTTAGAAAAACAGCCAGAGTGACTCTGGCTGTTTTGTGTTTAGCCTAACGTTAAGCTGATATTTTTAACCCTGCGATACCAGCGACAATCATTAGCAAGCTTAAGGCTTTGATAAGTGTTGCTGGCTCATTGAACAGATAAATACTCACGACTGCCGTGCCTATTGCGCCAATCCCTACCCATACGCCATAAGCAATGCCTAAAGGCAAGGTTCTTAACGCAATGCCAAGCAACCAAAAGCTCAATAACATAAAGACAATAGTGAATGCCGAAGCACCGAATTTGGTAAACCCTTGTGAATATTTAAGACCGACAGCCCATGCGATTTCACACAAGCCCGCAATGAAGAGAATTCCCCAAGCCATGTCACATTTCCCAACGAGATGGGGTCGTCCCCGAGAAAAGATAGAGCGGTGAGGTCGTCCTCACTTCTGATTGACTGCTTATTATATACAGAAATTTAAACATAAAAAATAAAACACGGCGATAAGCATACAACTCAAACATCTCATGTACGCTTAAATTCTACGCTTTTCTTTTTAACGGTGGCGGACTCTCTATTTCGCATCAATAACGACACCGTTTTTTAACAATTTACATATAACCTTCTGGTGTTGAAAGTGTTGCATTTATTGCACAAATCACACAAAAACTAATTGAACATGTAAATATGAAAACGTTTGTGTGACTAATATCGCTTAAAACAATGACTGATGACTTTAATATTCAGCCGAATTAATTATAAGGTATGACGTACCCATGAAAGCAATCAAAACCTCTATCGCTATCCTTGTTGGCGCCGCTCTACTATCTGGATGTAATGACGATACTGAATACGTCAATGTTCAGCCTAAAGAAGTAAAAATAGCGACTTACAACCTCTCTTTTGACCGCGCTACCTTCGAAACTTTGGTAGATGAAATGCAAATTGAACCAACGCAGCAAACTGCGTTGGTCACCTCTTATTTAGACGGTTCAATCGCAGCCGAAGACAAAACCACTGCGGAAAAAGTCATTCAAATTCGTAACGTTGCAGCAATCATTCAAAAGAATCGTCCTGATATTCTTATGATGGCGGAATACAACAACGACGGAACAGGCGAAAACAAAGCAGCCATTGAAGGATTCCAGAAGAACTACCTGTCTGTCGCGCAAAGCATCAATGGCGCGGGCGGTGAAGCAAACCTTGAGCCTATTGAATACCCTTATGCTGAATCTTACTCAACTAATACAGGGTTGTTGAGTGAGTTTGATCTCGACAACAACGGAACCGCAGGTCAAATGCCAGGTGATGCATGGGGCTTTGGCATGTACCATGGTCAATATGCATTTGCCCTTATGTCTAAGTATAAAATTGACACAGCAAACACACGTACATTCCAAGCATTTAAATGGAAAGATATGGAAGGTGCGAAAATTCCAACCATTACTATCTGCGATGGTTCGCAAAAGATTCCAGACGGCATGAAGTGTGGTGATGAATGGTACTCAGCGGAAGAATGGGATCAAGTGCGTCTATCTTCGAAAAACCACGTTGACGCACCAATCATCATTCCAACTCGCAACGGCGAAGAAGTTGTACACTTGTTGATGTCTCATCCTACTCCACCAGTATTCGACACCGGTAAAAACAAAGCGCAAAACGCAGCAGAAGTGGAGTTTTGGCATCATTACATTCAAGGCAAAGACTATTTTTACGACGATGCGGGTAAAACAGGTGGCTTAACGAACGGCGCTAAATTCGTAATGATGGGTGATCAAAACCTTGATCCAGTGTCTGGTGACGGTATTAGCTCTGTAATGCAAGAGCTGCACAACGATCCATTGGTTAATCAAACCGTGATGAATGGTGAGCTTTACCCAACAAGCTTTGGTGCAGCTGAACACGCTGTTGACCGCAGTTCAACTCACCCATATCCGAATCGCATCACTTCAACGTTTGGCTTAGGGGTAGACTATGCCTTGCCTTCAGCAAATTTGAATGTAATAGACTCTGGTGTGTACTGGTCAGCGTCTTATGAAGAAGGCCGTAAACTATTTAACGATGCACGTATCGGTAAGTATGGTGATGGTAAGGATGTATCTTCCGACCATCGCATGATCTGGATTAAAACACAGTTCTAGACTGCATAAAAAAAAAGCCAACCACAAGGAGTCGTGATTGGCTGTATATATTTGTGAACAAGATGGTTCACTAACAACGTCAGTTGGCTAGGTGACCCTCGGCTTAGAAAGGGTCACTCATACTAAAGCATGAGGCGTGCCAACTTTTCAGTGCACAAAAACAGGTTGTTATTTAATCACTTTCATTAAAACTTAACCAATAGCTACTGTTTGCTCACCGAATAAATTGCAATTTGCAAACTACCATTGGCATTTCGCAATAAACCTGATCTTTAGCTCTTGCTTTTATTGTTTCCTAGCTAAGTCGCGAGCAAGGATTAACGCAAGTCCGAATACTTGCAAGAAGAGTCCGATATTCTTGTACCAAGCGATCTTTTCATCCTGCTTTGCCATTACCTCATTGAGCTCTACATTCTCAATGTAGTAATTATCGATGCGGTCTCTATACGAAGCTTGTGCCTGATTTATCTTTGACATCAGTTGAGGAAGTTGATCAATTTTTATTTCATCCGACTCGTTGAGAACCCAAGAAGATAAATGCCCTGCTAATACCTCTTCTAGCTCTAAAGGTATCGCTACGCTCTGACTTATGTGCACATGCAGCAGTAAAGCTTCTCTTTTCCTTTCTAGGGTTTCCACACTGTTCCATGCGAGTTGGATGGAATACAAGTTTTTTGCTGTTTGCTCTGCGAGCTGCGATTGCTGTTTACCCAACTTATCAAGGACTAAGCTAGTAACGATGATCGCGCCAATATTCAGTACTAATCCAATCAGAACGAGTACCCAAGGTGGTGGAATGTAACGTCGCAGACTTACCATAACTTATCGTATGGCAGGTAAATCATATTTAACACAACCAATGAAAGTATCACCAGAAATGTCACCTGCATCCCTCTAATGCGCTTTTTCAAGTCTTTTTTCAATATGCCTTTAGCATGAATAACTCGACCAATTACAAAAATAATACCGGTGAGATGTATCCATGTTGGGTAAGCACTATTAAATTCTAAAAGTGCCATTAAAATCAGGGTGATGGGGATATATTCTGTCGCATTACTCTGGGCACTACGAGCAATTTGTAGAGCCTCTACCCCACCATCGGCATAAGCAATTTGATTTAAGCGACGTTGCTTAATTACTTGAACAGCCAACCAAATAATGAGTATTGCGAGAATGTTGGCATACAGAGCAGTGATCATATGTCGTCCTTCTTGATCTGGTTTTCACTTATATAAGCGTGTCACTTGGCTATAACTATAGCGGTATCATTATGATAATGCGTCAAATAATCTCAAGTTATGATTTCTATTCGGGCAAAAAACGAAAGCCAATGCTTCATGACATTAAAAATGCCCTCGAATGGAGGGCATAAGAATAAAGAAGCTAATATGTGAGAATATTGAAACCACTATAAGGGGTGTTTGACCAGCTTTTTGCGCCGATGCCCTTTGATAATACTTTCAAAAATTGTGAACAACAGCCCTGCCCAAATAAATGCAAAGGTCACCGCTTTCACTTCGTCAAACAACTCGCCAAAAAACATAACTGCCAACACAAACTGCAAGCTTGGTTCGATGTATTGCATTAGACCGACGGTTGATAAATTAGTTATACGTATTGCGATAGAATAAAATACGAGTGGTAAAAGTGTGATAGGTGCACTGCCAAAATACAAAAGCAATGTTGTGGTATCTGTGCCCGAAGCCAGTTCACCAGTTGCCCATTGTTTATAGAGCAAATATGCGAGTGCAACTGGAGTCAGTAACAACGCCTCAACAAACAAGGTTGTACTCCAGTCATAATTTATCTTCTTCTTGTACAGCCCATACAAAGCAAAGAACAACCCCATCGTTAGTGCGATAACGGGTAGCTGACCATAGTGAATCACTTGATACATAACACCAATTGTTGCCAACACTATTGCAATAAGCTTGCCTATTGAGAGCTTATCCCCAAGAATAAATACGCCCAGTGCAACAGATACTAATGGTCCAATAAAGAAGCCTAAGCTGGCATCGATGACCCGATGATGGGTCAAAGCCCAAGTGAACGCACTCCAAGAAATACACATCAAACTGCTCGCCACAAACGTGTACCACAAGGATTTTTTATCAAGCCAGATTTCTTTCCAATTCAGCCCTCGATGGGTTATCCCAAGTACAATTAGAAACCCGACAGGTACAGACCCAATGATTCGCCATGCTAGCAACTCATCCATAGAAGCATTTGGTAAATAACGATAATAAATTGGTAGCAATCCCCAGATCACAAAGGAGAATGCTGCCATAAAAGTGCCATAACGAGTGTTATTCATAAAACTATCGCCCATCTAAACGACCAATTTGGCGTAAGTAAACAAGTCCGCCATACATAAAAAGGAATGCAATCCCGCAGTGACTTTATGATGCAGATGGCATTATTGGCTCAACGCTTGTACGACGGCGGTAAAGCCACTCACAAAACACAACATAAGTGCCCCAAACCGAATCTTTTCTTTTGGTAACGACTGGGTAGTTTTCATTGCTAGCCAGTAACCAAGCGCCGCAGCAGGTAATAGAGGAATAGTAATGACCAAATGATGCAATGTGAAGAAGCCCACTGGGATTTGTACTATTAGTGAAATAATCGAACTGAAAACAAAAAAAGCCGATAAATTACCGCGTAACTGATTCGCTTCTTGATGCTGCAACAATAACGCCATCGGAGGACCTCCAATCGCAGAACTGGTACCAAACAACCCAGAAAAGAAACCAGCACATGTCATACGCGAAGGCGTAGGCTCAACCCGAAACGGTAAAACACTCACCACGACTGCAAACAGCACCAACAAACCAATCCAAAGCGTGAGAGTTTGTGTAGATACAAAAAAGAGTAGCAAGCCACCAGCAATTGATCCCGGCACTCGCCCAATCAACGCCATCTTTAAGCCGCCGATTTCAACACTACTGCGGTGCTTCATCGCATTCATCAACGAAATAAATAACGCGACTAAACAGATTGGCGCAGGAACATATTCTGGCGCCCAAAGAATCAGTAAAGGTGCGGCAACAATAGCCAAGCCAAAACCGATTGCGGTCTGGACATAAGAGCCAAGAAATATCAAACCTATTGCAAGAAAGTTTATCGAATCGAATTCCATTTAGATTATTCTTATATTTGAAAAATAAACACAAAACCAAAGCACATTCGCATGATGAATACCTCAGGCATACTGCGATATGAATTCCGCGTAGCATTCATCAAAGTGAATAAAAAGACAATCCATTTGTGCGGTTCGCCCTTATTTGCATTTTGTATTTCATTCCGCTGATGTACATGTTTGCTTACATCGAAGAGGATTCATGCTCGCCTGTTCACGCAGCATTTCTTCAGCGGAATTAATGACCTCTTAAAATCTAGCAGAATTAAACCCGTGAATTCTCCATTGCATTTAATGGATTCAGTCAATTAGTGCGGCGTCGGTATAGCACTTTACAACTCACCTCTTTATACTACTGATCGATTTATCATTACCGTACTTATTTACACAATAAACAAGTGTACGGTCAGTATTTTTCTACCTTTAACTTGCTGTGAAAATAATATGAAAAAACAAACGGGATTTACTCTAATAGAGTTAGTCGTAGTTATTGTCGTGCTCGGTATTCTTGCTGTCACTGCCGCGCCACGCTTTTTAAACCTTCAAAGTGATGCACGTGAAGCTCGTTTGGAAGGAATGAAAGGCGCTATTGCGTCAGCATTAGGCGTCGGTTATGGGAAAATGGCGATTGCGGGATTGGAAAGCAAGCCTTACGTTTCAAACTTCGTAGACAGTGCTTTAATGGCAGATTTACCATTTGACGGCTGTAATATTGGTGGTTCAAAGCGCTGTGTTTTTTTATATGGATATCCTGATTCTGATAGCGAATCGATGAAGTTACTCGTGCAAGGACTGAACGAAGAAGACTCGGATTGGAAAACATTTCATCACCCGGCTGGTTCAACAACTCGCGAAATGGTCATTGCTGCAGCCGACGAAAAAAGAGCTAGCCTTACACAATGCGGAATTTTATATGGGCCACCGCAGACTCCAAACGAGAATTACACCTTAGATATTCTTCCCTGCCCTCAATAAAAATAAGGCTGCCAATCGGCAGCCTTATTTGTTTCATCTGATCGGTTTTTTACGCAAAGTTAAACACGTATTTATCCATCATATTCACCATGCGGCCAATCTCTGGCTTGGTAATCGTATCATTTGCGCCAAGAGATAGTGCTTTCGCTCGGTTATCCTCACTCATCAATGACGAGAACATAATGATCGGCATTTCATGAAACGCTTCGGTATCGCGTAGTCTCTTCACTAAGTGCATACCATCCATTCGAGGCATTTCTACGTCCGTAACCACCGCATCTAATAGCTCTTTAACTGGCAAGTTTTCTTCTTTCGCAACCTCGATCAAGCTCATCAACTTCTCATGCGCCTCACCACCGTCTTTACATGTGATCACATTGTAGCCTGAAGAAGCTAATGTATCTTGGATCAAAGAGCGAATAAATGCTGAGTCATCCACCACCATGATCGTTTTAGCATTACGCTTACCGACCATTCTCTGGTTGAGATCCACCGACTTGTCCCCTTTCACATCGTACTTTTCCATACTCAGTTCTGGGTTGATGTCTGCGATGATTTTTTCAAAGTCGAGAATCATGATCAGGTTGCCTTCTTTACGGACAACGGCCACTACACAGTCTTGTTCGCCCGCTTCCAAAAACTGACTTGGTGATTCCACATCATTCCAAGAGATACGATGAATACGCGAAATGCTGTCAATTAAGAAGCCATTGGTCATTTTGTTGAAATCCGTAACGATTACAAACTTGCGCTCCAGATCTTGTCGTGTTGGCACACCTAACCAACCAGCTAAATCCACTAAAGGCGTCAGTACATCTCTGGATGAGAACACACCAATCATATGAGGTTGTGCGTTTGGATAATCGGTTGTTTCTGGCACGCGAATCACTTCTCGTACTTTCGCAACGTTAATGCCGTAATAACAAGTTTTTGTGCTGCCATCTGGCAATGTTTTTTCTAAATGAAACTCGATGATTTCAAGCTCATTGGTACCACTTTCTGTCAAAATGGTGCTGGTTACGTTACTCATAAAGCCAATTATCCAACCAAAAATACGCATCAGAAAAAGTTTGATGCAAACGCCATGAGAAGCCATTCTCTGGCTAAAAATCCAAAAGTCCTTTTTAGTCGTTACAACAAAATTTGTAAACCATCAAAAGGACGGCTAACGCACATTTCCATACCAAACCATGTAAAATTGTCTCATTTTTGAACACGACATTATGAGTGGCCAAAGTGCGAATTAACACCTCCACTTTTAGCGGCCGAGTCAATGAAAAGTTTAGAAATAATTTGAAGTGATGTTCAGCGTCAATAGCCAAACCTATCCAACAGATATCAGTGCAAAGTTGGCTACCGTGCTCATGCCTGGTGTAGAACAAGCTCTCTTCAAGTGGCTTGGTATAAAACTGCGCTTGCTAACACACGGGTTTAAATCGAAGCGCTAGAAACATCACAAGAAAATCTGAAGGCATAGAACACTGAAAGAATACTTTCAGTTTGTTAGTTTTCTGTCAGCGTAAGTTTTAAGTAATCATCCTATCACTAGGTATTTCAATACCTGACATCGCTATTCCCATAATCAAGACACTGATTTTCACTTTTGGAAAGAGTCATTTTCCTTCCTCTTAGCAAGGTTTTTCCTACAATCCTATTCATCCAATTGCGCTGTCGCCTGACAGCACACTAGTTGATGTATTAGGTGAGGTTAACTTTGAATAATGTTCTTATTATCGACGCTCAACCATTGTATAGCGAAGCACTTGCTTCTCTAGTTGAATCCGTAATCAACGCAGCTGAAGTGATTCAAACCACTGACAGTGCGGAAGTGATGGATCTTGTTCGAGGCCAAAAGATTGATTTGATTATTCTAGACGTAGTGCTTGGCGACCGCGATGGTATGCGTTTAGCCAAAAACATTTTAGCGACGGGATATCGTGGCCGACTGTTATTTGTTTCTTCACGCGACTACTCGAGTCTTTCTAAAGCAGCGTACGAAATGGGCGCAAACGGCTTCTTAAGCAAACATGAAACAAGAGAGACCATTATCGACGCAATTGTGAGTGTTTCACGCGGTTACTCAATGTTTAAGTCGACTCACACACCATCGTCGGGTAACGTAACACTTTCAAATCGCGAAGCCATGGTGTTCCATTATCTTGTACAAGGCTACTCAAATAAGAAGATTTCTGAACAACTTTCACTCAGCGCTAAAACAATCAGCACCTACAAAACGCGTATTCTGAAAAAGTACCATGCGGACACGTTGATTGAACTTCTGCATACTATTCCTCAGTCAGAAAACATTGAGTTTTGCCGCTAAGCGCTCATGTATTTTGCAATAGCACCGATTAACAACTGGTGCATTGCATCATGTCTTAAGCTTTGCTTCACCTGTACAACCACTTTTGGCCAGCCATCTGGGTAAAAATGCTCTGGCACTCTTATAAATTTATATCCATCAATTGGCGCCTGATATTCAAGTAGCACGGTTGCGGCGCTTTTTTGCTTAATTAGCTTCAATACGCTGCTTACGTTGTCTAGAGCCGCAATACGGTTGATGACCATACCGTGGCTTTCCATTGCACGCTTAACGAGCTGCTCTTTCTCTTTCCAACCGATAATCTCTAACATGATAAAGGGAAGTTTGGCCGCTTCTTCCAGAGTGGTAATTCCCAGCTCTTCAGGGACAACTACCACAGCAGGCGCATAGCCGATGAACTTCTGATAAACAGATTTCGGAACATCCTCGTTGAAGTAATGTAATTGCGCATCCACTTTGCCTAGGATTATCTCTTCTATCGTATACTCTGTAATCGTTGCTATCGAAATGTGCGCCTTGGGAAACAGCACCATTAAATCCATTGCAAGTAAATGCCCAAATGAGTATTGAGCGGTTTGCGGTAAACAAATGGTGATGTCTTTTTCGTAATTTTCCGGTTCAAACTCATCTCTAATTAGACAAGTTTCAAGCTTCTCGAGTGCATCGGAAATTTTAGGTAATTGACGTTTTAAATAGTCCGTCGGTTCCATGTGGTGAGGATGCCGAATAAACAATTCATCGTTTAGCTGGAGTCGCAATCGGGCAAGGTATTTGCTAATTGACGCTTCGCTCTTCCCCATCGCTTTCGCAACGGGCTTGAGCTGACGGTGCTTATCCAGTAAGACAAGTATTTTAAGTAAGTTTAAGTCGAGATCTTTGTTCACGTGCGACACCAGATGTAAGGTCGAGAATAAATAGAGCAATCACTATTTGTTGACTGCTCTAATATAAAAGACCACTCATTCTGTTTGGTCAAATTAATCAAACAGTTATGTCATGGTTATGTTCCGTAACTTAACATTTAGTCAATACTAGACCTGCTTAATGGGACTTTTGTCTGTGTTTTTTCATCTCATAGAGATCTTCATCTGCACGTACAATAACGTCCTGAAGCGTTTCGTGTAACTCATTCGCCGCGATACCAGTACTCACACTAACCTCGATATCCAAGGTCTTTAGTCGGTTATCTTTAACGACACTACGAAGCTTCTTCGCCAATATTGAAGATTGGCTGATACTGCAACCTGGCAGAATCGCAACAAACTCATCACCACCAGTTCGAACTAGATAATCACTATTTCGAAACACTTTAGACATAGCACCAGCAATAACCCCAATAACTTCGTCCCCTACATGGTGACCGTAATGGTCATTGATTCGCTTGATCCTATCGCCATCTATTGCAATGACGGAATATGGCGCGGTTTCCAAACGACGTTTGAACTCGCTATCTTGAAAAACTCTGCGGTTAAACAATCCCGTTAAATCATCTTTCGTCACGTTCGTCAGTGCTTTCGCGAGGCGAAGTTTGCTCTCTTTAGATTCATAAGCTTTGTTGTAATACGCTAAGGTTACGAAAAAGAAGATGATAAACAAGAACACGTAATCCAATACAATTTTACTGAATGGGTACATGTAAACGATAAGATTGTTGTTGTCTGCGACATATGATTGGGTGTACGCGAATGATGGAAAGGGGTAGCCAGCGAAATAAATCACCATTTGTTTGTTCCCATTCGCTATTTGAACATCCACCGCTTTCCCATCATTATAAAGCGGCGAGAGGTATAATTGTTCCGAGAACTCTCCCACTAACTCACCTTGAAAGTAAACCGGACTCATGATGCTTATCGCCATGTCATCGGAGTATGTCGTTTTAAATGGTAGGGAAAACAATACCCGGTCCGTTAGTTGCTCTTTCCACGCGGCTAACACACAAGAATAGTTACTTTTACACCAATCAACATCAAATGTGGCTTTCACTCCCTCTAGCGCTTCAATCGGTCTCTCTAAGATGAGTTTGTTTCCAGTATAAGAACGAAAATACATAACGGCATTTTGTCGATTGAACGCATTTGATAAATACGCTTCAGCCTGATGAAGCGATTTCCGTGCAACAGCTTCAACGTAATTGAGTTTTGCATAAGGTGACAGGGAGTAAATCGCATCTTGAAAGCTCAGCTCTGTTTGCGCTTCTACTTCACTCACGCTCATGCCTTTGTATTGCTCGAGCTGCGCTTCCGTCAATAGCCCCATGAGAATTACTTTTTGTTTTATTTTGGCTAAATTATTCGCGTAAGTGTTGAACTGCTTTACTTCATAAGAAATTAACACCGCACCAATCATTGTGACAGAAGTGACGAATAGTAATGTTGCGATGAAAAGAGACAACGCGATACTTTTAAGTGTCATGATGCGGTCTTACGCCCCCGCCACTCTTGTTAGCTCAACAATGTTCTTTACGTTAAATTTATCCAATAGACGGCGTTTGTATGTGCTGACTGTTTTGTCACTTATTGATAGCACTGAAGCGATTTCTCTATTGGACTTTCCTTGTAGTAAATACTTCATTACTGCACTTTCTCTGCTTGAAAGTTGTGGCATTTCTCGAACGCTGTTAACAACTTGCTTAAATTTGAAGAAGGTATACCCCTTCTCTACCGCTTCTATCGCGTCTTTAAGAATGTCGTGATTTTCCGATTTACACACATAGCCATCAGCGCCAGAACGAAAAGCCATTTGGCTGTACATTTGGCTAGTTTCAGCGGAGAAGAAAATGACTTTGCCTTCATAACCATGGGATTTGATACGTTTGTAGAAATCAAACCCATCGCAATCTGCCAAGTTCACATCTAAGATCAACAGTTGAATTTCTTCCTTTTTCAATATTTGTAATGCCATCTTCGCTGATGTTGCAGTAAATACCCCATTTGTTTTCCCTAACTCTTCCAACAACGACTTGATTGCAACACAAACGAGAGGATGATCGTCAAAGATCAAGTAATTCAATTTATTCATATCTTTCATTTAGTATGGTTATGACTTCTAGTGGCATGGGTTTATCAATGTAGAAGCCTTGGCAAAGATCAATCCCATACTCACGTATCGCTTGCAGTGTGACTTCGTCTTCAATACCTTCCGCGACCAGTCGTATATTCAAACTTTTCGCTAACGCGCAAATAGCAACAACGATGTTGCGTTTTTTGATGTCGCATTCGACACCTTGTACAAACGAACGATCGATTTTTAATTCGTTGAATGGCAGTTGAGCCAGTTTTTCAAACGTTGATGAACCCGTGCCAAAATCATCTATTGAGACAGTGACACCGTTCATCCTCAACTTGAGTAAATTCTTGTACAGGGACGCGCTAGTCTGAAATGTATCTCGCTCTGTAATTTCAATGGTGATTTGTGATGGGTCAATCTCGCTCTCTAAACATTGCTGTAAAAAGTAATGAGAGAACGCCGTATCTTCTAAATTTTCATGGTCTACATTGATGGATACGTTTTGCGTCAATCCGCGGTGTTTCATGTCATAGATAACATTACTCAATACAGCTTGAAACAACTCTCCTGAAAGGCGGCAACGCTCTACAATTGGCAAAAAATAATGAGGGGGTAACACACCATAAATAGGATGATTCCAACGCGCGAGCGCTTCATACCCAAGCACTTCCCCACTTTGCACATCGACTAAAGGCTGGTAATAATTTTTCACGCGCCCTTCAGCCAGAGCAAACAGGAATTCTTGATCTTCCACTTCAATCGGTTGAGCAAAGCTGACTTGTTTCGCTTTTTCATCTCTTATTTTACCCAACAAATCAACGACTTCATTTTCATCGTATGGCTTGGGCAGCTTCCCTAATACTTCAAAGCTAAATCCCTCGCACATGGCTCTTACCGCAGAAATAATGGTCAATTCCATTGCACTGACCAGTACAACTTGCCCCTGGTACTGGACTTTATCGAGCATTTCCATCATATCGATGCCGTCTTTTCCGGGCATTTGGATATCACAAAAAATCACGTCAAAATATTGTTCCTGCACACTCTGAATAGCGGCATCCACACAGTTAAAAGGGATGACTTGCGCGCAATAGCGATCCAATATTTGCGTAAGTATTGTGGTTTGTAGCGGATGGTCATCAATCACCATCACATTAAATTGTGTATTCATTTGTCTCTACCCAATAGTTTATGTTTTCGATCTCCTGCTCGATTCGTAAAATTAGCTCCGCTGTTCGCCTGTCAAACTCCGCAGCAGTAACTCGTTCTGCCTCAATGCAAAGCTCAGTCAGCATGCTTACCCCTATCGCCCCAACCGCTCCTTTGATGCCATGAATGACCCGTTTTTTGTCTCGCTCAGTCGATGCGGCGTTTAAGTTTTTTATATCTGTAGACATTGATTTACTAAACACGCGCGCAATCTCTTTTGCGTCCTGTGCTTTGAACCGTTTAATCCAGCCGGGCAGCCTACCCCTCTCTTTTTCGCCAATAAATGGAATCAAAACGGTTTTTAATTGATTAAGGTCATAGGGCTTGTAGAGCACATCATCAATGCCGATATCCTGTGTGCGCTCAATGGCAAGACGAGCATCTTCTGCTGTCACACCGATGATTGGAATTGCTTTAAATTCGGAGTTTTTCACGTGCCTAACAAGCTCATAGCCATCCATTTCTGGCATATGAAAATCGGTCAGCAGCAACACAATGTTTTCATCTTGGTTGATGTATTCCCATGCTTCGCGGCCGTTATTCACAATGACAGGTTCGATTCCAAGTTCATGAAGCTGCATTGCTATCACACTTTGGTTAATGGGATTATCTTCTGCGACCAGTACCGTGCCGAGAACCCAAGAAACCACTTCTTGATTTACGTCACTAAGCTTGGTTTCTTGCTGCGTTTGGCTGAGCAAATTGAACAATGTATCTGGATATTGAATCTCTCTTAGCGTAAGACTGCCAAGTACCCTTTGTTCGTCACGCAGCATTAGGCCATTAAAACTGGCATCGCTGTCGTGTATAGGGTGAAGGTTCGCCACCATTGTTTTTAACGTCGCTGGACGCATTTTCCACGCGTCACACCACTGGCGAATATTAAGTGGTAAGCTCTCGCTATACGTCCAGTTCAAACAAACGTCTGGCTCAGAGTCGCAATGCTCAATTGGCAGTCTGACAGTAATCGTCGTGCCCAAGCCAAATTGTGAATCGATGTAGAGCACGCCGCCCATGCAGTCGATCAATCGGTCAACAATGCTTAGCCCCAATCCAGTACCGCCATATTTACGCGTAATAGTGTCATCCGCTTGAACAAAAGGATTGAGAATGCCTTCGAGTTGGTCATCCGTCATGCCGATACCTGAATCCGCCACTTTCAAAATAAGCTGCTTTTCATGAAGAATGACACTGATTCCAACCTCTCCTTCGGCAGTGAATTTCACCGCATTGGAGAGCAGATTGGTGGTAATTTGCACCAATCGCAGCGCGTCGATTTCAATGAAAGCATTCGAAAATGGTTTGATTGTCACTTTGTAATCCAAACCTTTCGCAAGCGCTCGTGGTTCAAAGCTTCGAAACACATCGCACAAGGTTTTAAGCAAGTCGGTCTTAACTGGGGCGACGGTTAAGTGCCCTGCCTCTAACTTTGAATAATCCAGTACTTCGTCTACTAGCGTATTCAAATGATTGAGCGAGCGTATGGCTTGGGCAATTAACTCGCGATTTGAATCTGCCGTCACTTGGCGATTTAGCAAATCGAGGATGCCGTGTGCTGCCGACAATGGCGTTCTTAATTCGTGACTCATGGTTGCCAAAAAGTTTTCGCGCGCACGTACCGCGGTTTGCGCTTCTTTTTGCGCATCGATTAACGCCTGCTCACGTTCTTTTTGCTGGGTAATATCTTGAATAACAGTCAGTACAAACTTGTTCTTACCGCTAGGAGAAGCGATGACTTTGCGTTCTCGATATACATGTTTAATATCAAGTTCACAGCCCGACGAGGCAACCTCTTCTGAGATACGCTTTCCAGCAATAACAGTGGTTAGTTCATCAAAATTATTCACCAGAGGAGCGTGCGCAGAATCACTTTTCAACTTACATTGTTGGCACTGTTTACTGTTGTAGTTGGCACAATTGCTCATCTCCATATGGTTATTTTCACTATGGATAAAAACCAAGCTATTGATCTCTTTGATGATGTCCATCAGCCATTGCTTTTCCGCTTCCTCATTGTCAGCATTAAATTCGGCTAACCTCACTTTAAGTCGCATGTGAGATAAGATGAAATACGCCGCAATTAACATGAGACAGAATATGAATGAACCAGCAACAACAAATGTAGCGATCTGCTCCGCGTCATAGCCATAAGTCAGTTTGAAGCTTCGGTGAGAACGCAGCAGTTTTTCGATCTCGTTAGAATCAATGGTTTCGATGATGCTGTTCAACATGTGTTGAAGTTGTGTATTGTGGTTTGCAACCGAAAATGCATTAGAGAACGTCAAAACGTCCTCCGCATTGATCACCAAGCCATCGACTTGATCTTGTGCAATCATGTTGTGAACGATGTCGTCAGGAATGTAAGCCACATCCAAAACGCCCGATTTCAAATCGGTAAGCAGCTTTTTCAAATCATCATAATGATCAACTTGGCCTTGTTGCCAAGTGCCCAAATGAACTAACCCTTGCTTTTTCAAAGTGAGCAGAATACCCGCTTCTTTCAGTGCAGATTTATCGCGCTTGCTCTGCTCCGTTTGGATAGCCACGTAATTACTGTGCATGAATGGTTTAGTGAACAACCAATCTGACTTAGGTAGCTCACCCACATAAGAGATGGGGACTATATCGGCATCAAATGCCGTTAATCCATTAGAAAGGCTCGACGTCGGCTTCACATACTTAAAGCTCAAGCCAGTACGAGACTGCAATAAGTCGACAAAATCTGGAAAGAAGCCATCTAACTCGCCCGTTTGCGAATCTCGGTAGAGAAACGGATAAGCTTCGTCACTGCTGCTGTAAGTTATCACTAGTTTGTTTTGATGATTACGTCGGTAATCTACCAATAACTTATCACTGATATGGTAAGGATTTTTCGAGGCGACGGAGCGAATGTTTTTTCCATTTTGCTCCCACTGAAGGATTTTGTTGATGTCATCGATCAGACTCTGTTTGTCCAACGAAGCGATAAAACTCACCTCTTCGTTTTTCAACCAACTGGGAATATCGACAACCCCTTTTACAATGTCATTCAAATCCAAATATTGGGTAATACCAACATAAGTGTAAATCAGCGCGTTCGCTTTACCTCGCTTAACTTCATTAAACGCCTCTAAACGTGTTTTAACATAATGTATCTTATCGATACCACGTTCAGTGAGGTTGTCACAATACACACTGCCCTCAACACACACCCATTTAAGATCACGCGCATCACTATCTCGGTAAGTGGCATTCCGATACCAAACAGCGATAGTGCTCGAAAAGAAAGGCATCGAAAACAAGAAACGCTTTTCTCTTGCTGCTGTTTTACTAAATCCAACCGCACCATCAATCTTCTTGCTTTCGACATCCGCAAGTAAAGACGGAATATGCTTGTAAGTCCGAAGTTCTAACTCATAATCCAAAGCTTTAGTAATGTTAGACAAATACTCAAGACTAATTCCGTACGAAGGACCAACGCTACCGTCAAACGAGTCTTTAGCTTCGTCTTGCGCAATAACACCAACGATGACCTTCGGTTTAGGACTCTGTTTGGCAGTTGAGCAAAAAGAACTCGCTAAAAAAATTAAGGCGACGGACGATACCGTAATACTTCTAAGAATACTGAGCATGACTGCTTCCTCTGAATGGAAGCTCAGACTAGTTTTTGTCAGATAAAAGTCAAACTTAGCTCAATAGTGAAATAAAAATAACACTCTGATATAAAAGTAAAAAACCAAAATTCGTCAGAACAATCTGACAACACAATCCACCTTTGACTACACAGCGTTTGCGTTCGGTCTCTCACCCAGACGGATATTCACTGCGAGTCGGTATACATAAGGGATGTGTGCTTTTAGGTTTGCACGCCATAGCTTTTTACTTTCATCTTGAATGATTCATCATCATTCCATGATAAACTGGCGTATTAACATGAAAGAAAGCTCAACTCCGCGGTTTCGAGCAGCTTGAAGTAAACACAGTTTTAGAAAATGCGTTCTAGTATTGTGTCACTCAAGATTCACATTGCTACTTTTACAACCGCTGGAGCATTAGAAAAATTAAGGTATTAAATTCAAATGGTTAATAACTCAATCCAGTGGTTTCCTGGCCACATGCACAAAGCACGTAAAGAGATCGAAGAAGCAATCCCTCAAGTGGATGTGATCATCGAAGTACTGGATGCTCGTATTCCTTTCAGTAGTGAAAACCCTTTGATTTCTCAAATCCGTGGTGACAAACCTGTCGTTAAAGTTTTGAACAAACGTGATTTGGCCGATCCAGAGTTAACTCAACTGTGGATTGAGCACTTGGAGCAAGAGCAACATGTAAAAGCAATGGCGATCACGACTTCTGAACCACAAGAAGTGCATCGAATCATGGAGCTTTGTCGCAAACTTGCCCCACACCGAGAAGAAATTGGTAAAAACATTCGCACCATGATCATGGGCATCCCAAACGTTGGAAAGTCGACGATCATTAACACCCTCGCAGGTCGAACAATCGCTGTAACAGGTAACCAACCCGCGGTTACACGTCGTCAACAACGTATCAACCTGCAAAATGGCATCGTATTATCTGATACTCCAGGAATTTTATGGCCAAAAGTGGAAAATCCACACAGTGGCTTCCGCCTTGCGGCTACTGGCGCGGTAAAAGATACAGCGATGGAATATGACGAAGTCGCATTCTATACCATTGAATACCTAGCAGCTCATTATGCAGACAAGCTTAAAGAGCGTTATCAAATTGAAGAGCTTCCAGAATCAGACATCGAGATCATGGAAGAAATTGGTCGTCGCCGCGGTGCACTACGTGCAGGTGGACGTGTTGACTTGCACAAAGTATCAGAGATCTTATTACACGAACTTCGCCAAGGCACTTTGGGCCAAATTACATTAGAACGCCCAGAAATGATCACTCAAGAGCTGATTGAAGTCGAGATTGAAACCGCCCGTAAAGAAGAAGAGAAAGCGAAGCGTAAAGAAGAGCGTCGTAAGCGCTATTTACGTAATAAGCGATAAGCTTGTCTCTTATCTACTCATGTTTCAAGGCGCGATTTTCGCGCCTTTTTTGTTATCTAATGCGCCCATTTTTTTCACTTTTCAAACTTTATATTCCTCATCCAAAATCCCAGATATGAAGCACGAAAAAACACCGCAAAATCGCCGTATAAACTTTAAGCACAAACTAGTTTAGACCCCGGGCCCCTATAGAGTTACAGCCACCATCCAACCCTCAAATGTCGAGTTTGCAAGGGTCTGCAAACTTATGCAACCTGGTTAGTGACACTCTCCCCAAAATCCGCAATATGAATAAGTGTCAGCGCTGGCGTTTTTCCATATGAAGAAGAGATTTATTATGAGTGAAACTATACAAAGCAAACCACTTCCCTCCTTTATCGAGGAACGCCTAGATTTTTATATTCAAGATCTAATCGAACCGAATGAGAACAAAAAACACCTTGTTCTTGGTAAACGCCCACCGTGTAATGCCGTTGTCCTGCAAAGCAATGATTACCTTGCACTGTCTCATAACAAGGAGATTCAAAGTGCGCATCGTGATGCGATTTCCCAGCACGATGACAACGTCGTGATGTCCGCGATTTTCTTACAAGACGATGAATCGAAACCTGTATTTGAAACGCAACTAGCCAGTTTCGTTGGTATGCCTAGTTGTCTACTTTCTCAATCTGGTTGGGCTGCGAATCTCGGTTTATTGCAGACTATTTGTGCACCGAACATACCTGTGTACATTGATTTCTTTGCACATATGTCTTTGTGGGAAGGCGCACGTATTGCCGGAGCACAAATTCATCCGTTCATGCATAACAACACCAGTCACCTAAGAAAGCAGATTTCACGTCACGGTTCAGGGATCATTGTTGTGGATTCGGTTTACAGCACTATCGGGACCATCGCTCCTCTACGTGATATCTACGAAATAGCACAGGAGTTTGACTGCGGCCTGGTTGTAGATGAATCACACTCTTTAGGTACACACGGTCCACAAGGTGCGGGGATACTGCAGGGTCTTGGCTTAACTCATAAGGTAGATTTTATTACCGTTAGTCTTGCCAAGACATTTGCTTATCGTGCTGGCGCGATTTTAGGCCCAGAAAAACTGGCGAAGACGCTTCCGTTTGTGGCGTACCCTGCAATATTTAGTTCTACTGTATTACCGCAAGAGATCATTCGGCTAGAGAAAACACTGGACGTCATAAGAAAATCAGATGATAAGCGAGATATTCTGTTTGAAAGAGCCAAGTCTTTAGCCGTTGGTTTAAAACGCATTGGATTTACTATTCGCAGTGAATCACAAATTATCTCATTAGAATGCGGCAACGAGAGAAACACTGAGCGAGTCCGCGATTTTCTCGAAGAGCGAAATGTTTACGGCGCAGTGTTTTGCCGCCCTGCAACTGGAAGGAACAAAAACATCATCCGTTTTTCAGTCAATGCCGACATGACAGCTGCTGAAGTTGATCATGTACTCACTGTCTGCCAACAAGCATTCGCACACCCTGACTTAGAGTTTGTGTAAGTTAATGTGTAGATAAAACTAAAGAGCTCAACAGTTTTGCTGAGCTCTTTATTCGTGTTATTCGTTGTGAGCAACTCGCCTCAAGAAAACAAGTCGCGAATGATTAGATCCAGTTTGCGATTTTATCGAACAAGCGATTTTTATCCGCCGGTTTTACGATGAAGTCAGACATACCCGAAGACCCAATTTTGTCCAACGTGACAGGTGAACTATCCCCTGTATGTGCAATAATAGGTACCGACGCATAGTTTTTATCCGAGCTTCTAATTCGCCTAGACGCTTCTACACCATCCATAATTGGCATTTCGATATCCATCAGAATGAGATCAACATCTTCTTGCTCTAGTGTATCCAGAGCCTGCTGCCCGTCTTCTTTCTGAATCACTTCAAAGCCTTGCTTTTCAAGTAACATTGCCGTGAATTTACGCAAAGATTCATTATCATCCACGACCATAATTGTGCGCTTATTTGAACTATCTAACGTCACCGAGGCCGTTGGTGTCGATACATAGCTTGAATCATATAAGAGACGCTCAATAGTTGGTTTAGTATTCAATAACCAGGCTTGCGTTTCGATCCAAATAGGTTCATATGCAGCCTTACGTGCTCTCTGAGTCGGATGATGCTCAAAAAGATAAACGATGCGTGCTTCAGTGAAAGACAAGAGAGATTCTAATCTATCCAACTGGTTTGCTCTTGGCTCTAAGCTCTCAAGATCGATAAAAATCAGATCGAATTCGAACTCGTACTCTTTCTTTTTGAGTACTTGGTTGGCATCTAAAATCGTTGAATCAAAGCCCATAAAACGGCTAATATCTGTTACTTTAGACACCAAGATATCTTGGCTAGTCACCGTTAGAATGGTTTTGAGTTTAGTCAGATCGTTTTTTATTTCAGTAACGGTATCAGATGTCGTTAGTGGGAAAGTTAATGTAAATTGAGACCACTCCCCTAACTGAGATTGACACTCAATGTTCCCCCCAAATGAACGCATGACTTTTTTACAAAACGGTAGACCCAAACCATAACTTCCTGATTTGCCAGTGGTGTAAAAGTCTTGAAAGATATTGCGTAGAACATCAGGAGCAATGCCAGCACCATTATCGGTTACAACAATTTGATTAAAGCGTTCTGAACTTATCATGGATATATGTATGTGAAAATCTTCAGATTTACGGTGATGGAAGGCATTCTTGAAGAGGTTATACATAACGTATTTAAGTAACGTATCACTACCTAGAAACTCAAACTCACTTCTCGCATCCAGCGATATGGCAAATCGATCAGTGGCACGTTTATAACTGAAGCTTTCAATTGCCTGTTCAACGACCGAGTGAACTGAATATTTTTTGAAGCTAGAACGAGAAACTCGATTTTCATCAATCGAAGTTAGCAATAAATCGATGGTTTCATTACCCGATTGGATAATGTTCATTGCATCCTGACTCACTTCACGTAATAAGGTGACATCCTCTACACTCATGACGTACTGCTCTTTTCCTGCCTCTTTCATGTTGGGCAAGATCGACTGGATAACATCTATTGAAGTGCAAAGCCCACTCAACGGGTTACGCATTTCATGTGCAATCCCTGCCCCGAATGATTTTGCCAGCGAGACTTTCGCTTCATGTTCAACTTGGTTACGAAAATAGAACAAATTACCGAAGACATAAATAAACAGAAAGATTGGCACATGAGTCCAATCCATGGTCAAGTCAAGATGGAACCCTTTTGCAAGCCAAGCGAAGAATGTTGCTAAACCTATCCCAGCAAAGGTTTGAGCAAACATGACCCTAGTAACATGAACCAGTAAAATGTGTAAGAAAATTGCAGACATAAACGACATAACCCATACATTGGACCAGTCATTCATCAGTAACATATAAAAAAAGAAAAACGGTAAGCACAGCGTTATCGTCACTTGGTAGTAAATAGGAACATAATCTCTCCAAGTCGATGATAAGCGGTTTCTAAAAATGATGCCGAAAAACAATAACGAGCAAAACAATCTAAGAGGTAAATTTTCATAAGCCTGTGGAAAGGCAAACTCCCAGACAAAGTAGTACAGCGGAAAGCCAAGAAACCCCATCCAGCCAACGAGAGTTAGGTTTGGTTCTGCATATTGATAAACCTTACGTATCGAGTCCATATAATCTGTTTTGCTTACTCCGCCTGACGCACAACAATGTGATTTTGATTCACTTTTATCATTTTATTATTTTATTATTAACTAATTATATATTAATCATCATTTATAAGCAGCGCGAAATGACGTAAACAGCTCGCAATACTTATCTTTAGTTTCAATCTTTTAAGACAGCTGCACTTGATTTACAACCAAATAAACAAAGTTGCATATAGTTTAGTGTAATTTTGCGATAATCGCTCTGTATCCAATTGGATGTTAATCTCATTTTGTTCTAGAAACTTAAGTCGCGCCTTTGGCACGGCTTTCCAACGATTTAAAAACAGCACTCACCGCATATACCGCGGTGACAAACAATTGGCTTGGGGTGTGTCATGAATTCTTTCCAGATAAAAAATGTCATTTTTGATGTAGGTAATGTATTGGTACGCTGGTCTCCAGTAGAAATCGTTCGCTTAACATTTGGTGGTTCCGTAGAGTCAGAGAAAATGGCTCAGATGCTATTTTCATCACAAATCTGGAAAGATTTAAATAAAGGGACGATCTCCGAAAGGGAAGCAAAACAGCGTTATCAACGTGAACACCAAGTAACGACGGAAGAAATGGACCGCTTCTTTTATTATGTAAAACACACTCAAATACTACTTTACGGCAGTATAGAGCTGTTAAAACGAGTAAAAAGTGCCGGATATGGCGTATATGCGCTCACAGACAACATCAACGAAATTGTGGAATATCTTCGTACTACCTATGAGTTTTGGCCACTGTTTGATGGAGCAATCATCTCTTCTGAAGTTCAATTACTAAAACCACAAGCGGAGATCTACCAAACTCTACTTTCAAAGTATCAGCTTAACCCCGAAGAGACAGTATTTCTTGATGACATGCCTTACAATGTTGAAGGTGCCCGAGCAGTTGGCATGGCTGCTATTCAGTTTGAAAATGCTCAGCAATGTGAGCTCGAACTAAAAGCCATGGGGGTTAACTTCTAGAAAGCTTGTAATAAAACATAACCTTAGGGTGCATAAACAAAAAAGAGCAGTGTTGAGACTGCTCTTATCTAATGTTTTAGAACGCTAGGTTAGGAGTAAATCACGTTTTCCTCAATCCCACTAACTAATGACTGGGCGTTCTTCCAACGGAATACTTTTTCTAACACCTCTTTGCCATCAGGTGCGCGCCAAGTTCGCTCTTGATCCTCTTGTCCACCAATGTGGCGATAGAATTCAATCGCAGAAATGTTTTGCGACACAACTTCTAAATAAAGACCTGTGTCTTTAAAGTACTGCTGTTGCCATTCGGCGACAGCAAGTAATAGCTGCTTACCAATCCCACGACCACGGTAACTGTCATCAACATGCAATGCGTCAATAAAGGTTCCACGCTCGAAATCATGGTTGCCGAACACACAAACAAAGCCAAGTAGCAAACCTCCCTCCTCCGCCAAGACAATGTGCTGATTGAATGGTGGGTTGGTCAAACGGGTTTGCCAAATCAGTAGTTTGTCGTCAATCGCTTCTTTCTCAAGATAGTTATCACTAAGAATGCCACGGTAATGACGCTTCCAGCTATCCGCATGAAGATGCGCAATGCGCTCGTAGTCCTTATATTCCGCTAATCGTAAATCCATTACGTATTCCTATTTTCTTACATTTTTGCTTCTTTATAGAGTCTCGGTATATTCCACCTTTATAACACTTGTTTCTTGGCAGATTTTATACACCTTAAGCCAGAGCTCATTTTTTAATACTACTCATTATTCAATTAAAAGCAAAATATCCCATCAAGTTCCTTAATCTACACCCAAAGGAATAGTCACATTTGTCTAACTTTAATTTGACTTACATGTGTACGCTGATATTCTGGCGAACAGTTGTTAGCTCAAAGTTAGGGATACACCTGTGACTCAAAACAAACCACCTGTTATCTGGTTGAATACATTAATATTTTCTGCCAGTTTTGTTCTGACTTTTATTGTAATGCCTTGGTATGCATATCATTTTGGGCTGGGTTGGGAACATCTAATTTGGGGAGTGATTGCATTTAGTTTTACTAACCTTTCTATTACAGCAGGCTATCATCGTCTCTGGAGCCACAAAACATACGAAGCTCATCCTATTTTGCGCGCCATTTTTGCGATTGGAGGAGCATTTTCTTTGCAAAATAGTGCATTACATTGGTCTTCTGATCATCGTGTGCATCACAAACATGTCGACAATAACGATAAAGATCCGTACTCAGCCAAGCGGGGTTTTTGGTATTCTCACATTGGGTGGATGTTACGTGATTACAATAAGTCAAAGGAAAACGAATATACAAACTGCCGTGACCTAAAGCGCGACAAAATCGTCATGTGGCAGCATAAGTATTATGTTCCACTTGCCCTACTGACTAATATTGGTTTCCCAGTCATGCTCGGACTGATCTACGGTGATATCTGGGGGATGTTATTGGTCGTTGGTGCGGCTCGACTCTTTATGAGTCACCATACGACTTTTTTCATTAACTCCCTCGCACATATTTGGGGTAAGCAAACTTTCACAGACAAAAACACTGCTCGCGATAATGGTGTACTCGCCTTTTTCACATTTGGAGAGGGTTACCATAATTTCCATCATATTTTCGAGAATGACTATCGCAATGGCGTGTATTGGTGGCATTACGACCCAACGAAGTGGTTGATAAAGTCATGTTCTTGGCTAGGACTCACATCTAAGTTGCGCACAACGCCTACATTTAGAATTGAAAAAGCCCGTGCGAGTCAACTTTTGAAGAAAGCAAGAGAAAAGCTAGAATCGAAACCGAACACGCAAACGATCCTCGATCAACTACAGCACGAGTTTGATACTCTAGTTCATCACATGCAGGAATACTACGAGATGCGCAAAGAAGTACTCGGTGCCAAAACTGCCAGTGTGGTAAAAAAATACGAATGTTCTGTAACGAAAATGAAGTACCAGCAAATTAAAGCAGAGTTCGAACGGCAGCAACGTAGTTGGAACCTTATGGTTCGTCGATACGCATAGTTTATCCTCATTCTTACGATTACTTAGCTTCGCTTCGGCGAAGCTTTTTTGTTGTGAAGAGTGTTTTCCAATAATTGCTTATTGAGTAAAGTCTTTTTCCTATTGTGAATCAATTCACTCATTATTCATTCACTTTCCTAGTCATATTTTCCTTCCTATAAATAGCTTCAAACCAGCACATAACACTTAGAAAACCAAATTCCAACAATACAATCTAACGAAATTATTTATTAAATTATTATTTGTCTCAGATCATGCAAGCCTCATATTTGTCTCGTGCCACAGCTAAGAATTCTGTAAATTCCTTGTCATAAACTGAAACAGTTTCTTTCTTTTTTACATAACATTCGGAGATCCCTATGTTAGAGCTCTTAATTGGCTTAGTGGTTACCATTGCGGTGGGTTACTTTATTGTCAAAGGCTATAAAGCTGCGGGCGTGTTACTGACCGCTGGTATTGCTTTACTTCTTATGACTGGCGTTTTGGGGCACGACGTGCTGCCGTCAAAAATCACCTCAACTGGTAACATGGTGACAGATGCGCTTGAATACGTGAAATACATGCTTCAATACCGCGGTGGCGGTCTTGGTATGCAAATCATGCTGCTTTGTGGTTTTGCGTCATACATGACTCATATCGGCGCGAACAACGTGGTAGTGAAACAGTTCTCTAAACCGCTTTCTGTCATCAAGTCTCCTTACGTCCTTTTGGTAGCGGCTTACATTGTGGCGTGTTTAATGTCTCTTGCGGTAAGTTCTGCAACAGGCCTTGGCGTACTATTAATGGCGACATTATTCCCAATGATGGTCGCGATGGGCATTTCTCGTCCAGCAGCCGTTGCAGTGTGTGCCTCTCCAGCGGCAATCATCCTTTCTCCTACTTCTGGTGATGTTGTTATCGCAGCAGAAAAGTCTGGTTTAGAGCTTGATGTGTTTGCGGTACAAACTGTGTTGCCTGTTTCTATTTGCGCAATCATCGTCATGGCAGCGGCAGCGTTCTTCTGGAACAAATACTTAGATAAGAAAGAAAATACACCAATGGAAAAAATTGATGTATCAGAGATCAAAGCTGACGCACCAGCGTTTTATGCAGCTCTTCCTTTTCTACCTATCATCGGCGTTTTCCTATTCAACGGTCGTACCATTCCAGGACTTAGTCTAGACATCTACACTATTGTGGTTGGTTCGATTTTCCTTGGAGCTCTGATCCATTATGTTGTAAATAAGTTCGATGGTAAGAAATCACTAGAAGATTTAGATTCTTGTTACGCAGGCATGGCTGACGCGTTCAAAGGCGTTGTGATGCTTTTGGTTGCCGCAGGGGTTTTTGCACAAGGTCTGATGTCTATCGGAGCTATCGATAACCTACTTCATCTAGCAGATAATGCTGGTGCAGGCGGCGTTGCTTTAATGCTTATTCTAACTGCATTGACAGTTGCAGCAGCAATTGCAACGGGTTCGGGTAACGCGCCTTTTTATGCGTTCGTGGAGTTAGCACCATCTTTGGCTGCGAAAATGGGATTAAACCCTGCTTTCCTAATTATCCCGATGCTTCAAGCATCAAACCTAGGCCGTACTATCTCACCAGTATCTGGCGTAATCGTTGCGACATCAGGTATGGCAAACATCAGCCCGTTTGAGGTTGTAAAACGCACATCCGTTCCAGTTCTAGCAGGCCTTATCACGGTGATTATTGGTACTATGGTGCTTGTTCCAATGAGTGCCTAACGGTATTGCCACGATCAAACTAAAAGCAATATCCGAACAAAATTACGTTTAATTAAAAACGCCAGCAAATGTGCTGGCGTTTTTTTTATTCTAATGTGTTGATTTACGCTGACTTAAATCGGTCAGGAATCTTAGTGATGCTCTCTCTGTAGCTAAACCATAAGTAGGTAACGGCAAGCGAAAAGAATAAATATGAAAGTGCGAATACGATTGGAGACGTGATTAATTCCGCGGACATTCCCCACATCACACCGACTACGGTTATCGTCAACTTAGAAAGCATACCGCAAATGAGTAGGAATAAAGCAAGCTGTGGAAAGCGCGAGCTGCGAAATGCGAAGAAATAACAGCTACCTACCGCTAAAGAAGCAATAGATAAGCCCAACATAAATGAATGGATGTGGTCTGCTGATGCGATACCAGCGGATACCGAAGCCATGAGTAATAGGAACAGTTTCATAAGTCACCTCACAACAAATCTAAAAAGCATCCCTTCATAAATGAAAACTCATTTTTCACTATATTCTGCGCCTAAAATCAGCAATTACAAGTTACTTTTTTGCTCATTTAATGAACATAAAAGCTAATCAGCTTCAATTATTACAAAAGGTTAACAATTAAAAATCAAGAAACCCTTTGCATCTGATACTTACGACAGTTAGATGATAAATTCGCCATTTTTGTTACAGATGGTTAACATGGAAACATTTTGAAATTTTTTATTTGAAATGTGAACTGTGCACTCAACAGCGTAAAACCTCTCTGTCTTGACTCATCATTCGTTATTAGCGAACAAAAAATATCACTTTTTTACAACGTTCTTACTACATACAAAACCATGAATTCACATCCACTTTTAATGTTGCAAATTATTTTATCAGTAACCGTAAAAAGAGATTCCAATCACATATTTATTGGTTATAATCCGAGCTCATTGCGTTAAACGTTGAAAAACGCAAACTAATTTTGAGAAAAAACATCTTTAAACCAACCTTCTTTGCGGCATTGCCAATAAGAGGAAAAACTGAGAATAAAAATGAGCAAGATTGATAAAGCTATGCGCATCCTGTTAGCAGGGTTCTGTATCAACCTTTGTCTTGGCATCCTGTATGCTTGGAGTGTATTCAACAAGGCACTGGTAACTGAATCAGGCTGGAGTGCTGCAGAAGCTTCTGCACCTTACGCAACTGCAACCATCACTTTCTCTATCTGTCTTCTTATTGCAGGTATTCTTCAAGACCGCATGGGCCCTCGAATGATCCTTATCCTAGGTACTGTTCTTACAGGTCTGGGCATGATCGCTTCTGGCTTTGTGAACTCTCCACTAATGTTGAACATTACCTTCGGTGTGATCACAGGTGCAGGTATCGGCTTTGGTTACGCATGCCTATCACCTTCTGCGATGAAGTGGTTCCACGCTTCGAAGAAAGGTATGGTTAACGGCATTATTGCGGCAGGTTTTGGTCTAGCGGCTATTTACCTTGCGCCAGTAACTTCTGCGCTAATAGACAGCATGGGCATTCAAACTAGCTTTATGATTCTTGGTGTTGGTATCCTAGCGATTGCGGTTCCTCTTGCAGCAACCATCAACAACCCACCAGCAGACTACACACCTGCGGAGCCTAAAGTAAAAGAAGGCCAAGCACCTAAAGCGGTGAAAAAGTCAGATGACTTAACTTGGAAAGCAATGTTGAAAACGCCACAGTTCTACTCTCTATGGATCATGTACGCGTTTGCAGCTTCTGTTGGTCTAATGATCATCGGTAACATCACGACAATCGCAAGCGTTCAAGCAAACTTGCCAAACGCGGTTTACCTAGCGTCTATTCTTGCTGTATTCAACTCTGGCGGTCGTGTTGCCGCGGGTATGCTTGCAGATAAAATCGGCGGTGTTCGTACGCTTCTACTCGCGTTCGTTCTACAAGGCGTAAACATGGTGCTGTTCGCGACGTTCGACTCTGAGTTTACACTGATCATCGGTACAGCAATCGCAGCGGTAGGTTACGGCACACTTCTAGCGGTATTTCCTACTCTAACGGCTGAGTTCTACGGTCTGAAAAACTACGGCACTAACTACGGCGTGCTTTACACAGCATGGGGTATCGGTGGTGCAATCGGCGCAGCGGTTGTTGGTTTCTCGATGACAAATGGCGACGGCTACACCTTGGCTTACACAATTTCTTCAGCAATGATGGCAGTATGTATCGTACTAGCGTTCATCACTAAGCCATTGTCTGAAGCGAAAGTAGCACAGCTAAAAAACGCATAATTGCGAATTGATTTGATAGCAAAAAGGCTTAACCTATGGGTTAAGCCTTTTTTGTTATCGGTCGTTTATGGAAAGCCCTATCGAACTAGCACCAGACTACTATCTAGAGAACTTCTTTAAGCTGACTCATCACGCAGTAACTTGGTACAGCGATTTACTAACCAAGGAAGAACACGCATGGCTTTGCTCGTTTGATTCTTTGAGCAAACACGCCCAGTGCCTTTTGGTGCGTTTATATAGCCGAAAGGGATGTTGGTTTCGAAGTGATAAGCTGAGTTATCAAGAAATACCTTCTATCAATGAAGCACTGGCAGAATTGAGTCAACATGAGTTTGTAGCCCTTTCCCCTCCCCTTTCTCATCAAGAGTTAGCGGCCAATTTACTGACCAAACCAGAAATCTCTGCGCTTTATCCCGAACTGCCGAAATCACTCAAGAAAGACGCCCTTGTCGAACGTTTGAGTAATGCGGAATTTGATCGTACAGAGAAGCTTGAGTTTACGATCGTCAAACTCAATTCAGCTCATATGATCGACGTGTTGCTCACTCTGTTTTTTGCCAACACCCATCAAGACTTAAGTCAGTTTGTGCTTGATGACTTAGGTTTGCATCAGTTCGAGCAATATCAATTGAGTAAAGTGCGCCGTTTCTTTGATTCACGTGAGCAAATAGACCGTTTAATTGAACTGAGCCAGTTGGCCAACCTGTACTGGCAATTTGACCGAAAAGACAAAGCCAATCTCGACTTATTAATTGAGGCAATGCCTCAGCCCGTTAAACACCGTTACGTAGATCGTAAACGCGAGCACATGTTGAATGACATAGCACGTGATTACGAACGGCTTAATGATCTAGAGACCGCCCTATATCTATTTGGCCAAACTCAACTCACACCGAGCCGAGAACGACGCGCACGTATCTATGACAAATTAAACCATGATGATTTATTTTGTGACATTGTCACAGATATGCTTAACTCACCGATCGATGTGTCTGAGATCGAAGTTGCACAAAAACTTGAGCAACGGTTAAAACGAAAACAAGGCGAGAAAGTGCCAAGAGTGACGAAGCCAACCTGTACGGAATACCGCCTTGAACTGGATTTATCTCAACAGAGAGTCGAACTCGCCAGCAAAGCGTATTTTGAGTCCTTAGGCTGGACTGTATTTTACGCCGAAAATGCACTGCTTAATGCATTACTTGGTCTCACTTTTTGGGATGCGATTTTTGCTCCTATTGAAGGGGTATTCATTAACGCTTATCAACACCGTCCTTTAGATTTATATCACTCGGATTTTGTTACCAAGCGCCAAGCTTTGATAGACACCGCTTTTGCCGAACTAGAAGCGGGCAACACCCAGATGTTATTGACAAAATACGATGAGAAGTTTGGCATCAGTAATCCATTTGTACATTGGAATTTAATAAGTAAAGAGCTACTCGAAACAGCACTCAACACTATCCCAACCAATATGCTGATGGCGCTGTTCAAAATACAATTGAGCGACCTTAAGCTTTACCGTAATGGGATGCCGGATCTCATTGCTTTTAAAGAAAACGAGTTCGAGTGGATTGAAGTGAAAGGCCCTGGCGATAAACTCCAGGATAACCAATGGCGTTGGATCAAAGAGTTTACTCGCCTTAATGTCCCGTTTGCGGTGTGTTACGTCGCAGCAACTTAACTTACTCTATATAAAGAGCTTGGTGTTTGTTCACTCAAACCGCCCCTCGGTTATCGCCCCTTGCTCTTTTTTCTAAACATTTTTTCGTTTCTTCACGATCGCTTCACGCTTCTTCACACAAAATGCGCTTCTACTCACTAAGTTGATTTGAAGAGGCAAAATAAAATGAACAAAACACTTCTTGCGTTACTTGTTACCTGCTCAGTTTCGGTATCTGCGGCTCCTTATGTAGGTCTGGAATATGGACTAGGCACCACTGACCATGATTTGGAACCTCACTTTTCAACTGACAACGTAACACTCAACCCTGAGCTTGAAGACGGTATTTTCTCAGGCTTTGTCGGTTACGCATTTAATGACAACTGGGCATTGGAACTGGGTTACAGCCAGTTTGACCTTGATGATAGTCGTTCAAAAAACCTAGGTATCAAGTCAATCGATGGCAAAGATTACCATCATGAAATGGATTGGGATGCGTCAATCAAAGCCAAGCAAGTGTCGTTGGCTCCTGTGTTTAACTATGCATTAAATGATAAATGGACAACAAAATTCAAAGCGGGTCTAACGTACACGGAATACAACGCCAAGGTTTCTAAACATCAAGAATACGAACTTGTCACGAACGACGATGTGGAAATGACCAACACGCTTTTCCATAGCGCGGAGAAAAACAACGAGCTAGGCGCAATGTTCTCAGTGGGTGCGGAATACAGAATTTTCCCGCAGCTCACCATAGGTGTAAACGCAAAATATCAACTAGACCGATACGCGAACACTGCATCCTTTAACGTAGGCACAACTTATTACTTCTAATATAAGGAGATGATAATGAAAAGAGTATTGTTAACATCCATGCTTGCCCTACTTTCAAGCTCGGTTTTCGCCGCGTTTAATGGTCCAGAAGTCAGTGCAATCAATACGGTGAAAGAGGCGCGCAACGCAACCGACGACAGCGCTGTAGTGCTAACCGGGCATATTGTTCAATCATTTGGTAACGAGACTTACTTGTTCAAAGACAACACTGGTGAGATCGAAGTAGAGATCGACAACGAAGATTGGATGGGTCAAGAAGTGACACCAAAAGATACCGTAATGATTCGAGGAGAGGTTGACGCAGATTGGACAACTACGCAGATAGACGTTGAGACAATTCAAAAACGTTAAGAAGCTGACTGATACCTCAACACAAATAACACAGCCACATTTTAGTGGCTGTGTTACGCAATAATCATGGAAAACGCTCGTTTAGCTAGTCAAGCAAGGACAATCTTGCGGTACGACTAATCGTATACTCTTAGGCTGAACATCAAATCTAATGGTTCTCGAATGATAAGGTTCTCCATCTAAATTAAGAGGCAATGGATTCGGGAAGTCTATCTCCAACCAGCTTGCTCTTGTGTACTTCACAAACTCTCCTTTCTCACTCGGGTTATTGATCTCGTCGATTACTTTAGGCAGCTCATGAGGTAAAAATGGGCGCACCAATGTTAGATCCATCAGCCCATCATTAATCATCGCTTTTGGAGCTAACTCTTGCCCACCTCCAGCAAGGCGCCCATTACAAAACGCACCGAGCAACATTTCTCCCTGATACGCACCACCTTCAATCGTTATTGTTCCGTCATATGGTTTAAAGCCAAGTGCTTTTACAACACCAGTTAGCGTGTAAGCTCCACCGCCAAGAAAGTTTTTGAGTTCAACAGGCGTTTCTGCTGTAACTTCTGCGCCAAACCCTGCTGTTGCCACGTTAATAAAGCAGCGATCGTTCGCTTTGACGCAATCGACCAAAGCGGACTGCCCCTCAACAGCAAGAGATAAAGACGCCTTAATGGAATTAGGTACTTGAATAGAGGTAGCAAAGTCATTGGCGGTACCAAGGGGAATAATGGCTAACTCAGGGCGTTTTTCTTTGTCAATTTGAATAATCGCAGAAGCCGCCTCATTGACGGTCCCATCGCCACCAGCGACAACAATACGTTCAATGCCTTCAGCAACCGCTTCTTTTACTAGCCGTGGCATGTCTTGAGATTCCCACGTCACACGCACCTGTACGTCGATGCCTTTGTCTCTCATTTTCATGATTGCATCTCTTAACTCTGGATTCCCAGCTTTTTTTCCGTTAAGGATGGCACGTATTGTCTTTTTCATTGCACTTCCTATTGGTTGATGACTTTTCCTGCTTGCTTAATCTGTGAACGCAACCACTGATGGGCGCTGTCGTTTGTGCGACTAGGATGCCAGATTGTACAAAGCTCATACATTTGTTCATCAAATGGCATTGATAAAGATTTAACATGATAGGTGTTATTGAACAAGTTGATCATCGACTCTGGCATTAAACCAATGTATTCACTACCACAAATAATTGGGAGCATTTCTAGTACGCCTGAGGCTCGATACTTAATCTTTCTCTTATCCAAGTCGACAATGTCATCGGCGTTTAACAAGCTCTTACGACTCTGCCACTGCGAAACCACTACGTGTTCTTCTTCAAAAAATTGTTCAGCCGTAATCTCGTCATTCAGGCGTGGATGCGCTTCGCTACATACCACCACCAAACGCTCCGTAAGTACAGTTTCCAGTTTTAACACCGTTCTTGCTCTTGGTGTGATATCAATGATCAAATCGTATCGTTGTAACCGCAGATCACTTTCAAAATCTTCCGTAAAAAGCGGATGTACTTCTAATGCAACATTTGGCGCCGACACACGGATTTGTTTCATGACTTGAGGTAGCAACTCAAAGCTTGCAACGGACACACAGGCAATAGAAAACACTCTATTCGACACTTTAGGGTCAAACTCACTAGAGGCCGATAATGTCGAAGTGAAATTTTGTACTGAAGCTAGAAGAGCAGGATAAATATCCATCGCAAACGAGGTAGGCTCGACACCTTTAACGCAACGATGAAACAATGGGTCATCGTAGATATCACGTAGCCTTGCAAGCGCTTTACTCACCGCAGGCTGGGTGATGTTTAAACGCGCCGCCGCCCGAGACAAGTTACGCTCTTCATAGATGGCAGTGAAAATGGGAATAAGATTAAGGTCGGTCGGTTTCATGCTATTAAATTTTTCAAAAGTCACTTTCTCTATTTTAATCTAACAGCATGATCGTTCACGCAGCCAAGTGCAATAAATGGGCGGTATCGCTTGTTTTAACGAGTTTTAACTCAATTTTGACGCACTTCATTCACTACATAAACTGGCACCGTAGTGCAACGTAAAGCTTGACTTAGGCTTTGCCTAGGTAAGGGGTAAGAAACTCGCTGACTTCCTCGCCGCATAAACCAGTTTCTACCTCTATACCTGCTTGTTTTAGAATCTCGATACCTCGACCACTGTTGCGCGGGTCGGGGTCCAATATGGCTACGACGACTTTGCTTATGCCGGATTTGACTAATGTCACCGCGCAAGCTGGCGTGCGACCAACAAACGAACACGGTTCCAGCGTAACGTATGCCGTCACCGATTCTAACGAGCCTTGATACGCATTCAGCGCTTCCACTTCCGCGTGACTGCCACCAATCGCTTGAGTATGACCTTCAGAAACGATTTGATTGTCTTTCACTAACACGCAGCCAACCGGCGGGTTGGGTTGACATTCAGGAAGCGCATTTTTGGACACTTCCAATGCGCGGCGCATAAACTCTTGGCTCATTTGAACTCTATTATCTAATAAAAACGAGGCGCTATATTAGCGCCCCGTTTTATTCATTGCCATCTCTTCCAATGACTTTGTCCAGTTCTGGTAACGCTCGCGGAATACGGAATTTAAAGCGTTTTTGTTTGGTCTGGACTTTGCGCCACATCGACTTCAGTAAATGAGCGCTATTTTCACCATTTTGCATTCGCGACGCACTTTTTTGCCACGATTCACTCGTATCGGCTTTGGTCATTTCTAGCTCGGCCGTATTTAAACGCAATTGTTTGTACAATATGGTCCTTGCTTCAGACCAACGTTTAGCCTTTAACAAACGGTGGAACGTCAGCCATGCTGGTGTCGGTCTGTTGCGGTAGTAACGTTTAATGGCTACCAATGAAATAATCACAAAACCCAGCAACACAAGCGTGGAAACAATCCATGCAAAGTACGTTCTGATAAAGGACTTCAACGTGTGCTTCGCGGCAAAAGTTTTGCCCTCTAACATCACCGTTTCCACTTGCTGAGTCTTACTGTTCCACCAACGGAACTCATAATCTGGCAGGGTTAATTCACCACCTTGTTGAATCACGTACACGCTCTCTTCTGTGCGTGTTGACTGGTAATCACCACGTGTTTGCGTATCTGTCAAACGGTGGGGTTGAGGATACGCTTGATAACGGGTTGTTGATTCTCCTTTCAACAAGTCTGGTAGCAATACAGATAGTGAATCTTGAGCCGAAATGGTGATTTTACGCGTGATTGCATCCCCAACTTTGAGTGACTCAGTGGAGGTATCCCACTCTTGCTTTACCTCTACATCTGTTGCAGAAAACCAAGGTGTCTCACCACTCAGCAGGCCCGATGGCAAGACGGTTTTGAACTTAATCGGCTGCGTGTAAAGTGTGCCTGACACCTTCTCGCCGTCCGGCGCAGACACCTGAACGCCCACTGCGACAGGTGGAATCACAAAATCACCAGAAGCTTGAGGATACAAAGTCACTTCCCATCGTTGACGCGACCAAGTTTGTCCCTCTTTTTGCTCAGTAAAGTTGGTTGCTAGTTGATTACGCTGTTTGGCGATAACATTGGGCATTTCAATATTGCCAATTCTCGTACCACCCGTAAACCAACGCGGCGTTGCCACTTCGATGGTTAAAATAACTTGCTCATTGACGCTAAAGCTTGGTGTTTTACGCTTCTCTCCAGCCGTTGGTTGTTGACCAACCCACGCTTGTAACTCTACACCATGCTCTCGTTGAACGTCACGAATATCTTGAGCTAACACACTACTACTCAGGAGGAAACCGAAACAGATAACTACCCACAAGGGTAAAGCAAAGGGCGTAAAACGGTGACTTTTCATCATTGCACCGCCTCCTCTGTATTTTCGCTCGCAGTAGAGGTTGATTCTCCGGTTTCTATTGAACGCAATTGAATCTGAAACTTCGCATTTAAGAAGTATTTAGGATCCGCTTCGACTCGCTTTAACCATTTGTCGGCTAATTCTTGGCTACCTATGATGTCGTCTGCATTTAACGTCTCTTTAATCATCAACTCCGCTGACGTTTTTTCATCCGCCCCTTCTGCGGTTTGAGGGTTATCACCTAGCTCGGTTGATGCTTCTTGCTCTGTTCCTGCCTGACTCTCACTCATCCGGTTGATGTCCTCTACAATACCACCAATCACTTTCAAGTTATGCTCAACATCCGGTCTTAGCCTCTCGCTCAACGTTGGCTTGTTGGCTAGGGATTTTAACAAGTCACGTGCAGCCAAATATTCACGCTGACGCGCCAATGCACTCGCCGCATTATAAAGACCGTAATCTCGAACCTCTTCGGACGGGTCGTTTTGCATTTCCAAAAACGCACTGTGCGCGAGCTCAAACTCGCTAGCGTAGTAGTACGCCGTGCCTTTACGTAATGGATCGACAAAGTGTTTTGCAGCTTCTAAATACGCTTGTTGGTTGAACAAACGCTGTCCTTGTTGATCTGGCGTTAGCCACAAATCCCACCACCATTGCGCCACCTTGTCGAAAGCCGTCACTTTTTGCACAACTTGTGGCTGCTCGGCTTTAACTGAAATGTTCTCGGCCAATGCACTTGTTGGCATCAATAACGTGCCGCTCACCATTACAATCACGCACCACTGCACTAACCACCCTTTTCTAAACCACAGCATCATGATCAGCGCGATTGGGAACAGAATTTGATACCCCATGTCTTTCCAAGGCATTGAAGATTCGCCATTAAGCTGCATATTGCGCTCAACGTATCGATTCAGTTGCTCGATATCACTATTATCGACGGTCACTTCCACCAATCGACCGTTAGCCTGACTAGCCAGTTCTTGTAGAGAATCCAAATCCATTGGGTTGTTACTCACAATGTCAGCATTCCCTGCCGCAAGAATTAACAGTTGATAAGGTTTGCCCGAGAAATACGCTTGGTATTGCTCAATCGTGGCTGGATTAACGCCATCACTCACCAACAGAACAGTGGAGCCTGGTTGACCTTGCAATTGTTGGTCAATTAACGGCAATGCTTTTTCGGCAAGCTTACCTTGCACGGGCATAATTTCTGGCGTAATGGCCGCCAAAAACGGGTCAAATACTTTGCTGTCTTGAGTTATAGGCATCGCGACATGAGCACTGCCCGCGAACACGACTAAACCCGTTTTTCCGCCTTTTCGCGCGGCTAGCAAATCGCGTATTTTCTGTTTGGAACGCTCAAGGCGGCTTGGTGGGAGATCTTTTTGCAGCATCGAGTCACTGTTATCAAGCACCACAAGCATAGAGGCTTTATCTTCGCCAAAGGGGGAAGATTCACGTTGCCACGTTGGGCCTGCACAAATCACAATGGCGATGAACACAATCAGCATCAAGAGCTTAAGCGGCAGTTGCTTACGCCAGCCTCGCTCACCTATCGTCAAAGCATTGCGTAAATGTTCGGGCAGAATATCCTTCCAGCTTGGCTTGCTTTCTTCTCGCCAGCGTAACCACACCAAGAAAAACATGGGGACCAAAGCCAGTAACCACTGTGGTCGAATAAAATGAAACTGCGTAAAGAATTGCGTCCAACTAAGAGAATCAAACATCGCCCTCTCCTAATGATGATCGTGTAACAGCCCTTCTTTTGAGTGTTGCGACGCTGAACGCGAGCAAATGCATGATGACCACTAACGCCATCAAGTAATGATGAAGGCTTTGTTTTGGGCGGTATGTAGTGCTTTCGTAAAGTTGAGGTTCCAGTTTGCCAATTTCGTCGTAGGCAGCCGATAGTTCATCACGGTTGAGTGCTTCAAACGCTTCACCGCCGGATTCTTTCGCAATGCGATGAATCGTGTCCATATCCAACGCGGTTTCACCTATCGTTTCCGGATCGCCCATCGCAATGACGTGTACTCTCACGCCTTTGGCTTTCGCAACTTTCGCCGCATCAATCGGTTCAACAAAACTGCCCGTGTCGTTACCATCGGTTAATACAATCGCGACTTTTTCACGGTTTTGGTCTTGTTCTAAAGCACTACGCGACTTATCGCTTTGCTCAAAAACTTTAATCGCTAAGCCAATCGCATCACCAAGATGGGTACTCTGCCCTGCCATTGCCACATCGGTTTGGTTAAGCAGTTCGAGCCACACTTTTTGGTCTGCGGTAAATGGCGTTTGCACGAAAGCAGCATCACCAAAAAGCACCAAGCCTAATCGGTCACCTTTACGAGACTGAACAAACTCCGACAGCACTTCTTTTGCCGCATCAAGACGAGAAATTTTTTCGCCTGTACGTGAGGTGAAATCTGGCTCGGCCATGGAGCCCGAAAGATCCACCACCACCATCACATCGCGCCCTAAACTCTCGCGAACTTGAGGCTCGCCTAACACGGTGGGTTTTGCCATCGCACACACCACCAAAAGCCATGAGAGAATTAACGTTGCTCGTTGCCACCAGCTTGGGGTTAACTGGCTTGCACCTTCTGACGGCGTCTCGCCAATCGCTTCCACCAACTGACTAAAAAACGGCACTTTGATCGCCATTTGCTTAGTGCGATATGCAGGCACCAAGTAGTATACCACCAATGGCAACGGCAAAATCAGAAACCACAGTGGGTGAGCAAATTCAAAACCAGACAAACCAGTTAGCGATACAAGAAGATCATTCATGTTGACCTCCCTGATTTGCTTTGCGTTTCAATAGTGGTGATTTCTTTGTTGTGCCTTTTTGAGCATCGCAACGGTGTTCACTCACCCAGTTTTTCGCACGAGCAATAAGCGTTACTCGCTCTTCGTTGGTTAGCATAACGCTTGGGTCAACAATACTTTGTAGCCAACGCTTTGAAAGCTCATCGTTAAAGACCACTTGCGAGTTTGCTTGAGAATCTCCGGTTTGCAGATATAGCGCATCGAGCTTGCGCAAAAAGGCGGTATCAAACAATTTCGCGTTACGGCTATCAACATGAATCAACACAATTTTAAGCACAGAGAACAATGCTTTAGGCATGCCTTTGTCGCTCGGTTTGATTTGCGAAATCGCCAACAGAGCTTCTTGTCGGTAGCGGTTACACCACCACTGTTGAGCCAAACGATACGCGACATACACCAATGCAATGAGCGCAACCGCCGCTAAAATTTTCCAGCCAATAGTTTGCGGATACCAACTCACGCTTGGTGGCACGGCCACATCATGTAACTCTCTGAGTATGTAGGTACTCGGAGGCGTAGGAAGACCACTCATTTAACGCCCTCCTACCAGTTTTTGAAATTGTTTAATGTGCTCGCCAGTCGTATCGAGTTCAATGTGCGGAAGGTGTTTCATCGCCATAAGTTGAGAGAGTGATTGACGCTGTAAGCTGGTTCGAGCCTCAAGCTTTGCGCTCGCGGCTTCTACCTTTGCTTTGCTGTCTAAATTGAGTTGATACTGCCCATCACCAACCACCCATTTCGATTTTGCCAAATCGTCTGGTAACGTTTGTTCTAATGGGTCACTAACCATCACTGCGAGAACATCATTGTGCTGTTGCAGCTGTTTAAGGTGATCAAGATGGTGCTCCTCGCAGTCGCTCCAGTCGCTGATAAAAATCAAAGTGGATTGCTTGAGCTTCATGCGTTTAATGAGCTCAATCCATTGACTGAACGTTACTTTTTCGGAGTTGCGGGAGTCCACATTGAGCGATTTATTGGCTTTAGCGAGACGTTTAAGTTGCGCCAGAAGATCGTTTTGCGAACGCTGTGCCTTGCTGTGAAACAACGCCTGCGGGGATGCGATGACAAAACCGACTCGGTCGCCATCTTTTAATACTCGCCACCCACACATCGCTGCGATCTCTGCCGCGACAACTGATTTCATTACTTGCGTCGAAGCAAAAAACATTGTGCTTCTCTGGTCGACACACACGATTACGTTGCGATCTTTTTCTTCTGTATAACTGCGTACATGCGGCTTACCCGTACGCATCGTAACTTTCCAATCAAGGTTACGAATATCATCACCTAATTGGTAATGGCGCAGCTCTTCGAAGTTCAATCCACGACCGCGAAACAACGAATTGTGTCGGCCAGAGAGAACGCTACCCGCCTTTAGGTGAGGAAGTAAACTGAATGATTCTGCTTGTGCTTGAAGACGTACTAAACGAGCGTAATCGCAGTACAAACGAGGATCCATCCCCTGTGATTTTGGCGCAAGAGTTGGCTTAGCCATAATGCCTCCCACTTACCCAATTTCTACACAATCTAGCAGCTCTTGTACGACTCGTTGGTGATCGACTCCGTCTGCTAGTGCATCGTAGGTCAAAGAAAAACGGTGGCCCAATACAGACGGAACCATGGCACGCACATCGTCAGGAGTCACATGGTCACGTCCTTGCATCCACGCATACGCACGAGCGCATTTGTCGAGTGCGATGGAAGCACGAGGACTAGAGCCAATCTCAATCCATTTTGCTAAGTTTGAATCGGCATAACGCTCTGGCTTACGAGTCGCCATCACTAACGCAACGATGTAGTTTTCCACTAGGTCTGATACCACGATGTTTGGTAACTGACGACGCGCTTCTAGCACCACGTCTGGCTCGATGTGTTTTGGCGTAACAATTTCGCTGCTGGTTTCCGCACCCAATTCTTCACTGCGCACCAAACGAATGATGTCACGTTCGGCGTCATCTTCTGGATAATCGACGGTAACCTTCATTATAAAGCGGTCCATTTGCGCTTCTGGCAGTGGGTACGTGCCCTCTTGCTCTACTGGGTTTTGCGTTGCAAGCACCATAAATAAGTCTGGCAATACGTGAGTTTTATCGCCTACCGTGATTGTGCCTTCGGCCATGGCTTCAAGCAGTGCCGCTTGTACTTTGGCTGGTGCACGGTTGACCTCATCAGCAAGTACAATGCTGTTAAAAATTGGCCCTGACTGAAAATGGAGTTGCGGCTTACCATCCAGCTCTTGATAAACCTCAGTACCCGTCACGTCAGATGGTAAAAGATCCGGTGTAAACTGGATTCGACCAAAACTGGTGTTTAACAAGTTCGCCAACGATTTTACGGAACGTGTTTTTGCCGTTCCCGGTAAACCTTCTAGCAGAATATGCCCATTTGTTAATAACCCAATGACTAAAGCTCGAACCACGTGGCTTTGTCCAATGACGCTTTTTTCTGTTTGTTCGATGAGTTCTTTTATCGCTTGTTGTGCGTGGTTCATAGGATACCTTTTCAATGGTTTAAGCCGTCTTTTCGATAGTTAAGTATAAGAACAAATGAAATAACTTAAGGTTATATTCACTATGTTATCTTTGCGGTTCTTGAGATTGGAGAAGTTGTGCAAGACCAACCAACATCGGTAACGCATAATCAAAGAACATTTTGATTCCCGAACACAAATAGTTTAGACCACTCTCACCATTCGGCGTTTTGATCAAACGGTTTTTGGGGCACTCACCCCAACAATAAGGCAAGTAAGGGCATTGCTTACAATACGTCGGCAATGAATCGCGTTTTGCCATGCCAAAAGTATATTGTCTTGTAGAGAAGGCCATTTCATTCAGTGAGTGTTCATGAATGTTGGCGAGTTTGTATTCTGGATACACATAGTGGTCGCAACTGAACACGTCGCCATTGTGCTCAATCGCCAACCCTTTGCCACAAAACTCCGCCGTCATGCAAAGCTGAGACGGTTTCCCCATTACTTGCGCCACCGCGGTTTCAAACAGATTAACCAACACACGGCCAAGATCGTTATTCACCCACTCTTCAAAGGTCGCCATTAAAAAGCGTCCCCAGTCTTCAGGATCGACTGACCAATCCGTTACAATCGACATTGGATGCCCCGGTTTAGCCAGATCACTGCCTTTGGTTGGGATCATCTGTTCGTTCCAAAACTGCGGCGCGGTTGTTTGGAAGTTGTTGGCTTCTACCACCGGCGCAAACTGAATATAAGTCACACCCAATTCTTGGGTTAAAAATCGATATACTTCGAGCGGGTATTTCGCATTGTGACGATTCACCGTGACCAACGCGTTGAATTTCACGCCATGCGCTTTGAGCTTATCTACCGCTTTCATCACGAGATCAAACGTTGGCTTACCGCTGCGGGTTTTGCGATATTTGTCGTGCAGCTCTCGTGGTCCATCAATCGACAAGCCAACTAGGAAGTTGTGCTCTTTTAAAAACGCACACCACTCATCGTTTAGCAAAATGCCGTTGGTCTGAAGATCGTTTTCAATGCGAACGCCTTTCGGCTGATGTTTCTTTTGCAAAGCTACGACATTGCGGAAATAGTCCAACCCAAGCAGCGTCGGCTCCCCGCCCTGCCATGAGAATACAATTTCTTCGCCATCCTGACTTTCGATATAGCTTTTCACGAACGCTTCCAGTGTTGCGTCGTCCATTTTTGGCTGCTTTTCTTGGTGCAGTAGATTTTCTTTATGCAGATAAAAGCAGTACTGACAATCGATGTTGCACTTTGCTCCGCCTGGCTTTGCCATCACATGGAATCGACGGTCATACGCGCCCAGAACCGGCGCTTTAGACGCCGTTTTAAGAGGAACAATAGGCATAGTAGTAGAATGGCGAGGGGAAATCTTACTCATACGTTTCTCACTATTACATATACCCAAATAACCTCGTGAGCGCTGTACAGCAAAAGTGAAGCTATTTGGGTATATAGCGCTCCAAAAAGCGCTATATAATCTTAATTTACTTAGAAGACTTAGGTACGAACGAACCTGCTTCCATACGAGGCGGGAATTCTTTGAATGTACCCATCACCTCTTTCACTGTATCCATTGCTGGCATCATTAAGAATGAACGCTCGTACATCCAACGAGAATAACCCATGCCTTGATCGCCTCGTTCAAATGGATCAATGCTCAAGTCAAAGATCAGTGGCACACGAAGTTTAGTGAACGGCTTACGCCATACATCCATACCCGTTTCATTCTCTTGAATCATAAAGTGGAACTTGTACTTTCCTTGGCGCAATGCCACAAGATCGCCGTCGTCGCTCCAGTAAACGAACTCATTTCGTGCGGATTTGTCTGACTTACCCGTTAAATATGGCAGTTGGTTGTAACCGTCTAGGTGAACTTTGTAGTCCATATCGCCAACTTTTTTGCCTTTTAGCAGTTCGTCTTTAACTTTGGTATCACCTGCCGCAGCAACTAGTGTCGGGAAAAAGTCCTCTAATGACATCATGCCGTTGAATGTTTTACCTGCCTCAATTTTTCCAGGCCATTTAATCAACATTGGCACACGGAAACTCCCTTCCCAGCCAGTGTTTTTCTCTGAGCGGAACGGTGTCATCCCTGCATCCGGCCACAAATCAACCATAGGGCCGTTGTCAGTGGTGTAAACAATGATTGTACTGTCATCCACACCTAACTCTTTGATCTTGTTAAGTAGCTGACCGATTTGGTCATCGTGCTGCTTAACACCATCCGCGTAGAAACCGGCACCTGTTTTACCTTGGTATTCTTCAGGAACATGTGTGAAGTTGTGCATGCGAGTGGTGTTAAACCAAGTAAAGAACGGCTTGTCCGCTTTTACTTGCTTTTCTATGAAGCTCTCTGCGGCATCAAGAAACTCACCATCAACATTTTCCATACGCTTACGCGTTAGTGGACCGGTATCTTCGATTTTGCCGTCAGCGTAAGAATGGATAACGCCACGAGGGCCAAATTTCTTCTTGAACTCCGGGTCTTTAGGGTAACCCACGTTCTCTGGCTCTTCTTCTGCGTTCAAGTGGTATAGGTTGCCGAAGAATTCATCAAAACCGTGGTTGGTAGGAAGATGCTCGTCTCGGTCACCTAAATGGTTCTTACCAAATTGTCCGGTTGCGTAACCCATTTGCTTAAGCACGGTTGCAATCGTCGGATCTTTTTCCGAGATACCTTCCGGAGCGCCTGGTAAGCCCACTTTTGATAGACCTGTACGTTTTGGCATTTGACCAGTGATGAATGCAGAACGGCCTGCTGTCGAGCTTTGCTGTGCGTAGAAGTTAGTGAACTTCGCACCCTCTTTAGCAATGCTATCGATGTTTGGCGTGTTGTACGCCATCATGCCTTGGTTGTAGGTACTAAGGTTCCAGTAACCAACATCATCACCAAAGATGACAAGAATGTTGGGTTTGTCTGCTGCATGTGCAACTGCAGATGCAGCGCCCAAAGCTAACGTACATGCGTTAAGTACGAGTTTTTTACTGCTCGTTTTGGTCGCATTTTTCATATTATCTCCAAGAGTTCGCTAGTGCGTAAAAAATGGTATTCGCTTTTCAATACCATTGTTGATATAAGATAAAGCACTAATTTAAGGCGATAAATGCAGTCAAAATTAGTTAACCTATAAATTAAATTTATGAGTGACGTTATGGACTTGAATTTGATCCAAACTTTTCTTGTTGTTGCGGAGTTTCAATCTTATACAAAAGCCGCGGAACAATTAGGGCTTACACAACCTGCTGTGAGCGCTGCAATAAAGCGTTTAGAGCAAGTCGTAGATAAGCAATTATTCGTTAAAAAAGGACGAGGGATCGCACTAACCTCCACCGCTTATCAATTACTGCCGCAATTCCAGCAAGCGGTTAATATTATTGACAATGCGATATCTGATAAAAATCATTTTGAAGTGTGTTGTTCGGAAATTTTGTTGCACATTATGGACCCGATAAAGAACACTATTTTTTATGAATCACCACCCGAAAAATTCCTATTATTTGAGCTGTTAAGACAACAAAAAGTCGATCTAGTAATCGATACGGTGATCACGAAAGATGCAGCGTTTATTATTGAAGATGCCTATGAGGAAGAAGCCGTGGTTATCTGTCGTGAGAACCATCCCCGTGTACACGGCACGCTCACAAAAGAGCAATTTTATGAGGAAACTCACTGTTTATTTTCAGGAAAATGGAACAACATGTCGGGGTTCGAGCAACTAGCAAAGGAAACAATTCAAGAAAGAAAAGTCGACTTGATCACATCTTCGCTAGCGGGCATGGCGCTGTATGTCGCCCAAAGAGACAGTTTAGGGATCGTGTCTCAATCTTTTGCAAACAAGTGGAGCAAAGCGCTCAAACTTCAAATTTTGCCCTGCCCCATTTCGATACGCTCTATCCCTTACAAGTTCGTCTACCATAAGCGAGAGGTAAACAACCCAGCCCACATCGCTCTACGTGAAAAAATCAAAGCCAACTTAACGGCAGCCCACTACGAACCAATTTGTTTATAACTCTTGTCAATTGAAGCGTTAGGCGTTTTCGTCATCAAGCTTTCTACAAACCTGAATAGATAGAATTTTACAGATAAAAAAGAGGCTCACGTTAATGAGCCTCTTTCTATATGTGATACTTCACTTAGCTTTTCTTACTTATTTGGGTTCTCTTTTAGTTTCTCCATCACTTGATCGAGCGAGAAGCTTGCTGCTTTTTGCCTTGGTGGGAACTCTTTAAACGTTTCAAGGAATCTGCCAACGTAAGCTTGCGCAGGAACAAGCATGTAAGCACGGTCTAGCATCCAATCATAGTAAGTGTTAGAAGTGATATCAGCCACTTCGTAAGGATCCATACGCAAGTTGAAGATCTTAGGAACACGAAGTGTGGTGAATGGTTCAGCCCAAATACGCAACGTGCCTTTTGCTCGTTGCTCCATAAAGACCAGCTTCCATTTGTTATAACGAAGTGCAGTTAAGTCTCCATCATCTGAGAAGTAAAAAATTTCTTCACGTGGGGCCTTATCCTCTTTACCAGTCAAATATGGTAGGAAGTTATAGCCGTCTAGGTGAACTTTGAATTTCTTACCATTCGCACTATAACCTTTGAGCAATTTCTCTTTGATATTGTCATCACCCGCGGCAGCAACGAACGTTGGCATCCAGTCCATGTGATGCATGATATCATTCGAAACAGAGCCAGCTTTAATTTTACCCGGCCAACGTACCATCGCAGGAACTCGGTACGCACCTTCCCAGTTGGTATTTTTCTCTCCACGGAATGGCGTTGTGCCTGCATCTGGCCACGAGTTCATGTGTGGGCCATTATCGGTGGAGTAAAAGACGATTGTGTTGTCTTTAATACCCAAATCATCCACTTTTTTCAGCAGCTGACCTACATGATTATCATGCTCGACCATACCATCTGCATACTCGCTGATGCCTGTTTTTCCAGAGTTCTCTTCTTTCACATGAGTACGGAAGTGCATACGAGTTGCGTTCCACCAGACAAAGAAAGGTTTTTCAGCCTTGACTGCACGATCCATAAAGTCGAGTGCCGCATCTAACGTCTCTTCATCCACGGTTTCCATGCGCTTGCGAGTTAGAGGTCCTGTATCTTCAATTTTGCCATCAGCGTACGAACGGATAACGCCGCGCGGACCGAACTTTTTACGAAACTCAGGATCTTTAGGATAATCGACGTTTTCTGGCTCCTCCTCGGCGTTCAAGTGATAAAGGTTGCCAAAAAATTCATCGAAGCCGTGATTAGTAGGAAGGTGCTCATCTTTATCACCTATTGCCCTGTCATATAGCCCATCGGCTTCAGCATTTCGGCAATGGTTGCGTCCTCTTCCTTCAAGCCAAGATCAGCACCTGGAAGCCCCACTTTACTCAAACCTGTTCTAAGAACGGTTTGGCCCGTAATGAAAGTAGAACGGCCCGCTGTACAAGATTGCTCACCGTAATAGTCAGTGAACATCATGCCTTCTTTGGCGATACTGTCTATATTTGGTGTTTTGTACCCCATCAAGCCAAACGTGTAAGCACTGAGATTGGACTGGCCAATATCATCACCCCAAATGACGAGAATATTTGGTTTCTCTGCTGCGATACTGCTACTTGTCGCACCGATTAAAGCGGCGGCAAGAATCGCTAATCGGCGTTTAACGCCATATTTCGCTGTCATATAAACCTCTGTGTGTATTAGAAAAGTGCTTCCTGCAACAGAATGTATAGTTCACAAATAGCGGATAAGCGAATTTACTAAATGAGAATTCTTTCTATCTTCGCCTAACATTACACCGTTATTTGTAGCTAATACGCACTCCAATAGCACTTTAGTTCAGAGCGCCATCGCACCATTCATCACTACTGTTAATCTCAAATATTAAGATTGTCTACGCATATCACAGCGCCCATAAAGTACCTGATTGCTTTTATATAAATATTAATGATAATACGTTTTACTACCATTAATAATTAAGGTGCCCGCGTGCTTGACTCCAAGGTTTCAAATGGAAAAACTTACCAATGCCAACACAACGGCGTTCACCATAATGATGAGGAGCTATTACTAGATAAGCGCACTCACTCTGTGGTACTCAATTACTTGCCAAACAAGAAATCTGTTCAGTTAACAAGCATTCAATTTAAGCTGCTGCAAACTCTCACTCACCATCAAGATCAAGTACTTAGTAAGCCTTTTCTTTACGAAACAGTACTAAAACGTGAATTTACTGAACATGATCGAGCACTCGATATGCACATGAGCAGAATGAGAAAGCGTCTAGTTCACGAAGGCGTTCCGACAGACAGAATTCAGACAGTCCACCGCCAGGGTTACATTTTCAAGCGCTCAGACAATCAACAGAAAAATTAACGCTAATTGACCCAACTTTTGGTAATTGACCGCTTATTTTGCTTTAATTAATGCAAATTCTAATCACGTAAAATAACTCAATGAATTTGCGCTTAATTTTTACACTTTGCATTGCTACTTTGTTTGCCGGCTGTGCAACCTATGCTGGTCTTAACTATGATCAACTGTTTGGTCCACAGCTCGTGCGTGAACGCACTGTTGACGTGGAAACCCCTCAAGCAAACTTCTTCCAAAGCGAAGTTAAACCCATTATGGATAACCGCTGTGTCGTCTGCCACGCGTGCTACGATGCACCATGTCAACTTAAGCTCTCTTCTGTTGAGGGCATTGACCGTGGTGCGAGTAAAGCACTGGTATATGAAGGAACAAGACTCACAGCCGCAGCACCAACACGCTTATTCGAAGATGCAGAAACAACCCAAGAGTGGCGCGATGCGGGTTTTCATCCGGTTCTCAACGAACGTGATCAAAGCATGGCAGCCAACATTGATGCAGGCCTTATCGCACGTTTGCTACAACAAAAAGAGCGCCACCCATTGCCTGACCAAGTCCAGTTAGAAGGCTTTGACTTTTCGATAGACCGAGAGCAAACCTGTCCAACGATTGAAGAATACGAGCAATACGAAAAGGATAACCCAACCTGGGGCATGCCTTTTGGTATGCCAAATCTATCAAACAGTGAATACCACACACTCATGACTTGGTTGGAAAACGGCGCAATAATGAACGTTCACCAACCTGTTAGTGAGAATGAGCAAGCGCAAATAGATAAGTACGAAGCATTACTTAACCACTCTGATTTGAAAAATCAGCTGATGGCTAGGTATATATATGAGCATTTGTTTTTATCTCATCTCTACTTTTCGGAACTCGATGAAGATCCCCGATTCTTCACGCTCGTCCGCTCTGCTACACCACCAGGACAGCCCGTAAAACGTATTTCAACGCGTCGCCCGTATGATGATCCAGGGGTTGAACGCGTGTTTTATCGAATTATTCCAGAGCAAGGGACCATAGTAGATAAAACTCACATGCCATTCGCGTTAAACAAGCAACGCATAGAGAACTGGAAAACTTGGTTTATTGATGCTGATTACATGGTTAGTCAGCTACCGAGTTATGAACCAGAAGTTGCTGCAAACCCGATGACATCATTCATCGACCTTCCAGTTAAGTCGCGCTTTAAGTTCATGCTAGATAATGCGCAAAATACAATAATGGCATACATCAAAGGCCCAGTTTGTCGTGGCCAACTGGCATTGAATGTTATCAATGATCGCTTTTGGGTGTTTTTCCTTGATCCAGATAAAGCAGACATCCCAGAAGTAAATGAGTTTTACCGATCTCAGGCTGATAATCTAAAACTACCGGCAGAACAAGAGAGTAACACGCTACCTGTTACCAACTGGGTCAAGTACGCGCGCCAGCAAGCTCGCTACCTAGAGGCTAAATCTGAGTTCACTAATAACTGGTTTAAAGAAGGTGAAAACCTATCCACCGATGTAATTTGGGATGGTAATGGCACCAACCATAATGCGGCATTAACGATATTCCGCCATTTTGATAGTGCTTCTGTTGTTCAAGGGTTAGTTGGTGAGCAGCCTAAAACAGTGTGGATTCTTGACTACGCGTTACTAGAGCGTATCCACTATTTGCTTGTTGCTGGGTTTGACGTTTACGGTAACTTCGGCCATCAGCTCATGACACGAATGTTTATGGACTTCTTGCGTCTAGAAGGCGAAAGTAACTTTATCTCGTTGTTACCCGCCGATATGCGCCATGAACTGCAATCTAGCTGGTATAAAGATCAAAGCCCGCAGTTGAGTGACTTTTTACAACGAAATGTGAAGCCGTTTAACCAACCAACCAGCGTTCAGTATAAGAGTGACGATCCAAAAACGGAGTTGGTGGAGTTGTTGAGCGAACATGTTTCAGATGTGCTTCTGCCTCGCTACGAAATTCAAGACACGGCTCTTTCTGCGAGTAGTGAAAAGCAACTAAAACGTATTGACCACGTTCGTGGTGAAGGCCTAAAAACCGTTCCGCAAATCACTATGCTTATGGTGAGAAGTCAATCAGGGGAAGATGAACTGTTCACCTTACTTCACAACAATGCACACACAAACATCTCTAGCTTGTTTGATGAAGAAAGTAACCGTGACTTTGCTAACGATGATATGACCATTGTACGCGGCGTTGTGGGAAGCTACCCTGCGGCATTTTTCTCGATCAACGAAAACCAAGTAAAAGATTTTGTCGATCAATTTAGTGCCATCCAAAACGAGTCCGATTACGTTAAGTTATTGGATAATTTTGCGATTCGTAGAAGCTCAGAAAAATTCTGGTCATTTAGCGATCGTTTACATAATTGGTACCGTACAAAACAACCGATCGAATTTGGATTACTTGACTATAATCGTTTTGAGAATCGATGATGATTTAAGGGGGTTCTCATGGGTATCCGAGATAACATTGCCGCTCTTGAACAACAGATTTACGTTGCTTGTTCTGAGGGAGACTACGAAACGGTCAATATGCTTGAGCATCAACTCGAATACTTGCGTGGCAAAGTGGAACATCCTTTTGATGATGACCCTTATGCCCTAGACACTCGATTCGAGTGGGAAGATGACATGACCGAATAGAAAAAACCTCCGGAAAGCCGGAGGTTTTTTTATTTTCAATGCTCGATGGATTACTTCGCCATTAACTCATCCAGAGCTTGAATTGATGCAGACACTTGAGAAACTAAATCATCTTTAGTCGCATTATAGGTATCTAAAGGTTGAGCCGCGGCTTCAATTGCTTGGCAAGCGTTCATTAGCGCAGTTAGTCCTAAACTTCCTGCACTGCCCTTTAATTTATGGGCAAGGTTCTTTACTTCTTTACTATCATTGTCCTCAGCAGACGCTTGCAGCTTGCTTAATACATCGGTGCTGGTGGCTCTAAACAGATTAATAATGTGCAACATCTTATCTCTGCCCAAGATTTTCATATCGGACTCAATCACGCTCGGATTAATGATAACCACATCGGGTTCCTTTTTTTGGGGTGCTTGAACGACCTTTGATTGTAGCTCTTGTTCTTGAGGCGAAATTTGATCAAACGGGGTACAGTCGGCATTTTGTGGCAACAACAACGGCTTTCCGTCTAGCGCATCCTGAATCAATGCCGCGAGTGCCTCTTTTGCCAATGGCTTAGGCAAGTATCCGTCAAAACCAGCGGCTAGATAGCGCTCAACTTCTTCCGCAAAAACGTGCGCAGACACTGCAATCATTGGCGTGACGGCAAGCGCTTTATTGGCCGGCTTATCACACTCAATCCGCTTTAAGCGTTGGATCAACTCAGTTCCATCACAATCAGGGAGGTTGATGTCGACCAAAGCGATATCAAAATCTTGTGTGCTGATCAGTTGCTCTGCTTGTGAGCCGTTTTCCGCCATCACGACTTGATGCCCCATGCTTTCTAGAAAACCTTCCGCGACCACTCGGTTGACTTCATTATCTTCTACTAGCAAGACCTTTGCTTTCACTTTGCAACGTGCGGTTGCCACGGTTCCTGTTTCAACAGGTTCGCTTTCCTCTAACGGAATAGAGAACCAGAATCGGCTACCATTTCCCTCTTCGGAATCGACTTCTAAAACACCGCCCATCGCTTCAATGATTCGCTTACTGATGGCAAGTCCAAGCCCCGTGCCTCCAGTTTGGCTCATCCCACCTTCAGCTTGCGTGAAGGCATCAAACAACGTTCTCTGGTATTTTTTGGCAATTCCTATTCCAGTGTCTGATACTTCAAACAGGACTTGCGACTCGTCCTCAGGGTTCAGGCTAACGTAGATATCAATTTCTCCTTCGTCAGTGAACTTAATCGCGTTACCAACAAGATTGTTCAGCACCTGACTGATTCTGGTGACATCCCCTTTCCAGTAGCGACTAACATCACTTTCAATATGGTAGGAGAACAGCAGCTTCTTCTCTTGTGCTCGACTGTTCATTAACTGGAAAGTGTCCTCCACCATTTGGTGTAAATCAAAGCCCATGTGACGAATTTCTAAATGCCCCGCTTCAATCTTGGAGTAATCCAGTACATCATTAAGGATCGCGAGCAACGTTTTACCACTACGATTAATGATTTCCGCATAACGCTTTTGAATTGGGTTGAGGCCTGAGTCAATCAACAAGCGTGCTGTCCCCAACACTCCGTTCATTGGCGTTCTTATCTCATGGCTCATCGTCGCCAAGAATGCCGATTTTGCTCGGCTCGCTTGCTCTGCTTGCTTGCGAGCTTTAGCGTGATTCAAAACCTCTTCATTCAAACGGCGGTTTGCTTGTTTTAACTGCGAAGTGCGCTGCTCAACGAGCTCTTCTAAATGCTCTTTATGCTCCTCAAGCTCTCGCTTGGCTTGAGCTTCACCCTCTGCTACCACTTTTAGTGCTTGCGCGGTATTACGAGCCGTGATGATGGCCTGCCCCATATGCGCCAACTCATCTTTGCCTTTCACTTCCAACTCAACCGCTAAGTTACCCTGCGCCACAGACAGCAACGCAGCGGAATATTCAGCTAACCGCTTCACAACAGAAAGGTACACCACACGCCATAAAATCAGCACCAATACAATCAAACCAACAATTGAAATAACGGTTAAAGACCACTGAGCGAATTTCAGTGTGCTGGTCAATTGGTCTACAGCGACGGTAGTGGTTTTGTTTGAATCATCAACCAATTTGTTGACCGTGCCATTCAGCTCTGAGAACAACTCTAATGTCTTTTGCATCAGTTGTTGTGACTGTTCGTTATTCTCGTATTGCTGCATCAGTATAGAAAATACGACCTGACGCTTACCAAGCTCTATGAGCAGTTGGCTCATTTGCTTAGAGCGCGTAGGATCTTCCACAGCGAGTACACGGCGTTGCATGATTTTGAGGTTGCTATCGAAATCACTTTGAACCTGTTGAATTCGCTCAATATTCGTTAATGTCCGAGCCTCTTCAATCTGATTCAACATTTTAAAGGCCAACAAGTGCAGTTCATGCAATCGCTCAGTCAGATCAAGATCGACCTCCACCAGTGCATCTAGCGCCTGATAAACTTGCGATTTTTTATTCGATTCTAATAAGTCATAAATATGCGTGACGTTAGCAACAGCAATGGTGCTTGTATTCTGAACTTGCGTACGAGTTAGTTGTTCTAGCTCTTCACTGAGCAGACGCATTTCTTCAACACGAGTATCTATCTCTTTTGCAAGCCACAGCTTTTTTTCAACCGAAACACCGAGTTCTGCCAAATTGTCGATAACGTTCTGGACGTTATTCTCTAAAGCTTCTAACAATTGAGAATCGAACGACTCACTGCCGAGCTCCTTGATGTGAGTGAGTAAAGACTCGAGCTGTTCGAACAGCACTCGCCCTGACTCCTTTCTTTCCTGCTCGTTTCTTGCGTTCGACAACATTTGTACAGACGAAATAATACGAGTACTCAACTCAGAGACTTGCCTCGCCTCAATCATGGCGGGAATCGCAGAATCCACGACATTTCTTTCGGTTTTGGCAACCAAAGAAAATCCAGACACACCAATAAGTGCCGATAACATGACCAGTATTGCCATCGCAATGAAAGACAACAAAAGTTTACGACCGATGCTTGCAGTTGCTAGCAGCATATTTTCATGACCTTAATGTTCGTGTTCAGCGACATATTACGTTATATTTTGCAGTGTTTACTTAATCTATGCCAACGAACTTCATTTCATGGTTAAAAATCAACACGCATTTCGCACATTTTTCAAACATTCTGCAGCCACTTTAACCCTCGTTGCTTCTTTGCCAGCGGTTGCCGCAGAGAAAATATGTGCAATATACCCTCACCTAAAGGATTCATACTGGTTGTCAGTAAACTATGGAATGGTGTCCGAAGCGAAAAGAGAAGGTGTCGAGCTACGAGTTCTTGAAGCGGGCGGCTACCCAAACAAAACCCGTCAAGAACAACAACTCGCACTGTGTAACCAATGGGGAGCAGATGCAGTTATCCTTGGGACCGTGGACCCACAGGCTTACGAGCATTCACTTAAAAATTGGGTAGGGAATACTCCCGTTTTTGCTACTGTGAACCAACTCGACTTGGATGAAGAACAAAGTGAGTTGCTAAAAGGGACTGTCGGTGTTGACTGGCATTGGATGGGATACGAAGCGGGTCAATATTTGGCAGCTCGTCATCCAAAGGGGTCAGGAAAGACCAACATTGCCTTACTTTTGGGGCCGCGAACTCGTGGTGGTACGAAACCCGTTACTGCCGGATTTTATGAAGCGATACAAGGAAGTGATATCAACATTGTTGACTCATTTTGGGCAGACAACGACAAGGAGTTACAACGTAACCTGGTTCAACGTGTGATCGATATGGGAAATATAGATTACATTGTTGGCAGTGCAGTGGCGATTGAAGCGGCCATCAGTGAGCTGCGCAGTGCAGGCAAAGCTGAGGAGATCGGTTTAGTTTCTGTGTACTTAAGTCATGGTGTATATCGAGGCCTGTTACGTAACAAAGTGCTCTTCGCACCAACAGATAAAATGGTGCAGCAAGGTCGGCTTTCCGTGATGCAAGCAACGCATTACTTAAGAGGTGAAGCGTATGACAAACATGCCTCACCAACCATCAAACCACTGACTCCGAAGACGCTTCATGATGACACGATCGAAGAATCGTTATCTCCGTCAGAATATAGGCCGACATTCCGTGTTAAGGCTGTTGATTGAAAGACCAAAAACGTGTTCTATTGAGTCACAACAATTTTAAAATCATACAAACGGAAACATCTTGATGCAAAAAACCATTCGTACCATGCCAACCCATAAACATGTGGCTTTGGTTGCTCACGACAACTGCAAACCTGAGCTACTTCGCTGGGTAAAAGAAAACAAAGAAAAGCTACAGAGTCACTTCCTTTACGCAACTGGCACGACAGGACACATGCTAAGTAAAGAAACTGGACTTGCGATCAAGAGCATGATCAGTGGTCCGATGGGCGGTGATCAACAACTAGGCGCTCTCATTTCAGAAGGCAAAATCGACGTTCTCGTTTTCTTTTGGGATCCACTGAATGCCGTACCTCACGACCCAGACGTTAAAGCGCTTCTTCGTATTGCTAGTGTTTGGAATATTCCTGTAGCAACGAACCGAGCCACCGCTAAGTTCCTGTTTAACTCCCCTCTTCTTGAGCAAGAAGTAGACATCGAAGTGCCGGATTACGAAGCCTATCTTGCTGAGCGTATGTAAGCTTTGATGCCAACCAAATAAAGCAAAGGCGATACCAAGTATCGCCTTTGCTGTTTTTAACATTCTAAACGTTGCATTTAACGGGAAGTCACGATGGGATAGTCACCATTAACGAGCTCTTGAACGAATGCAGACCCCGCACCAGTATGCGTGATCCAAACCTTCTCTTTCGCACGTGTAATCGCCACGTAAAATAGCCTGCGCTCTTCTGCGTAAGGGAATTTGTCTTTGGACTCCGTCAACGCACCATCAATGTGAATTTGCTTCTTCTTAGCGGGGAATTGCCCCTCATCCACAGAAAGAATAATCACAAAGTCAGCTTCGCGTCCTTTACTCGCATGGCAAGTCATAAAGCGAATATCGAGATTAGGGAAACGTCGCAACCAATCGTCGAACAAATCGGGCTTATGATAATGGTTACGTCCTAGCAATAAAACTGACTTGGTTTGCTTGGCTTGTTGATTCAAGTGATCCAAGATCTTTTCCACTTGATTGCTCGGCGCGGTATGTACGCTCTTCTGCTTGCGTTGTTTGTGGCTGTTTAGTGTTTTCGGCAACTGCGATGGGTTTTGCTGCACGAATGTATTCGCTACATCACCAATCTGATTGTTGAAACGATAAGTTGTATCTAAGTGATGAACGGTAGAGTGAGCAAAGCGTTCTTTAAAGCCAGTGATAAGATCGACATCCGCTCCTGCAAACTGATAGATCGCTTGCCAATCGTCGCCAACAGCAAATAACGTGGCACCTGCTTGTTTCTGAGTGGATTCACACAGTGCTTCAATCAATGCCAGACGATCTGGAGAGATATCTTGATACTCATCGACCATAATAAAGCGCCATGGCGAGACAAACTTTCCTTTATTCACATAATCTGTCGCACGACTGATCATGGTTGGGAAATCCACTTGGTTGCTTTCTTTAAGCATTTTTTGCCACGCTGTAAAACATGGCCAGCATAAGGCGAGTTCACTATTTAAACGCGTATAGTCTTGGTGGTTTACGAGCTTTTCTTGTACTTGCTTTTTGGTCAACCCTACCGACGCTAAATGAGACAGCTGCGAATCTAGCCAAGCGATCAGTTTTGGATTTTCTGAATGGCTTCCTAACTCATCATCCCCTTTTAGGTACGCAATCGGCCATTTGTCTAAATGTTTTTGCCAACGTTTAAAGTTGGTGGGTGTCATCCAATGTTTTTTCAACCAGTCTACACACCATGCTGTTCGTTGATTTTCGTCCAACGCTAAAGGACTAATTTCGACAGGTTGCTCTTCGACTTGTTTAAGAATATACAAACCCAACTGATGGAATGTGTTTACGCGCACACCGTCTGCCGCCATGCCCACTTTATCTACTAAGCGTTCTTTCATTTCAGTCGCCGCATCACGACCGAACGCTAACATGAGAAGCTCTTCTGCTTGAGCTTGATGGCTTTGCAACAAATAGGCAACTCGTGCGGTTAAAACGCTGGTTTTGCCCGAGCCGGCACCAGCAAGAACTAAGTTGTGGTCGTCGTTGAGTAATACCGCATATTGCTGGGATAAATTCAAAGGAGAGGATTCAATTTGATTAAACAGCACTTCCCAATTTGGACGTTCTGCTTCTAGCCAATCGCGATTACGTTCACCAAGCGCCTCAGAGGTATCAATGAGCCAAGGCTCTATTTGCGACATACGATTCGGCATCCGCATTTTGGCTTCTTCTAGGGTGGTTTTCATCTCGCTTAACTCTTGGTTAAGACTTTCAACCCAGGAGACCACTTGAGAATGCGATAAGTAAGCAGGCAAGTGCTTTAATTTGTAAAGCTCTTCTTCCCACTTAGGTAGATACTCAGCCAGTTTTCGGCACTGAGTGTTGTGCCACTCTTGATATTGACGAACGGCCTCAAGCGCGAACTTTCGGCATTGTGGCCACGGTAAACCTTGGACTAGCCAGCTTTGTTGTTTGCCTTCGTGTTCATGAGCAAAAAACTGTAAAGAGCTCCATAATAACCCACGCTTTACGCTAACTTTGCCATTCCAGATCGTAAAAGGAATATGTTCTTCACTGCCTATCGAGCTTAATAAAACACTGTTCTCTTTTATTTCGACGTGATGGTACTCATTTTGAATAAAAAACTGTGCTTTGCTAGTGGCAGTAAGCTGCATGAAACGTGCGCCTTTTAGTTTAGAAGTTGTCGATTTATATCATTTTAAGGCGCTAAATTGTAGCAACGGCGAGCTCCTAAGTAAGCTTCTTCTTCTATTCTTTAATAAAATTCACATTACTGTCGATTTAATAACCTAAAGCTGAGGTTATTTGAAGCTGGCTTTACAATCCTAAATACATGACATGGTAGCTTTAATATAAGTCAATGACATCCCTGCTGATTTTATCAGCAACCACGAATTTTTCTTAAAGTAAATCATAAACGCGCTATAGTGGGTCTGGTAGTATTCCCCCTGTTCTTCATCGGAAACATAAGGCGCATTGTGCAAGCAACTTCTAAATTTCGGCTATATTGGGCAAACAAGACGATAAATTACAGCGTTCTTATCCTCATTACCTTACTGGGTGTGGTTATCCCAACTTGGTACTTCGAGCAAAACACGCTGATAACGCCATTAATATTAGGCGTTATTGCTGCTGCTTTGGCTGAAAGTGATGACAGTTTCACTGGACGCATCAAGGCTCTGATTCTCACCTTTCTCTGTTTTGCGCTTGCTGCTTTTTCAATTGAAATCTTGTTCGATACCCCTTGGGCTTTTGCGTTGGGATTATTTATTTCAACCTTCGGCTTCATCATTCTTGGGGCGATAGGTCCTAAGTACGCGAGTATTGCTTTTGGTTCGTTGCTGATCGCTATTTATACTATGCTTGGCGCACATGAAAGCACCAACATTTGGTTTCAGCCACTACTGCTTTTAACCGGTGCCGCTTGGTATTACTTCATGTCCATGATTTGGCAGATATTTTGGCCCCTTCAACCTGTGCAACAAAGCCTAGCCAATGTGTTCTTCCAAATGGCGAATTATCTTGATGCGAAAGCCAAGCTTTTTCACCCTGCGACCAACTTGACGCCACAACCGCTACGGATTGAAGCTGCAAAATGCAATGCTGCCACGGTTACGGCACTAAACGCTTGTAAAACCACATTACTTAACCGATCGAAACGGGGTCACATTGATGGGCCTAGTGACCGATTTTTAAATATTTATTTCATCGCTCAAGACATTCACGAACGCGTCAGTTCTAGCCATTATCGCTATCAGGATTTAGCGACCGAATTTGAACGTTCTGATGTGCTGTTTCGTTTTAAATATCTTTTGGAGTCTCAAGCCCAAGCGTGTCGTGATATTGCACTAGCCATTCAGCTAGGAAATGAATACTCCCATACCGATCAATCTATTCTGGCATTAGCTGAAGTACAGAACTCTCTTGCTTATCTAGAAGAACAAAAGCAAGGGCACTGGAAACGTCTGCTGATGCAGTTAACATATTTATTCAACAACTTAGCGACGGTAGAAAAACAACTTAATAACATTAACAACCCAGATGTAGAAGGCCTAGAAGAAGATACCCTCGCCGATACCAACCCACACACGCTAAAGGCGATGTGGCAGCGTATATCAGCAAATTTACACAAAGATTCGATGCTGTTTCGGCATGCATTACGTATGTCAATTGCCTTAACGATTGGCTATGGAATCATTCAAATATTCAACATCGACCGAGGTTACTGGATACTCTTAACCACTTTATTCGTATGCCAACCGAACTACAGTGCCACTCGCCAAAAATTGACTGCGCGAGTAATAGGTACATTAGCTGGTTTGTTGATTGGTGTACCATTGCTGACTTTTTTCCCTTCTCAAGAAAGCCAGTTAGTATTTATCGTTATCTCTGGTGTGATGTTTTTCGCCTTCCGGATGAACAACTATGGGTACGCGACTGGTTTTATTACACTGCTCGTCCTCTTCTTATTTAATCAACTAGGTGAAGGTTACGCAGTTGTCCTTCCTCGACTAGCAGATACCCTCATCGGGTGTGTGCTTGCAGTAGGAGCTGTATTAGTTATTTTGCCCGACTGGCAGTCGAGAAGGCTTCACAAAGTTATGTCGGATGCGATAGAGGCGAACAAGCAGTATCTCGATCAGATCATTGGTCAGTATAGAATCGGCAAGAAAGACAATTTGAGTTACCGTATCGCTCGCCGCCAGGCCCACAATAATGATGCCTCACTATCTTCTGCGATTAGTACGATGCTGGCGGAGCCTGGCAAATATCGCGCAGCTGTTGATGAAAGTTTTCGCTTCCTAACGTTAAATCACGCAATGTTGAACTATATTTCTGCATTAGGCGCGCACAGAACTCGCATCGAAGATGAGTCAATTCATAAACTCGTTTTAGATGCTCACCGTTGTATTCATCAGCATCTGGATGTACTTCATAAACAGCTTCACCAGCATTGTGAGGAGTGTGACCTATCTAATATTGATGATGCTGGACTCGAGCAACGCTTAAACGAATGGCGCGATGAAGACGACAGCTCTGCCCGCATGGTATTGCAGCAACTTCATCTTATCTATCGCATGCTCCCAGAGCTTCATTCACTTGCTAGTAAGTTTGCCGTCAGGGTAAGTTAGTAACATTCAAACCATATGTAAGAGGGAAGCGCTATATCGCTTCCCTTTTTCTTTTTACGTTTCCATCTACCCCAAAGTGGGTAATTATGTACCTTCTTAGGAAAAATCTGACGTATCACTTAACACACCTTGACAATATTCGGACAAAAAGCAATCGATCAAATTCTAATCTATTTTGGTTGAATAAATATGTTGTATCCAAAGGATGAAGAATTTCGGGCAACGACGGATAAACCGAATCACGACGAAGGTATTGAGATGAACGCACAACAATTTAATGAACTTAAGCAAAAGCTCAGTGATTTAACGGCAAGTCAGTTAAAGTCATTACAAGGTGAGATCAGCGTGAAACTAAATAAAGCGCAAAAACCGGTTCTATCTGGTGAAGAAAGAGAAATGCTTGCCAAACTGTTTGCCTAATCAAGTCATTGATATAAAACACTTGAACGTTTTATAAACTCCACCTATGCTCTCACTATCATAATGTTGGGAGTAGTGATATGCCTGTATCGGGAATTCAATCTGGATACCACATCGTTCAGATGTCACAACAAATGGCCGAGAAAGCTGCACATGGCATTAGCAATAATGTAAGTAAGGTAAAAGAAGAGCTTTCTGATCACAACATCGATTTAGCTGCGGTTGCGGATGTCGCAATAACAGCCTCAACACCTAGCCTTCCCTCTCAAAAAGTTGAATCTTTCATCAACCTCGCACAAGCCGCTGGTTATAACCGAGTTGGCGCGTCTGTCATAGAGAAAAACAATGAAATCATTGGCAGCTTGCTAGACATCCACGTTTAGGCGATTTAACGTCAAATTATCGCTATTTTAATTTCCAACTATCACTATAACGTCGTAACAAGATAACCCCTTTGCTTCGTTCTTGCTTTCTATTTCGATTCAAATATCTCCTGTTTAAAATCAAGCGTTCCCGAAAAAAATGGGCGGCTTATCAGCGCCGCCCATTTTTGTGTTATATACAGGTTTATCCGTTATCAATAACACCGTTGTTCAGCAATGACTCTACAATCTCATTGGAGCTGAGACCGTTGAAGTCGATTGAAGTACCTAAGTTTTCCACGACAATAGTCTGTTGAACATTTGCATCCGTCGTAATGTTCAGAGAAACACTTTCCGTCGATGCATCGTAGTCTGCTGAAATGTGACCAAGCAGATCATCCATGTCGATCATTGAGTTATTGAGATCAGAGATAACTTCACGTAAATCGATACTGTCTTCGTTAACAGTGAAGTCAGTAATGGTATCCACTGCCCCTTCATCAACGGAATCTACCGTCCACTTGAAGATATCGCTGCCGTCTCCACCCGTTAAGATATCTGAACCTAAGCCACCGATAAGCACGTCATCACCATCACCACCCAGAATAACGTCGTCACCGTCTCCACCAATCAAGTTGGTACCTGTGTCTCCGCCGACTAAATAGCTGTCGTCCACTGCGGTTGACTGGTCAATATCGTCGCTATCACTACTCACATCCAAACTAATTTGGACAGGTGAAGACTGCGCTTCATCGCCATTAGATTCCGTTGATATCGCCGTAAGCGAAATATCGTAAGAACCGACATCAATACCACTGTTAGTATCTGTTGCGACAATTTCTAGCGTATCAATTTCATCGCTTGGTACTGTCCAAGTGGTACCATCGAAGCTAATACCTGATGGAGAAACGCCACTTGTTACCTCAGCACTAGCTGGTACGCCCGTTAGCTCCAAAGACAGCACCTCGTCAATATCAGTAAGCGCCGCCATGATTCCGACAATCGCTAAACCTTGACTGCTCGCGGTTTGGCTAGCCGCAATTTGACGAATGTAATTAAACTGAGGATTGATATTCAATGTAGGTGCATCAGCTACAGGTGTCACATTGATAGTGAAGTCTTGATTCGCCTCCAATGCGGAACCCGATGCATTTTCGAAGTACACACCGTTGTCTTCGACTTTCACCGATAAAGTGATTGAAGCTGCGTTGACATCTCCTGCATCCACAAATACACCCTCAGAAGCGTCTGTTGCTCCAAGAACGGAGTTAATATTATCTGGTGTGCCCATTAGGGTGATTTCACCAGCCATCCCCGCCCCAACAGTCACACCACTACCTGCTGGCGGCTCGACACGAAGGTCGCCCTCGGTAACTGTAAGAGTCACGGTCATGCTTTCATTTGCTTGTGCGCCCGCAAAGTCGACGTCACTCACACTAATACCCGTTATTTTCTGGCCATTGGCTTCGTTGATCGTATCCGTTACCGACGTTGCAGTGATTTCAGGTGCGTCATTGGTCGCTTCAACATTCAACACTGCTGTGCCCGCGATTGTAATTGGGTCTGGAGCGCCGTTAGTGGTTCCGTCATCTGTGATTTCATAAGTGAAATTAACGTCACCAAAGAAATCTGCTGCGGGTTCAAACGTCCACTCTGTCGCACTCACTTGAGTCAGCGTGCCGGAAGTTGGGTCCACTAACGCAACATTATCGACGGTCAAGTTGTCTGACTCAGGATCACTTGCGTTGCTCAGCAACTCAGTAGCCGTAATAGTTACCGAACCACCATCTTCTTCGGTACTACTCAACGTTACCTCTGATGTTACCGGTGCATCGTTCACCTCAGTGACTTCGAAGGTCGCCGTTCCTGACACCGTTTGAGGATCTGAAACACCGTTCGTTGTACCGTTGTCGGTAATGTCGTAGGTCAAATCGACCTTGCCGTTGTAGCCAGGCGCAGGAGTAAATGACCATGTACCTGTTACGTTGTCGAAATCCAATGTGCCGCTGCTTGGATCAACCAACTGGACATTGCTCACCATCAAGGTGTCGTTTTCAATATCAGACGCATTCGCCAACAAATCAGCTTGGGTAATATCAACCGCCGTACTGTCTTCTGCGATATCAGAAAGTGTCACTTCAGACGTCGTTGGAGCATCATTGACTTCCGTTACGTTGAACGATGCGCTGCCGTTAACCGATTTAGGATCGGATGCACCATTTGTCGTGCCATCATCTGTAATGGTGTACGTGATTTCAACTGGACCGTTGTAATCTGGTGCTGGGGTAAATTCCCACTCTCCCGTGCCACTGTTGAAAGTAATGCTGCCCGAATTCGGATCCGTTAACTGAACATTGCTGACCGTGAGGTTATCGTTCTCTACGTCTGTCGCATTCGCAATAAGATCCGCTTCAGAGATGGAGAACACACCACTGTCTTCTTCAATATCCGGTAGCGTCACTGGCGTAGTTTCTGGGGTATCATTCACCGCTGTTACTTCAATATTGAAGCTGCTGCTGTTGGTATTTAGGGTGTCATCTACCCCACCAATTACGATACCTTCATTACCTTGGTCATCGACTGTCACGTCCACCTGAACGTCACCAAAGAAGTTCAGGTCTGGATTAAACTCAATCAGACCGTCTGCAATGGCATTGTTTAGATCGGCCACTGTACCTTTCAGTTCAACGGAGTCCGTACCATCACCGCTCACGGTTAGGTTGTAAGTAGCGATGAGCGTTGGATTAAGCTCCAAGATACCGCTGTCGACGTTCACATTGAGTACATATTCAGCATTCGGATCATCGAGTACGGCATCAATATCGGTAATGCTGAAACCATCAAGCAGCATTGGCGTATCTTCTGGTGTTTCCACATCCACGGTATTGACGAACTCTGGACGATCGTTCACTGCTTCAACATCAACAGTGACATCAAACTCCTCTGCGGAGCCCAAGCTTTGACTGCCATCGAGCCCAGTATCAACGGCTTGCACTTTGAAATGCAGCGAACCATCCCATGAGTTATCGTTGCGATCCCCAGAATTAAACACCACTTGATCCAAGTCTTGAGTATTGATTTCTAAGACAAAAATGCCGCCGCCTTGGTCAGTAAACACGGTCCCATCAGGTAATGAAACACTCGCCCCATCAGGGACATTGGAGACCTCAACTCTCAGCGTCTCTGGATCATTTTCCTGGTAGTTTGCACCATCTCCGATGGACTCTTTGTTATCAACCACTAACGCATTTACATTAATAACAATGTCTTCGCCCTCATTACCTGCAGCCGAAGTATCGGGATTCACATCAACATCATCACCAATAGGATTAACAATCAGCGTAAAGTTGTTGTTTCGTTCCGTTGGAACTTGTAGCAACTCCTCTTGAATGAAGACCGTAATACCTATCTCAGCCTCGCCACTAAAGTGTTTTGGCGGTTTAATTTGGATGTCACTCAGGTCAATGGACGTCTGAGTGAGATCTTTTAGTTGAATACTCCATTCGCCCCCACCGTTGTTCTTAACAACATAATCAGAGGAATTGGATTTAACGATAAAGTCATCAGGAAGCCCCGTTAACTTGAGTGAAACGAAACTCTCAGAACCGTCATTATCGTTCAGGCTGATCGAAACACCAGACCCTGATTGATTAAGCGAAATTAAAGTATCTTCGTCGCCAATCACCGTGATTGGCTGCGTCGGATCGGCACCTGTAATGGTAATGTCATCAACGACTGGCGTAACTTCAAATGTGACATCGTCAGTGAAAGTTCTTACATCTATATTATCGCCAGAGTTATTCAAGATAGACTGATCAAACACAGCTTCATCAGTAATTTCTCCCTCGATATTAATCTTGACGGTATTTTGGCCACCACCTACGGGGTAATTTTCTTTTGGCTTAAACAGAACATTGTCAAGCGCACCAGCTAAAATCTCAGCTTCATTAAACTCAATACTGGTTCCTAAGCTGTTACCATTGGCATCAACAAACTCACCTAATGTTGTGTCATCAAGCTCTAACTTGATGTTCGTTAGTGTTTCTCGACCACCTTGAGTGTTGTTAAATTGATCGGCAAAATCAACACTCAAGTTAAGTTGGATTAAGCCATCTTCGTAACCAACACCATCCGCCGTGGGAACGTCGTTATTTAGATCAGTCACAGGTTGTTTGTTTGCATCCAAGCCGAAAGTACCGACGATATCTACTCTTACATTTGGTGTGACATCGCTATCCAACGGCTGATCCCCGGCTGAACTCGGAACGTCTGCAACCGGTAAAACCTGAACTGGAAACTGAACATTATTTTCTTTTTCATCACCGGACTCAGTGTCTTTAGTGACGAACCGAATTGGTAATTCGAAATCACCTGCGTAATCTTCTGCCAAGTGCATCGTCAAACCATCAAGGCCAGTAATATTTCCACTCGCATCGATATGGGCTTGGAACACGTATTTGCCATTGACAAAGTCGATATCCGTCCCCGTGATCACCAAACCAGGAGGAATACCAGGAGCTGAAGGATCGACGATAATAGTCAAGACATCCTCCACGCCATCTGCATTAATCGCATCAACTTTCGACGTTAACTGAGCACCAAGGTTAATAGAATTGTCTTCCAACGCTTGAATTTGGACATCATCAGCCACCTGAATCTCTGCCGCTACACTCATTTGCGGTGTGAGAACGGTAGGAAATTCAAGTGTCACATCCGTTTGGCGCATGACCGTCGCATCTTTTTCGTTGCCCAAATCTTCGCCCAAATCATTCACTTCTGCGTAAATGGTTAAGCCAATTTGAGAGAGACCACCGTTATCGCCATCGTCACTGTCATCGTTTGGTGTTAAATCAAGTCCAGACGGCGCTTTAATTGAGAAGTTGTCTTCATTAGTTACTGTCCAACGACCTCCACCTTCATTTAGTGCACCGACGATAACCAATTGGTTGAGGATCTCAGGGTCCACATTGTGAAATTGAACAACAAGTTGAGTCACCACTTCATCTGAAGACGCATCAAACTCTTGATATTTAATGATATGAGCACCAGATTCGCCCCCCATAGAAGTGTTGATCGTAAAGTCAATGTTACCTTGATCGTCTGACTTCACGATATCGGTAGCACCACCACCACTTTCAGTGACAAGCAGACGGGTTTGGTCGTCTATTGCCCCCGTCTTATCCTCTGGCTCAACGATTGGATTAACTTGGACATTCACCGTACCATTGATGGTTTTCTCTGCGATACCTTCACCGGGATTCGAAGCGTCAACATATTCATGGTCAATCTCTTTCACAGTGACGGTTGTGGTCAAGTCAAAGTCAGTACTTGAATCCTGCTCCAACTGGACTTGAACATAGCCACTTTGAGAGATTCTAGCGGAAAAATCTTGCTCTGATTCACCAGCTTGCGGTGAAAGCGTTAGTGTTCCAGAAACAAGCGCTTGTGCCACACCATCTACATAGACCGTGCTGCCTGGAGGAAATCCAGAGATGGTTACATCACTAAAGAATTCATCGGTATCAGGGCTTTGTACGAGCGTCGGTTTCCAATCGATGTCAAAGCGCGTATCTTCATCTCCCTCCGATCGAACAACGTAGTTATCTTGAGCGTCAATAACGGGTTCGACCTTGATCCTTACCTCTCTTTCAATCACACGACTATGACCATCATTTTCGGTAACAATGATCGTCCCTGTAATCGCAATGTTTTCGGTTGAAGAGGCTTCTGGAATAATTTGAATACCGGAATTAAAATTCAGCCCAGTGATGTTTGCTTCGTAAATCGGTTGACCGTTACCATCATAGCCAACAAAGGTGAGGTCAACGCTTGAACCGTCTGAATCTACGACACGAACACCGTCGGGGATGTTGGACAGGATAACAGTAATGGCTTCTGAATCATCCTGTGGTCTATCGGCAACTTCACCTGATACAACCGAGAAGTTGAGGTTTACAACACCATTCTCTTCAATAGTCGTCTCTATCCCGGCCACATCTCCGTCTACGAATCGGTTCCAAACGTTCCCCGCGTCAATTAATACCGTGTCTGGTATGTCAGCAACACCTTTTACACCAACGATGACGGTCTTACTGCCCAGTGACAACACATCTTCTGTCGTACCGGTAGACAATGATGCTGTGTCTTTCACAATGCCTTCGACATTGAAAGTAAAGTCATCATTGCTGTGCAACGGAGGAAGAACTTCGACGTTCGCTAATTCAGACTCTGGCACTTCGTAATAAAGTATATTGCCGCCTGAATCGGTCACTTCTACTATCTGACTTGGGTTTGCTGAGTCCAGCCACACCAGAGTAACCCCATCAATTGAGAAGTTAGAAATGCGCACAAATAACGCTTCAGAACCATCTAAGTCCGCTGATGGTTTCATGGTGATCACTTCACTTAATTGGAGTGGGTCGTGATCAGTGACAGGGTCTACCGTATTTTGAGTTCGAGCGTTATCCTCAAACACATTAATTCGATTTACAGTAAAACTACCTTTATCCGCAACTGGGTTTACATCAATAATGATGGTTTCGGTTTCTGAGCGAGCGGTATCTTTCCCAAGCAGTGGATTGTTGTTTTCCGTCGTAATAGCGGTGACATCAATTCTGATTTCGCCCGAGAAGTTATCTATCGGATCAACTTGAACTTCATCAATTCGGCTTGCATCCACCAGATAAACACCACCGGATTTTGGTATCGCACTACCATCTGAATAGACTAACTCTGCGTTACCTTCTCCTTGTGTAAAGACAAGCTCGTACACAATGCCTTCAGGGTTACTAGTGTCTTGGGTTTCAGCCGTGATGTTAAGTGCGACATTGTTTCCATCTTCATCAACCGAGTAGTTAAATTCGCTGCTTGCCGTCCACGTTGCAATATCTGCGACGGCAGCAACTTCAATGTCTAAACGACCATTAATCGTATGATCTGGCGTACCATTGTTAAGAATTTCCACGCGGATACGAGGATCGATACCAGAAGCATCGGTTGATGTATGACGATCTGGTACGAAGTACAAGTTATCTAACGAGACAAGCTCACCATTGAATGACTGCTCAACATTTGATGCGTCGAGAACAACCGTATTGCCCACAGATGTTAATTCAATGTAGTTGCCACTGCCGTCTCGGTAGTAGAACGTACCGTTGTGAGTATCAGCATCTCGAATAGTGATGTCACCTAAGCTCTCGTTACGGTCGATATCATGTAAATTGATAACCAAGTCGACTTTCGCAGGGCTAACATCCAGCGTCGACAAGTTGTCCTGAGTGTTTGCAGAGTCAACGCCCACAACGACACCATCACGCCCTTGGTCTTCGAACGCAGTAACGGTAGACGTGTCAATTTGCGCATTGCGGTCTCTTATCGAGATATCCACATCGGCATCTGCGATATCGCCATCACCATCGGTTGCAACAACGTTGATGGTGAAATCAATCGAGTCGGTTTCGGTATGGTCAAGATCGTCATTCGGACGGAATGACACACTGCCATCGGTTCGAACAACCAAACGACCGATTTCAGTATCCACTCCGTCAAGAACCTTGTGAACAAATACGACTTGGTCGCTGCCGTTCAAATCGACAGAATCAGAATCAACACCGTTTTGCTTAAAGTAAATGCCTGAATCATCAGCCGAGAATGAAGTCACTTGTGCGCCGTCAGCACCAAGGTCATCATCCCCCTCTACAGGGTCTCGGAATAAACGAACCGTGCGGCTGCCTTGTCCCTCAACACGTGAAATAGACGCATCGTGCAAGGTTGGAACATCATCGGTAATCGTCACTGGTAAGTTAATACCGGCCGTATCGCCATCGACATCGGTCGCAAAGACTGGGAGATCAAGTATGAGTGTATCTTCGCCTTGAGTTGAGTGATCTAGCGCACCCTCAAGCGTAAACTTGTAAGAGCCGTCAGCGTTCAAAACTAGCGTGAACACTGATTTACCATCAGGTGTTTGACCTTGATAAGTAAAGTTGTTGTTGCTTACCGCGGTTTGAACTAACGTCACCGCAAGACCACCTGAAGTTACTCCTGGTATCGGGTTAGAAGTAAGATCTAACTGGTAAGAGACAACGGTATCTGCCCCTTCCACCGTATCGAAATTGCCCGTTGCTTCTAGGCTGTCTTTGTTGGTTGCCTGAGAGCCGTTGGCAAGGTCATCCTCATCAACAGCCAAAGCATCTGCTGATTTAATTTCGGGAATGTCATCAACCACGGTAATTGGAAGATTCAGTGATGATGACGTGTCACCATCAAAGTCTGTTACTGTAATTGGAATATCAATGACAAGGTTGTTTTCACCTTGAACAGCGTCATGGTCGATTGGTCCCAACAGCTCAAATTGGTAGCTGTCATTATTCGCATCAAGAGACAGCGTGAAGATCTTAGTTGATGTGCCAGTAATAACCGCTTCGTAACTGGTTACTCCACCATTCGTGCCTACTAGATTCAACTCGATGCTGCTGCCGTTCGACGTTAAGCCAGACACGACTGCATCGAGGTCTGAAACTTGGTAGCTGACAATCTTGTCTGCACCAGCAACGACCTCAAATCCGCCGTTCAATACCGTTGAATCACTACTTGTCGTGTCAGAGCCACCAGCAAGATCATCTTCATCAACGGTTTGTTGGCTTGAGTCTGTCACTTTCACAATCGCTGGAACATCGTCCACTACTGTGATCGGCAAGGTGATGTTATTGGACACATCGCCGTCAAAATCGGTCGCGTTGACTGGGAAGTTGATGACTAACGAGTTTTCATCGTTACCCGCAGGATGATCAAGTGCACCCAACAGTTCAAATTCATAACTGTCTGCTGAACCATTTAGCGTCAGTTTAAAGACGGTGTCCGTCGTACCTTGTACATAAGCTCGGTACTCAATCACACCGTTTGAATTTGAAAACTCAACCAACTCAAGCGGTTGACCACCTGAGGTAAGTCCAGAAACAGGCGACGTTAAGCTATCCAACTGGAAGCTAACGATAGAGTCGGCACCATCAGTAACGTCAAAGTTGCCACCAATGATATTGGATTCTGGCGTGTCGTCCGAACCTTGGCTCGGAATATCATCCTCATCCACAGACAAGGTACTACCAGAGCTAATAGCATCAATGGTTGGCTTGTCATCTACGATCGTCACTGGCAAGGTCGCAGTGATGATATCGTTGTCGCCATCCGTGATCTTCACAGGTAGATTCAACAAAATCTCATCAGAGTTAACCGCGTGATCTAACTGACCAGATAACTCAAAGTCGTATTTACCATCTTGATGAAGTGTCAACGTGAAGACAGTCACTCCACCCGGAGTTTGTCCCACGTAAACAAGCGCGTCAGCAGTTGAAGCACCAACGTCTTGAGAAAGTGTTACCTCTTCTCCACCCGATTTCAGATTCGGGATAGGATTTGAGCTTAGATCCAATTCGAAAGCATCAATACCATCTGCGCTAGTAACTTCGAACTCACCTGATACCGTTAATGGCTCTTTCGTTCCATCAGAACCAAGAGGTAAGTCATCTTCGTCGACACGTAGACTTTCAATATTGGTAACAACTGGAACATCATCCACAACGGTAATTGGCAATGTGAAGGCTGGTGAAGTATCACCATCATTATCTGTCGCCGTCACAGGGAGGTTAATAACAATCTCGTTTTGCTGATTACCATCGGGATGATCAAGCGGCTTCTGTAAATCGAACTCATAGGAGTTGTTCGTTGCATCCAGCGTCAGTTCGAAAACCACTTCAGCAGGATTGCCAGCAACACCTTGGTATACGTTCACGCCGTTTGCGCTAGAAGACAGAACTAAGGTGATAGCTTCACCATCTGAAGTCAGTGACGCAACAGGCGTGGTCAGGTCACTCAGCTGAATAGAAGCAACTTGGTCAGCACCTTCGGTGATATCAAAAGTACCTGAAATAACAGTATCTTCTGTACTTGCAGCATCCGTACCTGCTGGTAGGTCATCTTCATCAACGGTTTGTTCGCTGCCTGCTAGTAAACCATCAATGGTCGGAACATCATCCACAACCGTAATTGGTAAGGTGATGTTGTTCGACACATCTCCATCAAAGTCCGTCGCGTTTATCGGCAAATTGATGATTAGTTCATTTTGGCCATCAGCATTTGGATGATCTAGAGGAGCGAGCAAATCGAACGTGTAGCTGTCATCAGAGGCATCGAGGGTTACACGGAATACTGGTGTCGTCGTGCCATCAATACGAGCTTCGTAAACTGAAACGCCACCTGCGTTTGATACTTCAACCATAACCAGAGATTGACCACCAGAGGTCAGGCCTTGTACTGGCGTCGTTAGGTCAGAAACGCTGTACTCGACAATGCCATCAGAACCATCAGTCGCGATGAAGTTACCGGCAATGCTGTTCGACTGTGTACCATCAGATCCGACTGTTGGGATATCATCCTCATCAACCGTTTGCACACTTGTTGCTTCGATTCCACCAAGTGTCGGCTTGTCATCAACGATCTTGACAGGAATTGTCTCAGCAGAGGTATCGCCATCAAAGTCTGTTGCGATGATTGGGAAGTTCAGTGTCAACTCATCACTATCTACTGCGTGGTCGATTGGACCTTCAAGCGTGAAGTTATAGCTACCATCAGTATTCACGGTCAGCGTAAAGACCGCTTCACTCCCCGCTATCGCCTCGTAAGTAAAGCTGCCATCACCATTTGCGGTTTCCGTCAGTGTGACTGCCACGCCTTGTGATGTGAGTCCAGCCACTGGTGTTGCTGAAGCATCAAGCTGATAGCTCACTACTCGGTCAGAGCCTTGTGTGGTGGTGAAGTTGCCATCGATTGAAATCGGGTCAGTTTGATCTGAGCCAATCGTGCCTAAATCATCTTCATCAACGGTAATCGCATCGACATCGGTAATAGTTGGCTTATCATCCACGATGGTGACTGGGATCGTTTCTGTGGTGGTATCACCATCAAAATCCGTTGCGATGATTGGGAAGTTCAGTGTCAGCTCATCACTACCCGTCGCATGGTCGATTGGACCTTGCAGCGTAAAGTTGTATGAACCATCCGTATTAACGGTCAGCGTAAATACTGCTTCAGTTCCTGCTGTCGCTTCATAAGTGTAGCTACCATCACCGTTTGCAGTTTCAGTCAGGGTCACTGCCACACCTTGCGATGTTAGGCCATCAACTGGCGTTGCAGCCGCATCCAATTGGTAGCTCACTACCCCATCAGAGCCTTGCGTTGTAGTAAAGTTGCCGTCGATTGAAATTGGATCTGAGCCGTCAGAGCCAATTGTCGCTAAGTCATCTTCATCCACACGGATCACGTCTACGTCAGTGATGGTTGGTTTATCGTCAACGATGGTAACAGGCAGTGTTTCTTTCGACGTATCGCCATCAAAGTCTGTTGCGATAATCGGGAAGTCGATTTGCAGGCTGTCGCTATTCACCGCATGGTCTAGTGGACCCTGCAGAGTAAAGGTGTAGCTGCCGTCTGGCTTCACCACCAATTCAAATACGTCATTGCCATTTGCTGTGGCAGTGTAAGTAAAGCTGCCATCACCATTTGCTGTCTCTGCAAGCACGACAGGCTCACCATGAGAGGTCAACCCTGCTACTGGATCTGCCGTTGCATCAAGCTGGTATTTAACAACGCTGTCTGAGCCTTCAGTTGTGCTGAAAGACCCCGACATAAACGCATCATCGTTTTGGTCTGAGCCAATTGTAGCGAGATCATCTTCGTCTACTGTCAGTGGAACAACGTTATTAATGGTTGGAACGTCATCAGTAATCGTGACTGGAATGGTCGCGGTCGTCGTATCGCCATCAAAGTCTGTTGCAATGATTGGGAAGTTCAGTACTAGCTCATCGCTGTTTAACGCGTGATCGATTGGCCCTTCCAGACGGAAGTCATATGTACCGTCAGCATTCACATTCATGGTGAAGACAGGATTGCCATCCGCGGTAGCCACGTAAGTAAAGCTGCCATCGGCATTCGCAGTCTCCACCAAAGTAACAGGCTCACCTTGAGAAGTTAAACCTGAAACAGGATCAGCCGTTGAATCAAGTTGGTAGCTCACCACACGGTCTGAACCTTGAGTGGTCGTAAACGCGCCTTCAACAAACACAGCGTCAGTTTGGTCTGAGCCAATGCCTGATAAATCATCTTCGTCTACAGCCAGAGGCACGACATTATCAATGATTGGTGCATCATCCGTAATCGTGACTGGAATGGTTGCCGAAGTCGTATCACCATCAAAATCGGTGGCAATAATTGGGAAATCAATCGTCAGGCTGTCACTGTTAGCTGCATGGTCAATCGGGCCTTGCAGCGTAAAATCGTAAGTGCCATCTGTTGCTACGTTTAACGTGAATACCGGATTGCCGTCTGCGGTCGCCACATAAGTAAAGCTGCCATCACCGTTGGCGGTTTCCACCAAGGTAATCGCCTCACCTTGAGATGTCAGGCCCGCAACAGGATCTGCGGTTGAATCCAGTTGATAGCTCACCACTCGGTCAGAGCCTTGAGTGGTCGTAAACGCCCCTTCTACGAATAGATCGCCGCCTGGATCTGAGCCCACACCGCTAAGGTCGTCTTCATCGACACTTAACGCATCCACCGCTGTGATGGTCGGTACATCATCAACAATCGTAACTGGAATGGTTTCAGTAACGGTGTCGCCATCAAAGTCGGTTGCGATAACTGGGAAGTTCAGTGTCAACTCGTCACTATCAACCGCGTGATCAATTGGCCCTTCTAGCGTGAAGTTATAAGAGCCATCAGTATTCACTGTCAGCGTAAAGACCGCTTCAGAGCCCGCTGTTGCTTCGTAGGTAAAACTGCCATCACCATTTGCAGTTTCTGTTAGCGTGACAGCCACACCTTGCGAGGTTAAACCGTCCACTGGTGTTGATGTGCCATCGAGTTGGTAGCTCACCACTCGGTCTGAACCTTGCGTGGTGGTAAAGTTACCATCAATAGAAATTGGATTGCTTTGGTCTGAACCGATTGACGCTAGATCATCTTCATCAACCGTGATTGCGTCGACGTCAGTAATAACTGGCTTATCGTCCACGATCGTCACAGGGATCGTGGCGTTTGTGGTATCGCCATCAAAGTCTGTTGCGATGATTGGGAAGTTGAGTGTCAGCTCATCGCTATCTACCGCGTGGTCGATTGGCCCTTCAAGCGTGAAGTTATAAGAGCCATCAGTGTTCACTGTCAGCGTAAAGACCGACTCAGTGCCTGCTGTTGCTTGGTAGGTAAAGCTGCCATCAGCGTTTGCGGTTTCAGTCAGCGTGACTGCCACGCCTTGTGATGTAAGGCCGTCAACTGGTGTTGAAGAAGCATCAAGCTGATAACTTACCACTCGGTCAGAGCCTTGTGTGGTGGTGAAGTTACCATCAATAGAAATCGGGTCAGTCTGGTCCGAACCAATCGTGCCTAAATCATCTTCATCAACAGTAATCGCATCAACATCGGTAATGGTCGGTTTATCATCCACGATGGTGACTGGGATCGTTTCTGTGGTGGTATCACCATCAAAATCCGTTGCGATGATTGGGAAGTTCAGTGTCAGCTCATCACTGTCTGTCGCATGGTCGATTGGACCTTGCAGCGTGAAGTTGTATGAACCATCCGTATTAACGGTCAGCGTAAATACGGCTTCAGTTCCTGCTGTCGCTTCATAAGTGTAGCTACCGTCGCCGTTTGCGGTTTCAGCCACCGTGACGGCCACACCTTGTGATGTTAGACCATCAACTGGCGTTGCAGCAGTATCTAATTGGTAGCTTACTACCCCATCAGAGCCTTGCGTTGTAGTGAAGTTGCCATCGATTGAAATTGGATCTGAGCCGTCAGAGCCAATCGTCGCTAAGTCATCTTCATCCACACGGATTGCGTCTACGTCAGTGATGGTTGGTTTATCATCAACGATGGTGACAGGTAGTGTTTCTGTCGACGTATCGCCATCAAAGTCTGTTGCGATAATCGGGAAGTCGATTTGCAGGCTGTCGCTATTCACCGCATGGTCTAGTGGGCCCTGCAGAGTAAAGGTGTAGCTGCCGTCTGGCTTCACCACCAATTCAAATACGGCATTGCCATCTGCTGTGGCTGTGTAAGTAAAACTGCCGTCGCCGTTAGCAGTTTCAGCAAGCACGACAGGCTCCCCATGAGAGGTCAACCCTGCTACTGGATCTGCGGTTGCATCAAGCTGGTATTTAACAACGCTGTCCGAGCCTTCAGTTGTGGTGAAAGAGCCCGACATAAACGCATCATCGTTCTGGTCTGAGCCAATTGAGGCAAGGTCATCTTCGTCCACCGTGAGTGGAACAACGTTATCGATGGTTGGAACGTCATCAGTAATCGTGACTGGAATGGTCGCAATCGTCGTATCGCCATCAAAGTCTGTAGCAATGATTGGGAAGTTCAGTACTAATTCATCGCTGTTTAACGCGTGATCGACCGGCCCTTCCAGACGGAAGTTGTATGTACCGTCAGCATTCACATTCATGGTGAAGACAGGATTGCCATCCGCGGTAGCCACGTAAGTAAAGCTGCCATCAGCATTCGCAGTCTCTACCAAAGTGACAGGCTCACCTTGAGAAGTTAAACCTGCGACAGGATCCGAAGTTGAATCAAGTTGGTAGCTCACCACACGGTCTGAGCCTTGAGTGGTCGTGAACGCGCCTTCCACAAACACAGCGTCAGTTTGGTCTGAGCCAATACCTGATAAATCATCTTCGTCTACAGCCAGAGGCACAACATTATCGATGATTGGCTCATCATCCGTAATCGTGACTGGAATGGTTGCCGAAGTCGTATCACCATCAAAATCGGTGGCAATAATTGGGAAATCAATCGTCAGGCTGTCGCTGTTTGCTGCATGGTCAATCGGGCCTTGCAGCGTAAAGTCGTACGTACCATCTGTTGCTACATTCAACGTGAAGACAGGATTGCCGTCTGCGGTCGCCACATAGGTAAAGCTACCGTCACCATTCGCGGTTTCCACCAAGGTAATCGCCTCACCTTGAGAGGTCAGACCCGCAACAGGATCAGCGGTTGAATCCAGTTGATAGCTCACCACTCGGTCAGAGCCTTGAGTGGTCGTAAACGCGCCTTCAACGAACACAGCGTCAGTTTGGTCTGAGCCCACGCCGCTAAGGTCATCTTCATCGACACTCAACGCATCCACCGCTGTAATGGTCGGTACATCATCAACAATCATGACTGGAATGGTTTCAGTAACGGTGTCGCCATCAAAGTCGGTTGCGATAATTGGGAAGTTGAGTGTCAGCTCATCACTATCAACAGCGTGATCAATTGGCCCTTCTAGCGTGAAGTTATAAGAGCCATCAGTATTCACTATCAAAGTAAATACAGGGTTGCCACCCGCTGTCGCTTCATAAGTGAAACTGCCGTCACCGTTTGCGGTTTCTGTTAGCGTGACCGCTAAACCTTGCGAGGTTAAACCGTCAACTGGTGTTGATGAGCCATCTAACTGATAGCTCACCACTCGGTCTGAACCTTGCGTGGTGGTAAAGTTACCATCAATAGAAATTGGATTGCTTTGGTCTGAACCGATTGACGCTAGATCATCTTCATCAACCGTGATTGCGTCGACGTCAGTAATCACTGGCTTATCGTCCACGATCGTCACAGGGATCGTAGCGTTTGTGGTGTCGCCATCAAAGTCGGTTGCGATGATTGGGAAGTTCAGTGTCAACTCATCACTATCTACTGCGTGGTCGATTGGACCTTCAAGCGTGAAGTTATAGCTACCATCAGTATTCACTGTCAGCGTAAAGACCGCTTCAGTACCCGCTGTCGCCTCGTAAGTAAAGCTGCCATCACCATTTGCGGTTTCAGTCAGTGTGACTGCCACGCCTTGTGATGTAAGGCCGTCAACTGGTGTTGCAGAAGCATCAAGCTGATAACTTACCACTCGGTCAGAGCCTTGTGTGGTGGTGAAGCTACCATCAATAGAAATCGGGTCAGTCTGGTCCGAACCAATCGTGCCTAGGTCATCTTCATCAACGGTAATCGCATCGACATCGGTAATGGTCGGCTTATCATCCACAATAGTAACAGGCAATACGATTTGGCTTGTGTCACCATCGAAATCGGTAGCAATAACGCTAAAATCAAGGGTTAAGCTGTCGCTATTTGACGCATGGTCGATTGGACCTTGCAGCTCAAAACTGTACGAGCCATCAGTATTCAAAATTAATGTGAAGACTGCGCTGCCATTTGCCGTTGCACTGTAGGTGTAACTGCCATCTGCATTTTGCGTTTCGGCAATGGAAACGGTTTGACCTTGAGATTGCAGGCCATTTAATGGATCAGCGCTTACATCCAACTGATACTGTACGACGCCATCAGAACCCTGAGTCGTCGTGAACTGACCTTCAACCAACGTCGGCTGTGATTGGTCAGAGCCTACCGAACTTAAGTCATCTTCATCAACAGTAAGAGCAACAACGTCGTTAATGGTTGGCACATCATCAGTAATGGTAACCGGTAGAACAAGTGCACTGGTGTCACCGTCAAAGTCCGTTGCGACAATAGTGAAGTCTAGCGTTAAGCTATCGCTACCCACAGCATGATCTATTGGACCTTCAAGGGTAAATGAATAAGAACCGTCAGGGTTCACTTGTAAGGTGAAGATAGCGTCCCCTTCTGCCGTTGCAGAATAGGTAAAGCTGCCATCTAAGTTAGTTGTTTCCGTCAGAGAGATAGATCGACCCTGTGATTCCAACCCATTGAGTGGATCAGTGCCGCTCTCTAATTGATAACTTACAACACGGTCTGAGCCCTGAGTCGTCGTGAAGCTGCCTTGCGCGAGCACAGAATCGCTTTGATCGGAGCCGATGCTTGATAAATCGTCTTCATCGACGGCTAGTGCCTCAACGCCATCAATCGTAGGAACGTCATCTTGAACTTGAATGACAATTTGCGCAGCTTCTGGTGTGTTCGAACCTTCGGTAATAGAGGAGCGGTCACCATCCGCATCTACCGCGTAAACTGGCAGTGAGAAAGTGAGCGAGTCATCGTTAGCACCCGTATGGTCAAGTTGTTCATACAAGTTGAATTGGTATTCGCCCAATGCAGGTGCATCAATCGCCACATCAAATACGGTAATACGCACACCATCCAGCTCGATGAAGCCTTCGTAAGTACGTACGCCGTTACTCTCGGACGCTAGTTCTAGTTGAACAACCTGCCCTTGAGATTGGAGTTCTCCACCAACATTGAACTCTGTAGGTTCCAACTCATAGTGATCAATGATGTCACTTCCGACCGCTGTCGTGATCGACCCAGTACCACTTGTTACTGCCGCGCCTTCCTGTGAACCTTGGTCAACCCCCGCCTCGTCTAAAGACAAGCCCGTCACGTTCTCAATCACTGGATTATCGCCATCGAGGATGGTCATCGTAAAGGTGTTGCTTGCCGTATCTTGGTCGAAATCGACGATTGTGGTTGGCAAAGAGAGCTCAATCGTATCTTCACCGTTTGTTTGTTCTAACGGCTTAAATTGCTCAAATTGGTAGGTACCATCAGTATTCAAACTGATGGTTAAGACGGTTTCATTCGAGCCCGCAATGGACAAGGTGATAGTACTGCCGTCTTCAGAGAGTACCGCTTCTGTCGCCTGATTATCACTCAGTAGGCCATCGAACTGACTAAGTCCTTCTTGATTAAACGTGACCGTTGCCAATTGATCACTACCAATATCAACAAAAGTGCCAGTAATTGGTGTAGAAGAAGATTCAACGTTTTCAAAAGTAACGTTCTGCGGCGCAGGATCATCGCCATCAATAACGGTTGTCGTAAAATCGATAGGCGCTTGAATGCTATTACCACCAATATCTGCGCCTGTAATGTCAAAAGCGATATTGATTTGATCACCGACGATAGATACTTGGCCATCAGCAACAGACGCAACATGGTCAATACCCTGGCTAATCGTGGTAACGACCTCTAACTCTAAATCACGGCCTAAAGATGTCACTTCGATCTCGATACGAAGCACTTCGTTACCACCTTGAGTGCCGATAATGGCATTTTGCGCTTCGTCGTAAACGAACGCTACTGGCTGACCACCAGAGGTAATGTCACTATTTAACTCGGTTAACAAAGACTCTAATGAGGACGTTTCAGGTACAAATGAAGCAGTATCAAGTGCGAGATCCCCTGCTTCAACCAGCACACTAGAAGAAATGGTTTGCGGGTAGCTAGATAGAGAAATTGAGCCTTCTGTTACGCTAGATTGCAGTGACTGCCCACCATCAGCAAAGATCGTGACATTCAAACCGTCATCTTCGTCGCGATCATCTTCTCCGCTGCGAGTCGCAGACGTTTCAAAAAAAGTAGACGCGAGTACTTCCGGGTTATTATATTCAACCGTCACGTAGCCAGCATTAGCCGAGCCTTCAGCACCTGCGCCAGCAGCTGTTGCTTCTAAGATAGCGGTAGGGTCAGCTCCGTCTAAAATAGCTTGCTGGATAGCGGCAATATCGTTGGCGTCGAAGTCAGCACTTCCAATAGCCGTTGGGTCAAAAGTCACCAAGCCATTAACTGGAGATTGTACCAATACTGGTTCTAGTGATTCAGAAGAAGGCACAGGAAGACAAGCAACACAATTTGCATCGACCAGATAAAGCTCATTATTTATCTGTACGTCGAGAGAAGCATTATTTTCTGTGATAATAATCTCGCCAGGTCTTAACTCATCCCCCGCTTTTATGACCTTAACGTTTCCATCCAGGCCCAAAACCAAAACTTCACCTTTGACAGCATTTACAATCGCGCTCTGCGGTACCGTGTGCGTACTCATCTGACCTCCGCTAATGGCTTACGTTTCCCATTAACCTTTTTAGATAATTTCTTATTAATTTAGTGCGGCATACTGCACACCTTTATGCGATTAAACTAAGTATTGAATCATTAAACAATCGATAAATACCCTACTACCGAGCAACATAAGTAAAACTTACTCGTAGTCACAGAAATGTGACACATGTGCTGACGCGTAGATATCGAATAATTATATGAAATTGATACCTTATTCTAATTAAGTGTAGTTGTTTTAAGAAAAGAAGAGAGATGAAATCATTCAGCTAAACGCCAGACTGCCGGTTGCGATCAATAATGGAAGAAAAGCAATGAGAATGTTGTATACACCGGAGCGTGATGACAGCTTAATCAATATCGGTGACGAAAAAAACGTAACGATTAAATATTGAACAACATAAATTGCAGGACAAAATGCAACGATACAAAAGTGGCTTACGATATGAATCCCCGCACACCACGAGTTCGGTTTTGTTCTGATATACAGCAAAAAAAACACGAGCAAGCTAATAATAAAATACATAAACACAGCACTTGAAAATAATTATCATTTTCAATCATATGTAAATATTCCCTTACTTTCAATGGTGTTTGAGCTATTAATGTCATCGTTATTATCAATCAACACAATAAGTAAAATTATCAGTAATTCCAGTCCTAAACGTTTGCGTAATCGCTAACCTTCTCTTAACCTTGATTTGAGGCTTTTATCACGGTTTTTCCATTGATATAGTGCGTCCATACAACAAAAAAAGACCATTCGAGGCATGGAGCTTCCTCATTAATCTCAAGATGAGAAGAATTGGTACCGACAAAATTCGGCAGATTTTAAGAGGGTCAAAAAATGGACATGAATATGGTTGAGATTTTAGGTTATGCAGCTTCAATAATGGTCGCTATTTCGCTAACTATGAAAGATATTGTTAAGCTTCGTATCCTTAACTTTATTGGTTGTGCGCTATTTACCGCTTACGGACTAATGATTGATTCTTGGCCTGTAGTATTAACTAACGGTTTTATTGCTTGCGTTAACATCTACTTCCTAGCAAAAATGCAGCAGGAAAAAAAAAGCCTAGAGCCTGAGAAAGCGCAATAGCATTCAAACAATAAAAGCCCGCAAATCATAAGATTGCGGGCTTTTGCTTTTAATATTCCATTTCTATCACAGCATCCCTAAACGAGCGCTAACGAACCCAGCTAAGTGCTAATGTTTCTCGACGAGAAAACATGTCCACATGCGATGAAATGATCGCCTTAACCGTATTCAGTTTCTCTTCTGAATCCGCCTCACAGGTTATAGTTAGGCTAGATGCACAAAGGTTAAACTCCGCTTTTCCCGTCGGAAATGTCACCAAACCGCTATTTTCATTCCAAGTAGCAGGAACCTTTCGTCCAAAATGCCGACAAAGCGTCACTAAGTATTTGTCAGCGTGTTCACTATCTATTCTGGTGCTTTCTTTAATCATGAACTTACTCGTTACTTTGAAACGTCCTATGAAGAACCTTGTTAGAATTGATAAGCTGCAGAGAGCTTGAAGTTGCGACCCGGCTCGTAGTCATCAAGCGTGAAGCCACGTGCAGTCCCCGAACGAGACGCATGAGAGCTGTACAACTCGTCAAATACATTATCAATACCAAAGGTCACGGACAGTCCATCAATATCAGACGGCACCCATTGAGCGTATAGATTATGCACATCATAACTTGCTTTCTTTGGCTGACCATCAAAGACGTTGTCTTCCTCTAGAACAAACATTGAGTTCCACCCGAAGATCGTTTCTAAAGCGTCTGACTGGTAATCCAAAGTTAGAGCAATGCTATCACCCATATCAATGCTACGCCCATTACCCCCAGCAACAGGACCACCAGTATTCTTGTTTTTGGTGTCCGACTTAGAGTAAGAAAGTTTGCTGTTAAACTTGTCGTAACCATAAGAAGCACTTGCCTCAAAGCCTTTAATCTCAACATCACCTAAGTTGTAAATCAGGTAAGTTTGAGTCGCGTTTTGGTACTGGTCTGCAATGTAATCATCAATTTCCGTTTGGAATACCGTAATATTCGCCCCAAAGAAATGCTTATCAAAGGTTTTATCAAAACGAACACCACCCTGCGTGTTCAATCCCGTTTCTGGCTTTAGCCCATCCTCTAAAAATGCAACGTCTTGGTAAGCAATAAAGGTTTCCATTAGCTCTGGACCTTTAAATAGAGAACGTGCACTCGCAAACAACGTCCAATCTTGAGTCACCGCCCACTCTGCAGCTAGAGCCCAAGTCACATCATCATAATTGCTGGTTCCTGTCTCAGCTTTGCGTTTGTAATCATCAAAGCGCATACCTGCGGTAATAAAGAAGGCATCAGAGAAGAAGAACTGATCTTCTACAAACAGTGCGGTTGAAATCGCCGATTCGTCCATAAACTTACGACTACCGTAGTAACTCGAAGACGTTTTATCCATGTAGTCGAAGCCATAAGTGACTCGATTATCAAACTCACCTAACATAACATCTGACTGGAATTTGCCATTCAAACCAAAGTTTTGGTTTTTGGCGGTGTTCTTTGATAAACGGTTCGAGGGCCAACGAGGGGCCATCACCGTTTCGTCACGTTTAATTTCTGTCTCGGTATTATAAAGAGTGACGTTTCCTTGGTGTTGTTCGCCTCGCAACTCGTAACTCAAAGTAACGGTATCGCGGTCATAATCCGTAGGGATAAGTAACTTGCTCGACAGGCTATTATTTGCACTACCAGACATATCAGGACGCGGACTGTAATCTCCACTGTCTCGGTACATGTCATAAGAGAGCTCAAAACGATGGATGTCATTTAGTTCATACCCCAGCTTAGCCAGAATGTTGTAAACATCACCTGCAGCACCATAGGTTTTATTGCCATCACCATCTTCAAAATCATCACGCGTAACGTAATGGCCATAGACCATCGCATCAATGTTTTCGGACAAAAGTCCGTACAGTGTCAACGAACCTTGTTGGTTGTCGTTGGATGCATAGCCGCCATAAACACGCGCACCAAACTTTTCATCGTAACGAAGTAAGTCACGAGCGTCTTTCGTTTCAAAGTAGACCGAACCGCCTAACCCGTTTTGAGTCACAGAGTTATTACCTACCTGAATGTCCGCAGATTTGAGAATGTCAGGGTTCAACGTCAAGTTACCAATATGATGGAACATGCTCGCATGCTGAGAAGCACCGTCAAGACGAATGTCCAAATCGGTTTCGCTCAAACCACGAATCGTAATACGTTGATTCACAGAGTGTGTGCCACCAACATCCACACCGGGAATATCGCGCAGTAAATCAGACATATGATCCGCTTGCTTCAGTGACATGTCGTCCGCAAACATCGACTCAGTGTTGCTGGAAACTTTCGTTCCCCATACAACGACCTCTTCAAAATGTGACTCAGTATCTTGAGCTAAAACAGGGGTTGATAGCGCCATTCCCACTGCAAGGCAAAGGCTTGAAAGCTTGATAGGTGAACAAGCAGGGCTTTCCATAACTTCATTCCTAAATATTAATGATAATAATTCTCAGATATAATAAGCATGAGTTTTATAAATACAAAGGCGATTTGGTTATGCGAAATCGCACAAGTGTTATGAGGAAGTGTCAAATGCAGGAAGTCACAACAAAACGAACTAAAATTGCCAAGATAGCTTTAACCCAAAGACTAGAGGCGACAGAGAAACAATGGATTGTCACGCAAGGCCAACCTTGTCAAACTCAACTGGCCGAAGGTAAGTTCCTATCATATCAGTATAATGATCAAATTTTTGTTCATGGCGGGCGTTGTCTAGAACTTATTGATTCGAATATTGTTTCTACTGCACACGCCTCACTGCTGGTCACTATTCTTTTAGAAGGTAGACTCTCGTTTGGCTACGACGATTTGCAATTTGATTTAGACGCGAGCGACGGCCCTAAGGGTGTAGTGGTGAACTTACTCAAACCTGCAAATTTTCGTCGTTCACTGCTCAAAGATAACCTCATTAATAAGATCAACATATTGGTTAAGCCCCAATGGCTAGAGGCCCGCCTTGAGCAAAATTGTAGTCATCAAGCCTTTTTTAACTCTCATCAGGCGTTTCAACAGTTGGAGCTTAACCAGACGCTATGCGAGCTGGCTGAAACGTTAACAAATAGAGAAACACCGCAAGAGTTTCAAGAGAAGCTAGAGGTCGAAAGCTTGATCTATCAAATATTACATCAAGCCACCAAGCAAATTCCTAAGAATTTCAGTGCTAAAAACAGCAGTATTGAACGACACATTGATGGTCGGATTGAGGATATTGTCAGCTATATTGAAACTCACCTTGATCAAGAACTACGCTTGGAAAAGTTGGCGAGCCAATTCTCAATGAGTGTTTCAAACCTGCAGCGCCGATTTAAACAATCACTTAATATGACCATAAACGGCTACATTCGTTTTCGACGTCTTGAGATTGCTAAGCAACATTTGGAACGTGGCCTAGTGACGATAACAGAAGCCGCCTATGAAGCCGGATACCACCACCCTTCTAACTTCACTTATGCCTTTAAAAAGGCATTTGGTGTGCCACCACATGAAGTGATTAAAGAGTAAGGGGACTCTAGGTAACTGACTGTTATTTAGGAGTGTCTTATCCACAACATCGGTATATACTCGCCTTAAACGTTATGGAGGTTAAACATGAATATTGGTGCTATCGCGAAGCTCACAGGGCTTTCATCTAAGTCGATTCGATTATATGAAGACAAAGGGATCATATCTCCACCAGCGCGTAGCGACTCTGGCTATCGCGAATATTCAGATAATCATATTCAAGAGCTTAACTTGGTATCACGCGCAAAAAGCGCAGGCTTTTCGTTGCAAGAATGCAAAGAGTTCGTACAACTTGCTCATAACCCCAACCGCAAAAGTAGTGAAGTAAAAGCAAGAACCATGGACAAACTGAGAGAGGTTGAAGAAAAAATTGCACACCTCATGGAGATCAAAACGCAACTTGAAGGTTGGGTTTCTTCTTGTCCTGGAGATGCAGAGAGCCGATGCCCAATCATAGACGAGCTCACCAAGTAAGCCCGCCTATCTATTGGTCTCGTTAAAAACGAACTAGCTCGCTTAATGATAAGTACACATGCGCTTACCGTTCAATTCTATGATGTTAAATGGCGTTTCGTAGATGTCCTCTAGCGTAGACGCTTGAATAACCTCTTCAACCGCACCACTCGCCACAACCTTGCCTTTCTTAAGCGCCAATATGACATCTGAGTAACACGCCGCGAAATTAATATCATGAATCACGACCACCATGGCTTTATTCATGTCATGGGCTAACTGCTGCACAACTTTCATGATCTGAAGAGAGTGTTTGATATCTAAGTTATTAAGAGGTTCATCAAGAAAGACATAATCTGTATCTTGTGCAATCACCATAGCAATAAATGCAAGCTGTCGCTGACCACCACTTAATTCATCCAAGTATTTGTCTTGAATATCTTGCAAATCTAAGTAGTCGATCGCTTGTTCTATGACCTCATGATCTTCTTTAGTCAGATTTCCTTTAGAGTATGGGAAACGACCAAAAGAGACTAACTCTTTTACGGTAAACCGCATTGTAATCGAGTTAGCTTGGCGAAGTACTGCCAGTTTTTTCGCTAGCTCTTTTGTGTCCCATTCCGCGATTTCCTTGCAATCAATGATAACACTACCGCCATCTCGCTCCGTTAAGCGCGAGGCCATAGATAACAGCGTGCTCTTTCCCGCGCCATTTGGACCGATAATCGATGTTACCTTGCCCTTTTCAAACTGAGTATTGGCCTCGTCTACGACTTTGTTTGAACCGAAAGCCTTCGTTAATTTGTCTATTACTATCATATTTATACAACTTTGTTTTTCAGCAGCAGGTATAAGAAATACGCACCGCCGATAAAGTTAATTACGACACTCAACGTCGTCTCAAAACTGAACACGTTTTCGATTATCCATTGCCCAGCAAGTAATGAACTGATGGATAGAAACGAACATCCGACCAATAGCGTTTTATGTTGGTAACTTCGGAACATTTCTCGGCTTAAGTTGGTCACTAGTAAACCAAAGAACATGATTGGCCCTACCAAAGCCGTAGAAATAGCAATCAAAACCGCCGAGATAATAAACACATTTCTCGTCACTTTAGGTACATCAACACCCAAACTTTTCGCATTGTCTTGGTCGAGCCAAAACACATCTAAAGTGCGATGCATCCTAAACAACAACCAACATGCAAACATCAAAGCCGGAGCACTAAAGTAAACCAAGTTCACTTTGACATTATTGAAACTGGCGTACAGTTTCGACTGAACAATTGCATATGTGTTTGGGTCCATCAGCAAAGAAAAGAATGACGCCGCATTGGAAAATAGCTGACCAAAGATCAAGCCGACCAATAGCAACGTAATCAAGTTCTTGCTGCCTTTTGAAAAGTAAAACCCAAACAGCAGTAGCGAAAACGACACCATTACAATGACTGCAATCGCGAAATTGACGTACAAGTTAAGAACTAAGGTACTCAACCCACCAAAAATCAACACGATCAAAATTTGGGTTAACACATACAGCGCATCAAAACCCATGATACTTGGCGTTAAAATTCGGTTGTGCGTAATGGTTTGAAATACAAGTGAAGACTGAGCAATGGCCACACCCGCTAGCACTATCGCCAATACTTTAGGAACTCTACGAGACAAAAAATATTGGTAGTTGTCAGCCGTTAGCCCAATACCAATAAACAGACACGCGAAAAGAATCGCAATGCCACCTAGCAGCAGGATTTTCGTTGAATCACGCATGTTGCTTACCTCGCAACAACATAGCGATGAATACCACTCCACCCAATATGCTGATCACGATAGAGATTGGCATTTCATGAGGGAAAATAATTAAACGACTCACCAAGTCGCAACACAACACTAAAATGGCCCCATACATGGCCGTAAGCGGAATGTTCTTTTTGAGGTTATCGCCATAAAAGTGACTCACGAGATTCGGTACAATCAGCCCTAAGAATGGCAACTGGCCAACAATCATCACGACACTTGCTGACATGATGGACACCAATAGCACGCCAATCGTCACAACCTGCTGATAATTCAAACCCAAGTTAATCGCGAAATCTTTTCCGATACCTACGGCGGAGATCCTTGCGGCAAAAAGATAGCTGAGGATAACCATTGGTACCGCGATGTACAGCAGTTCAAAATCACCACGCAAGATGTTAGCGAAGTTTGCGACTGTCCAAGCATTCAGACTTTGAAGTGCATCATATTTGTAAGCGATAAACGTAGTCATGGATTGGATGACATTGCCGAAAATAATCCCGACAAGCGGCACAAAAACCACGCTCTTAAATTGAATGCGCTGAATAAAGAAAACAAACGCCAGCGTCCCAAATACCGAGATGCCGAATACGAGCCAAAGGTGATTGTCGTTACCAAAGAAAACCACGCTCAGTACATAGCCCAACATGGCACATTCGATCGTACCAGTTGTAGAAGGTGCAGCAAATCGGTTCTGGCTGATTTGCTGCATGACAAGACCCGCAATACTCAAGCCAGCACCAGCAAGCAATATGGCAAATAAACGTGGTATACGGCTGGTAAAGAAAAGTTCTAATGCTTTCTCATCACCTGAAAAGAGTTGTTGGGGTGTCATGTTTGCCACCCCAACAAATAACGAAACCGTGCTTAAAACCACAAGGGTTAGCAATAACTTCTTCAAAGTTAACCTCTGCTATCTTGGATTACAGTTCAACGGTTTGCTTTATCTCACTGACCATTTTTTCTGTTGCTGTCACACCAGACATCGACAAGTACCACGCGTCCACATCTAAATAAGTGATTTTATGATTTTTATATGCCGCAGTCGCTTTGACTAAGTCGTTATCCATGGATTTACGAATATCGTTATCCGGCGTACCTGTCAGAGAATTTCGGTCAACCACGAGAATATTTTTCGGGTTAGCTTCACGAATAAACTCATAAGAAATGACATCTCCGTGAGTGCCCGTTTTCACGTGCTCAACCGTTTCCAAGAAGCCAAAGTCGTTATAAATGACGCCAAATCGCGACTGGGCACCAAACGCGCTGATGTTGTCACCCATGCTTAAAATCGTTAATGCATCATTTTTGTTCGATTGGTTGTAGTCGCGGATTGCTTTGAATTGAGTATCTAACGCTTCAATTTTCTGCTCTACTTTTTCTTCGATATTGAAGATCTTACCAATATTGCGCCATTGCGCTTGCGTGCCTTCCCAATAGCCTTGGTTTTCTTTCGCCGCGAAAACAACTGTAGGGGCAATTTCACTCAGCTCTTCATATTTCGCAGACGCTCGCGGACCAACCAAAATCAAATCCGGTTTTTGCATGTAGATGGTTTCAAAATCAGGTTCAAACAAACTACCCGCAGAGGTGTAGTTATCTTTGCTGTATTTTGAAAGGTAACTAGGAAGATTAGAAGAGTTAGATACTGCAACGGGATCGATACCAAAGTTGTCCAGCGCATCTAGCGGGCCAAAGCCAATCACAACCACACGCTCTGGGGATTGTTCTAGCTCTGTTTGACCCATGTAGTGGTCAATCACAACTTTAGCAGCGAAAGAAGGAGAAACAGTAAATAACGACAGCATAGCCGCACCGACGAATTTTTTCATTTTGTTAAGCCTTAATGAGATCTATTATCATACGCGTTCGCAATATAACGCTACTCTTTAATGCATTCAACAAAATTTAAGGTACTTTACATTAGTTACGTTTACTCAAGACTTAGATATATCAAAGACTTATAAAACCCATTAGTTTCAATACCTGGGCGTATCATTCATGCGCTTCAATAAACGCTTTGAGTGCCAGCTCATCAATAATCTCCAAACCGTTGTCTGTTTTGGTAATCAATCCCTTTTCAATCAAGTCCTTAACTGCACGTCGATAGACTCGGCCTGAGGTGCCAAACCGCTCAGCCTCTTGGTTCACTTTATCAAAGCCACCAAGGAGCTTATCCGTCTGATTACGGACGAGAAGATCATAGGCAATGTTGTAAGTAATGGGATGCAACAAACGATTAGTGTAGATATCCATGGAGTCTTGATAATCCTCAGCCAATGCTGAAGCGAAGAACACCATCATTTCAGGATGATTTTGCAGAGCTTCGGTTAGTTTTTGGATACAGATAACATCAACCTGCATATGTTCATCTGCTATCACATTCCATTGACAAGGGGTCTGAGTGAAGAACTCCATTTCACCATAAATATGATAGTCGCAGTTAGCTTCCCCTAATTGAAAACGTCGTCCATTTGCGGCCAATATGTTCATCGAGACTCGACCTACTGGCACAACATACAAGTACTGAAGTTGCTCACCTTGGCGGAGAATTGCTTCCCCAGCATCAAAGTAACGCGAATTTATTTGGCATTGATAAATCAAATCGCGAAAGGTGGCACTCTTTTCTTCAAGGTATGTTTTGAAGCGACCAGTCGGATAAGGGCTGATTTTCATTTTCTGCTCTCTCAGAAAAAGTTACGGACAACTATTTAAGGTGGATTGTACCCCGTAACTCCAAATAAAAAAGCGACAGTGACCTGTCGCTTTACATCTATTCTGTGTGCCGTCCTAAATAAGGTTGACACTTTCCACCCCCCAAAATTGGAGAGTGTTATGAAATCAACAACTAAAAGAAC
>NZ_JAWOUQ010000008.1:0-219250 GCF_033339475.1 Vibrio sp. 2304 | reverse complement strand
GAGTGGCCAAAGGGAGCAGACTGTAAATCTGCCGGCACTGCCTTCGATGGTTCGAATCCGTCCCCCTCCACCATATTGAAGAAGCCAGCTCATTGAGCTGGCTTTTTTCGTTTCAGGATCTTGATAGCATAGTCCTACTACAACGAACCTTTCACTCCTAACCGAAACTCTGCTCGATTGAATACCTATCACAGTAAATAAGTGATCAGAAATAGCGTAGGGAAAATGCTTGAGAACAAGGCGCAGTTATCGAGTATTTTAACAAGCTAGAATGACCAGTTATTTACTACGATTGGTATAACCTATACTCAATCTCACTAAAGCAACCAACCCCATGTGAAACTCCACAAACAAAAGGCTGAGGAGCAGATCTTTACCCTACAAACAATGTACTAGCTATTTTGATTTTGTTAGTTCGTATGGCCTTAATATGAATGTTCAATATAAATAGGAAAACACTTGAGGACTTACTAGAAAAAGTGGGCTCGCAAAATTACCAAACGGACTCAATTAGTGATGTTTGTATAAAAACACGTACAAGAAATATAAATGATAGATACAAAAAATCCCGCAGGGGATGCGGGATTTTTACTAGTGACTAAATTGGTTTAAAGGTGACTAGCCTTGAATACCAACGATTAACCATGGCGCACTAGGCGCAGTCAAGTCACGCTCTAGGTGCCAGATATCTTCGATTTCTTCTTCAACACCTTCTACTGTGTCACGGTAACGACCGCTAAACTGCAGACTAAGCTGTGCTTTATTTGCATCGTAATCAGCGCGGACGATCTCCGCATCAACGTACATTACGTCAGTATGCTGCTCACCGTCGAGCTTCGCGCGCTCTGCTTTTAGGTCTTCAAACAAGCTTGGAGAAACATATTCTTCAATAGTTTCTAGCTGGTTGTGATTCCACGCACCTTGCAGGATTCGATAGTGTTCACGAGAACCATTAATGAACGCTGCTTGGTCAAAACCCGGTGGGTAGTTATGTGGTACGTCTGTTTGAGCGCCAAAACCACCAAAGCCACCATTATTTGTGTTTGGTTGTTGCTCAAAGTTTTGCATGTTTGGTTGCTCAAACTTAGATGCGTTGCCACCAAATGCAGGCTGTTGACGATGCTGGTTCATACTGCCCTGCTTCGCACCTAGCATACCGCGCATTAGTTTAAAGATGACAAAGGCAATCAAACCAATAATTAGGATATCCATAAACTGGATACCTTCAAAAGCACCGCCAAAGAATGCAGCAAGTAGACCACCAGCAAGAAGTCCGCCTAGCAGACCACCCATAAGGCCTTTCTTACTTGAAGACTTTGTCGTCTGATCTTTGCCGACCGTATTGGTGTTTTGTTGCTGTTGTTTCGGTGCTGGTGCAGTTTTGTAGCTCTTACCGAAAGACTTACTGCCACCAAACTTCTTCGCTTCCGCGATAGGCGTTACAGCAACAGTAAACATCAATAAAGCAACAATAGAAAATAAACGTTTCATCGTTATCCTTAAAGTTAGCTATCTAAGATAGTGCCCCATTTTCAAGACGAAACAATCGTTGTTTCAAACAGTAGCACGCCAAAGATGATTTTTAAGTCATCATACTCTGTATACCGATTGATGAAAATAGCTTATAGAAGCTGACATGTATCAGAATATTGCCAAAAATGCAGACTGCTCACACTGCTTACAATTCAGCTGAAGGCGCTTGATCAATGTAAAAAAAGTATGGAATAAGTTCACTAATACTCCAGATTGTTTTACTTGAATTAGAATCAGTGACACAGCTCAGAATCCTACACCTTGAGGGCACTTGGACACATTGCCTTGTTGACGGTTAATAGGTAGCTGACTATCATATTGAACGATGTTCAATAAAGTAGTTTGAGAGTATGGCGCGCAGAAACGATCACACCCGAGAAGAGTTAGTGAATTTGACGTTAACAACGGTCAAAAACTTTTTAGATGAGAATTCTTACCACGAACTCAGTCTTCGTAAAATCGCTAACATGATTGGTTACGTGCCAAGCACATTGGTAAATGTTTTTGGTAATTATAATTTGCTACTGCTTCATGTTGTCGCTCAAACTTTAGATGAGTTATCTCAAGAAGCACGCAAAGCGACTAATGACAGCAAAGACTCCCATCAAGCGCTTTTTGAACTCGCTTATTGCTACCACGATTTTGCTCAAAAACACCCATACCGTTGGCAGTTAGTGTTCGAACACAACATGAATGGAGCAGAACTTCCGGAATGGCATGCCAAACGTATCGATGGTATGACGGGAATGCTAGAGTCACTATTGGCTCAAATCGCACCACATCGTACTGAATCCGAAGTGATTCAAGCGAGTCGAGTCCTTTGGTCTGGCGTACATGGCATTACTTTACTCAGTGTTGATGATAAGTTTTTCTCTAGTGAACCGATTGATGGCAAAGAGTTGATCAGTAATCTTCTTTCTAACTATCTCACGAACTGGTAGCAAAGGATTATCCATGTCATCCGACAGACAGCCGTCGTTACTTACGCAGAGAAAGTTCCTGCCCTATTTCATTACTCAGTTTTTTGGCGCTTTCAACGACAATATTTTTAAAAACGTTTTGCTGTTGTTTGTCGCATTCGCGAGCTCCAGTGCACTGCCTATTTCGAGCAATTTGTTCATCAACCTTGCGGCAGGCTTGTTCATTCTACCGTTCTTTCTGTTCTCTGCTTCCGCTGGCGTATTAGCCGACAAATATGAAAAGTCATGGTTTATTCGTAAGGTCAAACTATTTGAAATAGCCATCATGCTGTTGGGTGCCATCGGATTCATAACCGAAAGTTATGGTGTGCTTTTATTGCTACTGTTTTTAATGGGCACACAGTCAGCATTTTTTGGCCCAGTTAAATATGCCCTTTTGCCTCAAAAGTTAAATGCTAAAGAGTTAGTGCCCGGCAACGCTCTTGTTGAAGCTGGTACCTTTATCGCCATCCTTATTGGCACCTTAGGCGCTGGGATTATAGCCTCTGCAGACAACGCAAAATACCTTGCCGCATTTTGTGTCGTGATCTTCGCATTGTTAGGCTACTTGTCGAGCCGCTCAATCCCCTTTGCTGCAGCCAGCGCGCCCAATCTCTCTTTTCGTTGGCAACCATACAAGCAAACCAAACACACGCTCTCTATCGCCAAATCCGATCGAGTTGTTTTTCAATGCATAATGGCAATAAGCTGGTTTTGGTTTTTAGGCGCCGCATATCTAACACAATTTCCGAATTTCACTAAGATTTACCTAAATGGCACCGAGAGTGCGGTGTCTTTCTTGCTCGCTCTATTTTCCATTGGTATCGCGCTAGGGTCGCTACTTTGCAATTGGATCTCAAACCATCGTATCGAAGTCGGTATTGTGCCAATTGGTGCCTTTGGCATTACGGTATTTGGGTACCTAATGGCCACTTCCATTCCCAATGATCTACCTACTTTCCATAACTTTGTAGACTTCTTTAGATATGAGCCTTTTTGGCCATTATTTTTCTACCTATTGATGATTGGCGCTTCGGGCGGTTTGTTTATCGTGCCTCTTTACGCATTAATGCAGCATCGAGCGAAGGAAACCGAACGTGCTCAAGTCATCGCAGGGCTCAACATCTTTAACTCTCTGTTTATGGTCGGCAGCGCTGTCTTAGGTATTGTGTGCCTAAGTGTAATCAAGATGACAATTCCTCAACTGTTTGCATTGTTAGCCATTTTAAATTTCTTAGTCGCCGCTTACATCTTTTTGCAAATTCCTATTTTTGTTGTTCGCTTGGTCATGTGGATGCTTACGCACACCATCTATCGAGTTAAGCATAAGAATCTACACAACCTACCCGAGCATGGTGGTGCATTGATTGTATGTAATCATGTAAGCTACATGGATGCATTGCTACTTAGTGCAGTATGCCCAAGGTTGATTCGTTTTGTGATGGAGGAAGATTACGCCAACCTACCTCCATTAAGGCGCTTTTTACGTCGAACTGGGGTAATTCCAATTTCAGCGAGTAACAGAAGCTCTATCAGACGTGCATTTAACGATGTGGAAGCCGCGCTAAGCGAAGGTCATATCGTCTGTATTTTCCCTGAAGGAAGATTAACTTCAGATGGTGAAATGAATGAATTCATGCGAGGTATTGATATCATTCTACGTCGTAGCCCAGTACCCGTCATACCTGTTGCACTTAAAGGCTTATGGGGAAGCTATTTCAGCCGCGCAAAAGGTCGCGCATGCTGTGGCTTACCGACTCGATTTTGGTCAAAGCTAGAAATTGAGGCAGGACAACCGGTGCCACCAAATGAGGCAACGGCAAAAACAATGTTCGATAAAGTGCATCAACTCAGAGGCGACTGGCGATAAAATACACTTGAACACATGTTTAGGATAACTGAACATGTGTTCAAATCATTAAGACAAACTGACCACACCCAGTGCGATATACTCTCCCTTTCATTCACAACAGCGAATAAAAACCTTGAATAGAAACTACCTCCTGTTTGGATTGGCGTTACTTTTTTGTTTAACCCCCCTTGCCTCCTCTCCCATTGCTCTAGTTATCGGTTTTCTACTCGCAAGTTTTGGTTTTGTGCCTTCCGAGCTGCCCATCGCTTCTTTTACTAAAAAGCTGCTGTCTTACTCGATTATTGGCTTAGGCTTTGGCATCAACTTTGAGCAAGCGCTTACAGTCACATCGGATGGTATCGGCCTGATCATCGCCACTATTACAGGCACACTGATCATGGGCACTCTCATTGCCAGGGTAATTAAATTGGAGCGAGTAACCGCTTACTTAATCTCATCAGGTACTGCAATTTGTGGTGGTAGCGCAATTGCTGCTGTGGCACCGGCGATTAAAGCTAAAGACGAGCAGATTGGATTAGCACTGGCAACGGTATTTGTCCTGAACTCCATTGCACTCTTTGTGTTTCCTGTGATTGGACATGCTTTAGGGCTAGATCAACACACGTTTGGCACATGGGCTGCGATTGCCATTCATGACACATCTTCTGTTGTCGGGGCTGCCTCGGCCTATGGGGAAGAAGCACTAACGACGGCAACAACATTGAAACTCGCGCGCGCTTTATGGATCATTCCTGTTGCTTTGATCAGTGCCGTCATCTTTTCAAGAGGCCAAAAAGAGAATGGAAAGAAAAAACTAGCTATCCCTTATTTCATTTTTTGGTACTGTGCAGCTATCGCGTTTAGCGACTTTTTTCCTCAATTTGAAATGGTCTATCACGGCATTTTCATTGGAGCAAAGCAAGCGTTGGTTGTTTGTCTGTTCTTGATAGGTTGCAGCATTTCAATTTCAAAACTAAAGTCAGCTGGAGCTAAGCCGCTGTTGTTTGGTGTGACTCTGTGGGTGTTAATTTCGACCACTTCTCTAAGTTGGTTACTGTTTTAGATATTGGTGGTCTGCTTATCGCGTTGAGGGGACGGCATTTCCCGTTTGCTATTTTTGTATATAACGACCAACGCAATAGCGATCAAAAATGCCGTTAGCTCTGCAAGAGAGCGGGCTAGCCCTTCACTACTTATCGCGATACCAATTTGTAGTGCTACTGCCGCAATTAAAACTAGCTTTGCCATCCTGAACCTTATGCATTTTATCTCCACGAAGAAGCATAATTATGATTCAGAGTTATAAGGATACGAAATTCTCTTTATGACTAATACATAGCAAAATTGACTAATGCTGAAGTGATGACAGCAGCCACTCTTTCACAGCCTTACGTGAAATTTTGATCCCACCTTCTAGTAGAGTTTGTGGCATTACATGGTATTCCACTGGCCATTTAAACTTCTCTAACTTTGATTGCAAGTGCTGGTCATACTCCGACTTGCTGCGCAATCCATTGGTCTGAATAACAGCTACTGGTCTATGACCAAACTCCGCGTCTTCGACTGGAACCACTATACTCTGCACTACACCATCAATTTGGTTCAAAGCGGCTTCAATCTCTTCACAATGGATATTCTCACCACCAGAGATAAACTGATTGTCGGCACGGCCGATTATCTTTAATTCATCACCTTGCCACTCGCCAAGATCTTTGCTGTCAAACCAGCCTTTCTCATCCAGAAATGGGGTAACATGTCCTTGATGGAAATACCCTGCCGCTAATGTCTTACCGCCAACAAAAATGCGTTGGTCAACTAATTTTATCTTACGGTGCTTCAATACATGTCCAGCATTACTGGTGCTGTCAATTCTCTTTGCGGTAACGGTAGAGGCCGCCTCCGTCATCCCATAACCTAACCATGTCTCAATGCCTTGCCCTGTTGCTCGTAGTGCCAACTCGTGATCAACGTGGCTGCCGCCCAGTAGCACATGTGTCAATGACAAATGTGCATCATCATCCAATAACCGTTTGAGCTGAGTCGCAACCAAAGAAGCGTGTGATACGCCCTGAATATCATCAACAAGTTTCCCTGAACCGACTTTTAGTGTTGCTCCGACATATAGCCAACGATAGACAATCGCTAATCCAGAGACGTGATACAGCGGAAGCGATAATAGCCAAGCATCTTGCTGAGTGAAAATGAACTCCTGCAACAAGCCCTCTGCAGACGCAAGATGCTGTCGATGTGTATGAACCACAGCTTTAGGCTCCCCTGTAGAGCCAGAAGTAAATACTACTGAAGCTAGCCGGTCATGATGATAGCTATCTTCAGTCAACGAATCACTCTCTTGCTGTGATACTACAGGCGGTGAAAGCAATGTTGCCTTGAGTTTTTGTATATCATGTTCAGAAAAGGTCGAAGCGCACTCCTGAGAAAACCAGATAAACCGAGTTTGATCAGGCCTGTAAAGTGTAGCAAGCTTACCCTGCAACTTATCTAGTGGTTGTTCCATGGTCAGCGCAGCGAGCGCGCCTAACTGTTTGGAGGCAAGATAAAACAACAGTGTTTCTACTTGGTTCTTGCCAACCAAAGTCAGCACATCCCCCCGAGTTACACCCAAGTCATTCAAATAGTGAGTGTATTGGTCAATACGCTTCGAGAGTTGTTGCCAGTTTAATACTTCTGTTGATGTCTTGAGTGCAATAGAAAAAGGGCTCGTTTGAGCCCAATATTTCCATGGTGCCTTCGCAATATTGTCTACGCAGAATGCCACACAATCTCCTGGTCTTTTAGAGGAAGAACGGGAAGTTCACACTTAGGCCAGCCCTGCTCTAGCTGAGCTTTGAATAAGCCAATCGTATCCAAACCTGGAACTTCATCAGGCAGCTGCCATTGGGCAAAGCGCGCTAATTGAGTTAAACCGAGACTGGATTCAATGCTCGAGCTAATCACTGCTTTCATCCCCAGTGACTTCGCTTTCTCTATCAGTGTAATACAAAAATCCACTGAACCAATGAGTGTGGGTTTGATGATGATCGTTTTCACACCAGTTAGATCTTCAAGACGGAAATCTTCACGACGAACCGCATCTTGCAATGTTTCATCCCAAGCGATAGCAATACCAGTATTAATCGCAAAAGAGAGACTATCGCCAGGAGAGCGGCACGGCTCTTCTAGAAACGTGATTCGTTGACGCAGAGACGGGGCAATGTACTTAGCGAACTGCTGCGCTTTTTCTGGTGTCCAAGCGCGATTGGCATCGAGTCGAAGCGTTAATTGAGGGATTGATTCAAGAAAAAGGTTCACAAGCATGCCATCGCGAATTGGCTCATAAAGTCCAACTTTCACCTTAGCGACTTTCTCACCTTCCATTTCGTTCAGCTTTGGAATGAGCTCATCTGGGTCGCCAGTGCATAGTGGCGCTGTTTGGTATTTACCTTGTTGTGGTAAGCCACCAGCTAATTCAAGCTGTGCCATCGATAAACCAAACGCAACCGACGGGTACATATTGGCATAATCCACATCCAACTCTGCTACCCAACGCTCCGCCTGTTCTTGTAGCTGAACACCCGCATCTTCGGTGCTCTCTAAGCTAAAACCAGGAAGAGGAGCGACTTCTCCAAACCCTGTTTTACCATCTTCGGAAAGCGCAACAACATAACCAACACGTTCGGTTAGCTTGTTGTCACGTAGGATGACACCACTATCCATGGGCAAGCTATAACGATAAATTTTCGCTTCACGCATAATTCAAGTCCTATGTAATGCCGTATATTTGAGCGTTCTGACGAGCAATCCCACCAGCCTCCCAGAGGGCGAGGCGCTCAGGAAAAAAGGAACAGAGGAGCTAACACGCTCCTCATTTAGACGGATTATGGGTTGCGAGGGAATTTATCGAAGTCTGGGCGACGCTTCTCGTTAAAGGCGTTACGACCTTCTTGGCCTTCATCAGTCATGTAGAACATCATCGTTGCGTTACCCGCTAGCTCTTGCAGACCCGCTTGACCATCACAATCTGCGTTTAATGCAGCTTTCAGGCAGCGCAATGCCATTGGGCTGTGCTGTAGTACTTCACGACACCAACGAACGGTTTCTTTCTCTAGATCCGCTAGTGGTACAACTGTGTTTACTAGGCCCATGTCTACTGCTTCTTGAGCATTGTAGAAACGACATAGGAACCAAATTTCGCGAGCTTTCTTTTGGCCTACGATACGAGCCATGTAAGATGCGCCCCAACCTCCGTCAAATGAACCCACTTTAGGGCCTGTTTGACCAAATTGAGCGTTGTCAGCTGCAATCGTTAGGTCACACATCATGTGCAGTACATGACCACCGCCCACAGCCCAACCAGCTACAGATGCGATCACTGGTTTGGGACAAGTACGAATATCACGTTGGAAGTCCAATACGTTTAGGTGGTGTGTACCTTGGTCGTCTTTATAGCCGCCGTAGTCGCCACGGATCTTCTGGTCGCCACCAGAACAGAATGCGTCTTCACCTAGACCTGTCAGAATGATCACGCCAACACCAGAGTCGTAGCGTGCATCTGCCAACGCATCAATCATCTCTTTTACCGTTTGAGGACGAAACGCGTTACGCACTTGAGGACGTGCAATAGTGATTTTCGCGATACCATCTACAGACTTGTGATAATGAATGTCCTCGTATTTCTCGCTGCAATCTTTCCATTGAACCGGAGCGTAAAGTTCTTCTTCAGAAATGCCTACTGTTTTAGCCATGGTGATTCCCATTGTTCTCGTTACTCTCACCAAAGTGAGACTGAATTATTTGCTTGATATGTATCGCAAACTGTTTGGGCTGCTCTTGATGGACGTTATGACCAGCGCCTTCAACTTGTCGATACGCCAACCCGCTACGTTGTGCCAGTTGGCTAAATTTTTGGTCTTTCTCACCACACAAGTAATACACTGGTATGTTCTGCTTTTGCAGTGAGGGCAACAAATATGCCTGTTTGGCTAACGATGTCGCCATCAACGTATTCGCCACCGCTGAGCCAAGATTATCACTTCGCTTCGCAATGAATGTTTGTCTTTGCTCATGGTTTAGTGAAGAAAACACCGCTTGTTGGTACCAATCGTTCAAAACACGTTCAAGTGGTTCAGTTTTGAAACGCATTGCCCAGCGAGCATCATTCTCTAATCTCACCTGTTTCTCTGACTCAGTTTGAAGCCCGAAGTTTCCCCCTTCAACAATCGCGCCCGCAATATTGAGATCTGGAAAGCATTGATGGGCAATACCATGCATCGCAATGCGGCCGCCCATAGAGTAACCAATCAAAATAAGTGGTTGTTGTGAGGGAAATAATAAAGATAGTGTGGAACCAAGAAGTTTGCAGCAATCATTCAGATCGCTGCAAGAAATAGATTGGCTGTGCCCATGACCAGGGAGGTCAACCGTAACACGTTCATACTCGGGTAACGCGTTGATACACGCTTGCCAATCTTCACCGCTACCAAGCAAGCCATGCAAAAACACCAAAGTGGGCAACGTTCTACTTTGGTGTTTTTCTAATACAGGGAAACGTTCAAAGTAAAGCATTCAGACTCTTATTAAATGCCTTGAGTGTCTCAGCAGCTTGGTTAGATAGGGTTTGAACCTCGACCAGCAACGTGCCTTGGCGGTGACATAAATGCTCTTTTACAGATGATTGGAATTGCTCCAGTGTAGAAACATGCAAATACGCCAAACCAAACTGCTTTGCCGCGTGTTCAAACTGATAACCATGAGGCATTTGATAATATGTCGTCCTGCGCTCTGGTGGTACTGGCAACATATCAAAAATCGCACCGCCGTCATTATTAGTAACAACAAGTACCGCCGGCAGTTTATTGTGAGAAAATAGCGCCAGAGAATTGAGATCATAAAGTGCTGCTGTGTCACCGATATACATCAGTAACGGATTACCTCTTGCCCGTTGCACGCCTGATGCCGCAGCAAACAAACCGTCAATCCCTGATGCGCCTCGATTAGTGAAAACCTCTACACCATCCAATTTTCCGTACATATCAACAAGCCGAACAAACAAGCTATTACCCAAGAAAACATCTACGTTCTTTGTGCGCTCGTTGATGTCTGCTGCCAACGCAATTTCGTCAATGGCAGACGCTGAATCAGATAGGAAGGCTTCTTCGATACGTTGATGAACTCGCTTAACGTCATTCGCTAACCTATCAGCCCACCCAGCAAATATTGACTTCTCAAAACTAATGCGAGAAACCCACGTTTTAGGAGGCTCAACCCAGTGCATTTGCGCCAGATGATTTTGGTTATTCCGGTCCATACAAGGTGAGACATACCAATACTGAACGTCTTTACTTTGTTGATTTTTCGATACTTGTTTATCAATCCATTGGTTCAAACGTTTGGAGATGATTCGGCTACCAAATTGGATAATAAGTTCACAAGATTCAAGCTCGTTTGCGAACTCGGGAAGTTGAAGCCATACATCGTAATACGCCCAATCCGAACTGAGACCACTTTGCGGGTCTGCAAGTACTGGCCATCCCATCTTTTGTGCAAATGCCTGCGCCGACTTCGCTTGTTCAAGCGGTAAGCTGCCAATCACAACCAAGCCTTTTTTGTCTGAAAAAGGCAGGATGTTCGCCTGTGACAAATGGCTAAAACGCTGAGTATAAGTGCCGCTTCCTTTTCGCCATCCGGCGACCGAATCTAAGTAGGTTTGATAATCCGCTTTTGCGCCGTTGGAATACAAAGGCTCTGGAAATGCACAATTAATATGAACGGCACTACCCTGCAATTGCTGAGTAAACATCACTTCGTCAACAGAGGTCAGCAACCAGTTAAGCGACGTTGCTAAATTTGGGCTTGGTAAATTCAAACTGGCCGAAACATGATGTGAAAAAATACCCAATTGATTTATCGCTTGGTTTGCACCACAGCCGACAAGTTCTACTGGACGATCTGCTGTCAGCAGCACCAGTTTTTCACCAGTAAGTTTGGCTTCGGCAACCGACGGTAATAAGTTCGCCACTGCCGTACCAGAGGTAACGATAATTGCCACGGGTTCCTGAGTAGCTTTCGCTAAACCAAGAGCCATAAAGCCCAATCCACGCTCATCAAAATGAGTATGAATGGAAAAGTCGGACTGTTCTGCCGCTTCTAAAGTTAAAGGCGTAGAACGAGATCCGGGAGCGATACAAACATGCTTAACGCCAAATCGCTGAAGCTCAATCAATATGGTTTCTGACCAAACTCGATTGAGCACCGCTTGGTCATGACTCATGATGCGACTCCCAATGGCGGATGATCAGAAATCAGCGTAAGTAACGTCGACATTTTCTTATCAAGTTCTGCCCACTCATGTTCTGCAATGGAGCCTGGAACAATCCCTGCGCCCGCAAACAGTTGTACTTGCTCACCGAGCACAAGCGCACTTCTGATTGCGACACAAAACTCTGCACGCTCATGGCTGATGTAACCCATAGAGCCTGCATACCAGCCGCGTGCAAACGGCTCATTATCAAGAATAAACTGCATGGACTCTTGTCGGGGTAAGCCAGCAACCGCCGCTGTTGGCTGAAGCGCCGATAACAACTGAACACCATTTATCCCCGCTCTTAGACTAGCGTGAATATTTCGCTTAAGGTGCTGCACTTTTCGTAGTCTGACCAAACTCGGTTCAGCTTCCACTTCAACCATTTCAGAATGCGGTGATAGACGGTCAATGATGTCGTCCACCACATACTGGTTTTCGTTGAGGTTCTTTTGGTCTTGGGATAACCAATTCGCCAACTCCATATCTTGAGTGGCATTGTCTCCCCGACCAATCGTACCTGCTAACGCTTCGGTATGTAGCTCATGCCCTACGCGAGAATACAAACGTTCTGGCGTAGACCCCATAAAACTGTGCTTACTGTCTAAGCTCAGCATGAAATGGAAGCTATGATGGTTATTTAAGTAACTTGCTTTAAGTAGCTGTGCAGCACTTAATGTGTTATCAAGCTGCACGGTAGAGCGACGCGCTAAAACCACTTTCTTAAAATCATCATTCTCTATACCAGTCAGAACCTTATGAACTAACTCATTCCATTGAGGCTGACTTGGCGTATGAACAATAGAGCGGATGTGAGACGAAATTGGAGCTAAGGTCGCGACCTCACAAACCAGTTTATTCAACCCAGCTAGAGTTCGCGCTTTGTCTTCTGAAATATTAACTGCGAGAGACCACTGTTGGTCAAAACGAATTAACTCAATTTGAGGCAAAAAGAAAAAAGAAGGCATACAGCGACGATTCTTCTCATGCTGTCCATCAAAAGAGCGCCCGCCCCAGACTCTTTGCCCTTCACCTAGAATGGTATAAGCAGGACCTGGCTCAACAAAAGCGTGCAATTGCCCTAGTGCAACGACCTCTTCACGTGTATCGCGGGACTGCCAATAAAACTTAGGGAAAAGTGGTTGTGCATCAAGCCAATCAATAAATGAGAAATTAGGTTTCTCGCTAAGGGGCTCGACCAGACGTGTTTGATTGCCTTCCGATTGCTGAACTCGCTCGATAATTCTCTTTACGGCTTGATGGAACTGTGACAAATCAACCTCGTTGTATGTGAGGATAAATGGTAACTGACGGCTACTCTAAGTTTAGACCCAAAGCAAATCAAGGTCGTATGCGATCTTTTGCAAAATCCTGTGATAGCAAGCGAGCAAAACTTAACCAGCAGACAGATTATTTACAGATATATATTCTAATAAAAAACAAATTATTGTATTTTAATAAAGAAATTAACGAATTTTTAGGAATTAAACAATGCAAAATATCGGGATGTCGTCAAAACTCGACAATGTCTGCTACGACATTAGGGGTCCTGTACTCAAACATGCTAAGCGCATGGAGGAAGAAGGGCATAAAATCCTAAAGCTAAACATTGGTAACCCTGCCCCATTTGGTTTTGACGCCCCTGATGAGATTTTAGTCGACGTGATTCGTAATCTGCCGACTTCTCAAGGCTATTGTGATTCCAAAGGTATTTACTCTGCTCGTAAAGCTGTGGTCCAACACTATCAGCGTAAAGGTATACGCTCGCTAGATGTCGAAGATGTGTATGTAGGTAACGGCGTGTCTGAGTTGATCGTAATGGCCATGCAAGCGCTATTAAACAATGGCGACGAAATGCTGATCCCAGCACCAGACTATCCGTTATGGACAGCTTCAGTTGCACTATCTGGTGGTAAGCCGGTTCATTATCTATGTGATGAAGAGGCTGACTGGTACCCAGACCTTGAAGACATCAAAAAGAAAATCACACCAAAGACACGTGGCATTGTTCTGATCAACCCGAACAACCCGACAGGTGCGGTATACAGCCGTGACTTCCTACTTGAAGTGATTGAGATAGCACGCCAGCACAAACTGATCATTTTCGCAGATGAGATCTACGACAAAGTGTTGTACGACGGTGCAACACATACCTCAGTCGCCACACTCACTGAAGACGTGCTAGTCATGACATTCAATGGCCTTTCAAAAGCCTACCGTGTTTGTGGTTTCCGTGGTGGCTGGATGTTCTTAACGGGGCCTAAACATCTGGCTCAAGGGTACGTGAATGGCTTGGAGCTGCTTTCATCGATGCGTTTATGCGCAAACGTACCAATGCAGCATGCGATTCAAACCGCGTTAGGTGGATACCAGAGTATTAATGAACTGATTTTACCTGGCGGACGCTTATTAGAGCAGCGCAACCGAGCGTATGAACTGATCAATCAGATTCCTGGTGTTTCTTGTGTCAAACCTAAGGGTGCGATGTACCTCTTCCCGAAAATCGACACTAAAATGTACAACATCAAGAACGATCAACAGATGGTTTTAGATTTCTTAAAACAAGAGAAAGTCTTACTGGTGCAAGGTTCCGGCTTTAACTGGCCAAAACCAGACCACTTCCGCATCGTGACACTACCGCACGTTGAAGATCTAGAAATCGCCATTGGACGTTTTGAAAGATTCCTATCAACCTACAGCCAGTAATGAATCACTGGTAGTAATTAGTGCTGATCTCTCATATGCTTAGAGGAACTCCTAGTGAGTTCCTTTTTTACACCAGAAACGGAGAAAGCCATGAAAGAAAGCCATTTTTTCGCCCACCTGGCTCGAATGAAGCTGATCCAACGCTGGCCTTTAATGCGGTCCGTCTCACCAGAAAACGTTTCAGAGCATAGCTTACAAGTTGCTTTTGTCGCTCATGCCCTTGCCCTCATTAAAAACAAAAAGTTCGGCGGCAACCTTAATCCAGAACGCATCGCGATTCTTGCCATGTACCATGACTCCAGTGAAGTATTAACGGGTGATCTTCCGACTCCAGTGAAGTATTACAACCCTGAAATTGCCAAAGAATATAAGAAGATAGAATCGGCAGCGGAGCAAAAATTACTCTCAATGTTACCGGAAGAGTTCCAAGATGACTTTGCCCCCTATCTTCTTTCTCACTCTGCTCACGAAGAGGACGCAAAAATCGTTAAGCAAGCCGATTCCATCTGTGCCTATTTAAAATGTCTCGAAGAACTAAGCGCCGGCAACCATGAGTTCGCTCTGGCAAAAAAACGCTTAGACGTCACTTTGCAAGAACGCAGAACGCCTGAAATGGATTACTTTCTCAATACCTTTGCCCCAAGTTTCGAATTATCGTTAGATGAAATCAGTTAGCTTACGGAGATAATCGTGTCGTTTGAATTACACCCGCAATGGCAAGAGCGCCATGATGATGAGCATAAAATCCGTCGAGACGACCATCGGAGCCCGTACCAACGAGACCGAGCGCGCATTCTTCACTCGGCTGCATTTCGACGCCTACAAGCAAAAACCCAAGTACACGGCAATAGCTTGGAAGACTTTCACCGCAGCCGGTTAACACACTCCTTAGAAGCGTCGCAACTCGGGACCGGTATCGTCGCCCAGTTAAAGAAAAAACAGCCAGAGTTCCGCGATCTATTACCATCAGACAGCTTAATTGATTCATTATGTTTGGCGCACGACATCGGGCATCCTCCATACGGTCATGGGGGAGAAGTCGCTCTAAACTACGTAATGCGCGAACATGGCGGCTTCGAGGGGAACGCCCAAACCTTTCGTATCGTCACTAAGTTAGAGCCTTATACCGAGCATTTCGGAATGAATTTATCACGCCGCACACTGCTTGGTTTGATTAAGTACCCTGCCCTCATTAGTCAAACACGCTCCGTCAAGTTGCCTCAACCAGCCGAGCATCAACGTAAACTAAAAGCAAAAGATTGGAGCCCAGCTAAAGGCATTTATGATTGTGATAAAGACTTATTTGATTGGGTAATTGCACCGCTTTCTGACAACGACAAGGCATTGCTTAGTCTGATGCGTTCAACGCCAGAATCGGAGTTTGAACACAGTAAAACGCGTTTTAAATCAATCGATTGCTCAATCATGGAGCTAGCAGATGATATCGCCTACGGTGTTCATGATTTAGAAGATGCAATCGTACTTGGTATGGTGACACGTCAGCAATGGCAAGAAGGCGCAGCAAGTCAATTAGCGGACTGTGGCGACCCGTGGTTTGAAGCTCATATCGATTCCATCGGACAGATGCTATTTAGCGGGAAGCACCATGAGCGGAAAGATGCCATCGGTGGTATGGTTCACGCGCTACTGACCAGCATTTCAATCAAAGCGGTGGATGAGCCGTTTAATAACCCGTTACTGTCTTGGAATGCGTGTTTAGAACCACAGATGGCACGTGCACTTGACGTACTCAAGCACTTTGTCAGCACCTTCGTTATCCAAGTCCCGCAGGTCCAGATCGTTGAGTATAAGGGTCAGCAAATTATTATGGATATTTTTGAAGCGTTAACAGCAGACCCAGAGCGATTACTACCCGTTCATACAAAAGATCTGTGGTGTCAGGCGAAGAGAGAGAGCAATAAGATGAGGGTCATCGCCGATTATATTTCTGCAATGACCGATGGTCACGCGCAAAAGCTACACCGCCAACTTTTCTCTTCCATCGTTCTTTAGTAACACTCAACCTTTCAAGTAATTCTTTTCAAAAACGCCCGGAGGCATCTGGGCGATTTGGAATTCGATCATCTTTTCAAACGCACGCATCAGCGGTGTAAAGTCTCGCTCGGGTTCAAGCAAGCGAAGCGAATGATAACCAGCCTCGACTGTCGATAAGCTATTCTCAGAGGGCGCCTTACGAATGGTGTAGTGCCCTTGTAGTTGCTTAGGCAACTGCACGGTTGGGAGTGGATGTAAGTTGCTTGAGAGTTGCCACATTTTGTACGCTTTTTTCCACGTACCATCGAGCAAAATCAAACGTATTTTCTTAGATACACTATGACTCGCTTGAGTGATTTCAGAAATGCATCGTGACTCTTCTGATGGGTAAAGAACAAAATGTTGATATGACTCATCCGCTAATAAGTGATTTAAGGCATCATCACAAGAAAAGTCCTCTCCTATCAAACAAATACAGTTATCTAAACTCAAATTGAGAATCCGTGCCGTACCAAGCGGACGATGTTCTTCACTCGTGTGCTGAAGAATGATAAGTTCTACCTCGCTTGCCAGCGGTACAATCCATTGGCAAATACACGCTTTTTGCGATTTTCCACAACGAGAACAATAACGAGACATAGAGTGAACCTTTATACCTTGCTGAGTATTATCAGCGTGATCTGTTTGATACTTCAATTTGAACCAATGGCAAGCCTAACCGAGTGGCACAGCTACAATATACGCCATGGTGAATGGTGGCGAATCGTAACAGGAAATCTCACACATACCAACTTTGCGCACTTAGGAATGAACCTCGCCGGATTGTGGATCATTACTTTTATTTTTCGCCCAAGCACTCGTAACTTCCTTATCGTTTTTTCAATCTTATGTGCATGTGTTGGTGCGCTGAATTTGTTTACCAACATGTCGGTATACGTGGGTTTATCCGGCGTATTACACGGATTGTTTGGATTTTGGGCGCTCAGAGAAGTCTTTGAAAGCAGAAGAAGCAGTGTGTTGTTAGTTGGAGGACTAATCGCCAAAGTAGCATGGGAGCAGGTCTATGGCCCATCCAGCAGTACTGCTGAGCTTATCGGTGCAAACGTTGCTATTGATGCTCATATGTTTGGCGCACTCGGTGGGTTAGTAATGGCTTTACTGGAAAAAGGCCTTCGCCGTCGTTTATTCGGATAAAAAATCCCGAACCACGAAAGAGGGGCTGGTTCGGGAAAGCAGTAATAGGGAAACAGATATTGTTCTGAATTCAGACTCAATATCTGCAATACATCAAGCTACAGTAAAATGCGGTCTTCGTTTTTCTTAACTGTCGCTTCACCTATGCCTTTTACGCTCTTCAAATCTGCTGCCGTTTTAAAAGGGCCATGTTCCTCGCGGTAGTCCACTATACTCTGCGCTTTCTTCTCACCTATACCTTTCAACATGGTCGCAATTTCTTCAGCAGTGGCCGTGTTGATATTTACAGTAATTTCAATTCCTTCATATTTGTCAGTGGCTGAATCCGCAGCCATGCTAAAAGGTGCAAAAACAAATAAGCACAATGTCAAAATCCATTTCATATTGAACATACAATCTCCAAAATAGTAGGCTAAAAACAGTCGTCGAGAGCGAGTCACTATCAAGTTTGCAATGGAAAGCAATATGGTTATGCATTTAACAAACTGAGATGACCCGGAATTCACAACGGCCGCTATCACTTAAACGCGCACTAATTTAAGTAATGCCTATTGATGATTGAAGTTCATAAAGACAAAAATAAAACGGACCGCTTATGCGGTCCGTTTTATTCAACATACAAATTACACTAATTGTGCTTAGTTGCTCACAACAAAGTACTCAATGTCAGTATTTGCACGCAGTACGGCTAGTACAGATGATAAATCTTGCTGAGAAGATGCACGCTGCATTTGCATCGCAACTTGATCTTCTAACTCACTATCTAGCTCTGCGTTTACAGCATCAAGCTCGATGATAATGATGTTACCTTCAAGATCTTTAGACTGACCGTATACTGGTTTACCATCGACTGGTTTTGCCATCGCGAATACCGTTGTTGCCAACGGAGAACGACGATCTACTGTCTCTTGTTCACCAAAGGCAAGATTGTTTTCAGCAAGCACGTTCGTCTTACCTTCTTTCAATGCCGCAACGACTTGTGTTCCAAGTTCCATCGCTTCTTGCTCACCTTTAACACGAGATAGCTCTGCAACAACCTGATCTTTCACTTCTTCTAGTGGAAGAACTGTCTCGTCACGCGCATCTTCAACACGAACAACGATAACATGCTCAGGCGCAACTTCGATAGCTTCAGAGTTTAGGCCATCTTCTTTAACTTCAGGGCTTAGGATAGCTTGCATTACCGCAGGGCTACGAAGCACTTCAGGTGCGTCAACCTGAGAAATAAAGTCTGTTGTCTTCACTTCTTGGTTAACCGCTTGAGAAGCATCATACAATGAGTCTGGGTATTCAAACGCTACACGCTCAAGCTCATTTTGCAACTCGTAGAATTGATCGATCGCTTGTTGGTCAACCATCTCTTGTTTGATTTCAGCAGCGACTTCTTCAAATGGCTTCGCCACAGAATCTTTTAGCTCTTCAAGCTTGATAATGTGATAGCCAAAGTCCGACTTTACTAGACCCGACATATCGCCAGGATTCTTCAGTGCGAATGCCGCTTCTTCAAAAGCAGGGTCCATCACATCACGCTCAATCCAACCTAGGTCACCACCGTTTTCAGCGCTGCCAAAATCGTCAGATTTCTCTTGAGCAAGCGTCGCAAAGTCTGCACCCGCGTTTAGCTCATCTAGGATAGCTTGCGCTTTTGCTTCATCGTCCCCTTCTACAAGAATGTGAGCGACACGGCGTTGCTCTTCTGAAGAGTATTTGTTTAAGTGCTCGTCGTAGTACTTTTTCACCTCAGCATCAGAAACATTAACTTGTTCCTTTAGCGCTTCAGCTGACAGTTCGATGTAAGAGACTTTAACCTGCTCTGGACGTGTAAAGTTGTCTGGGTTTGCTTTGTAGTACTCTTGAATTTCTTCGTCGGTCAATTCAATATTTTTCGCAAACTCCGCTAAGTCGATCTGAATCGTGCGAATATCACGAGTTTGAGTGAACAGCTTGCCTTCTGCTTGTACTTCACCCGGCAGAATAAATTCACTGTTTTGTAGCGCATTCAGCAGTTGCTCACGAACCAATTCACGACGCATGTACTCAGCAAAAGAGTCTGGCGAAAAGCCTGCACGACGCAAAGAAGCTTGATAGATCTCTTGATCAAACTGACCATTAGATTGGAACTGAGGCATGTCTAGAATCATGCTACGCACTTGAGTGTCGCTGATTCGCAGCCCCAAAGCTTCAGCTTGTTGGTCAAGCAACACGTCATTGATCATTCGATCTAAAACGGATTTGCGGAAAGATTCAACATATGCAGGGTCAGCCAGCATTTGAGAGAAGTAGTCACCCAACTGAGCTTGCATACGGTTACGCTCATTTTGGTATGCCATCTCGAACTCACCACGAGGAATCTCAGTGTTACCGACTTTCGCTGCAGAGTTGTTGCTACCACCAACGATGTAGCTACCTACACCTGCAAATACGAAAGACAGGATGATAAGTCCAAGGATAATTTTGACCGCGATGCTATTCACGCCTTCGCGTAGTCGATCCATCATAATTTAACTGCTCTCCACAATTGAAGCCTACTGCTTCTATCTAATAGAAATAATGGCGCAATAATATCAGAAAAAGAAATGCGCATCAGTATGATGCGCATAATTTAAGAAAGTTCGGCTCGAAGTTTGTAAATTTTTGTTCGAAACTTATTGTTTGAGCAAAAGTTAAGCAAATGGCCGGTTACAGAAAAACGCCGTGATTAGTTACAAGCGTCTTTCAGTGCTTTACCAGCTTTGAAAGCTGGTACTTTTGCTTCTGCGATTTGGATTTCTTCACCAGTTTTTGGGTTACGACCAGTACGTGCAGCACGAGTGCGAACGCTGAATGTACCAAAGCCAACTAGAGCGACTTGATCACCAGATTGAAGAGTTCCGCTTACTGCTTCGATGAATGCATCTAGAGCACGACCCGCTGACGCTTTAGAAATATCTGCATTTTCTGCGATTTGTTCTACTAACTGAGTTTTATTCACTGTAATTTCCCCTTTGTGTCATCTGTGATTATTTTTGTGATGACTTTCGTTCCATTGTTAAGAAAATATGCTCCACCCCTTATTCATCAAGGGCTGGCAGCTATCGAAACTAACTTAGCGCCCAAAAAAAACGCTGACAAGCCTTTTTGGGCTTATCAGCGTAAACTTTTACTTATTTTTGCTACACATCACTATTTTTGAGACTCAAACTCAACGCCCGTCGGGTCTCGCTCTAGTGCGACTTTCAGTACTTCATCAATCCACTGTACAGGGATAACTTCCAGATCCGCGATAACATTATCAGGAATCTCTTCCAAATCACGCTCGTTATCTTTTGGAATTAGCACTGTCTTAATGCCACCACGGTGTGCCGCAAGTAACTTCTCTTTTAGGCCGCCGATAGGTAGAACCTCACCACGCAGTGTGATTTCACCCGTCATCGCTACTTCTGCTTTCACAGGGTTGCCTGTTAGAGAAGAAACCAATGCTGTACACATTGCTGTACCCGCACTTGGGCCATCTTTTGGTGTCGCGCCTTCCGGGACGTGTACGTGAATATCTTTCTTCTCGTAGAAGTCAGTATTGATACCTAGCTTTTCTGCACGAGAGCGAACCACTGTCATTGCTGCTTGGATAGACTCTTGCATCACATCACCAAGAGAACCCGTTTGTGTCAGCTTACCTTTACCTGGCATTGATTGAGTTTCAATCGTTAATAGATCGCCACCCACTTCGGTCCAAGCTAGGCCAGTTACTTGACCAATTCGGTTACTTTCATCCGCTTTACCGTAATCGAAACGTTGAACACCTAAGTACTCTTTTAGGTTGTCCATCGTTACCGTTACTGACTTGATGTCCTTATCCAGCAAGATGTTCTTCACCGCTTTACGGCAGATCTTAGAAATCTCACGCTCTAAGTTACGGACACCCGCTTCACGCGTGTAGTAACGAATGATGCCAATAATCGCAGAATCTTCAATGACGATCTCATCCGCTTTCAAGCCATTACGCTTCACTTGTTTATCAACAAGGTGACGTTTTGCAATGTTCAGCTTCTCGTCTTCGGTGTAACCAGATAAACGAATAACTTCCATACGGTCTAACAATGGACCCGGGATGTTCATCGAGTTCGATGTCGCAACAAACATAACGTCAGAGAGATCGTAATCCACTTCTAGGTAGTGATCGTTGAACGAGTTATTCTGTTCAGGATCAAGTACTTCTAGTAGAGCCGATGCCGGATCACCACGCATATCGGAAGACATTTTGTCGATTTCGTCCAATAAGAACAGCGGGTTCTTCACACCAACCTTCGACATCTTCTGGATCAATTTGCCTGGTAATGAGCCGATATAAGTACGACGGTGACCACGAATTTCCGCTTCATCACGCACACCACCCAACGCCATACGAACATACTTACGGCCTGTAGCTGAAGCAATTGAACGACCAAGAGACGTTTTACCTACACCAGGAGGACCAACAAGACAAAGGATAGGACCTTTTAGCTTGTTGATACGGTTTTGAACAGCCAGGTATTCAAGGATACGTTCTTTGACGCGTTCTAGACCGTAGTGATCTTCATTAAGAACCTCTTCTGCTTTCGCTAAGTTTTTCTTAACTTTTGAGCGCTTAGCCCAAGGAACGCTGACCATCCAATCGATGTAGCTACGAACCACTGTTGCTTCAGCAGACATTGGAGACATCATCTTAAGCTTTTGCAGCTCTTGCTCTGTCTTTTCACGTGCCTCTTGAGGCATTTTTGATTCGTCAATCTTCTTCTGTAGCGTTTCGAACTCGTCTGGTGCGTCTTCCATCTCACCAAGTTCTTTCTGAATCGCTTTCATTTGCTCATTCAGATAATACTCACGCTGAGATTTTTCCATTTGCTTTTTAACGCGACCACGAATTCGTTTTTCAACTTGCAGCAAGTCGATCTCTGATTCCATCTGGCCCATCAGGAATTCCAGACGCTCAGTGACGTCAACAATTTCAAGCACTTGCTGCTTATCCACCAACTTTAACGGCATATGAGCCGCAATGGTATCCGCTAAGCGTGCGGCTTCGTCGATACCATTAAGTGACGTTAGCACTTCTGGTGGAATCTTCTTGTTTAGCTTAATGAACCCTTCAAACTGATTAATCGCGCTGCGAACAATCACTTCTTGCTCACGCTCATCCAATTCTGGCGTAACAACAAATTCAGCTTCCGCTAGGAAGAAGTCACTCTCTTTAAAGTGATTGATTTTTGCTCGCTGCTGGCCTTCGACCAATACTTTTACTGTGCCATCCGGAAGCTTCAAGAGCTGGAGAATGGTGGCTACCGTACCTACGTCAAATAGGTCGTCAACCGTAGGCTCGTCAGTATCCGCTTGCTTTTGTGCCACAAGAAGAACTTGTTTGTTGGTTTCCATCGCCGTTTCTAGACAGCTAATCGATTTCTCACGACCAACAAACAATGGAATAACCATGTGTGGGTAGACCACTACGTCACGTAGAGGTAGTACCGGGATCTCGATACGCTCGGAACGTTCCAAGTTCATATAATTCTCTCTTCCGCTTTCACGTTTAACGTATTACTTAAGGCAGTATATGGGGGCTAATTGTTTGGATTCAATAAGAGAAATAAAAAAAGGAGGTAATTACTTACCTCCTTTTTCATTATGGCTGAATTTACTCTGCTCCAGCTGCCTGATTGTCTGCGTTACTGTAAATAAGCAGTGGCTCTGACTCGCCATTAATGACGGACTCATCAATCACGACTTTACTAACGTCTGTTGCAGATGGTAATTCGTACATGGTTTCAAGTAGCACGCCTTCAAGAATCGAGCGTAAGCCACGAGCACCTGTTTTACGCTCCATTGCTTTTTTCGCGATAGCGCGCAGCGCATCTTCACGGAATTCAAGTTCGGCGTTTTCTAGCTCAAACAATGCTGCATATTGCTTGGTCAGTGCGTTCTTCGGTTCACATAGGATCTGAATCAACGCTTCTTCATCAAGCTCAGTCAGTGTTGTTGTTACAGGTAGACGACCAATGAATTCTGGAATGAGGCCGTACTTCACTAAGTCTTCAGGTTCAACTTGAGTAAATAGCTCACCTACCGTCTTCGATTCATTCTTCGAACGAACTTCAGCACCAAAGCCAATACCTGTACCTGTTGCAACACGCTGCTCAATCACTTTGTCTAAGCCAGCAAAAGCACCACCACAGATGAACAGGATCTTAGATGTGTCCACTTGTAGGAATTCTTGCTGAGGATGCTTACGACCACCTTGAGGTGGAACCGATGCAACCGTACCTTCGATAAGTTTTAGTAGCGCCTGCTGAACACCTTCACCAGATACGTCACGCGTAATAGATGGGTTTTCAGCTTTGCGTGAAATCTTATCAATTTCATCAATGTAAACGATGCCGCGTTCCGCTTTAGCTACATCGTAATCACATTTTTGCAGAAGCTTTTGGATGATGTTTTCAACGTCTTCACCTACGTAACCGGCTTCGGTTAGTGTCGTCGCGTCTGCCATTGTAAATGGCACATCCAAGAATCGAGCTAATGTCTCCGCAAGTAGTGTTTTACCGCTACCTGTAGGACCAATTAGAAGGATGTTACTCTTACCAAGCTCCACACCTTCGCTCGTTGTATCACCATTGCGTAAACGCTTGTAGTGGTTATATACCGCAACTGCGAGCACTTTTTTCGCGTAATCTTGCCCGATCACATAGTCATCAAGGTGTTCACGGATCTGTTTTGGCGTTGGTAACGCTTCAGATTCTTTCTTAGGGAGAACATCCTTGATTTCTTCGCGAATAATATCGTTACATAAGTCGACACATTCGTCGCAAATGTACACTGACGGACCTGCGATTAGCTTGCGAACTTCGTGCTGACTTTTGCCGCAGAAAGAACAGTACAGCAATTTACCGCTGCCACTTTCTTTGCTTTTATCTGTCATTCGCTAACCTCTTAGCCTTTACTCTTCATGAATGAGTGTATATCAATTTTTGCCAAAATGCGCTGGCTAATTACTCGCCACGGTGGCTTAACACTGCATCCACGATACCGTATTCCACAGCCTGCTCTGATGACATGAAGTTATCACGATCAGTATCGCGCTCAATGACTTCAAGAGGTTGGCCTGTATGTTCTGCTAACAACTTGTTTAGCTTCTGTTTAATCGTCAGGATTTCCTGAGCATGGATTTGGATATCAGAAGCTTGACCCTGGAAACCACCCAATGGTTGGTGGATCATTACACGAGAGTTAGGCAGTACGTAACGCTTACCTGGCGCACCACCTGCAAGCAGGAAGGCACCCATTGAACATGCTTGACCCATACACACAGTGCTGACATTTGGCTTAATGAACTGCATGGTATCGTAAATAGACATACCAGCTGTTACGCTGCCGCCTGGCGAGTTGATGTATAGGAAAATATCTTTATCTGGATTTTCAGATTCTAGGAAAAGTAGCTGAGCCACGACAAGGTTTGCCATGTGGTCTTCCACTTGACCCGTTAAAAAAATCACGCGCTCTTTCAGCAGACGTGAGTAGATGTCGTAAGAGCGTTCGCCTCGGGAAGTTTGTTCAACCACCATTGGTACTAGCGCGTCCATAATTGGCGACATTGCATTTTTTTCTTGGTAGCTCATATTCTTATGTCCCTAAAATAAATGGCCCGGATGATGACTATCATACGGACCATTGTTAGCAGAATAGTTAACGTTAAGTCAACCTTCTACGCAAGATATTGCTTATTAAGCAGCAGGTTGTTGTTGGTTAAGTAGCTCGTTGAAGCCTACTTCTTTCTCAGAAACCTGTGCTTTAGCGATGATCGCGTCGATTGCTTGCTCTTCTAGAGCTACGTTGCGCATGTTGTTCATCATTTCTTCGTTTTGCTCGTAGTAAGCAATAACTTCTGATGGATCTTCGTATGCAGTAGCCATTTCTTCGATTAGAGCTTTAACTTTCTCGTCGTCCGCTTTTAGCTCTTCAGATTTGATTACTTCACCTAGTAGAAGACCAACAACTACGCGACGTTTAGCTTGTTCTTCGAACAGTTCACGTGGAAGCTGAGCAGCAGCTTCTGGGTTACCACCGAAGCGTTGTGCAGCTTGTTGACGTAGAACTTGGATTTCTTGCTCGATAAGCGCTGATGGTACGTTGATGTCGTTTTGCTCAACTAGACCGTCAATCGCTTGCTCTTTGATGCGGTTCTTAACAGCTTGCTTAAGTTCGCGTTCCATGTTCTTACGAACTTCAGCTTTAAGTGCTTCAACACCACCTTCAACAACACCGAACTTAGCAACGAACTCGTCGTTTAGTTCTGGAAGTTCACGAGCTTCAACTTTGTTCACTTTGATTGCGAACTTAGCTGCTTTACCTTTTAGGTTTTCAGCGTGGTAATCTTCTGGGAAAGTCACGTCGATGTCGAATTCCATACCAGCAGTTTTACCTGCGATACCGTCTTCGAAACCAGGGATCATGCGACCAGCACCCATTTCTAGAGGGAAGTTCTCAGCTTTACCGCCTTCGAACTCTTCACCGTCGATAGAACCAACGAAGTCGATGCTTACGCGTTTGCCATCTTCTGCTGCTTCTTCAACTTCAACCCAAGTTGCTTGTTGCTTACGTAGAGTATCGATCATCTCTTCTACGTCTGCATCTTTAACTTCTGTTAGTGGTTTTTCAACAGTGATGCTCTCTAGGCCTTTAAGCTCAACTTCTGGGTAAACTTCAAAAGTTGCAGTGAAAACTAGGTCTGAACCTTCTTTGTTCTCTACAGGAGCGAAAGTTGGAGCGCCAGCTGGGTTGATTTTCTCTTTAACGATAGCTTCGATGAAGTGGCGTTGCATTACTTCACCAAGAACGTCTTGACGTACTGCTTTGCCGTACATCTTAGCAACCATTTTTAGAGGCACTTTACCCTTACGGAAACCATCGAAACGACGGTTTTTAGCGATGTTGCGTAGTTCAGCTGTTACAGCGTCTTCGATGTTTGCAGCTGGAACAGTAATGTTTAGACGGCGCTCTAGGCCCTCTAGCGTTTCAACAGTAACTTGCATTATATATAAACCTCTAAAGTGGCTCGGTTTTCCGAGCGTATGAGCGAAACTCAGAGGAGCTTACGCTTCATCCTTGTGTAGTGTTCTGTCCGAACACCTAATTTAAAATCGAGTATCGATACTGGTTGTCAGTACCGGACTAATCAGTGATATCTTCGATAAAATAACCAAAGGTATCTCCTATTAGCCTCAGGACAGAATTTTTAGACGCGACATTCTAGCGATCTGTCGCAACCCTGTCGAGCCAATAGCCACTATGTGGACATTGTCTGCGCTAAATTCTCGAATGCTGACCCATTTTTTCTTCAAAAATGCGATTCAGACACCGTCTAAGCATCGCCAGCATATCTAGAATGGGGACAATAGCGACTTTTTCAAGAGAATCGACCGGTTTTTTTATCGAAAAGCCTAAAAAGAGATCTTGCTCTTGTTTTACTCCACAGAGTTGAAAACTAAATCCCTAATCCTTCCTACAAACTATTAACATTTTCTTACGTGACCAAAGGAAGTTGTAAGGAGTGTAAGGATGTCGCAAAAAAAACGGATTCTGCTGACATTTTTTGCTTTCTATTTCCTGTCCGCAATTATCGGTGGCCATTGGGTTTGGCAGACCAGTTATCAATCTCTACTTGATAAACACCAATCACAGCTGGAGCAATTTTCTGGCCATATAAAAAATAAACTCGATAAGTACGCCCATATCCCAAATCTTCTCGCTAAAGATGATCCTCTTTATCAAGCGCTTCAGCACCCCAACAACAGTGCGCAACTGGAAATCACTAATCGGTATTTAGAGTCCGTTAATGGCGTGATTGAAGCAGCGGATACGTACTTAATCGATCAATGGGGTACAACGATCGCGGCCAGCAACTGGCGTAAAGAGCGCTCCTTTATCGGTCGAAATTTTGCATTTCGACCTTATTTCAAACAAGCCATTGTAGGTAAACGAAGCCAATACTACGCACTGGGCTCAACATCTGGTAAACGTGGCTACTACTATTCTTATCCCATCGTATACGCTGGCGGTGTACTTGGTGTCGTCGTGGTGAAGATGGACCTAAGTAAGATAGAGGACAACTGGCAGCAACCTAACAGTGTTTTTGTCGCCAGCGACCCATACGGAATTGTTTTCATGAGTAGCCGAAGTGAATGGCTACTCAAAAGCTTACAGCCACTGACAAAAAAAGAGAAAAAGCAAGTTTGGGCAAGCCAACAATATCTTGATGCGCCAATTGAAACGCTTGGATTAGTGGGTAGTTTGGACGAGGTGCATTCTGAGCTTAAACAGGGTTACCCATACAATAAAGGAACCTTGGTGGTCTCTTCGCTGCCCCTTCCCGAACTCAAACTGACTATTCGTGTGCTGTCTCCTAAACAGTCGATCGTTTGGTTCACCATGGGTTACATCTTTGTACTCACTCTAGCATTCATGGTTTTGTTTTTAATTGGTCAGCTTATCTATCACCGTCAACAGCGTCACTTGCAACTTGAACGAATTCAACAAGAAGCAAATCAAAAGTTGGAATATCAAGTCATGGCACGGACTGCCGAGTTGCAAGCGGAGATCGCACAGCGTATCGATACCGAGCAAACTTTACGCGTTACTCAAGACGAATTGGTGCAAGCAGCGAAACTCGCGGTGTTAGGACAAATGTCGGCCAGTATCAGCCATGAACTGAATAATCCACTTGCGGCAATTCGTAGCTTTTCGGAGAACGGCAAGCTGTTTCTAAAAAAAGAAAAATATGAGCGAGTGGAAGATAATCTCACTCGCATTTCTGCTCTCACTGACCGTATGGCAAATATCAGTCAGCAACTTCGCTCTTTCGCCAAAAAAACCAGTGGTGACGAGTTGGCTCAATCTCGATTGTTCCCTGTGATAGCCTCTGTAAAAGAACTGATGAAGCCCACATTTAAATCAGGGCGCGTCACGTTAGAAACAAATTTGCCAGAGCATGATGTTGAAGTGCAGATCAATATTATTCAACTGGAGCAAGTGTTGGTCAATTTACTGACTAATGCGATAGAAGCACTCAAAGAGCAACAAGACAAACAGGTAGAATTATCTGTAGAACACGATGAGCACACTGATTTGGTTTGGATTCATGTTGATGATAATGGCCCAGGGCTTGGCTCTTTCTCACTTTCTGATTTATGTGAGCCGTTTCTAACCACTAAACTGAACGGTTTAGGTTTGGGTCTCTCTATCTCGCAACAAATCTTAGCCAGTATGAATGGAAAATTATGTGCCCATAATCGAGAACAAGGCGGCGCTCGATTCTCATTGTGTTTACCTATCACTTCTTACAACACTGAACCATCAAAAGGATAAGATCATGTGTCAGGTGTTTTTTATTGATGATGAGGCCGATCTCAGACTCGCTATAGAACAGACCTTTGAACTGGCGGATATCGACGCCAAGTTTTTTGTGGATGCAGAATCGGCTTTAATAGCGATGCAGCAAGGAGAAGAAGCTGGCGTCGTGGTCACTGATATCTGTTTGCCGGGCATTTCTGGTATGGATATGCTGACAACTTTGACTCAACGCGATGCAAACTTACCCGTCATCATGATCACGGGACACGGTGATATTTCCATGGCTGTGCAAGCCCTTCATCAAGGCGCTTACGACTTTATTGAGAAACCTTTTGCGCCAGAACATTTGGTTGAAACGGTTAAGCGGGCGATTGAGAAGCGCAAACTAACCAATGAAAATGAAAAACTGCGCCTGTCACTTAAAGCCAGTAAAACCCTTGGTCCACGAGTTATTGGTGAAACCTCTAGCATCCAAATATTACGAGAGACCATCACCCAAATCGCCGATACCGACGCCGATATTTTATTGTTTGGTGAGACCGGTACAGGGAAAGAGTTAATCGCTCGCTCTTTACATGAGCAAAGCTCTCGCCGGAACCAAAACTTTGTCGCCGTAAATTGTGGAGCGGTTCCAGAGAACTTAATTGAGAGTGAACTCTACGGCCATGAAAAAGGCGCATTCACTGGCGCCGAAAGCCGTCGTATCGGTAAATTTGAGTTTGCACAAGGCGGCACACTTTTCTTGGATGAGATCGAGTCGATGCCTATCCAAGCCCAAATTCGTTTATTGAGGGTATTACAAGAGCGCGTGATTGAGCGTGTCGGTTCCAATGAATTATTGCCTTTAGATATTCGAGTGATTGCCGCAACAAAGGTCGATTTAAAACACGCAGCTGAAGAAGGTACTTTCCGTCAGGACCTCTATTATCGGCTCAATGTCGTGACCCTGGATCTCCCGCCACTACGCGAACGAAAAGAAGACATTCCCGCCCTCTTTCACCACTTTCTGTTGGTAGCAGCTTCACGTTATGGCAAAAGCTCACCTAGCTTGTCACCCCAAGATCTAGCGCAACTGATGAGCCATGACTGGCCTGGCAATGTTCGAGAACTCAGAAATGCTGCAGAGCGTTTTGTGCTATTGGGTAAGTTAATTCAGTTGGGAGAATCGAACCCAGTTGCTAAGTCTTCCTCAAGCCTTGCAGAGCAAGTGGCGGAGTTTGAGAGAGCAGCCATTGAAGGCGCTTTATTAGAAAACAATGGTAGTATTAAACAGACAATGTGCCAATTGAATGTGCCAAGAAAAACTCTTTACGACAAGATGCAGCGCTACCAAATAAATAAAGACCTTTACAAATAAAACACGTTCAAATAGCTGGCATTATACTCAACTTGAATCATAATTTTTAACAACGGGTTCATCATGGTTGTTATAGATATGAACGAAAAAGTGAGAATACCGATTGTTACAGATACCGTGCTCGTAGACGGTTGCTATCAAGAAGAGAGAAGACTCGGTGAAGAGCGTCGTAAAAATAAAAAGAGGTGGCGACACTATGAACGTCGAATTAATTCAGACCCGCGCAAAACTTGTTACAAATCAATAGATGAAGAGGTGTGAATTCTCACACCTCTTTCTACTTTCTGGCTTCCATTACTTGGTAATGATCTCCGGCCCCATCAAGGTAGTAGGCAACCAAGTCGATACCCATGGTACATATGTGACGATAATTAGGAATAAGAACATCACTCCAACCCAAGGTAATGCTGCCTTCACTACGTTCATCATCGACATTTTGGCAACACCAGCGGTCACAAATAAGTTAAGACCCACGGGCGGCGTTATCATTCCTATCTCCATATTCACCACCATCATTATGCCCAAATGAATTGGGTCTATGCCTAATGCAATCGCAATTGGGAACACGAGCGGCGCAACAATGATCAACAAGCCTGATGGCTCCATGAACTGACCACCAATCAACAACAAGACGTTCACCACAATCAAGAAAGTGATGGGTCCGAGACCAGCCGAGAGCATCGACTCGGTGATCATTTGCGGGATGCGTTCTTCCGTTAAAACATGCTTCAAAATTAAGGCATTAGCAATGATGAACAACAGCATGATGGTGAGTTTGCCCGCTTCATACAGGGTGTGTTTCGTGTCTTTATGAACAAAGGTTTGGAAGATTTTAACGAGCGCAGGTTTAGTGTTTTTCTTGTCTGCAAATGGCCCCATGTCTTTGTATACAAAGTTAGCAATAAAGAATGAGTACACAGCAGCAACCGCAGCGGCTTCTGTCGGCGTAAAGATACCGCCATAGATACCACCAAGAATGATGACGACCAACAACAAGCCCCAGCTTGCATCCTTGGCGGCATCGAAGGTTTCTTTCCAACCGACAAAAGGCTGTTTTGGAAGGTTCTTGATTCTCGCGGCAATGTAAATCGCGATCATCAACATGACACCCGCCAGCAAACCGGGAATCACACCACCAAGGAACATACGTCCAACTGACACATCTGTTGCGGCTGCATACACCACCATCACAATCGAAGGTGGGATCAAAATCCCTAGCGTACCTGCGTTACAAATTACCCCAGAGGCAAACTCTTTTGAGTAACCGTTTTTGATCATACCTGCGATAACAATACTACCTATGGCAACAACCGTTGCAGGTGAGGAACCTGACAACGCGGCAAACATCATACACGCTACAACCGAAGCCATCGCCAAACCGCCGCGGAACCAGCCTACAATGGCAATGGCGAAACGAATTATCCGCTTTGCTACGCCACCCGTCGACATAAAGCTTGAAGCCAATATAAAGAATGGAATAGCCAATAGCGTGTAGTGGCCCGCGAATGCATTAAACAGCGTTTGAGCAACTGACGCTAAAGAGGCATCCGAATGCATTAAAAGGAAAAGAACACTAGAAAGGCCCAGCGAAATAGCAATTGGCACGCCAACCAGCATAAAGCCAATTACCATCAAAAATAGAAATAAGATATCCATGGCTTATTGCTCCTTGTTTTTAGCGTCTTGCGAGGCCTTTGGAGCCATTACGTCTTCAGCGTCACTCATCTCAGCTTTAAGAGATTCGAGCTCTTCCTCCGCTTCATGTCCTGCAATCAAGCGATCGAGCTTACCAGTAGCGATTTGCCACGTGACTTGAACAAATCTAAACGTTAGTAGCGCCATTCCAAGCGGCAAAGCGAAGTAAGGAATAAAACGTGGCAGCTTTTCATAACGCTCTCCCTCATTTAACCAGTCGGCCATGAACTGGAGTATTTCAGGCATCGGAATATCGTCCGTTTCATACCACGCTCGGTCAGTAGCGAACGGATACCAGTAGTTCCAAGCGCCAATTAACAGCAAAATAGAGAAGGCTAAGCAACACATTGCTGCAAAAAGCGCAAGGGCTTTTCGTTTACCTTCCGGAACGATGTTAATAATGACATCGACACCAATATGAAAGTGTTTTTTCACACCATAAGATGCGCCAACCAACACCATCCATGCGAACATGAAAACGGTGAGCTCAAGCGCCCAAAGAATATTGTCGTTAAAAACATAACGAAAGATGACATTGGCAAAGGTCAGCAAGGTCATGGCACCCAAGAAGAAAGCAATCAAAGTCTCTTCAATGGCATCGGTGATTCGTCCAGCCTTGGCAAAAAAAGTCTGTTCCATAATTACATCACGTCGTCTGTAGAGGGAAAGAGCCCCCTTAGTTTGAGAGGGCTAAATGTGCTAGGTGTTATTATTTTTGGTTAGACGCCAAAGCGGCTTCGATTAGGTCAGAACCAATGTCTTTTTCGAACTTCTTCCATACTGGTTGAAGTGCAGTGACCCACTCTTGGCGCTGTTCTGGCGTTAGAGTACGAACCACACCACCGGCTTCGATGATATTGTTCTTATTCGCAAGGTTTACTTTGGTTGACTCAGCATTACGCTGCGCAGTTACCTCTTGAATGATGGTATTTAACTGCTCGCGCTGATCATCTGGTAGGTTTTCCCAGAAGTCGTTTGACGTCACAACTAAGTAATCCAAAATTCCGTGGTTCGTTTCCGTAATGCCATCTTGAACTTCGAAGAATTTTTTGCCGTAAATGTTTGACCAAGTATTTTCTTGACCATCAATAACCTTAGTTTGCAAGCCGCCGTAAACTTCTTTGAACGACATTTTTTGTGGGTTAGCACCTAGCTGCTCAAACTGAGCAACGAGTACATCAGACGCTTGAACACGGAACTTAAGTCCTTCAGCATCAGTTGGAGAAATGAGCGGCTTGTTGGCTGACATTTGCTTCATGCCGTTATGCCAAAACGCAATGCCTTGTAGGCCACGACGTTTCATTGAATTTTTCAGCTTTTCACCCGCTTCCGAGTTTTGGAAACGGTCAACCGCGTCGACATCATCGAACAAGAAAGGGAGATCGAAAAGGCGGTACTTCTTGGTGAATTTCTCAAACTTAGAAAGAGAAGGAGCAGCGAGTTGAACATCACCGTTCAGTAGCGCTTCCAACACTTTGTCATCATCATAAAGTGTTGAGTTAGGAAACACCTGCATACAGACTTTACCGTTCATCTCTTCGTTGACGCGCTTTTCAAGTAACGAAGCCGCGATGCCTTTAGGGTGTTTGTCCGCATTCGTTACATGGCTAAACTTGATGACCGTTTCACCCGGGTCACAATTTGCGGCAGCATTAAAACTGGTAACGGCAAGTGCAGAGACAGATAGTAGAGTTAGAGGCTTAAACATTATTATTCTCCTTGTTGAATCACATCCCATCCCGTCCATGAGTAACTAGGTGTTAGGCGATGGAAACGGATGTTCAACAAAGAGCAATTAATGGACCATGTTAAAATTTATATGTATTTCAATAAATTAACATAGCCCATTAACATGAATCAGAAGTGTAACGAGTGAATTCCACCCAAGAAAAAGATACAAATGGGTGGGAAATGACCCATTTATGAAGAACAGCTTATCTCCATTTTCTTCCCCCATTCCGGCGGCAATTTCGCGTAATCATCAAACTCGGGTTGCTCATCAAATGGGCGTTTTAACAGTTCGGCCAATCGGTGTAATTCGCTAAAGTCCCCTTCTTCCGCTTTATCAATCGCCAACTGAGCCAAGTAGTTACGCAAGATGTATTTGGGATTGGCTTGACGCATCTGTTTGCAACGCTGTTCGGTTGAAATCAGGCCCCCTAGTTCATCAACCTCTAGCTCACACCGAGCTAAGTACAGATCAAGCCAAGCTCGCGCAGCTTCTCGGTCGAGAAATAAATCGATTACGGCTTGGGAAGGCGCATTATCAAGGTTTGAAAGTGTTCTGAAGAAGCGAGTGTAGTCCGTTTTGTTCTGGTGAAGAAGCTCAAACATAGCTTCAAACAAACGCCCGTCTTCCGCTATCTTGGTTTTTAAGCCCAACTTCTCACGCATGAGGCGGCTGAACTGCTGGCTTAAATGAACTTCAAATTGACTCAACGACGATTCTAAATCTTCTCGTTCAACGAGTGGCGATAGCGCATGCGCCAGTGCTGACAGGTTCCAAAGCGCAATTCTAGGCTGTTGATCAAATGCGTAACGACCCTGGTAGTCTGAATGATTACAAATGTATCCCGGCTCATAATCATCAAGAAAGCCAAACGGACCATAATCAAAAGTTTGCCCAAGAATTGACATGTTATCGGTATTCATCACACCATGCGCAAAACCAAAAGCTTGCCAATATGCGATCATCTCGGCTGTTTTAGTCACGATGGCGTCAAACATCGCGGCATATGGTTTCTCCGCCGATGCACAATCAGCAAAGTGCCACTCAATCACCTTATCCGCCAACAGCTTCTGCTCTGCTAACTGGTTGGTGTAAAAGAAATGCTCAAAGTGACCGAATCGAACATGGGTTTCAGCCATTCGAAGTAACAAAGCGCCCGATTCCGTTTTTTCTCGATAAACAGGTGTATCACTGACCATCATACCGAGAGCACGTGTCGTGGGAACCCCAAGGCCCGCCATGGCTTCACTGCACAAGTACTCACGGATAGTTGAGCGTAATACCGCTCGCCCATCTCCCATTCGCGAGTAAGGCGTTAGCCCTGCACCTTTGAGGTGAAGATCAAACCAAGTACCATCCTGATGCTCAATTTCTGCCAACAGTAATCCACGTCCATCGCCCAAATCTGGGTTGTAAACGCCAAACTGATGGCCTGCATATTTCATCGCAAGAGGACGAAATTGTTCGAATTCACTTAGCCCAGAAAAAACCGCCAATAACTCATCGTTTTGCTCTGCTGGTAAACCAAACTGCTGTGCAAACTCACCATTCCAAGCGACCCAGCGAGTGTTGTCCAAGGGTTGTGGCTCGACCAACGTATAGAACGCTGACGGTAATTGACTAAAGCGATGGGTGAAATTGACCCGTTGCCAAATGGACATGTAGGGTTCCTTAATAAAAAGAAGTACTGTTGTGAGTATACGTGTGAATGTCCCTGTCATTCAGCCATGAAATGGGCATGGGTATTTTGCGTGAATAACGCGAAGGCGGCAGGAAGGTATCAACCTGCCGCAGACCGTCTCCTAAACGGAGGTAGCATGTAAAAACGATCAAAGGGTTAAGCGGAAAATTCTTCACCCGTTTTTGGTGGCTGTGATGTCGTATCAAAACGAGCGCGTTCGATATCCACTACCGTTTTATAGCTCAACGATAACAATGCCAGCTGGTACGCGCCAAAAATACCATAGGCCACACCGACGAGGCTCAACATAAAGAGATTCGTAAAGTGGCTAAAGATCAGCTGACTGAGCAAGCCCGCACCCAATGGAATTAGTCCCATCAAAATGAATACTTGTTTGTTGTATGGTCTGCTCTGGTTCCACGAACGACGCAAACTGCGCGGCTGATGATCCATTGCAGTCGCTGGCAACACAAATGACCATCGCGCCATTACCCAATAGCCAGGAATGCTTGCAATCGTTGTGATAATAGCCATAGCAACAAAGTCAGCTTCACCACTTTCTGCAATGTAGATAAACGACAACACAAAGATCGGGATACCAATAACGAGCATCATCATCAGTCCAAACAGTATCCACCAGCCTATGAAACGGAATTCTCGAGCTGACAAACGAAATACATCCAACGCCGAGTGCATGTAATCACCGACTAAATAAATTCGATGCACACGCACAGCCGCCATAGCGGCAACAAGTGGGTACAAAATAATTGTGACGAAATAAAACCCTGCGACATTGCCTTCTTGAACGTTCGCTTGATCTTGCCCCGTCATTTCAGGATACATAAAAGCAAAAATTGAGTGCACGATAATCAACGGAATACAAGCAATAACAATTGCGAGTAGATTCCTTCTGACCATCACTGCCGCTTCTCGGCATATTTCCGAAACAGAAAAGCCCTCGGTAGACATATAACATCCTTAGTTCATAAAAATCGGCCCCTAGGGTAACCGCAGAGTAGAAAAATCGCTTTAAAAATAATGAGAAACACATCTCATAAGACAATGAGAACGAAACCAAAATAGATCAGATAAAAAATAAGCCACTCAATGTGAGTGGCTTATACCGCAATTCAATACCGTTTTAGACCCGACGTCGCCAGCCTAATGTTGCAAGCAACATCAAAGCCCAATAAGAAACACTGCCGCTACCTTCAGAGTTCTTGAATGTCGTTGTCTTCAAAGAAGCAACAACCGTCACGATAACTTCCCCCGTAGCAGTGGCACCATGACCATCTGAAACCGTATATTGCAGCTTGATGCCGTCAGTAGGGCTATCCGGTGCTTGAAAACGGATTTTACCATTCTCTACACTCGCACTTCCCACACCCGTTACGTTCTGTACGCTTTCTACAACCAGTTTATCGCCGTTCACATCCGAATCATTGCTCGCTGCATCAATCAGAATACTTTCACCAACGGCAACGGTCGCCGTATCTGGAAGCGTAAGTGGCGCTGCGTTTTTCATGGTTAAATCGACGGTAGCACTGGACGTTTCATTACTAGGATCAGTCACGGTTAAACGGAATGTCAGAACCTCACCCGCTTTTGCACCTTGAGGCACCGTAAAGCTTGTGCTAACACTGGTTGCATTGCCAAGAGAAACTGAAGTGCCAGCCAACTGCTCCCATTTATAACTCAACACATCACCATCAGCATCCGTACTATTTAACGCAGACAACGTGACTCGCTGCCCAACCGTCATATCTTTATTATCAACATCAATCACAGCCACTGGCGCTTCGTTGCTGCCAAGCACTTCCACTTGCACATTCACGATTGAAGATGAGTACGCACCATCAACCGACAACAAACGATATTGGAAAGTGTCCAGACCAACGAAGTTAGCTTCAGGTTGGTACTGGTTGCCAGAGATGGTGCCGTGCTCAGGCTTCTGCACAATGTCCACATTGAACTGATACCCTACCGCCATGAAATCATTGTCCATCAGGTTCAGTTTGATTGGCGTATTTTTATTGGTTTGTAACGAATCAGATTTCGCTTCAACCAAGTTGCTCGCATCCACATTTAATAATGCTGCAAACGGAATATAAGAGAACCCGGCTTTTTCTAGACCAAACGTGCCAATCTCACTGTAATCACCAGTCCACATTACAGGTAGAGAGGCTTTTTCAGTTTTTAGCAAGCGACCGAAATCAAAGTTTGCATCAAATTGACCGCCTTCCAATTCAACGACCAATAAATGCTGACCCGCACTCAATTGGCTTGATTGAGGGAATAAAATTCGAGATGACTTTTGGAAGTTACCTTGCTGTAAAAGCTCAGCGTTGTTTTGATTCAATATTAATCGATAGCCAATGTTTCCAGAAAATGGGAATCGCCAAACTCGATAAGTCATGTCACTTTGAGCGCTATCTCTTTGCGCGTAAAGTTGAAGGCCATCAAGCTCTGTATCACGATTCAAGTCCAGTGGCACCGCCAGAGTGTTACTCCCACTCGCGTACACATAACCTTGGTGAAGAGAGTTCAGCCATGCTGACTTATTTGGTTCGTTTGTATGTTCAAGAGAAAAACTACCACCGTTGGTGTTGCTGGCAATGTTGGAAATACGAACCCCAGTATCAAACCCTGTGATCGTTCTCAGACCCGGGGTCGATGTATCTGAAATGACATTGCCACCATTAGGGTACAAATCGTCAGCGTCACTCCTACCACCATTTTCTAACTCATTCAGACCATCAGCCTGCATGATTTGAACCTGCATCGCGCCAACATCATTAAAGCGGTTCTGGACATTGACCGACGTCGCCAGGATACCTTCAGCCGCCAATGCTCGGTCGTAACCGCTAAAGGTGCGATTTTCCAAGTAAACACGTGGGCCAAACTCTTTCAAGTACGGGTCGAGATACACCAGCTTGACATCGTCGTTGTTCACAGAAATAGGCGCTGGACTTTCATGAGTTACCGTTGGTACAACAAAACCAGCAGCGTGTTTGCTCCATGCACTCATGTTCACCGGAGTGTCACCAGCGTATGAATCTCCCGGTTTCTGCGCCCATGAACCGCCACCCATCACGCCCCAAGAGCCGATCGAGGCATCACTGTTCCTTGCGTACAAATCCGGTAAGCCAAGCATTAAGTGGCCAAGCTCGTGTACGATCACGCCCAAGGTCGCTTGATGATCAACTTGATAGTCAGCGAACACACAATAGTCTGTGATCTTTTTACCATCTAGTGTGACATCATCGTGAGAGAATTTGTGCGGCCAAATAGCAGGACGGTTGAGAACCCCTGTTGAACGATCGCCCCCCGCAAAAATAAACATGACAGAGAGTTCTGACGGTTCTACGGTACCATTTTGATTGCTGTCGTAGGCCGAAAGATTAAAGTATGGATCCAGTTTTTGATAAGCCTCGGTGAAAACCGCATTCAACTTGGCGGTGCATGTCTTATCAGTAGAACTAGAGTGACAGTTAGGGTGGCTTTGTGCCACAGTCACATCTATCACACCGTCATTGGCGGTGCCGTAACTCTCAAGTGCAGGAACAACTTTGAATTTACCTTGAGAGTTTTTATCAAAGTAATCCACAACGCTTTGACCATTGGTATTAAATACGCGTTGCTCAAAATCGTGCACCATTGCTTGGTCATCAAACGAAACTTGCACAACCAATAGGGGCTGCTGCTTCACCGTTGAACTGCTCATCGCCTGGTAACCTTGCGCCGAACGCAGTAGGTTTTTTCGTGCCATCGGTTCAATGGTTTTTAGAGAAGATAATTGCGGTTTAACTTGTAAATCCGGGCGAAACCTCGCCGACTCAGGTGGCTCACTCGACTGCGTTTTCACCACACCTGTCGAGATCAATATTGGCGTGTCTGACTCGCGCTGAATCCGCGCGAAAAACCAAACGCCGTCTTCCTGAAGTAAGGCATTGCCCTGCTTATCTTCAAACCAGTGGAAATCTGCCGTTCCACGTAGAATTGCCTCACTGGAACTACCATCGCTCAACGCAATAGTATGCCAAACCGGTGATGGCGGAGTAGTTGCCATGCTCTTCCCTGCAAGAAGCGCAGTTAGCATAGCCATGGCGAGTGTGTTGAATTTCAAAGTACGACTCCATCTTTTCGATTCGTTAATTAATACCAAGCACAACAAACACAAAGTAACCCTATGGGCATAGAGTAAGACTGAGTGACTATTGACGAAGGCTGGTATCAATTCGCTCAGATAACACGACGTAGTTTGGTGTCACACTACAAAAGCGTCGGATTCCAAAACGCTGTTATGAGCGTAGCTTCTGAGAATATAAATTGAGTGAATGAATAGTATCGAAACGAAAGGAAGAAGAAATGAACTTCTACGAATTTGTAGGTAAAACTGGGCAACATTCCACATATTCTATAAATGTACGAGCACTGCTATTAATCAATGCTCGTAATGGTCGCGCGGCCATTGTTTAACGCTATATTAACCTGTAAGAACGGCGTCTTCTGGGTATTTGACCAAGGTAGGTTCAGGACGTGCCAACATGTAGGCAAGCGTGAGCGGCCCAATACGACCAATGATCATCACCACGATCATAATGTATTTACCAGGTTCAGAAAGTTCCGCAGTCAAACCGGCGGTGAGCCCCACTGTGGCAAATGCGGAAATGGTTTCAAACATAACTTTATCAAAGCTGGCCTTCTCGGTAAGCATCAATAAAAACATTGCGCTTGTCAGGATGGCTCCGCTCACAACGATAATTGCCAATGACTTAGTCACAGTTTGCCAATTTATGGTTCGCTTAAACATAACCACATGTTTCTTTTGGCGTAAAAAGGTCCACGTAGCCATAAACGCAACAGCAAATGTGGAAACTTTAATACCGCCCCCCGTTGAGGTGGAACCCGCTCCAATTAACATCAGAACAATCATGACCAGTAAGGCCGGCTGGGTAAACAACGCCAAGTCAACACTATTAAACCCTGCCGTTCGCGCACTCGCAGATTGAAAGAATGCCGCCAACCATTGCCCTGTTGCAGGTAAAGACGCCATTGTGTTTGGGTTGCTTCGCTCAAGTAACCAAAACATCATCGTTCCGACTAAGAGCAATATCGGTGTCGCAATCAGCATGATTTTGGTGTGAAGATGCAAAAAGTGGAAACCTTTGCGCCAGTTTAGCCAGATGTCACCCACAACAGTAAAACCAAGCCCGCCAAAAATGAATAGCCCCGCCAGTGTAAAGATAACCAACGGATCATTCACAAAGCTCATCATACTGTCAGAAAACAGCGCGAACCCAGCGTTGTTAAATGCAGAAATTGCATGAAACAAGGCGTAAAACATACCAGTCTTCCAGCCCATTTCAGGGACCCAGCGGATAGAGAGAAAAATAAACCCGATCGTTTCTGCAACAAGCGCGAAAACAACAATCCGCTTTACTAGTCGGTTTAGATTGACTTGCCGATCTTGCCCTAATGCTTCTTTCGCCAGCGCTTGTTGACGCAAACTCAAACGCACGCCGAACATATAGAGTAAGACCGCCGACAAAGTCATCTGCCCCAACCCACCGATTTGCATTAAAAACATCAGCAAGATTTTGCCCGCAAGCGTAAAGTGTTGCCCAGTATCGACAACACCAAGCCCTGTCACACTAATAGCGGACGTTGCGGTAAACAAAGCATCCGTTATCGACAGGCCCGTAACAGAAAAAACTGGCAAGGTTAGCAATACCGCAGAAGGCAGTAAAACACCGAGAAAACTGAGCAATATAATTCGCGGTTCGTTGCCTTTCGCTTTCTCTTGTTTACCATCTGGTGCGTAAAAAACACCTTTCTGATGAAAATACGTCATAGCGATTTTAATTTATTTGCGAGCGCATCTTGAGGGCCGACCACAATAATTAGGTCACCAATTTCTAGTGTGGTATTAAGGTCAGGTGCCTTGGTAATTTCTGGGCCCCGTTTAAACCCTAGCACTTGCACGCCATCGACTTTGCACAGAGCCAAATCACTTAGTGTCTTACCCATCCAACGAGAGCCAATCACAAACTCCGTCATAGCTAAGCCACTGCCTAATGGGTGGAACTCAAGAACCCGTTTATCGAGCATTTTACGCGCGACACGTATCCCCATGTCACGCTCAGGCATGATAATGTGGTCTGCGCCAATTTTTTGCAGAACACGAGCTTGGAAACGGTCGTTGGCTTTAACCCATACTGACTTTACTCCCGCCTCTTTAGCAATCAATGTCGCAAGAATACTGGCATTGACATCCGCTCCGATGGCAATCATCACCATGTCGTAATCATCAAGTTTGAGCTCAGCAACCGTCTCTTCGTGAGTACAGTTAGCCACAACCGCCTGACTAACAAAACTGGCGGCTTCTTTAACTCTGTCTTCGTTGATGTCAACGGCTAAAACTTGAGCGCCTGAATCTTGTAACTCTTTACACACTGCCAAACCAAATCGGCCAAGACCAATAACGGCGAATTGCTTATCACCTGTTTTCATTTGTGCCCCATCTTATGCATTCATTAGCAAGCAAAAAAGTTTGCGCCCATTCCTTACCTTGTGCAAACCTGCGGACAGATAATTGACAAAAGCTTAACGCACCTTGATTCACTTTACGTGTTAAGCGTATGACACTGATTAACTTTTTTCCTCATTACCGAATAGAAACCGTCGCGATGGCTACATAATTGGATGCCTTAAAACGCAAAAAGCCGCAAGAATGCGGCTTTTAGATCATGGGATAAACTGGCTATTTTGATTCGCGCTTATCGTGCGGTTTACGTTTATTCTTAGGCACGTAATTTAAAATTGAAATTGGTACTGGCTTTCTTGGCGCAAAACCTTCAATTTCCACTCGCTCTAGCAAGTGCCCTAAACGACTTTCAATCATGCAGAGGTTCTTAAAGTCGTCTTTTGAAACCAGTGATATCGCCTCACCTTTCGCGCCAGCACGACCTGTACGACCAATACGATGTACATACTCATCCGCCGGGTAAGGTAAATCGTAGTTGATGACAACTGGCAGATTATCAATATCAATACCGCGCGCAGCAACGCCGGTTGCGACTAAGTACTGGATTTCACCCGCTTTAAACTTTTCTATTAATTCCTGGCGAACACGCTGATTACGGCCACTGTGGAATGCTTCTGCCACAATGCCACGTTTCTCAAGTTGGCTTACCAGTTTGGCTGCGCCGTGTTTAGTTTCAATAAATACCAGTACTTGCGACCAGTCATTTTCTTTAAGCAAGTGACTTAACAGCGACGACTTCATGTCTTTATCGACGGTCGTGATCCACTGTTTAATATTTGATTTTGAGGCACTGTGCTTTGCAATCGTGATCTCTTCAGGATCAATAATCGCATTTTTCGCCAAGTCACGAACAGGGTTAGATAACGTCGCTGAGAACAGCAAACTTTGCACATGTTCTGGCATACAGTCGACGATTTTGTCGATCGCATCGATGAATCCCATATCCAACATTTTGTCGGCTTCATCAAGCACTAGCATTTCCACTTCATCAAAGTGAATCGCGCGTTGACCGTACAGATCAATCAAGCGCCCAGGCGTGCTTACCACAATATCGACACCCTCGATCAAGGCTTGTTTTTGTGGTGCATAATCCACACCACCAAACATCGCCATTGAGCGTAATGGTAAGTTTTTACCATAAGCTTCAATACTTTGATGAACCTGAAGCGCAAGTTCGCGTGTTGGCGTTAGGATAATCGCACGAGCGCGTTTTTTACGTTGCGTTTCGCCTCGACTAAGCTTTTCTAAGATTGGCAGAACAAAACTGGCCGTTTTACCTGTGCCCGTTTGCGCTGCTGCAATTAAATTGCGGCCACGCAATACGATTGGAATGGCTTTTTGTTGGATAGAAGTGGGTTTTTCATAACCTAGCGCTTTTACTGCATCAGCAATCGATGCGCTTAAACCAAGCTTAGAAAATGGCATAGAAAGGTCTCAACAGAGGAAATGGGCGCGTAGTGTATCAGAATCCCCGTGAAGTAACAGAAGGATTCATGCGCGAAAAACTAGGAACATGACACAATCTTAGCCCATGAAATTGGGCTGCAAACCTTTTTCTAATTTTTTCCTCACTTTGTAGGAAACATCATTAAGCGTGATTTTCCCCGTGTTGTGGCGGTCGATACCTGCATTCTGTCGATAGGCAATTGAGCCTTGTCTGAACAAAACGAAAGACGGCGGTTTACCAATCGCAGCAGGGTAGAGAATGGCCATGTAAGCATCTTCTAAGCTATTAATTTTATTTCGATAGGGCCAATAGTACGCTTTCACATAGTCAAGTTGTTCAAGCGCGCTCATTCTCGCAAGAGTCTTTGTGTTCACTCCTAATGACTCTGCGGTAGAGGGCATAAATTGAATTAACCCTGTAGCCCCGCTTCCGGAACCATTTTTGATGCTTGGACTGAAAGTTTCAGCAGTTTCAAATGCCATGCACGCCATAAGATGATTAGGATTGATCTTTAGCTCTTTACTAATACGGATGACTTTAGATTTGAACTCTGGAGAAACTTTACCTCCCCACGCGACCGCGTTCTCGGGATCTGCAATCGAAGAGACCGTTGATGCGTCATGTTCTTCGACAATTTTAGAAAGTAGAGGAAGCGTTTGGCGTAGTCGATGGCTCGAACTCACCAAGCGAATTGATTTGGTAAGAAACTTGTCTTTTTTTTGGTGTAGTTTTTGGAACTTTACTAACTTATACAGTTGCTTATAAACCGTTTTCACAACGAAGCCGGATGTAGGGAACACTCCCAGAATGTAATCCATTTCCTACAAATTTAATATAAATATCAGCAATAGACATTCTAGATGTGATCAATGTCACCATAAAAATTCTCAAATTCGATACACACCGATGTAAGTGGTCAATGTGTCTCCAACACGCTAGAAGTAAAAGTAAAGAGGCATTAAAAAGGTCTTACCAATTTTTTGGTAAGACCTAGGTTTACTGATTCTCGGATAAGCGAATGTATATTCTTACAGTTCAGCTTCCCGAACTAGTTCTGCAAGCGTCGACAAACGCTGCTCACTTTGTTTTACGTAAGGATTATTCGTATCCCAAGCATATCCAGCCAAAATCGCACTAATCATCTGTTTAATACGTGGGTTCGGGTTTTGATAGAAAATCACATCTTGCAACGTGCCGTTGTACCAGCCTTCCACATAAGTGCGGAATGTGTTCACTCCCACCATTAAGCGTTGCGAGTACTCTTCTTGCCAATCAACCTTTTCACCATTCAGCTGACGAACCACGCAGTCCGCTGCAAACTCTGCCGATTTCATGGCGATAGTGACACCCGATGAAAATACAGGATCAAGAAACTCACCTGCATTACCAAGCAACGCGTAGTGCTCTGTCGCTAAACGTTTGACGTTAGCAGAATAGCCACCCAACTCGCCTGCTGGATTCGGGTAATTCGCATTTCGCAACAAAGAAGCCAAACCCGGCTCTTCATTGGCTAACTGCTGCAACGCTGCAATCTTATCTTCTGGGTATTGTTCGAAAAATTCTGGCTCACCCACCACACCAAACGAACAAGTACCATTAGAGAATGGAATTAGCCAGTACCATACGTCGTGATTTTCAGGATGAACTGAAATTAAAATTTTGTTGCGATCGTATTCCGGCTCTTGGGGAGAGATATGATCTTCGATATGGGTAAAGATCGCTTTTCTAGGCGGAAGACAAGAAGGTTCTTCTAGCTCCAACAAGCGTGGCAAAACACGCCCAAAGCCACTTGCATCCAACACAAAATCTGCTTCGATTTGATAAGCCTTCTTATTTGAGTCGAGCACTTCTAATCGAGACTTTTTCCCTTCAAACACTAGGTTGAGCAGCTCATGCTGATAGCGAATCTCTACGCCTTGCTCTTCAGCGCTATCTGCCAATACTTTATCAAAGTTGGCACGTTGAACCTGAAACGTCGTACCCGGTCCTGGCGTGTATTTGTTTGTAAAGTCGAACTGGGTGTATACGCCATTACGACGAAATGCAGCACCATCTTTATACTGGAAGCCAAACTGCTTTACTGCATTGGTCATTCCTGCTTGTTCAACAACTTCCATACAGGCAGGGAGTAGGCTTTCTCCTATGGAAAAACGTGGAAAAGTCGCTTTTTCTAAGACAACAACATCTATGCCACGCGATTTTAATAACGCAGAAACGGTTGAACCTGATGGCCCCGCTCCTACGACAACAACTTGCTTGAGCTCTGTTTTCATTCTGAATTTAGTTTGCTTGTAGTTTTAATAAGGTATGACCAAGGCCAATATTGTCGGTTCTTTCAACGACAGATAAACCTGCCGCTTCGACAATTTCTAAGAAATCATCACTGCGATAAAAGCGACTATTACCGTTAGCTAAACAGGTAAAATAAAGAGAAGTGGCATTAAGGCTATAGGAAGCTCCCGCGTATTTTTGAGCATCCCAAAACAGCTCCAATACGTAAATAGTATCTCCCTTCGTTAACTGGGCTTTAACTTTTTTAAGGATATTGAGGATCTCAATTGGGGAAAAGCAATCCAAGAACTGGCTCATCCACCATACGTCAGCATGCTCAGGCAATGTTTGTGCTTTATCAAGCATGTTTGCAGGGTATGGACGTACACGCTCGACGAACTGGTTTTCTGAAACATTCTTCATCGCTACTTCTAATTGCTGCGGTAAATCAACAATCGTCACTTGAACGTCAGGGTCATGTTTACAACACTGAATCGCCCATTTCCCCGTATTTCCGCCAATATCCACAAGATGCTTTGGCTTGCTTGCAAATACCTCTTTAAGCAGAAGTGGGAACGAGCGATCCGAATAGAAATGATCGAACTTAAACCAGCTCTGTTTGGCTTGTTCTGGTAACGTCGATAGACCTTGATAGATGGTCTCCCAATTGCCCAACTCTTTCAAACCAGACGGTTTACCTTCTTGAATTGCTTCCGTCAAATGCATCATCGCGGCGTAACAAACATCTGCCGTAAAATCCATGTTTGCATTCGTCATACCATCATGAAGAAGGTAAAAACCAAGGTTTGCAAGCGAATAGTTAGGTCGTTCCCATAAAACAATATGCGCACTAATCGCCATATCCAACAGTACTTTAACACCATATTCTGATACTCCCGTTTTCTCGGCAATATCTGTGGCACTCATGCCTTGAGCGCCAGCGCTGTCTAAAGCGGCTAAAATACCTAAATCTCGAAGCGTTTTGGCGGTCTGGAACACGATTGGTGCAAAAGATAACTTCTGAGCTTCTGTCTTCGCTTCAAAAGCATTAAAAGGGTCATTATTTTGATTTAACACGGAAAAACCTAACTGCAATTAATAGTTTTATTGTTGAGATTGATTGCCCAACAATGCAATAGCTCGCTGAATATCAACATTCAAGTTGTTTACCCAACGATTGTAATTGCGGTGGATTTTGCCATCACTTGCTTTGAGATTTACTGAGTTGAGATAAATAATTGAGTAATATTTATTATTGTATGGGATTTTTACTTCTGCAGAGTGTTTACGAACGTGGATTTTTGCAATAAGAACACCAGGGCTTACTTCTTCGATCGTCCAGCCTCGGTTAGTTGCTGATTGCACTATGGCCATTTTTACTTGTTTATTTTGAAGATCATAAGCAACTGGAGTATCCTCCACATTCATTACAGGTTGTACTCGTCCACAACCAACAAGAAGCAAAGTTAATAATAACGAGACATACAGCTTAAAACGCGACATGATAATTTCCTTTTTATTGTGAATTTGGGTCAACCCCAATTTGTATCGAGCTGTAAAATAAACAATTTAACCCAATATGCCAAACTCGAAGATCAACATTTCGTTCAATATTGATGCGTGGACAGCGAATTCATTCGGTTTATCCGAATCCAATGAATGGAAACAATGGGCAACAGAGATAAAATGGCCAGAAGATGGCAAAATCAATGTTGCAAATATTCCTGCGATGATGCGCAGAAGAATGAGCCCACTCAGTAAACTGGCGGTACAAACTGCAATCGAAATGCTTAATCAACATCAAGTTGATTACCTTGTATTTTCAAGCCGTCATGGTGAACTGCATCGCAGCGTCGCACTAGTTGAAGATATAATTAATGGAGAAGAGGCGTCTCCGATGGCTTTTTCTCAATCGGTGCACAATACCGCCGCAGGGCTTGCCACTATCGCAACTAAACAACCCATTCCCCTAACTTCTATCGCTGCGGCAGAAAACACATTCCAAAGCGCAATATTAGAAGCATGGCTGTTTTTGTCCGACAATCCTGACAAAAAAGTACTGCTTGTTGATTTTGATGAGCCTATGCCTGACTCTTATTTAGAATATGAAAACCAACAATACCAAGGGTTTGGACTTGGCTTAATACTTTCTCATGGAGACAATTTCGCGATACAAAGCTCCATAAACGCAGAACGTTCCGGTCATCCTCTTCCTCAAGGTTTAGTATTTTTGCAACAATACTTGTTAGATAAAAGCCAGTGGACTATTTTCGCTCCGCAACAAGCTTGGGAATGGCACAAAAAATGACTCGCTTAAATCAGTATTGGCGTGTGCTAGCAACAGGCTTTTGTTTTTCAGTATTTGGGTTAGGTGGTTTAGTACTGAGCTTCATTGTTATTCCGACCATTCGTATTTTTGTTTCAGACCAAACGGAACGCGAATATAAAGTTCAAGGTGCGATTCGATATTCATTCAACACATTTTGTAAATTGATGAAGTTGAGTGGCGCAATCGATTATCAAATTATTGGTGCCGATATTCTTCAACAAGATCGTAATTGTTTAATTGTTGCCAACCACCCTAGTTTAATCGATTACGTTCTCATTGCTTCACAATTAAATCGCTGCGACTGTTTAGTAAAATCGGCAATATGGTCAAATCCTTTTATGAAGCACATCGTAAAAGCAGCCGGATATATTCCCAATGAAGCACCGGATGATTTATTAGCACTTTGTGATGAACGATTTAACAAAGGCAACGTGTTGCTTATATTTCCTGAAGGAACAAGAACAACACCAGGTGTAGAGCCGAAATTACAACGCGGTGCAGCACAAATTGCGGTAAGAACAGAACGAGATTTAAGAGTTGTCCATATTACGGTAACGCCAAGTTTCCTCACAAAAGAGAAAAAATGGTATCAAGTACCGGCAACAAAGCCCTTTTTCAGGGTTGAAGTTAAGGATAAAGTTGAGATTACCCCCTTTATAAAGCAAACTACGTCGCCGACAATAGCGGCGCGACGCTTACAACAGCACCTAGCTGAAAACATTTTTCCAGAAAACTTTTATTAATAAGCAGGTCCCAGTGGAACAGTTACACAACGACATTAAGCAACTTATTATTGATGCTTTAAACCTTGAAGATTTAACCGTAGATGATATTGAAACGGATGCACCACTTTTTGGTGATGGACTTGGCTTAGATTCTATCGACGCGCTTGAGCTTGGACTCGCAATAAAAAAACAATACAACATCGTTATTGATGCCGACGACTCAAATACGCGCGAACACTTTGCGTCTGTAGCAAATCTAGCGAAATACGTTTCTTCTCAAACTAATGAATAAGTTGTAGGTATATTCATGACTGATGTAAATAAAGATCAAGTATTTGAACAAGTTAAAGATGCGCTTGTTGAGCTGTTCGAAATTGACGCAGCCGAAATTCAATCAGATGCGCACTTATACCAAGATCTCGATCTTGATAGCATTGACGCCGTTGATTTGGTCGTACACCTACAGAATGTCACTGGCAAAAAAATCAAGCCAGCAGAGTTTAGTGCAGTAAGAACCGTTGACGATGTGGTTAACGCTGTCACTGAGTTATTGAAGGAAAGTTAATGCGCCAATTGCTGACTGGTCTGTCTGCAATTGTACTGTTTGCCTACCCCTTCGCCGTCTATTTCGGTATAGATAAATTTGGCTTGAACTTAGTTGGGGGCTTGTTAATTGCTGCGTTACTTTTGCGTGTTTTCGTCGCAAATAAGACCCCACTAAAAGAGTTTAAGTTCTTGGCGCTCGTTACGGGCGCTGTTGGCATTGTCCTAATTACGCTTGGCATGGTGTTTAAACAACATGGGTGGCTTCAGTTTTACCCTGTCGTTGTCAATGTATGTATGCTGTGTGTATTTGGACTGAGCTTAAAACAGCCGCAATCGATCATAGAGAGGCTTGCTCGCTTGCAAGAACCCAACCTTCCGGCTAGTGGTGTGGCTTACACTCGCAAAGTGACGATGGTTTGGTGCGCCTTTTTTACGCTCAACGCTGCTGTTGCACTCTATACCTGTTTCCTACCAGTAAAAATATGGACGCTTTATAACGGCCTCATCAGCTACTTACTTGCTGGTGGCTTGTTCGCTGGAGAATGGATCGTGCGTCAATTTGTTCGAAAGGAACACTAATCGTATGAATACAACGTATTCGAGCTTTACCTCCCTAGCGACCTTGTTCATCGCAGAAAGGTCTGAGCAATCCCCAGTCTCTTACGAGCGCGACACGGTTATCACGTGGGGTGATTTCCAGCAGCACGTCGCAACACTTGCTCAGCAGTTAGAAACCCAACCAACGCAAAACATTGCGTTGTGTTTTGGCAACAGCTACCTGTTTGCCGTTGGCTTTTTTGCTTGTTGTTATGCAGGAAAATCCATTGTATTACCTGGTAATTACCAACCAGAAGCACTCAAAGAGCTCAGTGAGCACTACGATTTGTTGCTGCATGATGCCGATGTCTCGGTTCCAGAACTGGTGAGCTCGCTTTTGATCGAAGCTCAATCATTGCTAGAAACCACCGTGATTAACGAGTCAGAGGCCAAACAACCTTATTTTTGGCGAGAATTAAACCTAGCGGAAATACCGGTAACGCTATTCACTTCGGGTTCAAGCGGCACACCAAAAGCCATTGCAAAAACGCTTAAACAGCTCGATATCGAAGTTTCTATTCTAGATAACCTATGGGGCGACACAGTTGCCAACACACGCGTTGAAAGCACCGTTTCTCATCAACACATTTACGGCTTGCTGTTCCGCGTATTGTGGCCTTTGTGCTCTGCACGTCCATTTTCAGCACACAACCTAGAGTTCCCAGAGCAAATTGTCCATCACGCCGATGCTGACACCACGCTAGTAAGTAGCCCTGCGTTACTTAAACGACTCAGTGAAGAGCACGATCCGGTTGCGATTCGGTGTGTATTTTCTTCTGGTGGCCCCTTGCCAAACCAAGCGGCGCAGCACAGCCAGCAGTTGTTTGGGTCACTTCCTATTGAAGTTTTTGGCAGCACAGAAACCGGCGGCATTGCTTACCGTCAGCAGCACGTAGCCAGCACTCCTTGGACGTTATTCCCTGGTGTTGAAGCCGAGCTTAACCATGAGAATTGTTTAAAGCTCCGCTCGCCACACATTGATGAAAACACTTGGTACCAAACTGCGGATGAATGCTATTTCCATGATAGTATTTCTTTTGAATTGCGTGGACGCACTGACCGAATCGTCAAAGTCGAAGAAAAGCGTATTTCCCTTGTCGAGGTGGAAAAACGTTTAGAGCAATTGCCGTGGGTTCAAGAAAGCGTGGTGATCCCAATGGAAGAATCTGGTCGCCTCACGTTAGTCTCGATCATCGTACTTAACGATCAAGGCAGCGATGTGCTTAATGAACTTGGTAAAGGCAAATTTTGGCTTGAGCTTCGCAAGGCACTGCGCAATTGGCTAGAACCGATCGCTATCCCGAGAAAATTCCGAGTGGTCGACGAAATTCCATTGAACAGCCAAGGCAAACGCCAAGTTGCTGAAATTGAAAAACTATTCCAATAAAGCTAGTAACATGGATAAAAGAAAACCAACTATTCAGAATATTGAAGTGAGTGACCATACCGCGGAGCTGTCGCTGCGAGTGGATGCTGACATCTTAGATTTCCAAGGTCATTTCAATCACTTCCCTCTTTTACCCGGCGTCACTCAAATTGATTGGGCGCTGTTCTACGCCGTTCAATATTTGAATACTCCCAAGGTATTTAAAGGAATGGAAGTCATCAAATTTCAAGAGCCGATTCTACCAAACGCAGCCGTTTGCCTCTCACTCTCTTGGGACAATGAGCGCGAGAAATTGACCTTTAAGTACACATCGAAAAACGGTGAAACCTTGGTGACTCACTCTTCAGGCAAAATGAAACTGGGTGAGTCACGTGAGTGATTATCGCCCCTGCTTTTTAATTCCTTGCTACAACCACGGCAGCACAATTGCAGACGTGGTTGCGTCGTTATCCTCTTTCGCTTTGCCAGTGCTGGTCGTGGACGACGGCAGCAATGAAGACACCAAACAAGCGCTTTCTGCTTTGAGTGAGCAAGGGCTGATAAAACTGATTAGTTTGAGAGAAAACCAAGGCAAAGGTGGCGCTGTGATGGCAGGCCTACATCAAGCTCACCAACTTGGTTTTACGCACACCATTCAAATCGACGCAGATGGTCAGCACGACCTAGAAGCATTGCCGAAATTGCTCAGCGCCAGCGAAACAAAACCAGATAACCTGATTTCGGGCCAACCGATATACGACGAGAGCGTACCCAAATCCCGTTTGTATGGTCGCTACGCTACACACGTTTGGGTGTGGATAGAAACCTTGTCACTGTCAATCAAAGACAGCATGTGCGGTTTTCGCGCCTATCCAGTGGCGAAAACGGTCGCCGTGTTGAACAAGTACAGCATCGGCAAACGCATGGATTTTGATATTGAAATTCTGGTGCGAATGTATTGGGAAGGCGTCGACATTGATTTTGTTCCAACGCGCGTGATCTACCCTGAAGGTGGCATTTCCCACTTCGACGCATTGTGGGACAACGTCAAGATAAGCTGGATGCACACTCGCCTATTTTTTGGCATGTTGCCGCGCATTCCTTCGCTACTCGCCAGAAAGCGCCGAAACACTGATGACAGTAATGCCCACTGGTCGAAACGAAAAGAACAAGGCACGATTTTAGGCATCAAAACCTTACTCGCGGTTTACCGCTTGTTCGGCAGAAAAGCGTTTGACCTGATTTTAAAATTAGTCATGCGCTACTACCACTTCACGGGTAAATCTGCCCGTGAAGCGTCTGAGATTTACCTGCAAAACTTGCAGTACTACGCAACGCAGCAGAACATCGCACTGCCAAAGCAGTTGGACAGCTATCATCATCTGCTTTCTTTTGGGCGAACCATGCTCGACAAACTGGCTGCCTGGCAAGGTGACTTTAACGTCGATAACCTAACCATTCACGGCCAGCATCATTTCGAAGAGATGGCGCAGAAAAAACAAGGCGTGCTCATTTTAGGCTCGCACCTTGGCAATATCGAACTCTGCCGCGCGCTTGGTCGTCGACACTCTCATGTCAAAATCAATGCCTTGGTATTTACCCAACACGCTGAACAATTTAATGCGGTAATGAAGGCGGTAAACCCAAATTCGGAACTGAATCTGATTCAAGTCAGCTCAATGGGACCAGACACCGCGATTCTGCTTCAACAAAAAATCGAGCAAGGCGAATGGGTGGTGATCGTTGGCGATCGCACTTCCACCAGCAAAGAAAATCGTGTCGTTTGGGCAGATTTTCTTGGTAAACCTGCACCATTCCCGCAAGGCCCATTCATGCTAGCCTCGGTATTAAAAGCGCCGGTTTACCTACTCTTCGGCCTACGCGACGATGAAGCGAACACTCCGCATTTTAATGTGTACTTTGAACACTTTAGTGACCAAATCACGCTACCGCGCAAGGAGCGTCAGCAGGCACTAGAACGCGTTGTTCAACAGTACGCACACAGATTAGAACACCACACACTGCAAGCGCCGTTACAGTGGTACAACTTTTTTAACTTCTGGACTTTAAGTAATCAGCCACATGACAAACAACAATAATCACAACATCACTTTTGGTGCCCAATCTTTAACCATCGAAGATGTCGTTGCCATTGCTCAAGGTGCAAAGGCAAACATGAACACCTCGCCAGAATTTACCGCGAAAATTGATCGTGGCGTGGCGTTTCTGGAACGATTACTGAAAGAAGAAGGCGTTATTTACGGCGTGACTACGGGTTACGGCGATTCATGTACTGTGGCGATTCCACCCGCTCTTGTGGATGAACTTCCGTTGCACCTTACACGCTTCCATGGTTGTGGCTTAGGTCAAATCCTTTCTCATGAGCAAGCTCGTGCGGTGCTGGCAACACGTTTATGTTCATTGTCGCAAGGCGTATCTGGCGTGTCTCACGATCTGTTGAACCAAATCGTTACGCTTATCAACCACGACATTGCGCCGCGTATTCCACAAGAGGGCTCGGTGGGCGCAAGTGGCGATTTAACGCCTCTGTCTTACCTAGCGGCGACCTTAATTGGCGAGCGTGAAGTGCTTTACAAAGGCGATGTGCGACCAACACAAGAAGTATTTGCAGAGCTGGACATTGAGCCAATTCGCCTAAAACCAAAAGAAGGTTTGGCGTTAATGAACGGTACATCCGTGATGACTGCTCTCGCCTGTCTTGCCTACAAACGCGCAGAATACCTAGCGCAGCTGTGCACCAAGATTACCGCAATGGTCTCTGTGGGTATGCAAGGTAATGACTTCCACTTTGATGAAGCGTTGTTTGCGGTAAAACCTCACCCTGGTCAACAGCAAGTTGCCGCTTGGCTGCGTGATGATCTCAATGCTGAACGTCCGCCACGCAATAGCGACCGACTGCAAGATCGTTACTCGCTGCGTTGTGCGCCACACGTGATTGGCATGGTGCAAGACTCACTGCCTTGGCTACGTCAATTGATTGAGAATGAACTAAATAGTGCCAACGACAATCCAATTATCGATGGCGACAACGAGCGCGTTCTGCACGGCGGTCACTTCTACGGTGGTCATATCGCAATGGCGATGGATACGTTGAAAGTGAACATTGCGAACTTAGCTGATTTGCTGGATCGTCAGATGGCGCAACTGATGGATTACAAGTTCAATAACGGCCTGCCGTTTAACTTAACCGGTGCAGAAGGCGAGCGTAAACCGATCAACCACGGCTTTAAAGCGGTTCAGATTGGTATCTCAGCTTGGACGGCAGAAGCTTTGAAAAACACCATGCCAGCGAGCGTTTTTTCTCGCTCAACCGAATGTCACAACCAAGACAAAGTGAGCATGGGTACCATCGCGGCTCGTGATTGCCTACGCGTACTTGAGTTAACAGAGCAAGTTGCTGCGGCTTCACTCCTAGCAAGCGTTCAAGCGGTTGAGATTCGTCGTCGTCATAACGAATTGGACGAACACCACATGAGTCAGAGTTTGCGAGTAATTCGTGACGCAGTACTGAGCGAGTTTGAATTTGTGATTGAAGATCGCCCATTGGAACAAGATTTGCGCCATTTCATTGAACGCATTCAGCAACGTCATTGGCCACTCTACGCGGAGGTATAATGCAAGAGCAGGTTCTCTACCCATTAGAAGCGGAGGTGACTATGGTCACCTCATTCCAAGATGCTGACCCGATGGGCGTGATTTATCACGGCAACTTCTTTCGATATTTTGAAGAAGCGCGTCGTGTGCTGATGGAAAAGATCCAATACAGCTATCGCGATATGCAAGACTCTGGGTACATGTGGCCGATCATCGACACGCGCGTTAAATACGTGAAGGCGATTCCGTTTAATCACACCATTCGTATTACCGCGCAACTCACGGAGTGGGAAAACCGCTTACGTGTGGATTACGTGATTTACGACGCCGAAACGAATCAACGTATGTGCAAAGCGCATACAACGCAAGTCGCCGTATCCATTGAAAAGCAAGAGATGTGCTTTGTTTCTCCAGCAGTCTTTTTAGATAAAGTAGAGCGATGGCACAACCATGGGAGCCTGAACTAATGCAAAAGTGGTTACTCTCTTTTTTGCTAATATTTTCTGCTTCAGCACTGGCAACACCGACAGTAAATGTAACGGATTTGGCATCGCTTCAACAGCAGTTGTCTCAGCATGAAATCGTACGCGGAGATTTTACGCAGCAGCGTCATCTGGAAATGTTTAGTCAACCTTTAACCTCTAAAGGTCAGTTCACACTGAGCAAAACACATGGCTTGTTGTGGCAACAAACAGAACCTTTCGCAGTCAATTTGGTATTGACGGAAAACAAACTTCGTCAGACTTTTGCCAACCAAGATCCGAAAACGATCTCTGCTGAAGAAAACCCAATGGCGTTCTACTTTAGCCATGTGTTTTTATCCGTGTTCCACGGGGATACTTCTGCACTGCAAGAACAATTCACACTCGATTTTTCAGTTGAGAACAATCAGTGGCAGCTCGTTTTAGTGCCCAAACAGTCGCCATTAAATGCGGTGTTTAAAGCCATCACCCTTTCCGGTAAAACGCACATTGATCGCCTAACCCTGCAAGAGCTGCGCGGCGATAAGACCGAAATCACGTTTACAAACCAGACCTCTCTACCTCAGGAACTCACGGATGCCGAAGACGCTCAATTCCGTTTCTAAACTCAGTCTTGGCACTCATACCTTTGCTCTGGTTTGGCTCAATCTCGTTGTTTTAGCGGGCGCATTGCTACTCAAACAATGGGTTTGGAGTGCAGAATCTCCGATTGAGACCAACATTTTAAAACTGTTGCCGAAGAACCAACAAAACCCAGTGGCTGAGCAAGCCTTTGAGTCGGTCTCGGCAAGTATGAGCGACAAAGTCATTTTCGTGATCACAGCGCCGGACAAAAATGCCCTTTTTGCAGCGGCCACTGAATTTGATAAGGGGTTACGACAAAGTAATCATTTTCGCGATGTGGTGGGAAAAATCTCACCTCAAGAGCAGCAAGCTTGGGCGAGTTACTACTTTAAGCACCGTTTCCAATTGCTGACGCCTGAACAACGAGAGCGTTTAAGCAAAAATCCAGAACAGCAAGTGCAACATGTGATTCAGTCTCTGTACAACCCGTTTTCTGGAGTGACTGGGCAAGAGTTACAAAATGATCCTTTCTTGCTATTTCGTGATTATTTAAGCCAAGTTACCCAGCAATCGTCCTCTTTCCGATTGGATAACGGCTATCTGTCCGTCGAAAAAGACGGTGCTCAATACTTGCTTATTACTGCTGAGCTAAAAGACTCGCCTTATAGCCTAACTGGGCAGCTTGCCGTCCCTGACATTCAAGCGCTAGAGCAAAGCGTCGCGCAGAAATATGGCGCTGAAGTTGCACATACTGGCGTTCTATTTTACGCCGACTTTGGTACGCAAAGTGCAAAATCGGAGATCAGTACCATCGGTGTGTTCTCTCTGCTCGGTATCATTGCATTGTTCGTGTTGGTCTTTCGTAGTGTGATGCCACTGTCTCTCGCACTGCTTTCCATCACCATTGGTTTGCTCGTTGCGTTGTCCGTTACGACGTGGATTTTTGGAAAAGTCCATCTGTTCAGCTTAGTGTTTGGCGCAAGTTTAATCGGCGTGTCTATCGACTACGCATTCCACTACCTAACCGAACGTCTTGCGGCGGGAAATGAATGGGATAGCGAGCAAGGGTTAACGCATATTTTCATAGCGATCACACTTGGCTTAATCACCAGTTTGATCGGCTATTTGGGCATGTTAGTGGCACCGTTTCCTGGTTTGCAGCAGCTTGCGCTGTTTTCATCCATTGGTCTGATTGCCGCTTACATCACCGTGGTGGCTTGGTATCCGATACTGGCTCGTAACCCATCGCGCACCATTTCGACTTTACCGGGACAATCATTGTTGGCGAAATGGTTAACGCTTTGGAATCAACCTCGAATTAAAGTCGGATTACCGATGTTATGTGTGGTTGCGAGTGGCATTTTCTTGCTGCAATTAAACTACGATGACGACATTCGTCTGCTGCAAACGATGCCGAAAGATCTCAAGCAGCAAGAAACCTTGATTACGACGCTCAGTGGCATGCAATCTTCGCAGCAAATGTTGGTCGTTACCGCCGACGATGACGAAAACCTAATGAAAAGACTGGAGTCTTTGACGCCAACATTAGAAGCGTGGAAAGCGGACAGCACCATCGAAAGCTACCAGAGTCTGAGCCGCTACTTGAGCTCAGTGGAACGTCAGCAACAAGACTATCAATTGATTCGCGATCTTTACGCAACACAATCCAGCCCACTTGCATCCGGACTGGGCTTAAATAAAAAGCCGAAAATGGACGCCGACTTTATCCCTGTCACGGTTGATCAGTACTTGCAAAACCCAGTATCAGCGCCTGTGCGTTTTCTCCATTTGGGTAAAATTAAAGGAAAATCGGCAACGGTAGTGGTGTTAAACCAATTGCAAGACTCCGCCGTTGTTAAGTCTTTTGCCAAATCGCAGCCTGACGTTGTCTACCTAAACAAAGCAGAAGAAATCTCCGCCCTATTTGGTGAATACCGAATCAAAATCATGGAGCTATTGGTAGCCGCCAGTGCTGTGATCTTTCTGGTGTTAATCAAGCGGTACGGTCTGCAACACAGTTGGCGAGTTTTACTGCCATCATTGATTGCTTGCGCCTGCGGTCTGGCAACTGCTGTCGCGATGGGAACAACATTAAACCTGTTCAACTTGCTTGGCTTGGTGCTCATTCTTGGTATCGGGATCGATTACACTCTGTTCTTTGCCGAGAAAGCGCGCAGCGTGAGCACACTATTGGCGATCACCCTTTCGGCAATAACCACTGTGCTGTCATTTGGATTGCTGTCACTAAGCCAAACTCACGCGATTCACAGTTTCGGCATTACGGTGTTAAGTGGTATTTTTGTCGCTTGGCTGCTCTCTCCGATTGCGATTAAAACAGAGGAAACGACGTCATGATTTTTAACCATGCTTTTCGCTGCGCGACGTTAATCGTACTGAGTCTGTTTTTAAGTGCATGCAGCTTGGTACCTCACCAATCGACACCTCAAGTCGATATTGCTGAGAACACCCAAGTTAACTTACCGACTCCAGCAAGCTTGGGCTATCAGTTGACGGCCAGCCAATTGATTACGGCCTCTTGGGTAATTGACGGCAAACCCACATCTGAGCAACTTCCGGTGCAACTGCAAGTGACTAGCAACGAAGTGGTACTGGCAGGCTTCTCATCTTGGGGGACGCGAGTGCTCTCGTTGTCTTACGATGGAGAACAAATCCAAACCGAAGTACTCAACGGTTTGCAAGGTACGCTACCGCGGCCAGAACAGGTATTATTTAACCTGATGATCACGCTCTGGCCGAGTTCCGCTTGGGAAGGATCGTTAAATGAGGTAAGGTGGCAAATGATTGATAAAAATAATTCTCGCGCCATCTTTGATAGCGACGGTGAAAAGATCATTGAGATTCAATACAGTTCTTCTAACAAATTAGAGGGTAAGATTGATTTTCACCACCTCAAGCATCAGTTTTCAATTTCTATTCAAACACTGCAACATCAGATTAACTAAGAACAGTTTAGAACAACAATATGCCTAATCGCTCTCCTCAACCTTTGTATATTCAGGCCTGTGGTTTCCACTCCGCAATGGGACAAGATGACGCCATCATCCACCAGTGTTTATCGGGAGCGAAACCATCCAACATGGTGGTTGACCAAGACATTTTGAATTCAGGCCGACAAACAGTAATCGGTCGAATTGCACAGCCGTTACTGCAATTACCATCAGCTTTCAGCCGGTTTGATACGAGAAACAACCGCCTCGCACTTTCGGCTTTGCAGCAAATTGAAAGCGACGTGCATGACGCCATTGCTGAATATGGCCGTGACCGTATCGCGGTCGTGATCGGCACCAGCACATCTGGCATTTCAGATGGCGAAATCGCGTTTGGAGAGAAGCTGGCAAACGGCGAGTTTCCTGCCGACTACCATTACACCAAACAAGAGCTTGGCAACTGCAGCGATTTTATTGCCGCCTACTTTGATTTAAGCGGGCCACATTACTCAGTTTCAACCGCCTGTTCTTCTAGTGGTCGTGTTTTTTTAACCGCGCAACGCCTGATTCGCTCTGGCATTGTTGATGCGGTCATTGTGGGTGGCGTGGATACCATTTGTCGCCTAACGCTAAACGGCTTTAACGGTTTAGAAGCCCTATCCGATACTCTTTGTAAACCGTTTGACCAACATCGCAACGGCATTAATATCGGTGAAGCCGCAGCATTAATGTTGCTAAGCAAAACACCCGCGCCCGTTGCTCTTCTCGGAGCTGGCGATAGCTCAGACGCGCACCACATTTCCGCACCACACCCAGAAGGGTTAGGCGCAGAAGAAGCGATGAAAAAAGCATTGACCAATGCAGGACTTACAGCGCAAGACATTGGTTACATCAACGCGCATGGCACAGCAACACCGTTAAATGATGCGATGGAAAGCAAAGCCATCCACCGCTGCTTTGGTGACTCCGTTCCCGTAAGCTCGACAAAGCCACTTACCGGACACACATTAGGCGCAGCAAGTGCAACGGAAGCCGCGGTCGCTTGGCATATTCTCAAGTACAACCTTGATTTGCCAATACAACACTGCGAAACCAAGGCAGACGATATCCATATATCGTTAGTTGAGACGCCAACCAAACTGGGTAACAAAGCGATTCTCAGCAACTCTTTTGCTTTTGGTGGCAATAATATTAGTCTTATTTTTGGTTACGCTCATGACTAAACTTCCTCCCATCGAACAACTTTTGCCACACGACAAACCAATGATCTTGGTTGATCGTGCTTTGGATGTTCAACAAGATACGATTCACTGCCAGGTTGATATCGTAGAACACAACCCGTTCTTCGACTCAGCCTCTCAAACTGTGCCAGCTTACGTTGGCATTGAGTTTATGGCGCAATCTGTCGCGGCGTGGTCTGGTTACCACGCATTAATGAAAGAACAAGCGCCACCGATTGGCTTTTTGCTTGGTAGCCGTCGATACACGTCTGAATGCGATGCGTTTTCTCGCGGACAGGTGCTCGATGTGTATGCTGAAAAAGTTATGGAAGATAACGGTATGGCGGTTTTTTCAGCCCGTATTGAGCTACAAGGAACTGTTGTAGCGACTTGCCAATTGAACGTTTACGTTCCATCAGAAGAAAAATTACAAGAAATGAAAATCAGGAGTCAACAATGACCCGACAAGTCCTCGTTACAGGTGCCAGCAAAGGCATCGGTAAAGCCATTGCCGTTCAATTAGCCAAAGATGGTTTCCAAGTCATTGTCCATTACATGGGCGATCAACAAGGCGCGCAAGACACCCTAAACACCATCGAACAGCATGGTGGTAGCGGTCGTCTTATCCAATTCGACATCAGTGACCGTGCAGATTGTCGTGAGAAGCTAGAAGCCGATATCGCCGAACACGGCGCTTACTATGGCGTCGTAAACAACGCTGGCATCACAAAAGATACCGCTTTCCCTGCGATGACCGAAGAAGAATGGGATGGTGTGATTCATACCAACTTAGATAGCTTCTACAACGTTCTTCACCCTTGTGTTATGCCAATGGTGCAAAAGCGCAAAGGAGGCCGAATTGTTACCCTTGCATCAGTCTCTGGCCTAATGGGGAATCGTGGTCAAACTAACTACAGCGCAGCGAAAGCGGGCGTAATTGGTGCAACAAAATCACTCGCGCTTGAACTGGCAAAACGCAAAATCACCGTAAACTGCGTTGCTCCAGGGCTTATCGACACAGGCATGGTAGACGAACACGTGAAAGAACACGCGATGCCGCAAATTCCTTTGCGCCGCATGGGAGAGCCAGAAGAAGTTGCTGGTTTAGTCAGTTACCTTATGTCTGACATCGCAGGCTATGTAACTCGCCAAGTCATTTCGGTAAACGGAGGTCTAGTATGAGCCGTCGAGTTGTTGTAACCGGAATGTCAGGCGTGACTGCGTTTGGTAACGATTGGCAATCTGTCGAGCCAAAACTGCGTGACTGCCAGAACGCGACGCAATACATGCCTTCTTACGAACAGTATGATGGTTTGAACACCAAGCTCGCGGCACCAATTTTAGATTTTGAACTGCCAAAGCACTACAAGCGCAAGCAAGTACGCGGCATGGGGCGTGTTTCTAAATTGGCGACCGTCGCAACAGAAAACGCACTGAGCCAAGCAGGTTTGATTGGTAACGACGTACTCACCAATGGTCAAACGGGTATCGCATACGGCTCATCAACAGGCAGTACTGACGCAATCGGTGCATTTGGTGTCATGCTGAATGAGAAAACCACCAAAGCGATCACCGCAACGACTTACGTGCAGATGATGCCGCATACCACAGCAGTGAACGTTGGTCTATTTTTTGGTTTGAAAGGCCGAGTGATCCCAACCAGCAGTGCATGTACCTCTGGCAGCCAAGCAATCGGCTACGCCTACGAAGCGATCAAACATGGCTACCAAACGGTAATGGTTGCTGGTGGCGCTGAAGAATTGTGCCCAACGGAATCCGCTGTCTTCGATACCCTTTTTGCCACCAGTCTGAAGAATGAAGACCCGAAAAGCACACCAAGACCTTATGACTCCGATCGCGATGGTTTGGTGATTGGTGAAGGTGCGGGAACGCTAGTTCTGGAAGAGTACGAACACGCCGTCGCTCGTGGCGCGAAAATCTATGCAGAAATCATCGGTTTTGCCAGCAACTGTGATGCCGCACACGTCACTCAACCACAGATGGAAACCATGCAAATCTGTATGGAAATGGCTTTGCAAAACGCGGGCATTCCTGCTGAGAAGATCGACTATGTATCTGCTCACGGCACTGCCACCGACCGCGGCGATATTGCGGAAAGCAACGCAACAGCGAATGCTCTGGGCAAAGTGCCAATCAGTTCACTCAAGAGCTACTTTGGCCACACACTAGGCGCCTGTGGCGCGATTGAAGCGTGGCTAGGTTTAGAAATGATGCACACAGGTTGGTTTAACCCAACGCTCAACCTAGAAAACCTCGACGAGCAATGTGGCGATTTAGACTACATCGCCGGACAAGGCCGAGAGCTGGACGTGAAATATTTGATGAGTAACAACTTCGCCTTTGGCGGCATCAACACCTCCATCATCTTTAAAAAGATGTAATTCCCTTAATAAATGCAAAAGCGCTGGTTAACCAGCGCTTTTTTGTTGGTGGCTATCCAGATTGCTAGAAATTGCAATGGCTAGAATGCCATTCAAAAGTTGTAGATAGAGTGGCAATTACAGCCAAAAACCTAAAAACGACAAAGCCCCGACAACTCAAAGAGTTATCGAGGCTTTTGAATAAATGGCACGCCCTATTGGATTCGAACCAATGACCACATCCTTAGAAGGGACGTGCTCTATCCAGCTGAGCTAAGGGCGCGCTACAGGGACAGGATTATACGAGTTCAAACGGGTAAATCAACGGGTTTTCATAACATTCTGATCTGAATGCCTAAAAAAAGTCCATTAAAACGCTTAATGTTCAAAAACACCACAAAGCAAACGTTTGCGTATGGATGTTAACAAGAAATTCTGCGACAATGCGCCGCAGATAATCTGCCTTCTTAATTTATAAGGAAAGTCATGACTGCTCAAAATATAGACGGAACTCTCATTTCCCAAACTGTTCGATCCGAAGTGGCTGCACGTGTTAAAGCACGTGTTGAAGCTGGGCTACGTGCTCCTGGTTTAGCAGTGGTTCTAGTTGGTGAAGATCCTGCTTCTCAGGTTTATGTCGGTAGCAAACGCCGCGCATGTGAAGAAGTTGGGTTTGTTTCTAAGTCTTTTGACCTTCCTGCGTCTAGCTCAGAAGAAGAGTTACTAGCGCTGATTGATGAATTAAACAACGATGATGAAATTGACGGCATTCTAGTGCAATTACCCCTTCCTGCGGGCATAGACACAACACATGTTTTAGAGCGCATTCACCCAGAGAAGGACGTGGATGGCTTCCACCCTTATAACGTTGGCCGTCTTGCGCAACGTATTCCAAAGCTTCGCTCTTGCACGCCAAAGGGCATAATTACCCTACTCGACCGTTACAACATTGAGCTACGTGGTAAACATGCGGTTGTGGTTGGCGCATCAAACATTGTTGGTCGTCCAATGACACTTGAGCTGCTGCTTGCGGGCTGCACAACAACAACATGTCACCGTTTTACCAAAGACCTAGAGAGTCATGTGCGTCAAGCTGACGTTGTCGTGGTTGCGGTTGGTAAGCCTAACTTCATCCCTGGTGAGTGGATTAAAAAAGGCGCAGTGGTGGTCGATGTCGGTATTAACCGTCTTGATTCAGGCAAACTAGTTGGTGACGTGGAATACGACAAAGCACGTGAAAGTGCGAGCTTTATTACTCCTGTTCCTGGTGGTGTTGGCCCAATGACCGTCGCAAGTTTAATTGAGAACACAATGCTCGCTTGCGAACAGTTCCACACAGACAAATAGCGTAAAACTTCAGATACGAAAAAGGCTCCGCAAGGAGCCTTTTTGCTAATTGTTGATATCTATTTCAATTACAGACTTAAAATCACGCCCGCAATCGAAGCGCTCATTAAGTTCGCCATGACACCAGCGATAATCGCACGGAAACCATGCTTAGAAACAAATGCACGCTTTTCTGGTACCAAAGAGCCCAACCCACCAATCAGCATCGCCATGCTTGAGATGTTTGCAAAGCCACACAAAGCAAACGTCACGATTGCTTGTGAGTGTTCACTAAGTTGAGACTTCACTTCTGCAAGCTGGATGAAAGCGACGAACTCATTCACCACAATCTTGTTACCAATCAGCGAGCCTGCTGTGGTTGCCTCTTGCCATGGTATACCCAACAACCAAGCGACTGGCGCAAACACAAAACCTAGGATGAGCTCAAAACTTAAGGGGGTCCCAATCAGATCACCTATCCAGCCTAACATTCCGTTTAGCATTGCAATGACACTAATAAACGCCAGTAACGTACCACCGACCGATACCGCAATGCGTACTCCCGCCATGGCACCATCGGCTAATGCTTCTACTACGTTGGTTGCACGTGGAATTTCAACTTGGCTAATGTCGATATCTGCTGCTTTATCCGTATCTTCTGGCATTAAAATTTTTGCCATCAACAAGCCGGCAGGTGCAGACATAAATGCAGCAGCAATAAGATAGTTGAGGTCGACACCCAGTGATGCGTAACCAACCAACGTTCCGCCAGCAACTGACGCTAAACCACCTGTCATAACTGCAAAGAACTGCGAGTCAGTCATGTGTTTTAGGTAAGGCTTTACCATCAATGGTGCTTCAATAGTGCCAACAAAGATATTCGCCGTAGCAGACAAAGACTCAGCACGACCGATACCCAGCAGCTTTTGAATACCACCACCGATAAAGTTAATGATTTTTGGCATCACACCTATGTGATAAAGACCTGAGATAAGAGAGGAGAAGAAAACGATGATACCCAGAACATTGATCGCAAAGGTGAAGCCCCCTGTCGCCAAATTACCGAATAAAAACGCAATGCCCTCTTGACCATAGTTGATCAAATTCGACACAACACTGCTCACTGAATTCAGCGCATCTCTTCCTGCTGGTACATATAAAACCAACAACGCAAACAGTACCTGCAAAGCAAACGCAAACGACACCGTTCTCAGCTTTATATTTTTTCTATTTGTAGAAAGTAGCCATGCTAGGAATAGTATGGCTACGATACCAATAATTGAGTTCATAAAATGAATCCGACAGAAGGGGGATATGGAAGGCACCGGATTGTATAGCGGACTCAAAATGCTGCAAGTTGAGGATGTTAACAGTGTGAAAAGTTTAAGCGACCAATAACTGACCAACAAAATAACCAATTGAATTTATTGAAGATAAACGTTTGCTTATCTTAATTATTTCCATATGGAAAATATGTTTCTGATTCAGGAAAAATTTTTGTGAAGTGAATCACCTTATGTGTCGTTCTACAACGTCATTGATCCTGTTATTTAGGAATAGAGATGTAAGGCGCCAAACGTTGGTCCCAATGACAAGGGTTGCCGATCTTCTGTTTGATAAAGTTAATCACTGCGGATATTTTTTTTGGCATATGCTGGCGGCTTGGGTATACCGCATAAAACGGCATCGACTGGCTGGCTTTCCAATCAGGTAACAGCTGTATTAACTTACCCGTTCTGAACTCATCACCCAGCAAGTAAGTGGCAAGGTAGGCAATACCCCAACCTGCAATAGCCGCATCCCGAACGGCTTCTGCCAGATCCACTGAATAGTTACCCGAGACTTTTACGTTCAATTCTTGCTGATCTTTGGTAAACGCCCACCCCGTATAGTCACGCTCCCAGCTTCTGTATATGAGGCAGTTGTGAGCAGATAGGTCATCCGGTTCTGTTGGCGTGTCATGTTTCAATAAGTAATCTGGCGATGCCGCAACAACAAACTGGCAATCCGTCAAACGCTGCGCAATGTAACCTTCAGGCAAATGCTCGTTGTTGGTTACCCATAAATCGAGCCCTTCGGCTAACATATCGACCTTATAGTCAAACAGATGTACTTCCACTTGAAGTTGAGGATACAGTTCGCGTAACTCTTGAATCGCTGGAATAATGTGTAAGGTACCAAATGATTGCGACAACCCAAGACGTACCAAACCTGCCACTTCATCCCGCTGGGTTTCCATCTCTAATGTGGCGCTGCTCACCGCTTGTACCACTTGCTCACAGTGATGAAAAAAGGTTTTCCCTGCCTCAGTCGGCGTAAAGCTTCGCGTAGTGCGTTGAACAAGCTTGATACCAAGAGACGCTTCTAACTGACTTAACTGTTTACTCACATGAGACACCGACACGCCTAAGCTCTTTGCAGCAGCTGTGAAGCTTTTGTGTTTAAGAAGAGCGGAGAAAATCACCATTTGTGCGGCACGTTCAGATAACACGCTTTACCTCGATTTGGTTATAGAAAAAACAAAGGGCTCCGAAGAGCCCTTGTATTGAAGACTGGATGCCAAATTGTTTGATGGCAGATCAGTATTTAATGCGGTCAGCCAAGTGACTCACAGCAAGTGCGAAGTAGTAAGAGCGGTTCCACTTCATCAATACGTTGTAGTTATTGTAAACCAGATACGTACGACCATTCTCGTCGTCCGGCATGATCAACCATGCTTTGATGTCTTCATCCAGTTTTGGCAACGGGCTACCGTCATATTTTGTGATACCTAATTGGCTCCACTCTTGAAGGTATTTGCCTTTTTCAGCCGTGCGCCCTTCTAGACTGCGATCAATATTTTTAGGAACCTTAACTTGGCGACCCCAAGTATATTTATCATCCCAACCAGACTTGCTCAAATAGTTAGCGGTTGATGCAAACACGTCCGCTTCAGATTGCCATATGTCTTTTTTACCATCCCCGTTGCCGTCAGCAGCAAAACGAAGGAAAGAGCTTGGCATAAACTGGCATTGACCCATCGCACCAGCCCATGAGCCTTTAAAGTTCTCTAGCTCAATATGGCCTTGATCGAGGATCTGCAGTGCCGACATAGTCTCTTTACGGAAAAACTCTTCACGACGGCCTTCAAATGCCATTGTGGATAGTGCATCAATCACTTTAAAGTTGCCGGTAAACTTACCAAAGTTACTTTCAACTCCCCAAAGTGCCACAATAAAGCGCGGGTGGACACCGTACTCATCGCCTATACGCTTTAGCTCGGTGTAATGCTCTTTGTAGAGTTGTCTGGCTTGCTTCACCTTCCATTCAGGCACCGCGCGAGGAATGTACTCATCCAATGTCAGTTTCTTTTCTGGTTGGTTTCGGTCCGCTTTTACTGCTCGGGGCTTGTACTCAACATTAGCAAAAGCAGCACTAATGACCTGCTCTGAGATACCTTTATCACGAGCTTCAGCACGCAGCTTATTCAAGTATTCATCAAAACCCTCGCTACTTGCAAAAGCCGAGGTACACATACCAACGCTAAGCATGGTAGCCAGTATCTTTTTCATATTGCCCTCCTTGAGCAAGGCAGAAATCCCAGATGAAAAACGATGACGTTATTCGCCTTTCTGCTGGGCTTTTTGTTCTTTGTACTTTTCTAATAGGTTCTCCGGCGGCGGTGGAACCTGAAGAAAGAAGCCATCATTTTGTAATGAAGCCTTCACTTTTTCGATATCAACTTGTGCCAATTTACGGCCATCAAGTTTAATCGTCATGACAGCGATAGGCTTACCGAACATCTGCATTAAGGTGTCAGGAACCTGTGAAAAATCATCCTTTTTCGGAATATAGAGATAAGTACCTTCTTTTTTCGAGCTTTTATAAATAGAACAAAGCATGACACGCCTTTTATGCTGATTTAGCCGCGTTGAGTGCGGATTAGGTTGAAAACGTCAAATTCTCGCAAACTTAATAGCAAATTTGAGATTAATTCACCTATTTGCCCACGAGAGAACTTGCTGCGTCAAAGGATGAAATATAACATGACATACCTAGTTTAAGGCAACGCTCTTTCAATAAAGGCAAGAAGTCCACGATGACCCATTCACCAGACCTTAAAGGTAGCAGTTTTACATTGTCAGTTTTACACCTTTCTGACAATGAGATCGCAAAGACTGTCGAATTTTTGCAAGAAAAAGTTTCTCAAGCACCTTCTTTTTTTGCATCCGCGCCTTTGGTAATCAATATAGCAAAAGTACAAGGCGACATTGATTTCCCTAAGCTTAAACAAGGCATCTCAGATGCCGGTTTTATTCCGGTCGGTGTAACGGGCTGTAAAGACAAGCGTGTACAAAACCTTGCTTCCGAAGCTGGCTTCGCCATTATGTCGGCGAGCAAATCGCCCAGCCAAGCACCTGCCAAAATGGCACCAACGAAAGTAGTTCGTACGCCTGTCCGCTCAGGACAACAGATCTACGCAAAAGATGGTGATTTGGTGGTGCTAGCGCACGTAAGTGCAGGTGCTGAAGTCATTGCTGACGGCTCTATTCATATCCATGGCACACTTCGAGGTCGTGCGATTGCAGGAGCAAGTGGTCAGCAGGAAGCGCGTATTATTTGCCACGATTTACAAGCAGAACTGGTATCCATTGCGGGTGACTACTGGTTAAGCGATCAAATTGAAAGCGAGTACTGGCAAAAGAAAGTAATGATCAGTAAAGCCGATGAATCATTACATTTAGAAGTTCTCGCGATTTAATCTAAAAAGGAAAAAAAATGGCACGCATTATTGTAGTAACGTCTGGTAAAGGTGGCGTTGGTAAAACCACTTCAAGCGCAGCCATCGCCTCTGGTCTAGCTCTTAAGGGAAAAAAGACCGCGGTGATCGATTTTGACATCGGTTTGCGTAACCTCGATCTAATCATGGGCTGTGAGCGCCGCGTCGTGTATGACTTTGTGAACGTCATTAACGGCGAAGCGACATTAAACCAAGCGCTGATCAAAGATAAGCGCACGGACAACCTATTTATTCTTCCTGCTTCTCAAACTCGTGATAAAGACGCACTGACAAAAGATGGTGTTCAGCGCGTATTCGGCGAACTTGATGAAATGGGCTTTGATTTCATTATTTGTGATTCACCAGCAGGTATCGAGCAAGGCGCGTTAATGGCCTTGTACTATGCCGATGAAGCCATTGTCACAACGAACCCAGAAGTCTCTTCTGTGCGTGACTCTGACCGCATTCTCGGTATTTTAGATTCCAAGTCACTGCGTGCAGAACAAGGGCTAGAGCCAGTAAAACAGCACCTTCTACTGACTCGCTACAACCCATCTCGCGTCACTCAAGGCGAAATGCTAAGCGTTGAAGACGTAGAGGAGATCTTACATATTCCACTACTGGGCGTGATTCCAGAAAGCCAAGCCGTGCTTAACGCGTCAAACAAAGGTGTGCCAGTCACTTTTGACGATAACACCGATGCGGGTATGGCTTATTCTGACACCGTTGATCGCTTATTAGGCAATCAGGTTGAATTTCGTTTCCTTACTGAGGAGAAGAAAGGACTCTTTAAACGACTCTTTGGAGGCTAGACATGTCATTATTAGAATTTTTCCGTCCACAGAAGAAAACTTCTGCGAATCTAGCTAAAGAGCGTTTGCAAATCATTGTCGCAGAGCGCCGCAGCCAAAATGATCCTGCGCCGTCTTACTTGCCTCAATTAAAAGAAGACATCTTGAAGGTGATCAGCAAGTACGTGGCAATTGATCCAAATATGGTTGACTTAACATTTGAGCACAAAGACGACGATATCTCAGTTCTTGAGCTGAATGTGAAGCTACCAGACGAAGAAAAGTAATCAGTTTCTCTCGCAAGACGAATGCTCTAATTAGAACGAAAAAGGTTGGCATCGAGGCCAACCTTTTTCATCTTTCATTACTTTAATGCTTTGTTCATCTTGTCGCCGAGTAAATCCAAACGCCACCCTTGCATCAAATCAGGCAATACTTCTGGGTCACGATCTTTTTTCCAAACCCAACTGATCAACTGATTGATCTGCTTTTTAGAGGCAAGGAACTCCGTGGCTAAACCTGACTTCTGCGAAGCCGATTTCACCAAGTCTTTCATATTTTTGAAGACCTGCTTGTAACCCGGATAGTCCATTAAACGCTCAATTTTCGCAGGATACTCTTCAGAAGGTGTTTGCTTCGCTTGTTTAACAATCGCGGCAATCTTCGCGCCATGGCGGTTAATCGCTCGGATATCAATATCTTCTGCTTCCATCTTCTTAAAGTTCGTTAAACCAAGACGAGCGACCGTTAATAGATCACCTTCTTTGAAGATAAAGTTCAGCGCTAAATCTCGTTTGATTGCTTCACGATAACGCCACGTCGCCAATGGCTTTAAAATCGCCAGCTCAGAAGGTTTTAATTGCCAAGCGCCCTTAATATCAAGGTAGGCATTCTCTTCATTGGTTACGCGAATACGTTTCGAAACGAGTAAATCACTTTCTTGCTGTACAGCTTCCCACCAACCTGCTTGCGTCACCTTATCGAACAGCTTTTCGTATAACGGTAACAAGTAATGAACATCTGCGGCAGCATAATCTAATTGCTTTTGTGTCAGTGGACGAGCCATCCAGTCGGTACGTGATTCACTTTTGTCGAGCTCTACGCTTAAATATTCTTCCACCAGCGATGCGAAGCCTGTCGATAGGCCGTGCCCGAGAAAAGCGGCCATCAGCTGCGTATCCACCATAGGGAATGGTGTACAACCAAAAGCGTTTTGGAAAACTTCTAAATCTTCACCACATGCGTGCAGCACTTTTAGCACAGAAGTATCTTTTAATAGCGCTACAAACGGCGTCATATCCGTTAATTCAGTCGGATCAATCAGCGAGAGGCGATTACCATCGAAAAGCTGAATCAGACCTAACTGCGGGTAGAAAGTGCGAATACGAACGAATTCGGTATCCAGCATCACTACGTCTGCCTCTCGGGCATGAGTGCAAACCTCTTCTAGGTCTTTGTTTTTAGTAATAATTTGATAGTTCACATACTTCTCGCTATAAAAATGCCAGCAAAACGCTGGCATTCTATCATTTTTTAAATCTCTCGACTCGACGAAATCGGCTTATGCGCTTTTCTTCGCAAGTTCAGCGTCATTCTCTTCGCGTAAAACACGACGCAAGATCTTACCGACATTGGTTTTAGGTAAGTCTTCGCGGAACTCAACCAACTTCGGAACTTTGTAGCCAGTTAAGTGTTCTCGACAATGCGCGATCACTTCGTCTTTGGTCAAGCTCGGATCGCGTTTCACGACATAAATCTTCACTAATTCACCAGACACTTCATGCGGCTGACCAATAGCAGCAACTTCAAGTACTTTGCCGTGAAGTGCTACAACGTCTTCGATTTCGTTCGGGTAAACATTAAAGCCTGATACTAAGATCATGTCTTTCTTACGGTCAACGATATGCAGGAAGCCTTCGTCATCGAACTTAACGATGTCGCCGGTTGATAGCCAGCCGTCTTCGTTAATCGTATCTTTCGTTGCTTCAGGTCGTTGCCAGTAACCTTGCATAACCTGAGGACCACGAACTTGAAGTTCGCCAGTTTCAGTATTCGCAAGAGCGTTACCTTCTTCGTCCACGATACGAACTTCTGTTGATGGTACCGGCAGACCAATAGAGCCATTGTATTCAACAAGATCATGCGGATATGCCGCCACCAACGGAGAACACTCTGTTAGACCGTAACCTTCGAGCAAATAGCAACCCGTGGTCTTTTGCCATCTTTCTGCCACTGAGCGCTGCACTGCCATGCCGCCGCCAACGGCTAAACGTAGATTACTGAAATCCAACTCGTGGAAATCTTCATTATTGACCAATGCATTAAATAAGGTATTCACGCCCGTAATCGCAGTAAACGGATGCTTTTGTAGCTCTTTCACGAACCCTGGAATATCTCTAGGGTTCGTAATAAGTAAGTTACGACCACCCATTTCAACAAACAGCAGACAGTTTACGGTAAGAGCAAATACGTGATACAGCGGTAATGCTGTCACGACTAATTCACGCCCCGGAGATAAAACCGGTCCGTACGCGCCTTTTGCCTGTAGAACGTTCGCAATCATGTTGCGGTGAGTCAGAATCGCGCCTTTCGCGACACCTGTCGTCCCCCCCGTATATTGCAGGAATGCAATGTCATCCCCAGACATAAACGGTTTAACGTATTGTAGACGACGACCTTTACGTAGAGCCTGACGCATTGAGATTGCACCAGGTAAATCGTACTTAGGCACCATGCCCTTAACGTACTTCACGACAAAATCGACAATCGTACCTTTCGCTCGTGGCAGCATTTGACCAAGACTGGTTAACACTACGTGTTTGACTGGTGTTTTATCGACGATTTGTTCTAGCGTGTTCGCAAAGTTAGACACAATCACAATCGTCGTCGCACCTGAGTCATTCAATTGGTGTTCAAGTTCACGAGGAGTGTAAAGTGGGTTAACGTTTACGGCGATACAACCTGCACGCAAAATACCAAACAACGCCACTGGGTATTGCAGTAGGTTTGGCATCATCAGAGCGACGCGGTCACCCTTTTGCAGTTTTAACTCGTTTTGCAGATACGCTGCGAATGCGCGACTACGCTCTTCCAATTTACGGAAGGTCATAACCGAGCCCATGTTCATGAATGCTGGTTGGTCTGCATATTTTTGTACAGACTGTTCAAACATTTCTACCAAAGACTCATATTGCTCTGGATTAATGGTTTCAGGTACGTCACTTGGATAACGTGAAAGCCATGGTTTATCCACGATGTTACTCCTCGTTTATAACTGGCTAAAAAATAGCGTCCTTTTTATTTTGAAAGCTATTACAGCACAGCGAACGTGCTTGAGCACGCAACTCTCAAACACTTGTTTAAATTTTGTTAACTACACCAAGAATTCGCGTTGCGACCTCGAGTATTTGCTCTAAATGACAGTGATGACCACCCTTGACAGACACCACTTGCGGTGGGTTCTCTCCCCAATCAGCTTGGTTAGATGGTAAATTCTGAAATCCTTGATCGCCTAATACAATCAAATGAGGACAACGTATTTGGCTGGTAATCGAGTTAGCATGCGCTTGCGCCATTCGGTAAAGCGACGCACATTTTAACTTGGCGTCATGCCGCCAATACCATTTATCTCCTCGCTGCTCTGTTCCACGCTCGACTATCGGTAGAAGCTGCTCAGCGGTTAATTGGTTGGCTTGCATGCGTAATTTTAACGCCAGATCGAAGGAGGCAATGGCTCGCTCTGGCTTGTTTTGCTGTCTTATTCGACTTAAAACGCCATCGCGAAGACGAGGCAAACTGTTAATAGGATCCTCATGAAGAGGTCCTGCTCCCTCAATTTGCACAAGAGCTTCGACCTGCTCTGGAAACGCTGCACTATAGCAACTTGCGATTAAAGCACCAAGTGAATGCCCTACTAATATCAGTCTGTTTGGTGATAATTCGTCCAAAAACTGATACAAATCGGCAATATAGTCGTGAAAGGGGTAATAATTATCGTGAGATTTATGACTCGATAAACCGTGACCAAAATGATCGATGGCGAGGAGGTGTAAGTGAGGATTAAGTTGATTCAACTGCTCCATGAGCGCTTTAAAGCTGCCCGCATTATCTAACCACCCATGAAGAAAAACGACTGACAAGTCAGCCGTTTTCTCGTTCCCTATCTCAAGGGCTGCCATTTTGCCGGCAGGAAGCTCGAATTGACGCTCATGCATCGCAGATTATTTGACCTGTTTTATCACTTTACCGTCTTGTGGGAAATCATTACGCCACATGCGGCAGTTAATCGAGTAACATGGGTAAAAGTAGGTTGGCGAGTCATACATGCGTACACGTTCTTCAATTTTCCATAAACGGTACCCTTCCCCCTTAATTACCGGGAAGATGTAACCGTGCTCACCGATCTTTCCTTCTTCTTCCCCTGCTCCTTTGCCTACAACCGTTACCAAACGGCCTTCACTAAAGGCGACAGGCTCTAAATAGCCATCAAAATAGGCGACAAAACGTCCCGTAGGCTCTTCATCAATATCAGGTTTACCAGACTTACTGATAGGAAGGTTTACAATCTCTAGACGCGTTTTATCTTTAAAGTTATCCACTTTAGCGATGATTCCACCAAGGCGAACATCTTCACTCACTTGCCCCTGAGACTCAGCAAAAGCTTTATAGTCTGTAACGACCAATTCTGTGCTTGCATTTAGCTCCTCTGGCAACGAGCTACACGCAGACAAACCAACCGAAGCAAATAATGCGAGAAAAAACCGTCCAAAAACCTTCATAAACCACCTTTCAATATTTGTAACCCCAAGCTGGGGAGATCTCACACGTAAATATCGACACCAAGTAATTGAGCCAGTTCCTCTTTTTTAGCTCGATTCATGACATCCATGTACTGCTCCATTGCTTTACGTGCGCCCCCTTCAGGAAGGTCATATTGCACTTGAGCTCGGTGAATTTGGGACTCATCCACGTGTTTTATGGAGTGCGCCACGGCGTTAGCAACCTTTGAAGGCTGACCTACAGGCTGCTTTGTTTGTGATTTATTTACCTGCTTCTTTTGACTGGCTTTATGAGTGCGATTTGCACCGGGAATCAAAGAAGGAGGCAAGCCATTAATCGACGCCATAGCACTCCATAAAAATACAGGGCAAACGCCCTGCTTTTTGTCAGGTTAATGAAAAACGGACTATTCGCGACCAGGAAGTTTTTTCCATGTCACATTATCACGTAAATAAACAGGGCTCGAATCTTCGACCGGCACGGTGTTACCCTTTTTAAATTCTTGTTCAGCAAGAATCACAATGTCTTGTGAATCAGGGTACAGAACGTCACCATGCGTCAAATTAAACGGTAGGTCTGCTAATACTTCTTGGTAAGCATCCCAACCAGTACCTGCTGTCGTCCACGTTTTGTCGTCTGCTTGTGCTTCTTCAACGAGACGTGCTGGTGGAATTACGCACTCTGCATCCATCTCTGCCCACTCACCGTTTGCTTGGCGAGTGTAACGTGCCCAGTAAACTTCACCCATACGTGCATCAATGGCCACAGCGACATCGGTCACACCATGTAAGCGATAGCTACCTTGAGCCATTGCAGCTAGCGTTGAAACGCCGATCATAGGTAAGTCAGCACCGAACGCCAAACCTTGTGCGATACCAATACCGATACGAACGCCAGTAAAGCTACCTGGACCACGTCCAAACGCTAACGCATCCAGCTCTTGTAGAGTCAGGCCAGCTTCTTTGAGTACTTCATCAACCATTGGCAGTACTTTTTTGGTGTGATCGCGTGGTGCAACCGCGCTACGTGAAATCACTTGATCATTAGCCAACAACGCAACTGAACAGTTTTCAGTCGCTGTATCGATAGCAAGAATTTTTGCGCTCATTTAACTCTCTACAACTTTCATTTATTGGGTTATGCCTCAGCACTTGCGTCTGTGACAGATTGTTCTGCTTTCAGGAATGCTTTGATTCCATCTAAGTCTCGCGTCCTTGGGATAGGTGGTAGGCTTCCGAGGAAAATACCACCATAGTCTCGCGTGACGAGGCGATTATCACAAATGATCAACGCACCGTGATCCTTCTGATCTCGAATTAATCGCCCTACTCCCTGCTTTAACGTAATCACTGCATCCGGGATTTGTACTTCAGCAAATGGTTCACCGCCACGTAATCGACAATCCTCGATACGGGCTTTGAGTAACGGATCGTCAGGGGCGGTAAACGGTAATTTGTCGATAATAACACAGCTCAGCGCATCACCTCTAACATCAATCCCTTCCCAGAAAGCGCCCGTCGCCACGAGTAAAGCGTTACCCAGTTCCATAAACTCCGCCAAGGTTTTCTGCTTACTCATCTCCCCTTGCATTAACACAGGCAGCTCAAGTACTTCTCGGAACTTCTCACCTAGTTCACGCATCATGCTGTGCGAGGTACATAAAAAGAAGCAGCGACCATCATTTTCTTCAATCACCGGAGCAAGCATTCGGACTAACTTATCCGCTAAGCCGTTACTGTTTGGCTCTGGCAAATACCTTGGCACACAAAGGCGCGCTTGTTTTTGATAATCAAAGGGGGACGGCAGAGAAAATTGCTTTGTAGGCTTGAGGCCAAGGCGCTCAGTAAAGTGCTTGAAGTCGCCCGATACGGCTAGGGTTGCTGACGTGAAAATCCACGCGCCTTGTTTAATCTCTATTTGCTCATGGAACTTGTCCGCGACAGAAAGAGGCGTAATGTGCAGAGCGAAATGACGAGGCGAGGTATCGTACCAGTATGAGTAACCGGTAATATCGACATCACAGACGCGGTCGATGCGGCCTTTGATCAAATTGGCTCGTTCAAAGGCGGTATCCAGTAATTGACTGCGCCCTAAGGCTATTTTGAGTACATCAATCGCCAATTCGAGGCTGTCAGTTAAGCGCAATAATTCTCGCTTAATAGAACCTGATTGCAACGCCTCACGCCAGTTGCCACGAAAGCCTGGCTCACCCAATACAATCCGCATGTCCATTGCGCTTTGCATGAGTTTGTCGCCCACTTTTTGCAATTGACGCATATCTTTGGCTTCGGTGCGATAGGCTATTTCAATGTCTTTGGCAAGATCGTGAATTTGGCGGCTTGAAACTGACTGGCCGAAATATTCGCTCGCAATATCTGGCAACTGATGAGCTTCATCAAAAATAAACACATCGGCTTCTGGAATCAGTTCACCAAATCCTGTTTCTTTAATCGCTAAATCAGCAAGAAACAAGTGATGGTTCACTACAACAATGTCGGAATCCATGGCTCGCTTACGCGCTTTCAATACAAAGCAATCAGTGTAGCTCGGACATTCTTTACCTAAACAGTTATCATTGGTTGAGGTGATGGTCGGAATGATCATGCTGTCTTCTGGCAGATCATCACAATCCCCAAGGTCACCTGTTTTGGTTTCTGATGACCAAGCACGCACTTTAACCAGTTGAGTTAATAACGTCGGGTCAGATTCATTAGTGTGGCTTTCGACCATTTGGCGGCTCAAACGATCCAAACACAGATAATTAGAGCGCCCTTTTAATAACGCCACTTGGCCATAAAAACCAAGCGCATTGACCATGAGCGGTAAGTCACGATGGTACAACTGCTCTTGCAAGTTTTTCGAGCCTGTACTGATGATCACTTTTTTACCGCTCAACAGCGCAGGGACTAGGTATGCGAAGGTCTTACCGGTTCCGGTTCCTGCCTCCACCACCAACTGGGTTTGATCTTTGATCGCACTGCTGACGGCTTCCGCCATATCGATTTGTGGCTGACGAGCTTGAAAGCCAGGAATGGCCTTACCTAACGCGCCATCAGAGGAAAAAGTTTTTGCGATCATGCTTGGTATTGAGTTTGAAAAATTATCGAGAGTATATCAGAGGAATAGGAGTGACATCAGCCCACAATCTGACCAGCTTGCGGCGACACGCGGATATTTTGTTGAAACCAACGTAAGAATAGATTATTTATGGTGAAACATGGCAGTACAGTTACACCCGCCAGGGAATAATAACAAATTCGTACGCTAAAATATTAATGCATGGAAGTACCTGATTTATGGAAAAGAAAACACTGTTGACCCACTGTTCTGACGCCCCGGGTCTCATCTCGAAAATTACTAATATCTGTTACAAGCACCAACTCAACATCGTTCACAATAACGAATTTGTTGATAATACCAGTGGCCACTTTTTCATGAGAACGGAGCTAGAGGGATACTTCAACGATCAAACGTTTCTTGCCGACTTGGACCAAGCTCTCCCGCAAGGTGCTAAGCGTAAATTGGTTGGCTCTCGCCGTAAGCGCATCGTCATTCTCGTCACAAAAGAAGCGCATTGTTTAGGCGATATTCTGATGAAAACCTACGATGGAAGCCTAGATGTTGAGATCGCCGCTGTGGTGGGGAATTACGACAAACTGCAAACTCTCACTGAGCGCTTCGACATTCCTTACCACCACGTGACCCATGAAAACCTTAGCCGTGAAGAACACGAGCAGAAGATGCTAGAAGTGATCGATCAATACGATGCTGACTTTTTGGTGCTAGCTAAATACATGCGCGTATTAACGCCGACGTTTGTTGAGAAATATCACCACAAAATCATTAATATTCATCACAGCTTCTTACCTGCTTTTATTGGCGCGAAGCCATATCAACAAGCTTACGATCGCGGTGTGAAAATCATCGGTGCAACAGCACACTTCGTGACTAATGATTTAGATGAAGGGCCGATCATCAAGCAAGACGTAATTCCTGTCGACCATACATTCAATGCCCAAGATATGGCGCAAGCAGGACGCGATGTAGAGAAGAACGTATTGAGTAAGGCTTTGAATAAAGTGATCAATGACCACGTCTTTGTTTATGGGAATAAGACCGTGATCCTGTAATCCCTCCGTACTAGTTACAACGATAGTGAAACCCGTCCAACGTGGCGGGTTTCATCTTTTCAGAAGATCCCCCCCTCCAATTCTAACCATCAAAGTTAAACCGATACGTTATAATTTTTCATTTCTCTACAACTATTTACTGAGAGAATGATTCCGTTTATCATTTGTCCTCCTTATAATAAACCACGTTAATATTACGGAATTAAAATGAAAAAAACGTTAGTGGCTTTTCTGATTGGGCTGACTTTACCAGCAACCACAATCGCAGATACTCTTGAGCCTGTTCAGAATGATGTATCCACTCGCATTATCGGCGGCGAACCTGCCAACACTTCCGACTGGAAATTTATTGCTTCACTGGTCCGTAAAGGACAACCTACATCTATTGGCCACTTCTGTGGCGGTAGTTTCCTTGGTGGAAAATACGTATTAACTGCTGCGCACTGTGTGGAAGGTCTTAATGCGGACGATATAGATATCGTTCTTGGCCTTTATGACCAAAACAACGAGTCTCAATCGCAGCGTATCGCTGTTAACAATATCTATTCACATAATGAATATAACAGCAATACAACGAACAATGACATCGCTCTTATTGAATTAGAACGCAATATCGATAGCGCAACGATTGACCTGGCAACGCCAGAACTTTTAGATAGCGTACGTGTGGGAGACAAGTTGCACGTGGCTGGATGGGGAAATACGTCCACGACAGACCGAATATACCCAACCGTTTTACAACAAGTAGATTTGGAATACGTAGATCGAGCTACCTGCCAAAACCTACCAGGAAACTACTCTAATGTATCAGATGATGGCATTTGCGCCGGATACTATTGGGGAGGTAAAGATAGCTGCCAAGGAGATAGCGGCGGTCCGCTCATCGTTGACGATAACGGCATCAACAAGTTATTAGGGGTGGTCAGTTGGGGTGATGGATGTGCTCAACCAAATGCTTATGGTGTTTATGCAAACGTCGCTCATTTTCAGCACAATGGTTGGATAGATAGTCATCGTAATACTATCAGTTATACCCAGTATCGAGATCTTCATTTCGTTGAGCGAAAAGCGCAGCAAGAGACCTTTACTATTCGTAATGACGATACTATCCCATTCAACATCTACGAAAGCACAATATCATACGGAAGTACCATCGAGAAAAGCACTTGTACTGGTACCTTAAAGCCTTCTCAAAGCTGCCAAATTACCGTGGGTTACCAACCTAGCTATTCAGAGTCAGTAACAACGATAGAGCTCTTTACCGATCATCCGAAACTGTCCAAACTTACAACAACGTTTAAGTATACAGGTGTAGATAAAGCAAGCAGCTCATTGAGCAGTGCCATCCCACTAGCTGGCGCAACTGTTTACACCAATGAATACGCTTGGACAACTGAAAATGGTGAGCTTCAGTCAGCAGAAATGGGAATGTCTACTGGTGCATCCATTTTGCATTTAACCGATTTGCCAAAAGGCAAACTATCCATGGATTTTAAAGTCCTATCCGATGGTTTCGATTATTTTGTCGTTTTTGTCAATGGCCAAGAGTATGACTACACCCGCCAGCTTCTTGATTACAGTGAACTTTCTATCGATTTTTACAGGAAGTCAAACACGGTTACTTTTGCTTATCTGAAAAATTACGAGTTTAGCGGTGGTTACAACGCGCAAGCGTATATTCGCAATATCAAGATGTCAGTTAGTTCAGATAACACTAGCGAGAGCAGCGTAACCAAAACATCAAGTTCAGGCGGCAGCTTCTCAATTAGCCTATTAATGTTGCTGGCCGCAGGTCCTTTCCTGCGTCGCAAAAAAGGACAATAAGATGCAATATGTACTCAAAACAATGCTGCTTGGCTTGAGCTCCATCAGTTTAGTCGCTTGCTCGGCAAATACAGAAACGCAGCAAGGTCTAGAGTCTGAACATCAAGCCATCATGGTTGAAGCGTATCGAACTAGCGATAGTCAAATTTCATTTATCGCCGAGTCTAATGGCTGCAGTAAGAACGATGACTTTAGCTTGAAAATAGAGCAAAAATCTTCAACGGAAGCCCTGCTCACAATCGTCAGGAACAAAGTGGATCATTGTAAACGAATGCCGTTTCCAAAGACTTTCACACTCACTCTAGATGAAGAGTTGAAAGGCAAAAAACTTTCCATTACCAACCCAAAACGCAAATCACCGGCTAAATAGTGATTCGCTTACGAAAGGGAGCCTCGGCTCCCTTTTTACCTCTCGTAACTCAGCAATTCTCACTCTAGCGTTTTACGCCTGCTCAGACTCCACAATACGCTTAAGTGAATGCGGGTGCAGTTTGATACAAATGCCTTGGTACTTAAACGCCACGGTTGGGTTGTTCAAGCGTTCGCCATCCCCTTTCGGGCTCGACAGTTTGATCTTCACACCTAGCTCTTCCAACTCATTAAAACGCGCGCCAAACGCTGGGTAAGTGTGTTTCAAATCAGCAAGAAACTCGTCTGCAGTTTCGGCATGAGACGGAATCACAAACTCCACATGTTCCCAACTTTCATTTGGGTAGATTTTGCCTTCCGCAGGGTATGGCAGTTCCAGACACTCAATCTTCCAACCACGGCTTTCCAACGCTTTGTCGAATTCGATAACGATGATTGGACGACCGTTGATTTTCGCTTGTGAAATCACCTTACCGTATTGATTCCATGCTTCATGCGCGGCTTTTGCTGTTTCAGTATCATTAATTCGCAGCGCAATATGGTCAGCTTGAGCAAAGCTCAGATCCAGTTTTAACAGGGATGCAAGCTCTTCAATCTTCGCCATAAATTCATCCAGATCTTGGATCATCAATTTAGGCGCTAGGCGTTTTTCAACTAGTGGAGTCGTCATTGTGGCTCTCTTATGGGGCGATTTATCTCATTACTCTGAGCGCAATAGTAAACGCAAACCAAACCACATTTCCATTCAATCGAAAAAGTATAAATTTCCCCAATTCCTCTCTGTATGAAAAGCAATAAAGTTGTTATCATTAGCCCCATTTTTGTGAACTCCAACAGAACTCGGCACTTACTTCGCCGAGTTCTTCGTCCTTGAATTGAAGGAAACGCGTGTGAATATCCAAGCACTTATTAATGACAAAGTATCTCAGGCTCTAGAAGCCGCTGGCGCACCTGCAGGCAGTCCTGCGGCAGTACGCCAATCAGCAAAGCCACAATTTGGTGACTACCAAGCAAACGGCGTAATGGGCGTTGCTAAAAAACTGGGTACTAACCCACGAGAATTTGCACAGAAAGTACTGGATGTTCTAGACCTAGATGGTATTGCAAGCAAGACAGAAATCGCAGGTCCTGGTTTCATCAACATTTTCCTAAGCGAAGAGTTTCTAGCAAAACAAGCGGAAGCAGCACTGGCTGACTCACGTCTTGGCGTTGCAGCAGACGAAGCTCAAACTATCGTTGCTGACTACTCTGCACCAAACGTAGCTAAAGAAATGCACGTTGGTCACCTACGTTCAACCATCATCGGTGATGCGGTAGTACGTACTCTTGAGTTCCTAGGTCACAAAGTGATCCGTGCGAACCACATCGGCGACTGGGGTACTCAGTTCGGCATGCTTATCGCAAACCTTGAGCGTGTACAACAAGAGTCTGGCGAAGTTTCTATGGAACTGGCGGACCTTGAAGGCTTCTACCGCGAATCGAAAAAGCTGTACGATGAAGATGAAGACTTCGCAGTAAAGGCGCGAAACTACGTTGTGAAACTGCAAAGCGGTGACGAGTACTGTGCAGAAATGTGGAAAAAACTCGTTGATGTAACCATGATCCAAAACCAGCGCAACTACGACCGTCTAAACGTGTCACTGACTCGTGACGACGTAATGGGCGAGAGCATGTACAACGACATGCTTCCTAAGATCGTTGCAGACCTAAAAGAACAAGGTCTTGCCGTTGAAGATGATGGCGCGCAAGTTGTATTCCTAGATGAATACAAGAACAAAGATGGCGAACCAATGGGCGTTATCGTTCAAAAACGCGATGGCGGTTTCCTATACACAACAACCGATATCGCATGTGCAAAATATCGTTATGAAGAGCTAAGCGCAGACCGTGTGCTTTACTTCATCGACTCACGTCAACACCAGCACCTAATGCAAGCTTGGACAATTGTTCGTAAAGCAGGCTACGTACCTGAGTCAGTATCTCTTGAGCACCACGCGTTCGGCATGATGCTTGGTAAAGATGGTAAGCCATTCAAGACTCGTGCGGGTGGTACCGTTCGTCTTGCCGACCTTCTAGATGAAGCAGAAGTTCGTGCAGCACAACTGATCGAATCTAAAAACCCTGAACTAGATGCGGAAGAAAAAGAGAAGATCTCTAAAACAGTTGCAATGGCAGCGGTTAAATACTCTGACTTATCTAAACACCGTACGACTGACTACGTGTTCGATTGGGACAACATGTTAGCGTTTGAAGGTAACACAGCACCATACATGCAATATGCATACACTCGCGTAGCTTCTATTTTCGCTAAAGCTGGTGTTGCTATGGACGCTCTCCAAGGTGACATCAAAATCACTGATGAGAAAGAGAAAGCACTTATTGCTAAACTTATGCAGTTCGAAGAAGCGGTTCAATCTGTCGCTCGCGAAGGCCAACCGCACATCATGTGTAGCTACCTATTCGAACTAGCAGGTCAGTTCTCTAGTTTCTACGAAGCGTGCCCTATCCTAGTTGCTGAAGACGAAGCTGTGAAACAAAGCCGTCTGAAACTAGCAGCGCTAACAGCGAAGACCATCAAGCAAGGTCTGTCTCTACTAGGTATTGATACTCTAGAGCGTATGTAAGCGATTCTAGAATCGAGACGATTTAGAAAGGTTGGCGTGAAAGCGTCAACCTTTTGTTTTATCTGGCGTATACTGATGTCATTCAATTCAAATCGGATAATATAATGAGTTTTGAACTGCACCCTCAATTGGCAAAAGACACTACCGTTATCGGTCACTTCCCTCTGTGTGCGGCGCTTCTGCATAAAGACAATGCTGTGCCATGGGTTATCTTGGTACCAAAACGTGCAAACCTAAAAGAGCTTCACCACTTGCCAATGAAAGAACAGCAACAGTTTTTGCTAGAGTCTCAAGCGGTAAGCCAAGCACTGGAAGCAACATTCCGTCCAGACAAGTTAAACCTCGGTGCACTAGGTAACATGGTGCCGCAACTGCACATTCACCATATCGCTCGCTTCAAAGATGACATAGCATGGCCGGGACCGGTTTGGGGTAATACCAAAGGTGAATTCCGTACAGAAGAAGAGCAAAACGAATTGCTTGGTCGCATTAAAAATGTGCTGTCACTGAGCTCTATTTTCCAAAAAGCATAAGCACTGCTAGCGAAAATAATTCGCCTTTGAATACGGCTGAAATAGACAGAGAAAGATTAATACGTATTTGTAACAATCTTTCTCATTTTTCCGGGATTATCACTAAAATAAAACTTGTTTAGACTACCAGCTCAGTTAGAGAGGGTCATCATGAAACAAGTCTTCAACACATTCCGATACGTCAGCTGGATCGCCATTATCTGTTCTATGGCTGCTTCATTCTTGCTTTTTCTTATGGGTGCAGCAAAAACCTATTCGGCATTTGCGGTCTTCATTCTCAATCAAACACCTCCAGAAGCACTCGCACATTTAGATAAAGCAGACATCGCGATCGCTTATTTGATCAAGTCACTGGATACGTTTCTTGTCGCACTAGTTTTGTTCATCTTTGCTCACGGCATCTACACACTATTTATTTCCAACAAAGCTAAAGCGAAAACACAAGAGCAGTCGGTTTTGCATTGGATCAGAACCCCAAACATCGGCCATCTAAAAAACATTTTGGCTGAAGTCATCATCGTGATCTTGTTTGTGAAGTTCTTAGAGCTCGTGCTGATTAACTTCGACAGCTTAGATTGGACGATCTTAACATTACCTATTTCGATTTTAGTTTTAAGTCTTGGTTTAAAGTTCCTAGGGTTAGGCGCGACTAAACACTCTGAAGAACATTAATTTCGCTGTATTCACAAACAATAACCAGCAAAATAAAAGCCGCATCATTGCTGATGCGGCTTTGTCGTTTTTACGTGATAATTTTTAGGTGACTAATTTTGATAGTCGCTACATGGTGACTGTCAGAGACAAACCATCTTGTTTAGTCACTGAGTAGCGAACTCGAGTCACGTCATGAGCTTTATTGGTGTCAACTAGGCGGCTAATTTTGCCCTTCTTAATCCACACACTTAACATCGCGTCAGCACCATCTTCACTCATCCCAAACTGTTTAGCCAGAGCTGACTGGGAGACGGTTCCTTTGTCTGCAATGTATTGATAAAGCTCTTTTAAAATCATGCTATTTGCACCTCTAATGCACCGTTTTGTTTCTTACCAACTTGTTTGAACACACGGTATGTGCCAAAGAAGATAGCTACGATCACAGCCATCCAAATACCACTTGTTACTGGGCTATCTGCGAAATGCGTCAATTGGTTGTAGAACGTCGCACATAGGTAAGCCAAGCCCATTGTCCAAACCGCAATAAAGCGTGCGAACTTATGACCAAACTCACGTACGTAAGCCCCCATCGCCGCCACACAAGGTGTGTACAGTAGGATAAAGATTAGGTAAGCAAATGCGGCATTACCAGAAGCAAACTGCGATTTGATGTTACCGAAGATAGAAGCATCGACTTCTTGCTCTTCTGCAACGGCATTTGAGTCAGTTAAGTCACCCACTTCAATACCTAGTGGATCTGAGTAGCTCAAACCGGCTAGGTTTTCAGGGATACTCATTACTGCCTCTTCTAGGCTGCCCATTAGATCAAATTCTGCGTCTTCACCGTCGCTTGGCGTAGTGTATAGACTGTTCAGCGTACCAACTACCGCCTCTTTTGCGAAGATACCAGTAATGATACCTACGGTCGCTGGCCAGTTGTCTTCTTGAACACCGATTGGTGAGAATACTGGAGTCACAACTTGCGCTGCTTTAGAAAGCACAGAGTTTTCGCTGTCTTCGTTACCAAAACTGCCATCAGTCCCCAATGAGTTGAAGAAACTCAGAATAGCAACAACGATAACGATGGTTTTACCTGCACCAAGTACAAAGCGCTTTAGCTTTTGCCAAGTTTTGATCACCACGTTTTGTAGCGTCGGAAGCTCGTAATCTGGCATTTCCATCAATAGGCTATCGCTGCTACCTGGGTAAAGCGTGTGCTTAAGGAAAAGACCTGTGAAGATCGCTGCCACAATACCAAGTAGGTAAAGTGCGAATACAATGTTCTGGCCAGAACCTGGGAAGAATGCCGCAGCGAATAGCGCGTATACAGGCAGACGAGCACCACATGACATAAATGGTGCCATAGAGGCAGCCAGTTTACGCTCACGTTCTTGGTCTAGAGTACGAGTTGCCATGATTGACGGTACGTTACAGCCAAAACCAAGAACCAACGGTACAAATGCTTTGCCCGGTAGGCCGATCTTCTGCATCACTTTATCTAGTACGAATGCTGCACGAGCCATGTAACCTGAGCTCTCAAGTACCGCTAGGAACAGGTACAAACACGCGATAACCGGAATGAAGGTAGCAACCGTTTGAATACCGCCGCCTAAACCATCAGCAATCACCGTAACCAGCCAAACAGGTAGGTGACCATCTAACAAGTGATGCCCACCATCAACCAATAATGCGCCCACACCAATGTCAAAAAAGTCGATAAATGCACTACCGATGTTAATCGAGAACATAAACATCAGGTACATAACAACAAAGAAGAAAGGAATTCCAATCCACTTGTTCAAAATAAACTGGTCGAGTCTTTCAGTCACACTACGACTTAACTTGCCTTCGCTTCGGCGAACTTTTTTACACTGTTCATGCAGATGCGTGTACTTAGTATCCGCGACATGCAAATCGATATCCAAATCTAACGTCGTAATGACTTCCAAGACTTTGCTTCTATCAATATCAGAAAGACTATTGAGCACCATTGTGTCTTTTTCAAGCGCACGAATCGCTAGTGCACGATGAGCGACGTTTTGGTCGTTAAAAAGTGCGGAAACCGTTTGAATTGCCGACTCCATCTTCTCACCGTAATGCAAAGACAATTCCTTAAGTGGCACTCCTTGAACGATGGATTTATGAAGCTTTTCTTTAAACTCTGCCACTTGAGTTTTATTGGTTGCAGATAAACTGACAACCGGACAACCTAACGTTTTCTCAAGCTCTGCAACGTTAATCATCTGACGTTCACGCTTTAGCGCATCCATCTTGTTGAGGACAACAATCATAGGGCGACCAAGTTCGCGAAGTTGCAGCGTCATATATAAGCTGCGCTCTAAACTTGTAGCATCCACCACGTTAATAATGAGATCAGCAGGATGAGTTAGAACCGCACGCGATGCGATGGATTCATCAATACTATTACTATCATTACCACTGTCTAATGAGTAAATACCCGGAAGGTCAGTGAGCAAAAACTCATCCCCAGCATGCTTGAATTGTCCCGTTTTCTTTTCAACCGTGACGCCTGCCCAGTTACCAACTTGCTGTTTTGCGCCAGTTAAACCATTAAATAGCGTCGTTTTACCACTATTAGGGTTACCTACGGTTAGCACTTGATATTGCATTACACTCGCTCCACTTCAATTTTCTGAGCAATTGTTTCTCGCAATGCGACAGACACACCACGGACTTCGACTTGTAAAGGATCGCCCATTGGCGCACGTCGAATCACTTTGACTTCTGTATTGGGAAGCAGCCCCATTACCATGAGTTTCTTTCTGATATCTGATGAAAGACCATCTAACAACCGAATCGTCACCGTATCGCCAGGATTAATCTCTGATAACTTCATAGTGGCCCTTAAGAGTATTGCTAATGAGAAATATTATTATTTAATAAGTTTAGGTTGCCAATATTACTCCCCTATACCCCTTCAATCCTTGTGTGAAATCAAAGATTCCGTAAATGTTTTCACGCTTTCAAACGTTAACTTCGTAAATTTCCTCTCGTTATTTACGTCAAAATTAACAATTAAAAATGACACCTAACGAAACAAAAATGTCACAAACCAAGACAGAAAACAAAAAATTCAAATTAAAACAATGGTTTAAGTAAAAAACCAAACGTTGTCGCTTTTCTCATATAAACATGGCGTTATTTTTATAAGAAAAATAAGTAACCTCTCGTATAGTTACTCCATCGAGAGGGCAACCTCTCTAATAAATTCCAGAGGTGGCATGGCAACATGTCACTCCGGCAGCAAGCGAAGGTGTCCTTGACACCCGTGGTATAGTCCCCCCGGCTATACCACGATATTTTTTTTTCACCTCTTTCAAAACTTCTTTACCTTATTCATCTTTTCAACACAGTTTTCGTTTTCACGAATGTCGCATGCCATAACTCCCCCAAATGAACCACGCTCTTTTGATACAGCAATACAACTGTCATTTATTTGTTGCAACTATCAGTAAATCATTCTCTTGAAGCCATTTATGCTTATTGCTATGAACATCGCGACTAACAGATAGAACGTGATCGTGCTTACGTGTTGAGAATGGATTTGTAGGCTAGATGTGATGAAGAAACAATGAAACTTACTGCGTTAGCAACTGCAGCAATAATAGAGCACTGTATGCAGCTCCCCAGCATCTTAACTATTAACTAGGGAGCGTATAATGAAGGTTTTCTAGTTAATTTCTTGGCTTTCTTGAGTCAAAGCAAACTTGGAAGGGGGCAAACCAAAATGCAGCTTAAACTTTTGGCTAAAGTAAGATGGATCATTAAAGCCACAGTTAAAGGCGACTTCACTGATTTTCTCACCCGCCAATAACTGTTCACACGCCGTTTCTAAACGAACCTCTGTGACATAGTCTTTTAACGTTCTTGACGAGGCAGATTTAAAACGTCTCTGCAAAGAGCGTTCAGACATATACAGCATTTTAGCGGCTGACGCAGTGCCAAATTCAGGATCATGGTAATGCTCTGCCACTAATTGATAGACTTTTTGCAACCACTCTTTCTCTGGTGTGACTTGATCTTCTGCAATAGTTACAGGATTGAGTTCTTGCTGCGGTTCATCCAGATAACTACTTTCCTTCGCAGATGGCCATGTAATCTCGACTTTGTTTTGAGCATCAGAAGAGAAGACAGCCAAATAACCACCACTCGTTGTCACTAGTTGGGCAAGGTGGTCAATACTCAACTCAGAGTGATTTAAGTTAGATGGAAGCCCAGTCGCGACTTTATTAGGTAATTGCGTCCCGTAATCAAGAAAGCTCAATGACACAATATCATGCCCCTTTTCTAGCATAATTCTAACCGTTTGACCCCGGAAAGAGCGCTTGATGATATTGGCAAAAATGCTATTGAAAATAACATCAAGATTAAAGCTTTCCAGAGCAACCCGGCTCTGCTTACTCTCATCTTCTAGCTCTACCAAAATACCCGCTTTTGCAAAGTCATCTTGCCATACATCAACCACTGACTGAGTTATCTGACTCAAGTTGTAGTTCTGACTCCCACCACTTACATCACTTGGAACGCTTTTGAGTTCATTTAACTGCCAATTCGTTTTAGCCAAATGATCCTCCGTCGCAGTATCGAGAGGCATAGGTAGTTTCGCCACAATAAAGTCGACGCTTGATTTTATGGATAGAGCTACATGGTCTACGAGTAGGTTTCTAACTTGAATCTGTTTACGTAATTGCTGGTTGCTCGTAAGCAACACTCTACTTTGATGTCTTAACTGATTCGTTTTGAGAGTCACTTGAGCTGCTAGATCACGGTTAGCCTGTACAACGTAGCGAGAGCGCCAGAAAACAAGTAATGCGACGACCGCAATACTAGCTACGACAAAGCCTAAAATAGCAAATCGCGATAGATACCAAGGATGAAGGACGATAAAGTGAGATTCTAAACCAACTACTCCAGTGGCAACTTGAGACTCATTACTGACCTGCAAGTGATATTCACCGGAACTAAGGTGCTCGAGTGTCAGTTGGCCCCCCTCTAACGTTTGCCATGGGTCATCGTTGTTCAATCGATAGTACAAATTTTGACTGTCTGGTTTTGGCATCACACCGAATAAAAAACTCAGCGAAGATCCATATGGCAGTGTGATCCCATTCAGATCGGCACTACCAACTTGCAGAACTTCATTTTCAAGCACAACTTGGCTAACAATAAACTTAGACTCTGGGGGATTAGATACAAGCAGCTTGGATGCTTCTGCTTTTACGAGTCCGTACTTCGACCCCAGAACAAGCTCTCGCTCACCAATTTCTGTCTGCTGTATAACGCTACAAATACCAGGGAGGAACTCATTGTTCATTAAGCCTGATGACGATGAGTAATGTTTCACTAACTCACCCGAAAGGTGGTAATAGCTTAAACCAACAGAGGAAGCTAACCATACACCTTGCCTGTCTCTGATCAAGCAAGCAGGTCTGGCGTTGGGCTCACTCATTTCAACAACACGTTTTTCATCGCTTCGTGTATCTGTTTTAAACACACCATAAGATGAAGCAAACCACTGGCTGCCATCAACCGCCGTGGTCATGTCTAATGATTCACCAAACTTTTCTGAAAAACGGATAAACTGGATGTTGTCATTACTGTATTGGTATACGCCATGATCGGTGCCTATTAATAGGGCATCTTCAGTATCATATAGGCGCGTAACCTTAGCAGGCAAATACTGACTTACTAGCCACTCACTTCCAAAGTTTCGTACGCTTTGTGCAGCAGTATCAACATTGTAAAGATGGTATCCGCTTGATACCCAAAGACGGTCATCACCATCAACGGTCACATGCTCTACGGCATGTCCAGCCATAACCTGTAAATAAGGAAATGTAATCTTGTTGAGACCATTTAGCTCAAATATTTCCAGCCCTTTTGAGGTTGCAAGCCAAAGCATGCCGTTTTGAAACGCAAATTCATTGATCTGCGACTCCAACTCTAAGACTTGGTTAATCCCACTCTTTCCTGAACGATAAATCTTTCGGTCATCAGCAAACCAAAGCGCACCATCAGGACCTTCAATAGTTTGCCGAATTCGTCCTGATAGGGTGTGTGAGTCATAACTACTAAAGGTCACTCGTTCAAATTTTTTACTAAATAGCGAGTAATAACGAATACCTTGGTTAGTCGCAATCCACATCCCTCCCATATTGTCGCTCAACAACGAATAAATCTTCGTGTTATCTAACTCTAACTCAAGAAAACTTGCAGGCGCGACTTCGGTGACCTCACCTGAAAAAAATGAGTACAAATAAAGGCCATGCTCTGTCCCCACCCAATACTCTTGATTTGTCTCTGCGAATGTCAAAACATGTGAGCCGCCAATTCTAATCACTTCTTTATCAGGCTGGTAAATATTGAAAATTAAAGCGCCACGCAATGTACCTATCAAAATTTCTCTTCGCGTGTGTGAATAATAGACTTTCTCAATGTAGTTTTGACCTGAGGCAGCGACATGGTCAAACTTATCACCTTCAGAAAGATAGAAGCCGGAAGTCGTTGCTAGTGCCCACTTCGTTTCAACTAGCACCGCATCATTAATGTAAACGTAGCTATTATTACTATGTTGATAGAGCTGCAATAGAGAGAAAGAGTTTAACTCGCTAGTGTCGATATTGTAGGTATAGAAATGCGCGCCATCACTCACCCAAATATAGTTCTTTGAAGACCCTATTTTTCTTATTTGTGAGCCTGGATTTAAACTAAAGACTAAACGTCGCTCCTGATTTGGATAAGTTCGATAGACCTCATTTTCAATAAAGGTCCAAAAAGCACCTTTATGATAGGCCAACTGCTTGGCCGACGTTTGTAGGAAGCTACCTGATTTAGGCAATATAGTTTGACCATCGTAAAACAGGACTCTCCCGTGTACGTCATGAATCCACAAACCGCCCTTTTCACCCAAGAACAACTTTTTAGCCGCGATAAAAGTACCCTTTGCCTGAGTTGGCAAAGGGTAAAAGATTGCATTTGCATTATGAAGCGCAAATGCTTGGTAGGATAAGACAAAGCCCAACAGAGCAAGGGCTAATTGGCGTAGCAAGACGAAAACCTTTTGTATCAATTTGTGCTCTGAAAGTGACCGTTCATCGTTTGTAAAACATGGATTGATACGGTTATTTTGAGCTGATAATTATTGGTAATGATATCTCAATTACTTTCTGAGAAAAGGCTCGCCTTACCAAAGGTTGTAATTCTTACTACTGGATCACGTTAAAAAGACTACTCCTACATTACGACAGCACTTAATCTGACTTTTTGTTCAAGCATTGCTCAAAACTATTCGCCATATTGTTGAGAAAAGTAAAGTAACTGCCAGGTTTTGCTTCAATTGTACTCCCTAACGGGTCAAGCTCGCCTTTAGCGACATCACTGCCTCTCATTACGCTCTGAACGACAGCCGGGGTAAACTGAGGTTCAGAAAATACACAAGCCACATCTCCACCACTTAGCTTTTGACGAATTTGAATTAAGGTCTTCGCTCCTGGCTTGCGTTCCGGGCTCACAGTAAAATGCCCCATTTGATTTAGTTCATAACGATCTTCGAAATAACCGTAAGCATCATGGAATACAAAGTAACCTTTGTTTTTTACTGGTGCCAGCTTCTGCTTTATCTGTTGGTCAGTGTCTTTTAGCTCGAGTTCAAACTTTTTGAGGTTCGCTTGATATTGAGCTGCATTTTCCGGATCAAGTGATACAAGTTGATTCACAACAGCCTTGGCCACTTGTTGTGCTTGGCTTACACCTAGCCAAAAGTGCGGATCATGTGAGCCATGATCGTGCCCATCATGGTCATGGTTGTGCTCACTATCAAATTCACGCAATTCTAGATTTGGAATTTGACTAATAGTCAAAGTATTCGATCTATCCGAAACAACTTTCTCTAGAAACGGTTCAAGATCATGTCCGTACCAGATAACCAAATCAGCCGAAGCGACCTTTTTAACATCCGATGGACGCAAAGCATAGTCATGGGGTGATGTGTTAGACTGCAATAGCACGTCTGGTGAAGTTACTCCTTGAGTAAGCTCTGTTACTAACAACTGAATAGGTTTGATACTCGTCAGTACCGTTACCGCCTGTGCTGGCAGTGTTAACATTGCTGAGGCAGCAAGAATTAATGCTCTTTTCATAGTTTTACTTGGGATATGGCGTGGAAAGTGAGATAATGTTACATTATAACATTATTGATTTGCAAATGAGTTTCATTCATGTCTTCCTTAGTCCATCTTGAGCAGTTATGCGTCGAGTTCGATGGCCGCAGAGTTCTCGATAACATTAGTATGGAATTAGAAAAGGGCAAAATAACTACCCTAATTGGTCCCAATGGAGCGGGAAAATCAACGTTAGTCAAAGTTATCTTAGGTCTTCAAAAGCCAACTAGCGGCAAGTTTAACCGACAAAGAAAACTGAAAATTGGTTACGTTCCTCAAAAGTTGAAGCTCAATGACTCCCTTCCATTGAATGTAACCCGCTTTCTAAATTTAGCAGGAAAATACAGTAAGCAGGAGTGCATTGATGCATTAAGGCTTGTTGGCGCTGAACATTTACTTAATAGTAATATGCATCGCTTATCCGGTGGTGAAAACCAACGAGTGTTACTGGCTCGCGCTCTGCTTCAGCGTCCTCAGCTGTTGGTATTAGACGAACCAGCTCAGGGTGTGGATATCCAAGGTCAAATCGATCTCTATGACTTAATTGAGAGCATTCGTCACCGCTTTGATTGTGGCGTATTTATGGTGTCGCATGACTTACATTTAGTGATGGCGAAAACGGACGATGTTATTTGTCTGCATCACCATGTTTGCTGCTCAGGTTCACCTGCCACTATTACTCAGCACCCTTCTTACATCGCACTATTTGGCAATGCTGCGAGAGAGTCTCTCGCGTTTTATCATCACGACCATGAGCACCATCATCACGATTTATCCGGAACGCCAGTAAGCGGTGATGCGATATCATGCTCCCACCATAAACACGGACATCACCATCATGATTGAGTTTCTCCTACCTTCTATTCTTGCTGGTATTGGTATCGCGATCATTGCCGGTCCACTTGGGTCATTTGTCGTTTGGCGTAAAATGGCTTACTTCGGAGATACCCTAGCTCATGCATCGTTAATGGGCCTAGCGCTGGGCTTCTTGCTCAACGTAAATCTCTACCTTGCGCTACTCGTCTGCTGTTTAGCTCTGGCCGTTTTGCTTGTCACCCTGCAAAAGCAACAACTTGTGGCTACAGACACGTTGTTAGGTATCTTGGCACACAGTGCACTCTCTATCGGTTTAGTATCGGTTAGCTTTTTGGAAAACGTGCGCGTCGATTTAATGAGCTACCTATTTGGGGACTTACTTGCCGTCTCTCCACAAGATCTGATGTTTATTTACGCAGGTGTTGTTGCGGTAAGCGCGTGTTTGTACGTCTTCTGGCGCCCACTGCTTTCTAGCACTGTCAGTGAAGAACTTGCCGCTGTTGAGGGCGTGAATACAGACTTAGTTAGATTGGTGTTAATGCTAATGGTGGGTGTAGTAATCGCAGTAGGTATGAAGTTCGTTGGCGCGTTGATCATGACTTCGCTCCTAATTATCCCAGCCGCAACAGCACGTAAAGTCTCTTCATCACCAGAGCAAATGGCATTGTTCGCATCCATTATTGGCTCTGTGGCAGTACTGATGGGGCTTAGCCTATCATGGCACTTCGATACACCGGCCGGCCCTTCCGTAGTGATCAGCGCAACATCCTTATTTATGCTGAGCCAGCTGATTAAAAGCAAAGCATAATCGCATTGAGTATTAAACGCGAAAGACCTTGCTAACAACAAACATAAATCCACGGAAACGGAAAAAGAAAAGCCTGCGAAATCGCAGGCTTTTTAATACTTATTAAGTAGTGTGGTCGATTACCAACCCGTCACTTCACGTAGACCTTGGCCAATCTCTGCTAGAGATTTCACAGTTTTAACGCCAGCCGCTTCTAGTGCAGCAAATTTGTCTTCAGCAGTACCTTTACCACCAGAGATAATCGCACCAGCATGGCCCATACGCTTACCAGGAGGCGCAGTTACACCAGCAATGTAAGAAACCACTGGCTTCGTTACATTTTCTTTAATGTATGCTGCTGCTTCTTCTTCTGCAGTACCACCGATCTCACCGATCATAACGATCGCTTCTGTCTCAGGGTCTTCTTGGAACAGTTTTAGGATATCAATGAAGTTTGAACCCGGGATTGGGTCACCACCGATACCAACACAAGTAGACTGGCCGAAACCTTCGTCAGTGGTTTGTTTAACTGCTTCGTAAGTTAGAGTACCGCTACGAGATACAATACCTACTTTGCCTTTCTTGTGGATGTGACCAGGCATGATACCGATCTTACACTCATCAGGAGTGATAACGCCCGGACAGTTAGGACCAATCATGCGAACGCCAGTTTCTTCTAGCTTCACTTTCACGTCGATCATATCTGTAGTAGGGATACCTTCAGTAATCGTTACGATTAGCTCGATACCCGCGTCAATCGCTTCTAGGATTGCATCTTTACAGAAAGGAGCTGGTACGTAGATGACTGTCGCTGTTGCACCAGTCGCTTCTACTGCTTCACGAACTGTGTTGAATACAGGAAGACCTAGGTGAGTTTGGCCACCTTTACCTGGAGACACACCGCCAACCATTTGCGTACCGTATGCGATAGCTTGCTCTGAGTGGAAAGTACCTTGACCACCAGTGAACCCCTGACAGATTACTTTAGTGTCTTTGTTAATTAATACAGACATTATTTAGCCTCCGCAGCAGCAACAACTTTCTGAGCAGCATCAGTTAGCGACTCAGCAGCAATGATATCAACATCAGAATTAGCAAGAACTTCGCGACCTAGGTCAGCGTTAGTGCCTTCAAGACGAACAACAACAGGTACGCTTACGCCTACCTCTTTAACCGCGCCGATAATACCTTCTGCGATCATGTCACAACGTACAATACCACCGAAGATGTTAACAAGTACCGCTTTCACATTGTCATCAGATAGGATGATCTTGAATGCTTCAGCAACACGCTCTTTCGTCGCGCCGCCACCTACATCTAAGAAGTTAGCTGGTTTGCCGCCGTGTAGGTTTACGATATCCATCGTACCCATTGCTAGGCCTGCACCGTTAACCATACAGCCAACGTTACCGTCTAGTGCTACGTAGTTCAGCTCCCACTGAGCTGCGTGTGCTTCACGCTCATCTTCTTGTGAAGGATCGTGCATTTCACGAAGCTTAGGCTGACGGTACAGTGCGTTTGAGTCGATGTTGATCTTACCGTCAAGACATAGCAAGTTGCCTTCACCAGTAATCACAAGTGGGTTGATCTCTAGCAGAGCAAGATCGTACTGAGAAAACATAGTGCCAAGACCCATAAAGATCTTAACGAATTGTTTGATTTGGTCGCCTTCAAGACCAAGTTTGAACGCTAGCTCACGACCTTGGTAAGCTTGTGGACCTACTAGTGGGTCAATTGCTGCTTTGTGGATGAGTTCCGGCGTTTCTTCCGCAACTTTTTCAATTTCCACACCACCTTCGGTAGAAGCCATGAAAACGATCTTACGGCTAGCACGGTCAACTACCGCACCTAGGTATAGTTCGTTCGCAATATTTGAAGCTTCTTCAACAAGGATTTTTGTTACTGGCTGACCATTTGCGTCTGTTTGGTAAGTTACTAGGTTTTTACCTAACCACTTCTGTGCAAACTCTTTAACGCCTTCTTTTGTATCGTGTAGCTCTACGCCACCCGCTTTACCACGGCCACCAGCGTGAACCTGACATTTAACTACTTTCTTGGCTGTACTGATACGGCCTGCGGCTTCAAAAGCTTCTTGTGGTGTATCACACGCGTAGCCTTCTGGCACAGGCAAACCGAATTCTGCAAACAGCTGTTTGGCTTGGTATTCATGCAAATTCATTTCGATATTCCGTTTGTTTTTCCCTTAAGGGATTTATTATTTCCATAACGCTGCAGTCTTGGCTGCTTGTACGTCTGTAGGGTCTTCTCAAATCAATCCTTCATCATGAGTTCTCATACTGAAGGATTCAAATGAAGGCCAAACGTTGAGCTAGTCTAGCCATTGAAATTTTTAACGTCTAGCTACCTACGATAACTAGACGTTTTAGCGATATTAAACGTCTAATAGGAGACGTGCTGGGTCCTCTAGTAACTCTTTAATCGTTACTAGGAAACCAACTGATTCACGACCGTCAATTAGGCGGTGATCGTAAGATAACGCTAGGTACATCATCGGCAAGATTTCAACTTTGCCATCCACTGCCATCGGACGCTCTTGGATCTTATGCATACCAAGAATCGCTGATTGAGGTGGGTTGATGATTGGTGTAGACATTAGTGAACCGAACACACCACCGTTTGTGATAGTGAAGTTACCGCCCATTAGCTCGTCTACCGTTAGCTTGCCATCACGACCTTTGATAGCCAGTTCTTTGATGCCTTTTTCAACATCAGCGAAACCAAGCTTGTCACAGTCTTTTAGGACAGGTGTAACTAGACCACGTGGCGTTGATACCGCCATGCTAATGTCGAAATAGTTGTGGTAAACAATGTCATCGCCATCAATCGAAGCATTTACTTCTGGGTAACGCTTAAGCGCTTCTGTTACTGCTTTCACGTAGAAAGACATGAAGCCCAAACGAATACCGTGACGCTCTTCGAACTGATCTTTGTACTGCTTACGAAGGTCCATGATTGGTTTCATGTTCACTTCGTTAAACGTCGTTAGCATTGCCGTATTGTTCTTCGCTTCTAGCAAACGGTTAGCAACTGTCTTACGAAGGCGAGTCATTGGAACACGCTTCTGACTGCGAGCCGCTGCCGGCACGTCTACCACTGCTGGCGAGTCTTCTTTTGACGCAGATTTAGCGTTCGCAAGATGCGCTTCAATATCTTCGCGCGTAATACGACCACCAACACCAGTGCCTTTCACTTGGCTTGCTTCTAAGCCATGTTCAGCCAATAAACGGCGCACTGCTGGGCTTAATGCGTCATTACTTTCTTCGTTAAGCGCAGCTTTGTGGCGCTTATCAGGAGATGCTTCAGTACCTTCTGTTTTGTCTGCAGTTGGTTCACCTGCAACTGCGCCTGGCTTCAATTTAGCAATGATTTGTTTAGAAAGTACTGTCGCACCTTCTGCTTCAACAATAGCTTCTAAAACGCCAGCTTCCGGAGCTGGAACTTCTAGCACAACTTTGTCTGTTTCGATGTCAACCAAAACCTCGTCACGCTCTACTGCGTCGCCTGGTTGTTTGTGCCATGTCGCTACGGTTGCATCAGCAACTGATTCAGGTAAATCTGGAACCAGAATTTCAATTGTCATATCTGTTTCTTCCTTTAACTTCTAGTTCTTAATTCGAAGTTTTTGAGTTCACGTTCAGAGCGTCTTCAACCAACGCTTTTTGTTGTTTCAAGTGCACCGACATGTAGCCAACTGCTGGCGAAGCAGAAGCTGGGCGACCTGCGTATTTAAGATTTGCACCTGCAGGAATAGCGGCACGGAAGTTATGTTGGCTACAGTACCAAGCACCTTGGTTCTGAGGTTCTTCCTGACACCACACGAAGTCTTCAACGTTAGTGTATTGAGCAATTGCTGCTTGTACTTCTTCCATTGGGAATGGGTAAAGCTGTTCAATACGCACGATAGCAACATCGTCTTGCTCGTTGTTACGGCGCTGCTCTAGTAGGTCAAAGTAAACCTTACCAGCACAGAACACGACACGTTTCACTTTGCTTGGTTCTAAATCATCTACTTCTGGAATTGCAGATTGGAATGTACCATCCGCCAAGTCTTCAATCGTTGAAGTACATAGAGGGTGGCGCAACAAAGATTTCGGCGACATAACAATGAGAGGTCGACGCATTGGGCGTACAACCTGACGACGAATCATGTGGTACACCTGAGCCGGTGTTGAAGGAACCACAACCTGCATATTTTGCTCAGCACAAAGCTGAAGGTAACGCTCTAAACGTGCAGATGAGTGCTCAGGACCTTGACCTTCATAACCATGAGGTAGAAGCATAGTAAGACCGCACAAACGCGCCCACTTTTGCTCGCCTGACGAGATAAACTGGTCGATAACAACTTGTGCACCGTTGGCAAAATCACCAAACTGTGCTTCCCAGATAGTTAAACCACCTGGTTCGGCTGTTGCGTAACCGTATTCAAACGCCAACACAGCTTCTTCTGACAATACTGAGTCAAAGACTTGGAATGGTCCTTGGTTGTCATGAATATTCGCTAATGGAATGTAAGTGCTTGCATCGGTTTGGTTATGAAGAACCGAGTGACGGTGGAAGAAAGTACCACGACCCGAGTCCTGACCAGAAAGACGAATACGCTTGCCATCGTCAACCAATGTAGCATACGCCAATGTTTCAGCCATCCCCCAGTCAATAGCTTTTTCACCGGTCATCATTGCTAGACGATCGTTGTATAGCTTATTAACACGGCTTTGCAGTTTATGGCTTTCTGGGTACTGACACAGACGATTGCCTAGCTCAATAAGGCGTGTCTTGTCGTATTTTGAATCCCACTCCATATCCCATTCGTGCCCTAAGTAAGGGGACCAGTCTACAGAGTGCAACGCCATTGGACGCCATTCTTTAACAACCACTTCACCGCGATCCAATGCATCGCGATACTCATTGACTAACTGAGTCGCTGTCTCGATATCTGATTCATTTTTATCGATCAGAACATCTGCATACAATTTGCGTGGTGTAGGATGCTTTTTGATTTTCTGGTACATCAAAGGCTGAGTCGCATTTGGCTCATCCGCCTCATTGTGGCCGTGGCGACGGTAACATACAAGATCGATCACGACATCGCGCTTGAACTCGTTACGGTAATCCAATGCAATGCGAGTAACAAAAGCAACTGCTTCTGGGTCATCTGCATTTACATGGAAAATTGGCGCCTGCACCATCTTCGCGATATCGGTACAGTACATCGTAGAACGCGTGTCACGAGGATTAGACGTCGTAAAGCCTACTTGGTTGTTGATGACGATACGTACCGTACCACCAACTTGGAACCCACGAGCAAGAGACATGTTGAACGTTTCGGCAACCACACCCTGACCAGCGATTGCAGAATCACCGTGGATGGTGATAGGAAGCACTTTGCTACCTTGATTATCACCCAAGCGGTCTTGACGTGCTCGAACTGAGCCCATGACTACCGGGTTTACGATTTCTAGGTGCGATGGGTTAAATGCAAGCGCTAAGTGAACATCACCGCCTGGAGTCGCAAAATCAGCAGAGAAACCTTGGTGATATTTCACATCACCCGTACCCCAAGTTTCGTCGTGTTTACCGGCGAACTCATCAAACAGGTCTTGAGGTTTCTTACCAAGTACGTTCACCAGCATGTTCAAACGACCGCGGTGAGCCATACCGATAACCACTTCACGCATTCCACTTGTACCCGCATGACGGATCAACTCTTTCGTCATCGGAATCAACGCATCACCACCTTCTAAAGAGAAACGTTTTGCACCTGGGAATTTCGCTCCGAGGTAACGCTCCAAACCTTCAGCGGCTGTTAGCTCTTCTAGGAATGTGCGCTTCTCATCTTTGTTGAATGATGGCTGGCCTACGACAGACTCAAGGCGTTGCTGAATCCAACGCTTTTGCTCTGTGTCAGTCATGTGCATGTATTCAGCACCGATGGAACCGCAATAAGTTTTGTTGAGGGCTTCATAGATATCTTTCAACTTCATGGTTTCTTGCCCAACAGCAAAAGAACCTACGTTGAAAGTTTCTTCGAAGTCATCTTCGGTAAGATTATGAAAAGCAGGGTCTAACTCCGCCACGGTTGGGCGTTGCCATAGACCTAGTGGGTCTAATTCTGCAGCTTCATGCCCGCGGAAACGGTATGCGTTGATTAGCTGTAGAACTTTTACTTGTTTTGCATCGACATCTGGGTCACTAACTTGGACATTGTAATGCTTTGTTTCTCTAGCGAGTCGTCGGAAGTAGTCACGGACACGTGAATGTGGTTGTTCTGCCACTTCTTCTGATGGCTTAGGCAAGCCTTCAAAAACACGTTTCCACTCCTCACTTACCAGATCGGGATCACTTAGATACAGTTCGTAGAGGTCCTCTACATACGTTGCATTGGCGCCAGCCAAGTGTGAAGACTCGAGCCATGCCTTCATCACGCCGTTGTGCATATTTTCCCTTAACCAGTAGTTTTCACGTTTGCTTCGGTCTTTGCCGAGCTATAAGAGCCGACTAAAAATACGGTCGGCAATTTTTGTATTCTTTACTCGAATATTACTGAAGCAGTGAAGCGGTCATATCGGGTGATCCGCAACACTGCGACATTCCTAAGAGCGAGTAAATTAAACCGAACGATTAACCAACATCGACTTAATGTGACCGATGGCTTTCGTCGGATTTAATCCCTTAGGACAAACACTTACACAATTCATGATGCCATGGCAACGAAAAACGCTAAATGCATCATCAAGATCAGACAAACGTTCATCTGTTGCCGTATCGCGGCTATCAATTAGCCAACGGTACGCTGCGAGAAGACCAGCTGGGCCGATGAATTTATCAGGGTTCCACCAGAATGATGGGCAAGACGTTGTACAACATGCACACATGATACATTCGTACAATCCATCTAAATGCGCACGGTCATCAGGCGATTGTAGATTCTCACGTGATGGTGGTAATGCACCATCATCAATCAAGAATGGTTTAACTTTCGCATAGTTATCATAGAACTGCGTCATGTCAACGATAAGATCGCGCACGACAGGTAACCCTGGTAGTGGACGAATAACTATCTTATCGCCTTGTAGAGCAGATAACGGTGTGATACACGCTAGGCCGTTTTTACCATTCATATTCAAACCATCAGAACCACATACCCCTTCACGGCATGAGCGACGGAACGCGATGCTTGGATCTTGCTCTTTTAGCAGAATCAATGCATCAAGCACCATCATGTCTGAGCCTTCGTCTACCTCAAGGGTATACTCTTTCATGTAAGGCTTAGTATCCACATCCGGATTGTAACGGTATAAAGAGAAGTTTAATTTCATAGTCGTATCCTCCCTTTAGTATGTACGTACTTTCGGCGGGAAAGCTTCACGATGCGTTGGCGTCATGTTCACATCACGCTTAGTCATCGCTTCTGTTTCCGGATTGTAGATAGAGTGGCATAGCCAGTTCTCATCATCACGCTCAGGGAAATCGAAACGAGCATGTGCGCCACGACTCTCTGTACGGTAGTTTGCTGCAACGGCAGTTGAAAACGCGGTTTCCATCAGGTTATCAAGTTCTAGACACTCAATACGCTGCGTGTTGAACTCTGAAGACTTGTCCGCTAGATGCGCATCTTTCAAACGTTCGCGAATCACTTTCAACTCTTCTAGACCGGTTGCCATCGCATCGCCTTCACGGAATACCGAGAAGCTGTTTTGCATGCATGCTTGTAGGTCTTTACGAATCTGAACTGGATCTTCACCACCAGTGCTGTTTTCCCAACGCATAGTACGCGCTAGAGACGCTTCAATATCAGATTCTGTTGCAGGACGAGCTTCTGCTTGCGCTGCTAGCGTTTCGCCAAGGTGCAAGCCAGTAGCACGACCAAATACGACCAAGTCTAGTAATGAGTTGCCGCCCAGACGGTTAGCACCGTGTACCGATACAGAAGCAATCTCACCACATGCGTAAAGGCCTTGTACTTCCATCTCGCTACCGTCGGCCTTCTGCTTAATTGCTTGGCCAGAGACTTGAGTAGGTACACCACCCATCATGTAGTGACAAGTTGGAATTACTGGAATTGGCTCTTTCACTGGGTCAACGTGTGCAAATGTACGAGACAGTTCACAGATACCTGGTAGACGTGATTCAAGTACTTCTTTACCAAGGTGATCAAGTTTCAACTTGATATGTGGACCCCAAGGACCATCACAGCCGCGGCCTTCACGAATTTCAATCATCATTGAACGAGCAACCACGTCACGACCAGCAAGGTCTTTCGCGTTTGGTGCGTAGCGCTCCATGAAGCGTTCACCATCTTTATTTAGAAGGTAACCACCTTCACCACGACAACCTTCCGTCACTAGAACACCCGCGCCGGCAATACCTGTTGGGTGGAACTGCCACATTTCCATGTCTTGCATTGGAACGCCTGCGCGAAGTGCCATACCAACGCCATCACCCGTGTTGATGTGCGCGTTAGTGGTCGATGCGTAAATACGACCTGCACCACCTGTAGCTAGAATGGTTGCTTTCGATTTGAAGTAACAGATTTCACCCGTTTCCATACAAATCGCAGTACAACCCATGATTGCGCCGTCTTGGTTTTTCACAAGATCCAAAGCGTACCACTCCGAGAAGATGGTTGTTTTGTGTTTTACGTTTTGCTGGTAAAGCGTGTGAAGAAGTGCGTGACCAGTACGGTCTGCAGCAGCGGCTGTACGAGCAGCCTGCTCACCACCAAACTCTTTAGATTGGCCACCGAATGGACGTTGGTATATGGTACCGTTATCAAAACGAGAGAATGGAAGACCCATTTTTTCAAGCTCGATAACTGACTCAGGACCATTTTTACACATGTATTCAATCGCGTTCTGGTCACCGATGTAGTCGGAACCTTTAACGGTATCGTACATGTGCCATTGCCAATCGTCTTTGTGCGAGTTACCCAGAGCAACGGTAATGCCGCCCTGTGCAGACACAGTATGAGAACGTGTTGGAAATACTTTTGACAACAAAGCACATGATAGGCCTTGCTCTGAAATTTGTAGTGCAGCGCGCATACCTGCACCACCAGCGCCGATTACTACGGCATCAAACTCACGAACTGGAATAGACACTTACGCACCCCACAGAATAAATAGACCAGAGAAGACATAGCCGAATAGAACGGCAATAACACCAAGTTGTAGTGCGCCACGTAGTTTCGCGCACTTAATGTAATCAGTTAATACCTGCCACAAACCAACCCAAGCGTGAATCAGGATCGAGACAAGTGCCAACATGGTGAATACTTTAGTGAAGGTACCACCAAAGAATTGGGTCCAAGATGCGTAAGAGATATCTGAAAATGCACAGAAGCTAATCAGATAAATCGTGTATAGCGTCATAATGATTGCAGTTGCACGAATTAGTAGGAAATCGTGTACACCATTACGACCAAATGAAGATACGTGTTTTACCATACCAAGATCCCCGCCAATAATGATAATACTGCTGTTGCACCAAACGCGACTTTAGCGCTCATCGTGCCTGAATCTAGTTCTTCAAAGTGACCTAGATCCATCAATAAGTGACGGATACCACCTGCGATGTGGTAGGCAAGTGCAGTAAGAATTCCCCACAGGATGAATTTTACGAAGAAGCTATCGACGATGTCAGCGGCTTCCATAAAACCCATTGGGGATGACAGAGAAATGGATAGTAACCACAGTAATATACCCACCGCAACAAACGTAATTACCCCAGACACACGGTGTAGGATGGATGCGATTGCTGTGATAGGAAAGTGGATGGTCTGTAAATCTAAATTAACAGGTCTTGACTTTCTTTCTTTCACGGGCTTGCTCACTCAGCTCCATTGAGCATTTATTGTTATAACCAATTTCAGCTTCCAAACGTACAAAAGTTAACATCTATTTAACAAATATCGCGAGTAACCACTCAGATAATTGTAAACAAGTTGTTAACAAACGGAATCCAGCAACAAACCTCACTCTTTGTTTCTAGCCCCGAATTTATAAGGATTTAACTAAAATTTTCTTTGCCAATATACGGCGAGCAACATTCTAATACAATTGGTGTAACAAATTATGCTACATAGAACAGATTTTTAACGATTTTCATGAGAAAAATCATAACAAGTGCACACAAAGATGGAGAAAAATTGACTTTAAGCTTTAACAACAGTACAAAAATGGCACATAAACATCCTGGACGGATTAAATAATAAACAAAGGAGATTGTTATGGCGGATAAGAAAGCGACCCTTCATGTTGAAGGTCAAGCGCCAATCGAACTGCCAATTATGGACGGTACGCTAGGTACACCTGTAATTGACGTTCGTAAGCTGGGAGCCAATGGTTACTTTACTTTTGACCCAGGTTTTCTTGCCACTGCATCTTGTGAATCATCAATCACGTACATCGATGGCGGCAAAGGTATTCTTTTGCACCGCGGTTTCCCGATTGATCAATTAGCCAATAACGCAGATTACTTAGAAGTATGTTACATCCTTCTTTATGGTGAAGCCCCTACCCGAGAACAATACGAGCAATTCAAAACGACCGTTACTCGTCACACAATGGTACACGAGCAAATCGCAAGCTTTTTCCATGGCTTCCGACGCGATGCTCATCCAATGGCGGTAATGTGTGGTGTAGTTGGAGCACTTGCAGCCTTCTATCACGACTCTCTTGACATTAACAACGACGAACACCGCGAAATTGCAGCGTACCGTCTGCTGTCAAAAATGCCAACGCTGGCGGCGATGTGTTACAAATACTCTATCGGTCAGCCATTTATTTACCCTCGTAACGACCTTAGCTACGCTGAGAACTTCTTGCATATGATGTTCGCAAACCCTTGCGAAGAGTATGAAGTAAATCCTGTGGTTGCCCGTGCGATGGATAAGATTTTCACTCTACACGCGGATCACGAACAGAATGCGTCGACATCAACTGTACGCCTAGCTGGCTCTTCTGGTGCGAACCCATTTGCATGTATTGCCGCTGGTATTGCATCCCTTTGGGGGCCTGCTCACGGTGGTGCAAACGAAGCCTGCTTGAGAATGCTAGAAGAGATTGGCAGCGTCGATAACATCCCTGAATATGTAGACCGCGCGAAAGACAAAGATGACCCATTCCGCTTAATGGGCTTTGGTCACCGCGTTTACAAGAACTACGATCCACGTGCGACAGTAATGCGAGAAACGTGTCATGAAGTTCTCAAAGAGCTAAACATTCAAGACCCTCTGCTAGACGTTGCAATGGAACTTGAGCGCATTGCGCTTTCTGATGAGTACTTCGTGTCTAAGAAGCTGTACCCGAACGTAGACTTCTACTCAGGTATCATTCTTAAAGCGATTGGTATTCCAGTTTCTATGTTTACGGTTATCTTCGCGATTTCTCGTACCATCGGCTGGATTGCTCACTGGAACGAAATGCACAGCGATCCACTGAACCGCATCGGTCGTCCTCGTCAGCTATACACTGGCGAAACACAACGTGAGTTTTCTCCACTTCACGAACGTGAATGATCTTTTAGTACGAAGATAGACAAACAAAAGGGTTGAGATTTTCGTCTCAACCCTTTTCCTTTTCAGCGCTTAACGTTACTAATAGCGAACGTTAAACCGGATTATCAATATCGATAAACTCCACATGTAGGCCGTATTCATCCGCTAGCCATTTGCCTAAGGCCTGAACACCATAACGCTCAGTAGCATGATGACCTGCAGCAAAGTAATGAATGTCCATTTCACGAGCAGTATAAGTGGTGCGCTCTGAAATTTCTCCAGAGATAAATGCATCCAGCCCGTGCTGTACAGCAAGTTCAATGAAATCCTGCCCTCCACCAGTACACCAGCCGACTGTCTCAATCATCTTATCAGTATTCTCTGGAGCGATATGCAGAGGCTCTCTTTCAAGAACTTGGTTGATCTTACTCGCAAATTCAACACCAGACATCGGCTTTTTCAAGCGCCCAAACATAGCAACTGACTGAGGGTGCCCTTCAAGCCCACCTTCTACTTCGATTTCAAGTAAGCGAGCTAATTCAGCGTTGTTGCCTAGCTCTGGATGTATATCTAGAGGAAGGTGATAACCATATAAGTTGATATCATTTTTGATCAGGCTACGAATTCGTTTACCTTTCATGCCACGAATTGGCTCAGGCTCACCTTTCCAAAAATAGCCATGATGAACAAGCAATGCGTCTGCATTAAGCTCAATCGCTTTATCGATTAAGGCTTGAGAGGCGGTTACGCCAGTGATAACACGCTTTACCGCTGATTTCCCTTCTACCTGTAACCCATTTGGTGCGTAATCTTTAATTAACTGCGGTGACAGTTTGTCATTAAGAATCTGTTCTAGCTTTAAGTTATTCATTATTACTTCCAATTTCTAGCGCATGTAAACCTAAATAACCTCTCGATGGAATCAGACGAAAGAGTGCAACCTAGTTGATACAACAACGTTTTGACATCTGGCACCTTGATATCATTTAGGTCTTTAAAGTGTATCTCGAACCCTAATATCGATGCTAGCCACCCTACCCTCAAAAGCAAATTTAGTTACAATAACAAAGCTTGTCGCCTCACCATAAATTTAGGGATACGGATGAACCAACTGCAACGCTTTTACCAATGGATCGCCACTTCACCTCCGCTTTTCAAGTTAACCCCTCCGTTTGCAACCTTAGAAGATGTCTCGGTCAAACCTTTGAATAGCTCAGAACAATACAATGGTAATCCTAGGCTGGGTTTTTTATATCAGCACCTATGCACTGCGGCTCTTTCTAATTCAGAACGATATCAGATTATTGCCGAAGAAATTCAGTTAAACGACGCGGAAGGTAAGACCATTGGTGCTGTCGATTTGGTGTTGAGGAATACAGAATCAAATCAGATAGAACATTGGGAAGTGGCGATTAAGTTTTATCTTCTTTACAACGGCATTTGGTATGGCCCGAATGCTCACGACCAGTTACATGCAAAATTGGATAGAATGCTCACGCATCAGCTGAAAATGAGCGATCGCCCGGAATTTCAAAAAATAATTCCTTTAAACGACTCTCCAGAAGAGCGCCTAATGATGCAAGGACGACTCTATATTAATCCGTTTACTCCAGAGCCAACTCCTAAGGAGTGCTTGGGTTATGAATTAAATCCAAGTCAGATTAGTGGTTACTGGTGCTATCAAAGTCAATGGGATTTAATTGGTAAACCACTTTATCATTTACATAAACCATGCTGGGCGATCGGTACAGACGATTTCTCTCAACCTATTGAAAAGCCTTTAGATCGATTCATACACGCACAAACGGAAGACGGTCAATTCTGGTTTGTGGTACCAGATTCATGGCCCGGAGATAAAGCTGTTCGGGGCACTTAAACATGAAAGGGTTGATGTTTTCACATCAACCCTTTGCTAGATACATTGACCATTGGATGTTTTACAAACCAGCGGCTGCAAATACTTGATTAACTATTTCTTGTGCTTCAGCTTCGATTTGTTTCAGATGTTCTTCACCTTTGAAGCTTTCACAGTAAATCTTGTAGATATCTTCTGTACCTGATGGACGAGCAGCGAACCAACCGTTAGCTGTCGTTACTTTAAGGCCACCAATCGCAGCACCATTGCCTGGTGCATGCGTTAGACGAGCAGTGATCGCATCACCTGCTAGAGTTTCAGCCGCAACCATTTCTGGTGACAACTTCTTCAATACGTCTTTTTGTGGGCCATTTGCTACAGCTTGAATACGGTTGTACTTCGACTCACCGTGCTTCGCCGCTAGCTCTTCATAGTAATCTTGAGGGTTCTTACCCGTTACCGCAGTGATCTCTGCTGCTAGAAGGCATAGCAAGATGCCATCTTTGTCTGTTGACCAAGGCGTGCCATCTTTACGAAGGAATGACGCACCAGCACTTTCTTCGCCGCCGAAACCAAACTTACCAGTGTACAGACCGTCTACAAACCATTTGAAACCAACAGGCACTTCACATAGCTCACGACCTAGATCCGCAACAACACGGTCAATCAGCGCACTTGAAACTAGTGTTTTACCAACAGCGACATCTTTACCCCACTCGTCACGATGACGGTACAAGTAGTCAATACAAACGGCTAAGAAGTGGTTCGGGTTCATCAAACCTTTTGGCGTAACGATACCGTGACGGTCGTAGTCAGGATCGTTACCAAATGCTAAATCGTATTCGTCTTTCAGTGCCAATAGACCCGCCATTGCGTAAGGAGAAGAACAGTCCATACGCACAACGCCGTCTTTATCTAGCGACATGAATTGGAAAGAAGGATCGATCGATTCACTTACTAGCGTTAGGTCTAGGTTGTATGCCTGACCAATTTGACGCCAGTAATCGATACCGCTGCCACCCAATGGATCTACACCAATCTTCAGGTTCGCTTTTTGGATTGCTTCCATATCGATAACGTTCACCAGGTCATCGATGTATGGCTTCACCAAGTCCATCTCTACAAACAGATCCGATGCTTTTGCTTCTGCTAGTGGTAGGCGTTTCACACCTTGTAAACCTTCAGCAATCAGTTCGTTCGCACGATCTTCGATAGCTTGAGTCAACTCTGCTTCTGCAGGACCACCATGTGTCGGATTGTATTTGATACCGCCGTCTTGTGGTGGGTTATGTGATGGGGTAATAACGATACCGTCTGCTTTTTCATCGTGTTTGATGTTGTAAGTCAGAATCGCGTGTGAAATACCCGGTGTTGGCGTGTAACCGTTGTCTTGTTGGACAATCACTTTCACACCATTTGCAATCAATACTTCAATCACACTTGAAAAAGCAGGCTCAGATAGCGCATGCGTGTCTTTACCCACAAACAACGGGCCAATTGTGCCTTGCTCAGCACGAACTTCTGCTACCGCTTGAGCGATCGCTAAAATGTGGTTTTCGTTAAAAGTGTGCTTGTCTGCAGTACCGCGGTGGCCAGAAGTACCAAATTGAACTTTGTGTTCTGCGTTTGCCGCGTCTGGTTGAAGTAAGAAGTAGTTAGCAACGAGTGCTGGGATATTGTGAAGATCTTCCTGCTGCGCTTTTTGCCCAGCACGAGGGTGCATAGCCATGTTTGACATCCTTTCTTTAAATACAAATAAAATTAAAAAAGCCTCATAATATCCGCTCACTGCGACGCATTATGAGGCTTCTATCAGGTTTCTTAGATTGAACCTGTTACTTTTTCTATTAAGTCAGGTTGGAACCCCATGTGTGCCATCACTTGTTCAACCATCTGTCTTTTACGACTTGTATTGTTATTCGTGATAACCCAAAACGGTGTGCCAGGAATGGCTTTTGGCTTGGTCGTATTACCGTTTGCTAGCAAGGTTTCTTCATTATCTGCAAAGTACACGCGTTTGCGTCCTTTTACATTCGTAGCCTGGGCGAAACCTTCTGGATTCAATTTATGTAAGGTCGATAATACCAACATAAAGCGATCAATCGCTTTTTTTAGACCGGCAAACTCATCAGAAATAAGCAGCGAACGCATTTCTTTCACTACATCAACAGATTCCGTTTTACCCGCATCTTTACTTACTACAATCCCTTGTGGCTTCTCTACTACAGGCGCGGCTTTAGCTTCCTGCAACTGACCATCAAGGTTTAAAAGGCGTCGCAAAATATCCGAGGCGCTTTCACCGATATGCTTAGTTTGACTAGCTATATAACGGTATAGATCCTCATCAACCTCAATTGTTTTCATTCGCTTTTCACATTCTCAATGTTTAAACTCTGGGGGATTATAACGAGATCCACGCGGATACTCCACGTTAAACCCATCACGAATAAGATAAAATGTCAGCATTACTCAACTATAAGCAGGAAGGCCAAGGCCAAACAGTTGTTTTGATTCACGGATTGTTTGGTAGTTTAAGTAATCTGGGTCTACTCGCCCGCGATCTTATTAAAGATCACACGGTGATCAGTATTGATCTGAGAAATCACGGCCTCTCTTTCCACTCCGAAGTCCATAACTATACCGATATGGCAAAAGATGTGGCTCAGCTCCTTCAGCACTTAAACGTTGAGCCATCTATTGTTATTGGTCACTCCATGGGCGGAAAAGTCGCGATGGCTCTTGTGGACATTGCGCCAAATGTAGTCAAGCAGTTAGTCGTTCTCGACATGGCGCCTGTTGCCTACACTACGAACCGTCACGATAATGTTTTTAACGGCTTACATGCTGTTATTAATGAAAAACCAGCAAATCGACAGCAAGCCATGGATATCCTAGCTCAACATATTGAACTCGATGGTGTAAGACAATTTCTCTCTAAATCACTGTACAAAAATGGCGATAAGATGGATTGGCGGTTTAACGTACCGAGCCTTTTTGAGAATTATGACCAAATTATTGGCTGGCAAGAAATCACACCAACAGATATCCCAACTTTATTTATCAAAGGCGGCGACTCTGAGTACTTAATGCCAGAACATCAGCCGGCAGTGAAGCGACAATTTAACCATGCTAAAGCACACATTATCGCTGGCACTGGTCACTGGTTACACGCCGAGAAACCGACAGAAGTAATGAGAGTCATTCGAAAATACATTTCGAGTTAACAAATTCGAAAAGCAACACTAGATTATTGAAATAACCCTTCTTGTAGTGCATTAACTTTACCGTTTAACAGTGGTATAGTGCGCCCAAGATTTTTCGGCATGAAGGGCTAAAATGCTTTACGACTATATGGATATGCTCGAGTCTATTGGGCTCGATCTTCTTTTTGCTGCTATCTTTTTTTTCATCGGGATGGCGATAAAAGATGTGCTAAAGCAAGGCAATGTACCTGTTTTTGGTCGTCGTATTGTGTGGTTAGTCCTTTTCCTAGGCTGTGCTGGCTTTATTGCAAAAGGTGTAATTCAGCTAACTTGGGAAGGCTCAGGGTTAGGTTAAACCCTTAGTAGCATCGCCAATAACAAACAATGTAAAGGTATAGACTCTATGGCAAGTGTAGGTATCTTCTTCGGTAGCGACACAGGTAATACTGAAGCCGTTGCAAAGATGATTCAAAAGCAACTAGGTAAACATCTAGTTCACGTTCAAGACATCGCGAAAAGCAGCAAAGAAGACATTGATAACTTCGATCTTCTTCTTCTAGGTATCCCAACTTGGTACTACGGCGAAGCACAATGTGATTGGGATGACTTCTTCCCTGAACTTGAGCAAATCGACTTCTCTACTAAGCTAGTGGCTATCTTTGGCTGTGGCGACCAAGAAGACTACGCAGAATACTTCTGTGACGCGATGGGCACAGTCCGTGATATCGTTGAGTCTAAAGGCGGCACAATTCTTGGCCATACCTCGACAGAAGGCTACGAATTTGAAGCGTCTAAAGCACTTGTTGAAGGTGACGAAAGCCAATTCGTAGGTCTATGTATTGATGAAGACCGCCAACCAGAATTGACTGACGAGCGTGTTGAAAGCTGGGTTAAACAGATCTATGAAGAGATGTGTTTAGCTGAGCTAGAAGGCTAATCAAATTGAATGATGCAAAGACCTCCACTTGGAGGTCTTTTTGTATGTATTGTCACACAGCATCGGTAAGTACTTCCTCTTCGCGATACTGAGGTTTCTTTCTTACATAAAGCTTGCGTTGAACCTCTGAAACCACATTCCCCTGTTTATCTTTTACATGAGTAATAAACTCAGGAAAACACTTTTCTCCATTCCGTGTCATTTGATAAATGTTTTCCAGCATCCCTTCAGTGACCTCAAATTCTGCAAACAAATCACTTTGCCCCGGCTTAATAAAGTTAATGCTTGCCTCTTTATCCCACACATAATATTCCTCTCGTAGAATCCCCATCAGCATCAACGAGTAAATAGGATCAGTTAAAGAGAAAATACTGCCGCCATATTGGGTGCGATTGGCATTTTTATTCCACCAGCGAAGCTTTAAACGTACCTTTACAGTACGGAAGTCTTGAGAAATATGTAAGATTTTAATACCCGCCCCCCAAAAAGGAGGCCAAATATTGAGTGCGAACTTTACAATTCCTGGTTTGTATATCTTCGCTAGTCGCCTATTCATCGCTATCCCTGCCCTCTCCAAGCTTAATGTTACACAATTGTAACTGGTCAGAGCTGTAATATAATGGACCTGTTTCTAATTTACAAAAAGATTCTATTAACCCTTTGAAGTTCGTGGTTTAATGTTCCGAACGCTTATCCTATAATGGTAGGAAGATTGAATTCTGTTAAATCGCTGCAGATGATCCAACGGGAAAGTATATGTCAGATAATAATCAGGCGCTGAAGGATGCGGGTTTAAAAGTAACCCTTCCGAGGCTAAAAATTCTAGAAGTACTTCAGCAGCCAGACTGCCAGCACATCAGTGCTGAAGATTTGTACAAAAAGTTGATTGATCTAGGTGAAGAAATTGGCCTAGCAACTGTTTACCGAGTTCTAAACCAGTTCGACGATGCTGGTATTGTAACTCGTCACCACTTTGAAGGTGGAAAGTCAGTCTTCGAATTATCGACTCAACATCACCACGACCACCTAGTGTGCCTAGACTGTGGTGAGGTAATTGAATTTTCTGACGATCTTATTGAAGAACGTCAAAAAGAGATTGCAGCTAAGTACAATGTCACACTAACAAACCACAGCTTATACTTGTACGGCAAGTGTAGCGATGGTGGTTGTAAAGACAATCCAGATGCACACAAACCGAAAAAATAAGGGTTTGTTAATTTAAAAAGTAAACGTCAGCACATGCTGGCGTTTTTTGTTTCTAGAAGTCAGTACCTTAGACGTCAGCACTTTGGTTACAGAACAAAAGCTACTAAACGCCCATCTTTTTCTCCACAGTCTTGCACATCTATATAGCGCTCTGTGGGAGTAGGTATAAAAAATGCCAGCGTTTGCTGGCATTTTTTCATCATTCTCAGCATTAATCGAGATTATTGATTCTCAATTTTTGCCCAGGTATCACGTAGACCGACCGTGCGGTTGAATACTAGATTATCTGCTGAAGAGTCTTTCGAGTCTGCACAGAAGTAACCCATACGTTCAAACTGGTAACCTTTTTCTGCTTCTGCAGAAGCTAGGCTAGGCTCGACAAAGCCATTGATCACAACTAATGATTCAGGGTTGATAGTAGAAGCAAAATCTTCCGCTGCGCCTGGGTTTGGCACCGTAAATAAACGATCGTACAGACGAATTTCCGCTGGAAGAGCTTTATCAGCTGACACCCAATGAATAACGCCTTTCACTTTACGACCATCTGCTGGGTTTTTACCTAGCGTATCTGCATCGTAAGAACAGAAGATCGTTGTGATGTTGCCTTCGGCATCTTTTTCAACGCGCTCAGCTTTGATCACGTAAGCACCACGTAAACGAACTTCTTTACCTAGCACTAAACGCTTGTACTTTTTGTTCGCTTCTTCACGGAAGTCTTCACGCTCAATCCACAATTCACGCGTGAATGGCACTTCACGCACGCCCATTTCAGGTTTATTTGGGTGGTTGGCAACTGTCAAGTTTTCTACTGCGCCTGCTTCAAAGTTTTCGATAACAACTTTAACAGGATCCAGTACAGCCATTGCACGCGGAGCGTTCTCGTTTAGGTCATCACGAATACAAGATTCTAATGAACTAAACTCGATCATATTTTCTTGCTTCGTTACACCAATACGCTTACAAAACTCACGAATAGATGCAGGTGTGAAGCCACGACGACGCAGACCTGAGACAGTCGGCATACGTGGATCATCCCAACCATTAACCAGTTTTTCAGTAACTAGCTGGTTAAGCTTACGCTTAGACATCACTGTGTATTCAAGGTTTAAACGACTGAACTCGTATTGATGTGGACGGCTTTCGATCGTGATGTTGTCTAGAACCCAATCGTACAGACGACGGTTATCCATGAATTCAAGCGTACAAATAGAGTGCGTAATGCCTTCTAATGCATCAGAAATACAGTGCGTAAAGTCGTACATTGGGTAAATGCACCACTTATCACCAGTTTGGTGGTGCGTAGCAAAACGCACACGGTATAAAACTGGATCGCGCATGACCATGAATGAAGAACCCATGTCGATTTTAGCACGAAGACACGCTTTACCTTCTTCAAATTCACCAGCGCGCATTTTTTCAAACAACGCCAAGTTCTCTTCAACAGAACGGTCACGGTATGGACTTGGTTTACCTGGCGCCTTTAGTGTGCCGCGGTATTCACGAATTTGCTCTGGACTTAGCTCATCTACATACGCTAAGCCTTTGTTAATCAATTCAATTGCATATTCGTAAAGCTTATCGAAGTAGTTTGATGAGTAACATACTTCACCACTCCACTCAAAGCCCAACCAGTTTACATCTTTCTTGATAGACTCAACGTATTCGATGTCTTCTTTTTCAGGGTTTGTATCGTCGAAACGCAGATTACATTGACCCTGGTAGTCCTGAGCAATACCGAAGTTCAAACAGATAGACTTAGCATGACCGATATGCAGGTAGCCATTTGGCTCCGGCGGGAATCGAGTATGCACGCTAGTGTGTTTACCATCCGCTAGATCTTTATCAATGATCTGGCGAATAAAGTTTGATGGACGAGCATCAGCTTCACTCATCTATAGCACCTCAAAAATATTAGTATTGTCAGAGAAAACGGAACCCTGTATCCAAGTATGGTTTCACAGAGTACATTGTTCCTAATGATCCACAATTCTAAGCAATTAGACAACAAGAACTCGCTCTAAAACGACAATATTTATCGAGTTGGCGTGAAAGCAAAGCAGATTCAAAGGGCCTAAACGAAAAAAGGCCTCCTGCGGAGGCCTTTTGCGATGTTGTAGTATCAATTGTTTGCAATACCAATAACAAACAATCGCACCACTATTAAACAGTTAAGCTGGTAACTGAACACCACTTAAGTCTTCATCTTTAGATACATTCTTCATCTCACCAGCAACAATCTCTGCTAGTGGACCAAGGATAACTTGTAGGTTGTTTGTACCTAGCTTCACAACTCCCATAGCTCCAAGATCTTTCAGAGTTTTCTCATTGATAACGCTCATATCTTTCACAGAAAGGCGCAAACGAGTAATACAGGCATCGATAGAACTTAGGTTGTCATGACCGCCAAGTGCTTTCAAGTACTGACGAGCAAGCTCAGAAGAATTGCTTGATCCAGCCACGTTAGATGAAGCTTCTTCATCATCTTCACGTCCCGGTGTTTTAAGGCCAAACTTAACAATCACGGTACGGAACACGAAGTAGTAAACCGCAAAGAAACCAAGACCTTGTACAATGAGCATGTACCAGTTTACCGCTAGCGGGTTACGAGTTGACAATACTAAGTCGACTAAACCAGCAGAGAAACCGAAACCTGCAATCCACTGCATTGATGCCGCGATATAAACTGATAGACCAGTCAGCGCTGCGTGAAGAACGTACAGTCCTGGAGCAAGGAACATGAATGCAAATTCAAGTGGTTCTGTTACACCTGTAAAGAATGAAGCAAACGCAGCCGCAATCATGATAGATGCCACTTTCTCTTTATTCTTTGATTTCGCAGTATGGTACATCGCTAGAGCAGCGCCTGGTAAACCAAACATCATGATTGGGAAGAAGCCCGCTTGGTACATCCCCGTAACACCTACCGTTGCCGTGCCTTCAGCTAATGATTTCGCACCGCCAAGGAAGTTTGGAATGTCATTAATACCAGCAACATCAAACCAGAACACTGAGTTTAGTGCATGGTGCAGACCAACAGGAATTAGAAGACGGTTGAAGAATGCGTAAACACCTGCACCTGCTTCACCCATACCTTGAATGCTTTCGCCAAAACTGACCAGACCGCCGTAAACTGATGGCCAAACGTACATCAGGATGAACGCAATAACGATACCAGCAAAAGACGTTAGGATCGGTACAAGACGCTTGCCAGAGAAAAACGCCAGTGCTTTGTGCAGCTCTACGTGAGAAAAACGGTTGTACAACTCAGCAGAAACAATACCAACCAAGATACCTACGAACTGGTTATTGATTTTACCAAATGCAGCAGGTACTTCACTTGGGTCAATGCCTTGAATTTGTGATACTGCACCAGGGGCCAAAAGCGTTGTGACAACTAAGAAGCCCACGAAACCTGAAAGTGCAGCGGCGCCATCTTTGTCTTTAGACATTCCATAAGCAACACCAACAGCGAACAATACTGACATATTGTCAATGATCGCTGCACCAGCTTTAATAAGAAATGCAGCAAGTGCACTGTTTGCGCCCCAGCCATTTGGGTCGATCCAGTAGCCAATACCCATGAGTATTGCTGCTGCAGGAAGTGTGGCAACCGGCACCATAAGCGCCTTACCCACCTTCTGGAAGTATCCGAGAATGTTCACCTTAAGTTCCCCCTATAGGATTAGATGTTATGTTGAATGACTTATTTCAGCCGTCCAATTTAGTCATCCTAAGTTTATGATATTAATTTTGCTCCGCAAATTAAAAGCTCACCGTTTGTGATCATAATCACCACAATTTGCCCTTTCGGAAGGTTTTTGCTAGCGAGATCATAAAACTTATTTTATTATACGAAAAAATGGCGTTTTAAAGATAATATTCTCGCACTTTATGCAAGGCAGAATCAGTGTTATTTTGGTATCTAGGCGGGTAAATCACTGTAACTTTGCTCTGAAAAAGAATCATAAAAAACCATACAATTATTACTTTTCAGTTAGTTACTATGACAATAACATCGATAAAACGCGACTTGCTGTATGTGACTCGTTATCTAATTCAGTGATACAAACTAAGTACCCATATGACTGAAGCAGTCTCTACTTAGATAACGATATAGAAATTGAATTCTCATCTATAAGGACTAGCTGACTATGTACGCGCTAAGTAACTGTAAAATTTATACCGGTAGTGATGTTCTTACCGATCATGCGGTCATCATCGAAAACGATCTTATTCAATCTATTGTGCCGGTTTCTGAGCTACCTCAAAGCATCGAAGTAAAAGACCTTGCAGGCGCTAATCTAAGTCCAGGCTTTATCGATCTGCAGTTGAACGGTTGTGGCGGTGTAATGCTAAACGATGCAATTACCCCTGAAACCATGCAAATCATGCACCAGGCAAACCTCAAATCTGGCTGTACTAGCTTCCTGCCAACACTCATTACGTCATCTGATGAAGATATGCGAACTGCAATTGCCGCAGCTCGTGAGTACCACAACAAGTATCAAAATCAATCGCTTGGTTTACACCTCGAAGGTCCTTACCTTAACGTCGCGAAAAAAGGCATCCATAACGTCGATTTTATTCGCCCATCAGACGAAAGCATGATCGACCTTATCTGCGCAAACGCCGATATCGTAGCGAAAGTAACACTAGCACCTGAGCATAACGACCCAGAGCATATTGCGCGATTAAAGGCTGCTGGCATCGTGGTTTCAATTGGCCACACAAATGCAACCTACGCCGAAGCACGTAAAAGCTTTGAAGCAGGCATTACTTTTGCTACACACCTCTTTAATGCAATGACACCAATGGTTGGTCGTGAACCAGGAGTTGTTGGTGCAATTTACGATACTCCTGACGTATATGCTGGCATTATTGCTGATGGTTTTCACGTCGACTACGCAAACATCCGAATTGCTCATAAAATCAAAGGTGAAAAGCTTGTTTTGGTGACGGATGCCACAGCTCCAGCAGGTGCTAACATTGATCACTTTATTTTTGTCGGTAAGAAAGTATATTACCGAGATGGTAAGTGTGTTGATGAAAATGGCACGCTAGGCGGCTCAGCTTTGACAATGATTGAAGCAGTTCAGAATTCAGTTGAGCACGCGGGGATCGCTTTAGACGAAGCTCTACGAATGGCCACGTTATACCCAGCAACAGCAATTGGTGTTGAGGATCGCCTTGGCCGAGTTCGAAAAGGGATGGTTGCAAACCTGACTATTTTCGATCGTGACTTTAAAGTAAAAGCGACGGTTGTTAACGGACAATACGAGCAAAATTAAGCATGAATGGCGGACAGATTGGTAATGTAGATTTAGTAAAACAGCTTAACAGCGCTGCGGTATATAGGCTGATTGATCAGCAAGGTCCTATCTCCCGTATTCAAGTCGCGGACGTGAGTCAGCTCGCGCCTGCTAGTGTTACCAAAATAACCCGCCAACTTTTAGAGCGCGGCCTTATTAAGGAGGTCGCCCAACAAGCTTCAACTGGTGGTCGTCGTGCGATCTCTTTGACTACTGAAGTCAAACCTTTTCATTCGATTGCCGTTCGCTTAGGTCGAGATTACGTACAGTTCAGTTTATACGATTTAGGTGGCACCGCGCTGGCAGAAGATCAGCATGAACTGCACTACACTAACCAAGCAGACTTAATCGCAGGACTTATCGATTTATTAAAAGATTTCGTAAGCCGTTGCGAAGACAAAATTGATCAACTCATCGCTATCGGCATCACTTTACCGGGCCTTGTTAACCCAACAACTGGCGTGGTCGAATACATGCCTAATACCGATATCGATAATCTTGCTCTCGGTGAAATTGTTGGAGAGAAGTTTAATACAGCATGCTTTGTTGGCAACGACGTACGTGGCATGGCGTTGGCTGAGCACTACTTTGGAGCAAGCCAAGACTGCCAGGATTCTATTTTGGTTAGCGTCCACCGCGGTACTGGCGCAGGTATTATCGTTAACGGCCAGGTTTTTCTTGGTTTTAACCGCAACGTCGGTGAAATTGGTCATATCCAAATTGACCCGCTTGGTGAGCAATGCCAATGTGGAAACTTTGGCTGTTTAGAAACCGTAGCTGCAAACCCAGCGATTATTCAACGAGTGAAGCAACTGATTACTCAAGGATACGAATCAAGCTTAACCGACCTTGAAAACATCACAATTGAAGCGGTATGTCAGCACGCAATGAATGGTGATGAACTTGCGAAACAGAGTTTAGTGCGAGTGGGCAACCAGCTAGGTAAAGCGATTGCGATTACGGTTAACTTATTTAATCCACAGAAAATTGTAATTGCTGGCGATATTACTGCAGCACAAGATATTGTTTTCCCTGCAATTCAACGCAATGTAGAGAATCAATCTCTTAAAACTTTCCATAACGACCTCCCTATCGTGGCTTCTCACATTGATAAGCAGCCAACGATGGGCGCATTTGCGATGATTAAACGCGCTATGCTGAACGGAGTTTTGTTACAAAAGTTACTGGAAGACTAAGTTTATACAACCAATTGAGTTACAATCTCGGGCTGTGTTTTCACAGCCCGTTTTTGTATATCAGGAATACAGCTTAACAGTATGGAAATTATTCTAATTACAGCCGCTTTTTTAGCTGGTTTTATTGCGCTTAAATGCAGCCTCCCTCCCCTCGTTGGTTTTCTACTAGCTGGATTTGGCTTGCATGCATTTGGTTACCAAAGCAATGACGTTATCGTCACTCTCGCAGATCTTGGTGTTACTCTTCTTCTGTTTACTATTGGACTCAAACTCGATGTAAAAACCCTGCTGTCCAAAGAAATATGGGGAGGGGCAACCGCCCACAACATACTCTCTACCGCTTTTTTTGCCCTAGCGTTATCCGGCTTAAAACTACTGGGCTTGACTTCGCTAGCCAGTATGGACGGCAGCCAAATCCTGCTTTTAGCTTTTGCACTATCGTTCTCTAGTACCGTTTTTGCCGTAAAAGCATTGCAAGAAAAAGGCGAAATGAACGCGACCTACGGCACACTCGCGATCGGTATCTTGGTTATGCAAGATATTTTTGCCGTAGTATTCCTGACTGCTTCAACCGGAAAAGTCCCAGAATGGTATGCCATCGGTTTGTTCGCACTGCCTTTCCTTCGTCCTCTATTCTATAAGCTGCTCGATAAAGTTGGCCACGGCGAAATGCTAGTGCTATTCGGTATTTTCTTCGCGCTTGTTATCGGTGCTGGGCTATTCGAGTTGGTCGGGATGAAACCAGACTTGGGCGCGCTAATTTTAGGCATGCTACTCGCAGGTCACCCAAAAGCCTCAGAACTATCCAAGTCATTATTCAATATGAAGGAGCTCTTTTTAGTCTGCTTCTTTTTAAACATTGGTTTATCCGCCTCATTGAGCGTGAATGGCGTCGTTCTCGCCCTGCTATTTATCTTACTGCTACCAATCAAAGGACTCTTGTACTTCGTCACTATTAATCATTTTAAGTTTCGAGTACGTACCTCTTTGCTCGCCTCTTTATCACTATTTAACTACAGTGAGTTTGGTCTTATTGTTGCAGGGTTGGCCTATAAAATGGGCTGGATGCCAAGTGATATGCTTGCTGCGATTGCGGTTGCGGTGTCGGTATCCTTTGTAATTTCCGCGCCACTTAACCGCCTTAGCCATAAAATTTATCAACATTCAGGTAAGTGGCTGCAAGAGACAGCGGTAGAAAAGCTCAATCAACGCGACCAACTCATCAACCCAGGTCATGCCCAAGTATTGATCTTAGGTATGGGGCGTATTGGAACCGGCGCTTATGATGAGCTACGTTCACGCTATGGCAAAATTTCATTGGGTATAGAAATTCGTGAAGACGCTGCACATCATCATCGTTCAGAGGGAAGAAATGTGATTTCTGGTGATGCCACCGACCCGGATTTCTGGGAGCGAATTTTAGATACAGGTCATGTAAAACTGGTTCTGCTTGCAATGCCACATCATCAAGGTAACCAAACAGCACTTGAGCAGCTTAAACGCAGAAAATATAAGGGGCAAATTGCCGCTATCGCCGAATACCCAGATCAATTGGAAGGCTTACTTGAAAATGGCGTTGACGCAGCATTCAATATTTATAGTGAAGCTGGTAGCGGTTTTGCTCGACACGTCTGTAAACAACTTCAACCTAAATTCACACCAATTAAATAAGCAACAGCACTGATATTTTTCGGAAGGCTTTCTATTGATAGAAAGCCTTTTTTGTATAGTTTTTATACCAAACCTTGATCTCATTCACCAAAACAACGGTTGAGTTAAATATTTTCCATGCAACAAGGCCTTTTATCATTTTTTTAATCACAAAACGTTGCTTTTTTTATTAGTAATGGCAAATTTAAACCATACCGATTAGAAATTGTTTAGTTTAGTAAGGATGTAGTATGTGTTCAGTATTTGGCATTTTAGACATTAAAAGCGATGCAGCCGCATTGCGCCCTATCGCATTAGAGATGTCGAAAAAACTTCGTCACCGTGGCCCAGACTGGTCTGGGATTTACTCTTCAGAGCGTGCTATTTTAGCGCACGAGCGCTTGGCGATTGTTGGTCTAAATAGTGGTGCACAGCCGCTATACAGCCCTGATAAGAAGCTCATCCTTGCCGTCAATGGTGAAATCTACAACCATAAAGAAATTCGTGCTCGTTACGAAGGAAAGTACGAATTTCAAACCGATTCAGACTGTGAAGTCATTCTTGCACTTTACCAAGATATGGGTGCAGATCTCCTTGAAGAACTAAACGGTATTTTCGCTTTTGTGCTATACGACGAAGAAAAAGATGAGTATTTAGTCGGCCGTGACCATATTGGTATTATCCCTCTTTATCAAGGTCACGATGAGCATGGTAACTACTATGTGGCATCAGAGATGAAGGCTCTTGTTCCAGTATGTAAAACAGTAAGTGAATTCCCTCCTGGTAGCTACTACAGCTCTAAAGATACTCAGCCAACACGTTACTATGTTCGTGACTGGAACGAGTACGCAGCAGTACAAGGTAACAGCACTAGCAAAGAAGAATTGACGGAAGCGCTAGAAGCGGCTGTTAAACGCCAACTAATGACTGACGTGCCTTACGGTGTGCTTCTTTCAGGTGGTCTAGATTCTTCTATTACATCTGCGGTAGCAAAACGCTTTGCAGCGATGCGTATTGAAGATGATGAAAAGTCTGAAGCTTGGTGGCCTCAACTGCACTCTTTTGCTGTTGGCCTAGAAGGCGCGCCTGACCTGAAAGCCGCTCGCGAAGTTGCCGACCAAATTGGTACCGTTCACCACGAAATGACGTACACGATTCAAGAAGGTTTGGACGCGATTCGTGACGTGATTTACCACATTGAAACGTATGACGTGACGACTATCCGCGCATCAACACCTATGTTCTTAATGGGTCGTAAGATCAAAGCGATGGGTATCAAGATGGTATTGTCTGGTGAGGGCGCTGACGAAATTTTTGGTGGCTACCTGTACTTCCACAAAGCGCCAAACGCGAAAGAGTTCCACGAGGAGACAGTGCGTAAACTGCTTGCTCTGAACATGTTCGACTGTGCTCGTGCTAACAAGTCGCTGGCAGCATGGGGAGTTGAAGGACGCGTACCTTTCCTAGATAAAGAGTTCATTGATGTAGCAATGCGCTTGAACCCAGCAGACAAGATGTGTGGCAACGGTAAAATGGAGAAACACATCCTTCGTGAGTGCTTCGAGCACTACCTGCCAGAATCGATCGCATGGCGTCAAAAAGAGCAATTCTCTGATGGCGTTGGCTACAGCTGGATCGATACGCTGAAAGAAGTCGCGGAACAGAAAGTGACAGACCAGCAGATGGAAACAGCTCAATATCGATTCCCATACAACACGCCAACGACAAAAGAAGGCTACGTGTACCGTGAAATCTTTGAAGAGTTATTCCCACTTCCATCAGCAGCAGAGTGTGTACCAGGAGGCCCTTCAGTAGCGTGTTCTTCAGCGAAGGCGATTGAATGGGATGAATCGTTCCAAAACTGTGTTGACCCATCAGGTCGTGCAGTACAGACCGTTCACAACGACTCATACTAATTCTCTACGATAAAGATAAGGGTCGGTTCGTCCAACCCTTTTAAAACAGACAGAAAATTAGATACGATCAAAAAGAGGTGCTTTTGCACCTCTTTTTATGTTTGATGGAATTAGGCTATTTTAAATCTAAATCACTATTGTCTATGCTGACAGGCACACGCTTGGTGATCATCTGAACTAGCATAATTGAGCGTTTCTCACCATCTTGTTCTTGGAAGATGGCATCTATGCCCGCAAATTGACCGCTTTTAACTCTAATTTGATCGCCTGGTTTTGGCATACATTCAGAAACGGTATTGTCATTACAACACTTTTCTAGCTGCATCAATTCGAAGACCAAGTCACCTTGAACTTCTTTCGGTTGAGCACCAAAACGCACAAAGTCAACAACACCTCGAGTAGAGCGGACTGAGGTGAAGTTTGGCCCTTGCTCATAATCAAAGTAAGCGAATACGTAACAAGGAAACAGCGGCTCCTCGACTTTTTGTCTTTTACCGCGCAAAATCTTCTCAACTTCTACAGTTGGATAAAAGCATTCTACACCTTGGTTTTCAAGGTGTTGTTTCGCCCTAACCTGCTCCCCACGTTTACAATAAAGTAGATACCAACGTTTCATCTTTTTACTAGCCAATTCTATTTTGTTTTTATCCTAGCATTAAGCCAAAGTTGAGTCATTGATATTCAGTTTATCTATAAAAGTATGATTATACATCGCTCGCATTAACGACATTTTTCAGCAACTTACGATAAAGAAGTCCATAGGCAAAAATGGAAATTAAGTTTGTAATACAACCAATACACCATCATATAATCTGCAAATCTAATCAAAAACAGCCACTTAACAAACAAAAATAGTTGAATGGCAAAATTTTATTATTTGTCACTCGTTGAATTGCATTGTATACGTAGAAGTCGTTAAAAAATGTAATAACTATTATTAGAAGAGCTTATGTCAAACCAACATCAATATTTTGGTCATCCACGTGGCCTGTTCTTATTGTTCGGTACTGAACTGTGGGAACGCTTTTCTTACTACGCAATGCGTGCCATTCTCGTGCTTTACCTCACCGATACAACAATGAACGGCGGCCTTGGCTGGTCAACCAAAGACGCATTAGACCTATACGGCATATACACAGGGCTTGTGTATATCACGCCTCTTATCGGTGGTTACCTAGCAGATAACTATTTAGGTCAACGTCGCTCAATTTTGCTTGGTGGCGCGTTAATGGCCATCGGCCAGTTTACTCTTGCACTTCCTGCTGATGCTTTAGGTATTGGTTCGCTACACAGTTTCTATTTAGGTCTTGGCCTACTTATCACTGGTAACGGTCTCTTTAAGCCAAATATCTCAACCATGGTTGGCGACCTTTATCAAGAAGGTGACAACCGTCGTGACGGCGCATTCACTATCTTTTATATGGGTATCAACTTAGGTGCATTACTTGCCGGCGTCGTTTCTGGCTCTGTGACAACCTCTTACGGTTGGAAAGCTGGCTTTGTTGCCGCTGGTGTGGGTATGCTGGTTAGCCTAGTGATGCAAATGGTACTGGCTCAATCATGGCTTGGTGATATTGGCCGCGAACCAGCGGCGAAACGAGATCTAAATAACAAAAACGCCACCACGAAGCAGCCACTCACCAAAGAAGAAGTGAATCGACTAAAAGTAATTCTGGTCATGAGCTTATTCACTATTGTCTTCTGGGCAGGCTTTGAACAAGCAGGTGGCCTGATGAACATCTACACTCAACAATATACTGATCGCATGATTGGTGGTTTTGAAGTTCCTGCTGCGTGGTTCCAATCACTAAACCCATTTTTCATTATTACTCTAGCGCCAGTTCTGGCTGTCCTTTGGGTAAAATTGGGTAAACGTGAACCCACTTCGCCAGTGAAATTTGCAATGGCACTATTTTTCTTAGCGATTGGTTTCCTTTGTATGGTTGGCGCAGTGCTAGAACAAGGTGGAGATACAACAGTAAAAACATCGATGTTATGGTTGGTCGGCGCTTTCTTCTTCCACACATTAGGCGAGCTGTGTTTATCTCCAATTGGTCTTTCATTGGTGACTAAATTAGCACCGCTTCGCTTAGCTTCACTTATGATGGGTGCATGGTTTGGCTGTAATGCGATTGCTAACTATGTTGCGGGCTATGTGGGTTCTCACGTAGGCGAGTTAGGCGCTATGGCTATCTTTAGTGGTATTGCGGTCAGCGCAACCGTAAGTGGCGTAATTTTGCTCCTATTCTCTAATACACTCGTTCGCTGGATGCATGGCGCTGAAAATACGCACAGCACGGCAGAGCAAGTAGAAGAGCAGCAAGTACAAGTTGCTTGATCGCTCAACTAAACGTAGAAAGGGTCGCTATTGCGACCCTTTTTTGTATCTAAAGTTTAGATTGAACTAACTCAACCATCATCTCGATATGAAGTTCACTATCGTTCAAACAAGGGATGTAGGTAAAGTTTTCACCACCTGCTTCAAGGAAAATCTCTTTACACTCTTCCGAGATCTCTTCCAACGTCTCTAAACAATCTGAAGAAAATGCAGGGGTCACAACATTAATATTTTTCACACCCTTTGCAGGAAGTGCCTCTAGGGTCTTATCGGTATAAGGTTGAAGCCACTCTTCTCTCCCAAATCGGGACTGATACGTCATGCCAATTTGTTGTTCGCTTAAACCTAACGCTTTCCCAAGCAAGCGAGTCGTCTCTTCACAATGCTGTGGGTAAACATCACCATTGTCAGCATAACGTTTTGGAATACCATGATAAGAACACAGCAGGTAATCTCCCTGACCATTCTTTTGCCAATGTTCACGAACTGAATGCGCTAACGCTTCAATATATTTCGGGTGATTGTAATAATCACGAATAAAGCTAAAGCCTGGCATCACAGGCAGGTTCTTAAATGCTTTAGTGATTCCGTCAGAAACCGCTGCCGTTGTTGTGCCCGAGTATTGCGGATACAACGGTAAAACAATGACTTCATCAACGCCTTGCGCCAATAGGGCTTCAAAGCCTGATTGCAAACTTGGGTTACCATACGTCATACCAAGATCTACAGGTATATCAAGCTTTTGTGCTAACTTTTCCGTTTGGCGTTTAGAGTACACCATCAACGGCGAGCCCTCTTCCATCCATACTGATTGATAGAGTTTGGCAACTTTAGGAGCTCGGATAGGAAGGATAACGCCGTGCAATAGTGGACACCAAAGCCATCGAGTCATGTCTACCACTCGGTGATCATGAAGAAACTGACTTAAAAAGCGCTTTACGGCAGGAGCGGTTGGTGCGTCAGGAGTTCCCAGGTTAACTAGGAGTACACCCTGTTTATTATTCTCTTTCATAACATCCTATTCATGGTAAACGGCTTGGTTCATATATTTAAGTAACCTCGAAGTAACGAATAGCCGAGCTGAAGTTAATTAGATATATGTTTACGAGTAAACTAAAAAAAGCGACCACTTGGGCCGCTTTCAATATATCAAAATATTAAATTTTTGACTTCAGCAAATTAAGATAGTGCTTTCTCGATATCCGCACTAACTTCAGCTACTTGCTTAGTACCATCAAACTTAAGGTACTTAGTCTTGCCTGCTTCAGCTTCTTTGCCGTAGTAGTTGATTAGCGGTGCAGTTTGCTCGTGGTAAACACCTAGACGAGCACGTACTGTTTCTTCTTTGTCGTCATCACGAACAACAAGATCTTCACCAGTTACATCATCTTTACCTTCCACTTTAGGCGGGTTGTAAACCACGTGGTAAGTGCGACCAGAAGGAAGGTGAGCACGACGACCAGCCATACGCTCAACAATTACATCGTCTGCAACGTCAAATTCGATAACGTAGTCTACGTCTACGCCCATTTCTTTTAGGCCGTCAGCTTGAGGGATAGTACGTGGGAAACCATCTAGTAGGAAACCGTTTGCACAGTCTTCTTGAGCGATGCGCTCTTTGATAAGACCAAGGATGATTTCATCAGAAACTAGCTGACCAGCGTCAATAACAGCTTTGGCTTGTTTACCAAGCTCTGTACCTGCTTTGATAGCAGCACGAAGCATATCACCAGTAGAGATTTGTGGAATACCGTATTTTTCCATGATGAAGTTTGCTTGTGTGCCTTTACCTGCACCTGGAGCACCTAGAAGAATGATGCGCATGATTTATCCTCTTTAATATTTAAGATTTATACCGAAGCTCACAATAGCTGACCTCTTAGACATCAAACCTGAGAAGCACCTGCAACGATAAGTTTCGGTATAACGTATATAGGCGAGCAAAAATACACGCCTTATTACTCACATTCAAGTCGCAGATTCTATCACAGGTTCTCTGAGCAAAGAGTGTATTAAGACTAAAGAATGTTAACAGTACCCTCTTTCACGCCCTATTGATTATTAACTCAGCACTTGAGATGCAAAATTTTGCGACAACAAACAAAAAGCTCGCGAAATGCGAGCTTTTTGATTTGCAGAGGTTATTACACCTTAGTCAAAAGTTGATTAACGGCTCCTAAGAACTCTGTTGGATCCTCAATAGAGCCTCGCTCCGCTAGCATTGCCTGACCAAGCAGAACTTCAACCCAGCGACCAAACGCTTCTTCATCGGCTTCGTCAGCCATACGCTTAACCAATTCGTGCTCAGGGTTTAGCTCAAAGATGTATTTCACTTCCGGCACAGCTTGACCAGCTGCCGCAAGAAGCTTCGCCATTTGAGTGCCCATTTCGTAATCGTCCGTTACCACAACAGCAGGCGTAGATGCGAGTTTGAAGGTCGTACGAACTTCTTTCACACGATCGCCTAGGTAAGACTTCGTGCGCTCTACAACCGACTTGAACTCTTCTTCGGTTTCTTTTTGCTTCTCTTTTTCTGCTTCATCTTCAAACTGACTTAGATCAAGCCCAGCTTTAGTGATTGACTGGAACTGTTTACCATCAAACTCAGTTAAGTAGTTTATCAGCCACTCATCAATGCGGTCGTACATCAAGATAACTTCAATGCCTTTCGCTTTGAACTGTTCTAAGTGAGGGCTGTTTTTCGCAGCTGCATAGCTGTCTGCCGTCAAGTAGTAGATCTTATCTTGACCTTCTTTCATGCGCTCAACGTAAGACGCCAAGCCCACAGTTTGCTCAGAAGAGTCCACTTCAGTTGAAGCAAAGCGCAATAAACCTGCAACTTTCTCTTTGTTTGCAAAGTCCTCCGCAGGGCCCTCTTTCATCACAAGACCAAACTCTTTCCAGAATGATTGGTATTTCTCTTCGTCATTCTTGGCCATACGCTCGAGCATCGTTAGCACGCGCTTAGTACAAGCATTACGTAGAGACTGAGTCACTTTATTGTCTTGTAAGATCTCACGCGATACGTTTAGCGGTAAATCGTTTGAGTCTATTAAACCACGTACGAAGCGTAAGTATGACGGCATAAATTGCTCTGCATCGTCCATAATGAATACGCGCTGTACGTACAGTTTCAAGCCTGATTTGTGGTCGCGGTTCATCATATCCCAAGGTGCTTTCGATGGGATGTATAGTAAGCTCGTGTAGTCGTTTTTACCTTCTACACGGTTATGACTCCAGACCAATGGATCGGCAAAGTCATGTGATACGTGCTTGTAGAACTCTTGATACTCTTCTTCTGAAATGTCAGATTTGTTACGCGTCCACAGTGCTTGGGCTTTGTTGATTTGCTCCCACTTCTTCTCATCTGTTTCCTTGCCTTCGTCATCACGAACGACAGTTTGGATTGAAACAGGAATGCCGATGTGATCAGAGTACTTACTGATAACGTCACGTAGACGCCACTCATTCAAAAACTCTTTACCCTCTTCACGCATATGAAGAATGATGTCGGTACCACGTGACTCTTTGGTAATGTTTTCGATGGTGTACTCACCTTCACCCGCTGAGTGCCATTGTACCGCTTCATCAGCGGCTAGACCCGCAGCGCGAGTGCGCACGGTAACGGCGTCAGCAACGATAAATGCCGAGTAGAAACCAACACCAAACTGACCAATAAGCTGAGAGTCTTTGCTCTGCTCTTCAGATAGCTTTGAGAAAAACTCAGCTGTACCAGATTTTGCGATTGTTCCTAAGTGCTCAATCACATCATCACGGCTCATACCGATACCGTTATCAGAAATGGTTAAGGTATTTGCGCTTTCATCAAACGACAGTTTCACGCAAAGGTCTGCATTACCTTCGTATAGATCTGGGTTAGATAACGCCTGAAAGCGCAGTTTGTCTGATGCATCTGATGCGTTAGAGATCAGCTCGCGCAAAAAGATCTCTTTATTTGAATAAAGAGAATGGATCATTAAATGCAGTAGTTGTTTTACTTCTGATTGAAAACCACGAGTTTCTTTATTTTGAGATACGGTTTCGCTCATGTGTGCTCCATAACATCTAAACTAATTGGCTTTTTCATAGGGACAAGTTTGTGACTTTCCCCTTGAAATCACCTTACCGAGATGTCATTTAACATGTGGCTGACAAATGTAAATTCAAGGTCAATATTGCTAAAAACGGTGTTTTTTTAGAAAATTTTAATTATCCTACCCGTCTAAAAGCATCTAAAATGTCGTGCGCACTCCAAGCGCCCCGGTAATTTTGTGACATAAATCACCATAATTACAACATCATCCATCTAAGAAGAACTAAATGACTAACATTGGCACCAAATTTCTACTTGCTCAAAGGTTCACCTTTGATCCAAATAGTAATTCGCTCGCTGACCAACAAAACGGCAACGACGTTGTACGATTAGGAAGCAACGAAAGCCGTATACTTCTGATGTTGGCAGAGAGACCAAACGAAGTTTTAACCCGTAACGAGCTTCACGAGTTTGTTTGGCGTGAGCAAGGTTTTGAGGTGGATGACTCAAGCCTGACTCAAGCGATTTCTACTCTGCGTAAGATGTTGAAGGATTCAACAAAATCTCCAGAGTTTGTTAAAACGGTACCTAAACGTGGCTACCAACTCATTTGTTCAGTGGAACGCTTGAGCCCATTTTCTACTGACTCTAACACTGACGTTGAAGAAACCGCTTCTGAACAAGAAGCGCCAGCAGTGGAGTTAGAAGCGAGCGATATGCCACCAACAGAGGTAGTGACCGATACTACTGCTGATCTTGAGCCTCTAGTAGAGCCGACTAAAACTCAGCCGAAGCCAGCATCTAACACGATTAACTGGCTACCGCGTGTCATTATCTTTTTGTCTCTGCTGCTTCCTGTTTGCGTATTGTTATTCACGAACCCTGCGGAATCCCAATTTCGTCAGATTGGTGAGTATCAAAATGTACCAGTGATGACACCTGTAAATCACCCTCAAATCAACAACTGGTTGCCCTCAATAGAGCAATGCATTGAGCGCTACGTGAAGCACCATGCAGAAGACTCGTTGCCAGTTGAAGTGATTGCCACTGGTGGACAAAATAACCAGCTGATTCTGAACTATATTCATGACAGTAACCACTCTTACGAGAACGTAACACTGCGTATTTTCGCAGGTCAAAACGATCCAACAGACATCTGCAAATAAAGGAGGCCAATATGAAGATTAAATTAGCATCTGCGGTTTTGGCCGTATCCGTTCTTTTCAGTAGTTGGTTGTATTGGGGAAGTGACCTAAAAGTGGAGCAGCTCCTCACAGCAAACGAATGGCAGTCGACCATGGTGACAGTCATTACAGACAGCTTGCCTGACGATACTGTCGGCCCACTACGCCGAGTTAATGTTGAATCAAACGTGAAATATCTCCCTAATGGTGACTATATTCGCGTAGCAAATATAAAACTATTCGCTCAAGGTTCAACCGCAGAATCAACGATAAATATCTCGGAAAAAGGCCGCTGGGAAGTAAGTGACAACTATTTGTTGGTCTCGCCTTCGGAGTTTAAAGATATTTCATCTTCTCAATCAAAAGACTTTTCCGAAGCACAGCTACGTTTAATTACTCAAATTTTTAAGCTAGATGCGGAGCAAAGTCGTCGTATTGACGTCGTGAACGAAAAAACACTATTGCTCACTAGCTTGAACCACGGTTCTTCGGTACTGTTTAAAAACTAATTTTGATTGGATGATAAGGGGGCAAGACGCCCCCTTTGTTTTGCTTATGGATTGGCTAGATACCCTTACCCTTTTTTTCGGTTCACTAATCGCCAACACGCTGGCTTCACTTTCTGGTGGCGGAGCAGGCTTGCTTCAATTCCCTTTACTCATCTTTCTCGGCTTACCGTTCTCCGTTGCGCTAGGCACACATAAGGTGGCTTCGGTCGCTTTAGGCTTAGGCGCAGCAAGCACGCATTTGAGATCAGGCACTATTAAATGGAAAATCGCGCTCTATCTTATCTTGTCCGGCAGTATTGGCGTGATTTTAGGGGCTAACTTAATTGTACAGATCCCTGATGGTATCGCGGAAAAGATGCTCGGCACGATGATCCTAGCGCTGGGTATCTACTCGCGGTTTAAGACATCGCTAGGCCAAGCTGAAGTAATACGCAACCGTCATCCTATTGGTTGGGTTATTGGTGGAATTGGCTTACTGTCTATCGGCATCATTAACGGATCTCTTACCGCAGGTTCTGGTTTGCTCGTGACACTATTTTTGGTGCGCTGGTTTGGTTACGACTACAAACAAGCCGTTGCTTACACCATGATTTGTGTCGGCCTGTTTTGGAATGGCATTGGAGGCATTGCCGTCGTACAGGCAGGGGCCTCTATTCACTGGGCTTGGATGCCTGTTTTATTGTTAAGCTCATTTCTAGGCGGCAGTTTAGGCGCATGGGCCGCGACTCGATACAGTAACAGAGTGATTAAAGTTGCATTCGAAATTCTCACGTTTGCCGTGGGCATCAAGTTGCTGGTTTAAAAAGATTAAAAGGAAAGTTTCATGGATAAAGCAATCATTGATATTTATTACTGCCGCCAGTGCAACTGGATGTTGCGTTCAACTTGGCTATCACAAGAATTACTGCATACTTTTAGTGAAGAAATAGAAACAATCAGCTTACACCCAGACACAGGTGGTCGCTTCGAAATTTTCTGTAATGGCCAGCAAATTTGGGAACGGAAAAAACACAGCGGCTTTCCTGAAGCCAAGGTGCTAAAACAGCGCGTTAGAGACATTATCGACCCAGAACGCGATTTAGGACATTCAGACACAAAATAGGGAGCAATTCGCTCCCTATTTTTTTACTTAGTAAAACCGTTAAATCATGGTTTGTGCTAATACTTCGCCTTCTGGCGTTTTTACCGTTAGCTTATTGTCTTCTAGAGTACCAAAGCTTCTCGGTAAGCCATTACGTGGGAATGTCATCGAGCCTGGGTTGAATATAATGGCTCCATCTTGCATCTCTGCGACGGGAACATGTGTATGCCCGTGGGCGATGATATCACCTTCGCGCAGTGGCGGCCGTTTTTCAGAGTTGTACAAGTGACCATGAGTCAAAAAGATTCTCTTGCCAGATTCAAGTAGCACCCATGAGTAATCCATCATCATTGGAAACTTCAATAGCATTTGGTCCACTTCACTATCACAGTTGCCACGTACAGAAATAATTTGATCACTGTATTGGTTCAATAAGTCTGCTACCTGTGGAGGGTTGTAGCCTTCCGGAATAGGGTTTCGCGGCCCATGGTTTAGCGTATCTCCTAGCAAAATCATGTGGTGCGCACCAGAGGCCAGAAATAGCTCAATGGTTTCTTTAGTTGCTGGCAAAGAGCCATGCAGGTCTGAGGCAAAAAATAGTTTCACGACATTGTCTCCTCAAAAAGTATGAGGTCATTCTACGGCATTTTTTTAGCAGCTCAACCTACGACGGTTTGAATACTACTGATAGCGCAATGATTCAATGACCATAGGCAAAACATAGAACCATGCTGCATACGCTGTTCCAACCAACACCAGTATCCAAAACACCATCGACATAAATTTTGATTTGGCTAGATGGTGCAGCGGATCGGGCTCTCCGCATCCTGGACATGCATGAGCGCGTTTTGAGATTTGTTTCTCACACACGGGGCAAGAGACTAAAGGCATGATACAGATTCCTCGACATTAGGCTTAGGGCGCAAAGAATAATGGTGAATTAACACATATGCAACCTAACATATATTAAATATTTTAGTTCTTTGTAACAGTCGCTGACTTGAGAAAAAATTCGTTGATTTTTCATTTATATCAACCTATTACACTTCTTCTCGCACCATACCGTTGATGACAATATTGTTATAACTCACCATCCCAATGACCTCGCCACTTTCAATGACCGGCGCTCTGCTTATGCCAAATCGCTCAAACAAACGTGCACAATATTTTACGTTCATATCTGGTTCGACACACAAAGCGGGCTTGGTCATGATTTCATAAATATTTGTGCGCTGAGGAGAACGATTATTCGCCAGCACCTTTTTGGCGATATCATTCATCAACACGATGCCATATTCATCATTATCATCTCGCTTTTTCACCACCAGCGCTTTGACTTGGTATTTTTTCGCTAGCGTTATGCCTTCGTATACGGTCATCAGTCCATCAACCATTACATACGTTGCCGCCATAACATCTCGAACTCTAATTATCGTTTGATCACTCATAATTCATCCTCGACTACTTTGCTCAATGTCTCGACTTGATGCGCGACACCGACTGCATCTTCAATATCGATCTGAACAGCAATCCCCTGTCCCGACTCTCTGTCAAATTCACCAACCTCATTAATGGTCTCTAATATGTGTCGAGATAGATGTTCCTCGACCACAAACAGCAGCACATCTTTTTGCACTTCTAGCGTTAAACCAAAAAACGTTCGCTTTTGATTTAAACCTTGCCCGCGAGCATTGTTAATCACTGTTGCACCGGTCGCACCAGCATCGCGTGCAGCGTCCAACACCTTGTCTGTTTTGCTGTCTTCAACAAACGCAAGTATCAATTTAAAGCGCATTTTCTTCTTCCTCCGAGACGTTTTTATTCAGCCACTGGGTTATTTGCGCATAGCCCATCACAGAGATCATAGGAAATAGACTGGCAAACGCGATCAAGCCAAAGCCATCAATCATTGGGTTTCTTCCAGGGACGGTCGAAGCAAGCCCTAACCCTAATGCAGTTACAAGTGGGACAGTGACGGTAGAAGTTGTTACGCCTCCAGAATCGTAGGCGAGTGGAACAATAAGCTTAGGAGCGTAAAACGTTTGAATCACAACGACGATGTAACCCGCGATGATGTAATAATGAATGGGATCGCCCACGACAATCCGGTAACTCCCTAATGCAATACCAATTGCCACCCCAAACGCAACGGCTACGCGCAAGCCGTTAATACTGATACTGCCTCCAGAGACTTGGTTTGCTTTTATCGCTACAGCGATTAAAGAAGGCTCTGCAATCGTGGTACTAAAGCCTATAAAAAAGGCGAAGGTGTAAACCCAATAATAGTCGACCCACATTAAGGCTTTCCCTACCGATACTTTGAACTCTTGTAAAAACTCCGGCGCCGTTAATTGCACAGCCATCGTCTCCCCAAGTGGAAACAACGCCATTTCTAATCCAAGTAAAAAAAGAGCTAGCCCGAAAATCACATAAACGAACCCAAGCAAAACTTTCTTAAGGTTGCTAACAGGACGCCTTAACACCGCTAACTGAAAACCAAAAATAATGCTGGCGATGGGAACGACGTCTCGAACGGTCGATAATAAAGTGTCTAGGAAATGATCAATTGAAATCATGTTACGACCATTCCGTAAACCATCACAAACATCATCGGTAACAGCGAGGCAAAAGCGATTAAACCAAAGCCATCCACCATAGGGTTACGCCCTTTAATAGAAGACGCTAAACCGACGCCCAGTGCAGTGACCAGAGGTACTGTTATGGTGGACGTGGTTACACCTCCGGAATCGTAAGCAACACCAATAATGGCTTCAGGTGCAAACCACGTCAGTATTACAACGCCTACATAGCCACCAATGATCATGTAATGAATCGGCCACCCTTTTAAGATACGCAAAACGCCGATAACGATGGCTATCCCCACTGAGAGAGCTACTGTTACTCGAAGTCCTTCTCCGTAATCCTGCATGGACTGCTCTGAGTTAGCGATCATTCCGCCCTCTGCCGCAACTTCTGAGGCTTCTTCCGCTACCGCGGTCAATGCAGGTTCAGCTATCGTGGTGCCAAACCCCAAACAAAACGCAAAGACTAATAACCAAAACACGCTGCCTTTTTTTGCAAAGGCTTGAGCCATACTCTCTCCGATAGGAAAAAGACCAAGTTCTAGGCCAAAGATAAAAAAGGTTAATCCTAAAACGACAAGCAACAAGCCAAAAAGAATGGAGACCAGGTTGGGCAGCGGCTCTTGCAAAACGACTAATTGGAAAAAAGTGATAACAATGATGATGGGTAATAAGTCACGAGCACTATTGAGGAGCGCTCGAAAAAGCGCAACGAATGCTTCCATGCCTATCCTCCTTGATTGTGCAAACTGATTACGCTCGTTCCAATGAGCGATAACTTCTAGTCTGGCATAGATTTCACTCTTCTACCGTGAATGCACCAGCGCCATCTATAACATTTAGTTACATATTTTATAATATGTGAAGTTAATAGTATCTCTGCCAGCTTGTCACTATCCCAGAAATAATGGTGTTGAGATGATCAAGCTAAGCACAAAACGACTATAATGTTCTAATACGTGTACATTCAAAGAGATAACATGAAGATATTACTCACAGGTGGCACTGGGTTTATTGGCTCGGAGTTGCTCAAGCTGCTATCAACTCACCAGGTTATGCTACTTACACGCTCTCCAGAGCGAGCAAAACAACGCCTACAGCATGCTGATCTGGGTAATATCGAATACCTTGACTCGCTCGAGTCGTTCGCCGATCTCAATCACGTTGATGCCGTCATTAATCTTGCAGGTGAGCCTATTGCGGATAAAAGGTGGACCAGCGAGCAAAAAGAAAAAATCTGCAAAAGTCGTTGGAAAATTACCGAACAAATTGTTGAGCTGATCCACGCAAGTACCGAACCTCCCTCTGTTTTTATTAGTGGCTCGGCAGTTGGCTACTATGGTGATCAACAAGACCATCCGTTTGATGAGTGCTTACATGTTAATAGCGACGACTTTCCTCACGAGGTTTGTGCAAAGTGGGAGCAAATAGCCAAGCGCGCAGAGTCGGAGCAAACTCGGGTTTGTCTAATGAGAACTGGCGTGGTACTCGGCCTTAATGGTGGTGCGTTGGCAAAGATGCTATTACCTTACAAGCTTGGCGTAGGCGGCCCACTTGGGAACGGTAATCAGTACATGCCTTGGATTCACATCCTAGATATGGTCCGCGCCATCATGTACTTGCTTGAAACACCACATGCCCACGGTGCATTCAATATGTGCGCCCCCCATCCTGTGACTAATCGTATATTCAGCGGCACACTAGCTAAAACGCTAAAACGTCCGCATATCTTGTTCACGCCTAAATGGGCGATGGAACTCCTAATGGGAGAATCTTCCTGCTTATTGTTTGATAGCATGAGAGCCAAACCCAAAAAACTCACCGAACTGGGCTTTAAATTTAGCTACTCCAGAATAGAGCCAGCACTCAAGCACTTGCTTCATGACCGGAGCTGATGAATGATGGCTCCAATCAATGCTTCTGAGTCTTAAATTAAATTATGAAAAAGTCGATTCTTATTACGGGTTGTTCAACCGGCATCGGTTACGTGTGTGCTCACGCCCTACAAAACAAGGGATTTAATGTCATTGCATCTTGCAGGAAAGAACAAGATGTCCAGCGCCTAATTAATGAAGGGCTAACCTGCATCAATCTAGACCTAAATAGCCCAGAAAGCATTTCTTCGGGCGTGATGCAAGCGCTAGAATTAGCAGAAGGTAAGCTTTACGCAGTGTTCAATAATGGTGCCTATGGTCAGCCCGGAGCACTGGAAGACTTACCCACCGATGCTCTTCAAGATCAATTTCAGACCAACTTTTTTGGTTGGCACCAGTTGGTCAGAGAAGTGCTTCCTCATATGCGCCAGCAAGGCGAAGGACGCATCATACAAAACAGCTCTGTTCTTGGTTTTGCCGCAATGAAATACCGTGGTGCCTATAATGCATCAAAATTTGCCTTAGAAGGCTGGACAGATACGCTTAGGCTAGAGCTTGCGGATACGAATATCAAAGTGGCATTGATAGAACCAGGACCGATCGAAACTCAATTTAGAAACAATGCATTACGAGCCTTTGAGAAGTGGGTTGATATTGAATCTAGCCCCCATCGTCATGCTTATGAAGGACAAAGAGAGCGACTCAACAACGACAAGTCTAATAATCGATTTGTTTTGCCTGCAGAGTCTTGCATCGCACCAGTTCTTCATGCATTAACTAGCGTTTCACCGAAAATTCGTTATCGAATTACTACACCGACTAAATTATTCGCAGTCTTGAAAAGACTATTACCAACCCGTGTACTTGATAAAATTTTGCGACAGGCTGCATAAAAAAGTTTTGTCGAAATGTAATTTCACCGTAACAATGTGATGTCATTATGAACATGTAGGTTAAAAAAACCTCAACTAAACGAATCAATTTCTACGCAATTCAGCGGGGATTCTTTCGCCCAAAGTGATTGAGTTGCTTAGATTTGGTATCGCCACCCATTACGTTTTGTAGCAATGTTTATACTACTGCGAGGCAACAATGACATTAAATCAGCTTAACTGGCTTAGTGTGGGTGTAGTGTTGACCATGTTCATCCTATTTTGATACCGCACTAACAAATAGCATTAGAATTGCGCTGCTTCGGCAGCGTTTTCTTTTTATCTAACACCTGAGCAGCAATAACCTCACTCTATTACCTCACGTTTTCTCAAAATAGAATGATTCATTATTGATGGTGAATGTCGCTTGAATTTCACCTAAATCAACTCCATATCGAATATCAACGACAAGACACAAGGCAAGGATACTCTGATGCAATCCCCATTTATCGTTGAGATAACAGAACAGAACTTTCGCGAAACGCTTGAAGGATCAATGAACACGCCCGTTTTGATCCACTTTTGGGCCAACGCTCAGCCAGAAAGCGCACAGATACTCCCTGAGTTGCAATCTCTTGCTCAACAGTACAACGGTGCATTTACGCTTGCTCTACTAAATTGTGAAGATCAGCCCGCTTTAGCGTCTCAATTTGGCGTGCAAGTATTGCCAACTATCGCGCTGTTTATAAATGGTCAAGCCGTCGATGGTCTGGGAGGCCCCCAGCCAATTGATGCCATTGCTACCATGCTACAAAAGCATTTGCCAAGCCCAGATGAACAACTATTAAAACAAGTCAGTGAACTTCTTCAGCAAGGTGAGCATGCTCAGGCTTTGAGCATCATCCACACTTTGCCGCCAGAGCTGCAAGAGCGTGGTGATGTGAAACTCGCGATGGCTGATTGTTTGCTAGAAACCAAACAATTTGATATTGCCCAAGAACTACTGAACGCTATCCCTCTCGAGTATCAAGATAACTACTACAAGAGCCTAATAGCCAAGCTCGAGCTGCATTTGCAGGCTGCAGATAGCCCTGAGTTACAGCGACTAGAACAAGCATACGCAGCAGACATGGCAAACTTCGAACTCGCTTGTGAATTGGCGGTACAATACAACCAAGTTGGTCGGGATGAAGAAGCGTTGGAACTGCTGTGGAATATTCTTAAAAAAGACTTGGGCGCCCAAGACGGTGACGTGAAGAAGACTTTTATGGATATTCTCAGTGCGCTAGGTCAAGGTAACGCATTAGCAAGCAAATATCGTCGCCAGCTTTACTCAATTTTGTACTAAGCGCCGCATTCTTCTAGGAATAAGACAACAAAGGCCGGGATTTCCGGCCTTTGTTTTTTGTTAGAAGTCGCTATACAACGTTGGTGCTGCTGGCGGATACTCTATTGGTTGCCAACGATCATTAAAGGTGTACTTGGCATAAAGCATGAAATGGTTTGGTGTATAAAACTCAGAACGTTGTACATCGACTAACGCACCAAGATACCAACGTTTGCTGACTCGCTTTTCCACCGCCGCTTGCAACGACGTACCAAAACCACCACCTTTGTCTGACTCCGCTACTGTCGATAAGTATGGCGCGTCTTCCTTAGTCCAAGAGTTAGAGACGGATGCACTCAATTGATATGACCAAGAACTGTTGTATCGGCCATAAAAGTTGATAGGTAAAGACACCGAGAAGTAACTTTGCGGGCTGTAGTAGCCACCGTGACCTAGCGTGTACTCACCCAGATTTTTGTCGTAATCAAGGTACATTAAGTTCGTACCTATACTTAAACGCTGGTCATCCGTTGCAATTAACTTGTAGTACGCTCCACCTAGCACGCCTAAACGAGTGTTGTCCTCAACCTTTTCACCAGTCAAAACATGATACTGCAAGCTACTCCAAAAACCGTAAGGGCCACCAATGTCCCAACTTGAGCTCAACTTCACACCAGTACGAGCAACTCCGCCCCATTTAGTCCCTTGAGGGTCAGTCGTGCCGCTAGGGACAGACATTCCAGCATAAGAAAGCGCGCTACTGGTCTCTGGGCGACGCGAAGCTTCTGCCGTCCAACCGAACTCACCCAGGTCCCCATTGATGCGCACACCACCAACCCATGTGGTATGGTCGAAACCAATTGGTGTCGTGCCGATATCGACCAACCAATCTTCAGCCTGCCAGCCCACTCCAAATGCCATACCTGATGCGTCATTTTGGAACGAAGTGCTGTCAGAATCGGTGGTTTTTTCATAATAGTCCAACTGACCTGAATCGATAGAAACATAATCGGCTTTTAGCAATAGGTGCCCATCCCAGCTCTCTATCGGGATTCGGGCTTCTATGGGCACTTGATTCGAAGTATTACGGCCATCTCGTGCACTGTAATCCCAGCCAATCATGACATGCCCATCACTCCGATCATGCAGTTTATCGATGTCCGATTTGACGTTACGAGTCAACCAGTAGTCGTCAGCAGTATCATATAGCTCGCGTAAGCTTAGGGGTTCTTTTTTCGCCTCTTCAGGTTCACGATTTTTATCCATTCGGTCACGATTTAAGGCTTGATAGGCGCGTGTTTCAGCTAACGCCCACTGTTGATTTTCCATTGCTATAGACATGCTATTGCGAAATGCTAATGCGTCAGCATCAGGCATCGCATCCAACAACTGATTTAGCGCATTAGCGTCATTTCGATAGCCTTGTTGATTAAACACCGCGGCCACTGTCATCAACTGTGCCGCAGTTAAGCTATCGCGCTTTTTATTCAAAATGAGGTGCATGTCGTGATACGTCGCTTCATATCCAGTCAAAGCACTGGCTTGCAACATGCCAATTTCTGCTTGAGTTTTAAATGGCTCAGGCTTTAAAGAAACTTGTTCATACAAATCCAACGCAAGCTTAGGCTGTTGATTAACCAGCATCAGATCCGCTTGACTCAACAGTCGACGGGTTTTGAGTTCATCAAGCTGTAATGCTTCCGAAGCACTTAAATCTTGTGTTGCGGAATTTAATGCTAAGTCCGCGTACCAACGATCAAAATCTTCAAAGTGATTCAAGCTTACCATCATGCTGCCGTAAGCCAGTTTGTCATCGGTTGACCAATCTTCTGAAAGCGAAATGTTTTGGAAAATCCTCTCAGCTTCCTTAACTTCATCAATGTCTAACCACGCACTCACTAGACGAGCGAGCGGTTGAATTTGACCTTGATAATCCGACTCTAGCGCACGTAATGTCGCCATTACTGATTCGGGAGAAGCTAAGTAACGCGTTTGAATGTCTCTCAACTGAGCATCAAGCTTCAAGCGGGTTAAATTGCGCTGCATTGCGTCTGTCATATCATGTTGTGCGATACTCTCTAGCTCAGCGATGGCCTCATTCACGTTGAAGTCCTGCGCGAGATAAAGCGCGTAAGCAAATTTCATTTCAGGGTCATTACTAGATGTAGCCCAATCGGACATCAGCGTATCCGCGCGTACTTTGTCGCCCATTGAATGAACCACGTCAGCAATATCAAGCCTTAACCATGGGGAGGTTGGCTGTAGCGCAATCAATTCCTCTACGGACGCTTTCATCGTTGCCTGATCATTTTGAGCGATTGCGATCCGCAGACGAGTCAAAATAACTTCCGACTTGATGCTCGCTATTTTTTCAGCGACCACTTTCTGCTGTGGGGCTGAGTAACTGCGCGCGAGTGCTTCCGCGCCAGACCAATCTTGCTGCTGAATACGAACATCTAAGCGACCACGCAATGCAGAGCTATTGCTGCTATCCAGTTGCAAAGCTTGTTTGAAAACCTTCTCTGCCGCGGCATAATTTTCTTGTACCAGATACAAAGAGCCTAATGATGAATAAGCATAAGGTTGGGATTTATCTACTTGAATCGCTTTTTGATAAGCGCTTTCTGCTTGCTTAAACTGGCCTTTTTCGACCAAGGCGTCACCTTGATCAAGATACGCCCAATATTGAGAAGTCTCGATTAGCGCTGCCCATTTTGAGGCCGAGTCAGGATTATGATCTAAGTGCTGAGCCTGTTTAAAGTATCCGAGCGCTTTTTGTTGCTGCCCTCTACGTAGATAAACCTTACCCATAGCACCAAGCAATTCAGGATCTTGCGGACGAGTCGTCAACGCATAACGCAGCTGAGCTTCTGCTTGGTCGGTTTTATCTTCCTCGAGCAACGCTAACCCTTTGAGCTTGGCGAGATAAGTGGGGTCTTTGCGTAGTTCCTTTTCCTTTTTCCAGCGATCTTTCGCGCTTTGATTCGCTCTTTGTATCTCCATGTCAGACGGGTAGTAGCTAGCTAAGATGGCATATTGCTGAACAACTTGATCTGAAATAGGCAATTGATCCAATGCACGCAACCACGACGTTGCCGCATTTGTTCCAACCGAAGGAGCAAGCGCTAACTTTTTATAGGTATCGAGAATCCATGGATCGGCAGGATTCTCTTTGCGAATGTGGTTGGCTAACGCGAGTTGAAAAGACGGAACACTAGGATAATTTGCATTTATACGTTCCAGTCCCTGTTTTACCGAGCTCCAACTGCCAGGCAAATTACTTTGCAACTGTAGGAACTCTAGTTGTAACGCTGGTGATGGCATTCCATTTGGGAAAAGGGCTTTGTAAGCTTGAATCGCTTCATCGTAACGACCAGATTTTGCAAGCAACTGAGCGCGCTGATAATCCGCTCTTTTCTCTCCCTGAATAGCCATAATCGATGACAAGTTTTTCGCTTGAGTCGAATGAGGCGCCTGTCTGATTAAGCGCTCAAATACCAGTTTTGCTAATTCTGGCTGCTTACGTTTCAGATACATATTCGCTTGATAGAAAAGCCCCGTTGGATTGCTTTCTTCAATCGCGAACAGCCTCTCCAGAGTACTCTCGACAATATCATCTCGGCCAATCGCATCCGCCAGTTTTAGCTGCTCAACCAACCACTCAACCGAGTCAACTCGTGCTAATGATGTGGAAAATTGAACCAGCTCGATAGGCTTGTAGACCTGTGCGAGCTGCGACTTTGTCAGAGGTGTTGAGCTAAAGCTTTCTGCATGCACAGTGCCGACGCCACCAGCCGCCAAAGCAACCAGTGGAATCCACCATAACACGCGTCCTGTTACTGACATCTCTCGCTCCATACAGGAAGCAATTCACCTTGCACACCAAAACGGTAACGTTCTTCATGCCAACCAAGCCCAAATAGACTTAATACGTTGTCGTAATAATGATCGTTTTTGTCCACCACAAGTTCATTTTGAGCACGACGAAACTGCGTCTCCAACAGCGTAGATTCACCAGAAGCCGAGAGTAACGGAAGAGCCGCAGCAGAAAAACCTGCGCTTCCTGCTTGGGTATATTTACCCGTTTCAGTATTTACTTCTCTCGCTGGCGCACCAAGGGCTTTGGTTGCCGCGACAAACGGCTGCATTTTTTGTACTAATACTGCTTTTTCTGAAACTCGGTCATTTAGCATACCCGCCCAAAGATAAGTGCGGATGGCGTTGTAACTGCCCATCGACCCTGTAACCACATCTGAGCTATAACGACCATTTCTCAATACTGCCCAGTCTGGGCTAAAGCCTGCTGGCATCGTTTTCTCTAGCATGTGAACACTTGCCTTATACATTGAGTCCCAGTTGTATTGCGGGTACAGCGACTGCATACGAGCAATCAGTTGTAACGGAACATAACTCGGATTCACACGGTACTGGCCGTCGGCATCAAAGCCCGTTGGAGCTGGCAACAATACCGTTCCAACTCCCGCTATGTTGACGGTTTCTTCACGTAAAATACGACTCGCGATCAGATGTCCAAGGGTCTGATAGTAGTAGTTATTCCATAATCTCCCCGCCTCAACAAGAGAGTAAGCTATCCACAAATCAGAATCTGACGCTGGGTTAGAATCCAACACTCCGAACTGACCATTTTCTTTTCTTCCCCACAACCAAGCAGGAAGCCTTGCCGTCAAGTCCCCACCAGCTAAATGTGATTGAGTCCATTTTAAAACCTGATCGAAGGTTTTAGGGTCATTGGCAACCAAGGCAAAAAACAATGCGTAAGATTGACCTTCCGAGGTTGTAATCATACGCTCGTCACTGCCATCAACGACTCGGCCTTGCTCCATGTATACAGACTTAAATGTTTCCCATTGTGGCCACTCGCAGGTGTTAGCCCACAAGTAAGGAGACACGAACAACATAAGGAATGAGATGAGTTTTTTCATTATTCCTCTTCCTCAGTTTTTTCTAAACGTCTAGACGCGACTTGACGTAATACGCGCCAAAGCACAATGGTTACGATCACCACTAGCAAGGCGGCAAAGCACGCAACGATGACTGGGTGATTAGAGAAGTGATACCAAACGAGCTGCCACACAGGAAGCTTACCGACATAGTAGTGCGAACCCACGTTGTAGCTTGCTACTTCGTTATTTCTCAACGTCACCACCGAGCCAAACATGTGCTCCACTTTACCGGAGTCAGCCAACGCGCGATCAACCGACGCAAAATCTGACGGGTGAGCCGCCATAATAGAAATGACACTGCGTTTTTTCGTAAATGGCGATTCTGCACCATAAATAGCAGCAAAAGAGCCTTCCGCCTCGACAGAAACATAATCTGCGGCGACTTGACGAGCATCACTTGGACTCATCCAGTTCATTCCGAGCTGCTTTTCATTTTTGCTTGGCAGGCGAATTTGTCTCTGACCTTCTTTAACCACTAAGTTAACTTGGTCAGGGTTATTAGCGGCTTCTTCTAGTGCATCCACAACACCAATCGTCAGGATGTCTTTATTTTTTAGTTGCTCAGCATGCCATTTATCTGTCAAAAGCACCTGAATACCTGGGTACCCAGAATCACTTCCTAACGACCCCATGACGTTTAAGAAGGTCTGCAACACTTCTTTTGGTGCTCTCTCTGGAACAACAATCGCAGTTTCTGACAAATCGGCCATGCGCGTGTAAGGGAAGCCAGAAGTAGCAAAAGCGCGCATATTTGGCATTTCGATGTAGTGAGGGAAACCACTAAAATCAACCGTAGAGTCACCATCAATGACCGCGTATTGCTTACTTGGTTGCGTCACCTGACATTGCCCATCAGTCACCGACGCAAAGCCAAACTCAAACTCGATTTGGTTTTTACTGCCAACTTTAAAGGCCGGAATACGAACAAGCGCATCACCACTCAGAATACTGTCATCTAACAGAGGAACACGCACACGGTTAGACTCACCACCTTGGCCTTTTGTGGTTAAGTTAAACGCCTCAATGAACTGGTCATTGATGCTCAAAGTCAGGCGAGAACCAGAATGATCCGCAGCTGGTGGCGAATACCTATAGTTAAGATCCATCGGTATACCACGGCTCTGCCAGGTAAAGAGATCGGGTGGTAAGCGCAAACTCACATTGATTGGAGGAGGCGTTCGACCTTCCACTTGCAACATGCTTTTTTGTTCGACTAATTCAGATAATGCAACGGGACGAGCCGTACTCACCCAGTTTGGCGCATCGTACGGGACTCGTGGTTTGATTTGTTTGACTTCATTAATCTTCGCGATTGGCCCAGTAAGAAGTTGGTTTCCCAACGCCAAACCTTGCACCGCAACGTTAAGATCCTTACTGTCACGGCCTATCACTAGAAGAAGCTTCACGTACGGGTCAGTTGGGTGAGTGATGACTTGAAGACGAGGCCCATCCGTGTCTGGAAAATCTCTCAGAAACTCAGGTTTGTTGTCATTAGTAACAAAGACAATGGCGTTGCGCTTAGGTAACGTGTCGACACTAAAAGGGAATTGAGCGCCACGCCAACCCGCAAGAGCACCAAAGTAAGAGCTCAAGACACCGGCAGCTTTGACATCATCCAGATCGTATTTGCCGCCCATAACGACAGGCAGATTTAACTGGCTGAAATCACGGACATCAAAAAACGGCGCTGGCAACAAGCTCAAGTCACTTTCCAGCATTGTCTTTTGGGCGAACATTTCAATTCGACTGCTTTGGCTGATCTCAGCCCAAATGCTCGAGTCATTTGGATTGGCACACTCTTTCTGAGTATTCCCAATCAACTCAAAGCGAATTTGGTTGTAGTTACTGAAGTAACGAGTATCCAGCGGCATCGATAAGCTCAATTTTTTACCTTGCTGACCATCGACGATTGACGCCACTCCCATAAGCTCATTGTTCAAATACACTTTGACGTGAGAAACCAAAGAGAGCAACGCTGGTGAAGGTGTGATGTCAAAGTACAACGTGGCTTTAGACACCACCTCATCGAGTCGCGAACCGAAACCAATATAAGCACTGGCCTCACTACCTTGAATAGCAATTGAACCACTGTAACCCAATTGACTAAATGGAATGACACGCTTAAATACGGTCGAATTTTCAGCATCTTGCTGTGCCAAAGGCGTTGGTTGTTGCTGACTTACTTCTTGTGCCGCGAGACTGCCCGACATACACATGAGAGTGATAGCCGTCGTCAACGCCGTTAGTTTTTTATTATTTAGCATGACTTGAGGTCCTGATTGGGACATAACGAGGTCTTAGTGACCAAATAAATTCGATACAAAATAAAAGTGCATCCACACTGGCCTGAACAAACTTAGGACAATGTTGCAGCAAGCGTTTGTATCCATTAAAGCCGACTTGCAGTACAGCCTGCATACTCGATAGAGGCTTATCTGATTGATAACCTTGTTGCCATTTCGCCCACGTATCTGCACGTGCAAATGTACATTGGACGTATTGGATTTGTTGTTGATGAGACAATTCGTTGAGTTGTAAACCAAATATCCCCTTATGAGCATAGGCAACCGTCATCGGGAACACGAATTCTTGACCACCGCGATTGAGGATCACTTCTAAGGTTTGGCCAAGTAGGTACGCACAGGTTGGTTCATCGACTCCGTCTATTTCAATGCGCACGCCACCCAAAGAGAAATCCTTCATCTGCGCTTGAATCAAGTGTCCTGAGTGAAGCCTTACCGCGACAGGAGTCGCTACCTCTACTCGGTGATCTTTTCGCACTTGTTTGGCTTCTACCGCAACGGCGACAGCAGCACCTAAAATCAACAAGTTGTACATCGTCCAAACGAGGTTCACGATAACTGTACCGATTTCGTCTTGAGGCCCCCACCCCATTCGGTAAATCCCTACAGCAAAGCCCAGAATGTTGAGTGCAACCAAAACCAAATATGGTCGGGAGATCACCCAATCGTAGTGAGATTTTTCAACCAAACCGCCTTTTGCCGTTACGTTGAATGTCCCTTTATGGGGTGCAAACAAAGCCACCGTTGTTGGCCTTGCGATATACCAAGCAAGCACGGTTTCGTATACCTCACCCCAGAACGAATAACGGTAGTCACCCTGCATACGAGAGTTGGTCATGCTCGCGTGGATCATATGGGGCAATACGTACAAAATGATCGCCAGCGCTGGCGCATAAATCACGTAGGAATGCAGCAACAAATAAGCCAATGGTGCGATCAGGAATACAATCCTTGGGATACCAGATAGAAAGTGCAGCATGGCATTGACGTAACAAAGCCGTTGAGAGAGCTTAAGCCCCTTTCCAGTCAATGGATTATCTACCCTAAATATCTGCGCCATCCCGCGAGCCCAACGAATGCGTTGCCCAACATGTGCAGACAATGTTTCTGTCGCCAAACCAGCAGAAATCGGCTGCTTAAGATATGCAGAACGATAGCCTAAACGGTGCATGCGCAGAGACGTGTGCGCATCTTCCGTCACAGTTTCGACTGCAATACCACCGACTTCCTCTAAAGGCTCTCGACGTAAAATAGCGCACGAGCCACAGAAGAAAGTCGCATCCCATAAGTCGTTACCATCTTGAATCAGGCCGTAAAACAAGTTGCCTTCGTTTGGCACGTTACGAAAGTTCGATAAGTTACGCTCAAAAGGATCCGGTGAGAAAAAATGGTGCGGCGTCTGAATAAGCGCCAACTTTGGATCTTTCAGGAACATCCCCATTGTGAGCTGAAAAAATGCTCGTGTAGGAATATGGTCACAGTCAAAAATCGCAACAAACTCACCGCTGGTCTGCTTCAACGCATAGTTAATGTTACCGGCTTTCGCATGTTCATTCGTTGGGCGGCGGATGTAGTTCACCCCTACACTTTTGGCGAAATCTCGGAAGCTATCACGCTTGCCGTCATCCAGAATGTGGATGTTGAGTTTGTCTTTCGGCCAATCGACACCTAACGAGGCATAAACCGTCGCTTTCACGACATCAAGATCTTCGTTGTAAGTAGGGATCATCAAGTCAATAGTTGGCCAAGTTGACTGATCCGGTGGCATCGATACTGGTTTGCGATTCAATGGCCAGATATTTTGGAAATAGCCAAGCATCAGCACAATCCAAGAATACGTCTCAGCTAGAAGTAAAACGCCCCCTAGAAACAAAGCAACAGGATCGTCCCAGTTCAGGGTAGACGAATAACGCCACCACAAGTATCGACATGAGGCCGTAACCGACAAGATGATCAAAAGCATGGTAGGAAAACGACCCGGCATGCGACGAACCATCATCGCTAATGCCCAGAGTAACAACACAAAGACAGTCTGAGCCTGATAACCAAATGGCACCGTAAAACACAGCAAAGCGATTAACACCACGAAAAACAGCAAGGTGTAGTTCAACGCCATCGCTGACTTACTTGCTTTAATACGCTCTCGAACTTGTGGATCTTTGATGTTGTTCGCTGTCTGTTCTAACCAGCGGACGCTTTTTGCAACCAATTCAAATGGCAAGTAGAACGCATTGCGAATTTGTTCGGCTAAAGTCATCGCTAAGCTGCTGGTTTTTTTGGACCATGCTGTATTTACGTTTTGCTTGAAGCAAAGCAACCACACGCTTTGGATAATAAAACGTACAGGATCAAACCATCTTGGCGCAGCAAAATTAACGTTTGGATAGTAAACCAAAGGCAGTTTCCATGAGGGAACACCCGAAATAGCCGGCTTTAAAAATACAAAACTCAATGAAAACCAAAAAGACAAAGCACACTCACCAACCCAGTTTGTTTTGCAATTCCAGGCTTGCTCGTAAGCGTTCTTCTGCAGTCTGAATTGGTCCACTACCCAACGTTGGAAAATCAGATTAAGACTTCGCATAAATTAGCTTTGGTCCTGAGCGCTTGATAACGCTGATACACACCAAAAAGCAAAAGACTGAAAATCTTTTGCGGCTTGGCTCGATGGCGAATAGTGTTGAACGGTCGTCAGGTTTGCCACACATTCAAGCAATGCCGTATCTCGATGAATCGAAACAGGAATCAAGGATTCGCTAAGTTCCTTTTTCAGCACCAACATGAAATCACGACCAATTTCGGTTTCTGGCTGATACTTATTCACCAAAAAACGTAATTTGTCAGAGCGAAGCAATCTCGATAGCTCTTCATGTTGTAGCCAAGATTGAAGAGTGAGATAACTCAGGGCGTCTGCCGTTACCACCACCACAATCATATCCATTGAGTCGACAAAAGATCGCACTTCAGGATCAGTAAGCTCTGCTAAGTCGGCGTGAAAAAGCAGCCACTGCTCACCACGGTTTTCGCTCACTTGCAACGTCATTTCACCTAGCATTGACAGGTAGTGAGAACGCTCGTTAAAAAACGCTTTTAACTGCTCAGAATTCAGATGGCCAAACGGTAAAAAAAGTGCACCTTGTGGGCTTTCATAACCAGCCTGGGTCCAAGGTTTATCTGAAAGAAGTTGTTTCGCCCAGCCATCTTTCTCTTCCTGCGGCAAGCCAAGATGAGTTTGCAGTAAACTGTTAGGCACCACCTCAATGGCCAGTACCTGTTTGTTTATCTTAACTAATGCTTGTGCCAAGTTCGCAGCGACGGTCGTTGAGCCACAACCACCTTTTAAACTAACAAAAAGAAGGCGTTTCATATCGCTTCAGTCTCTAAACCTGTCTGCTTAATACGCACTTGAAACAGAGCATTACGAGCACCGTTGGCTTGAAAGACCAACCACTTATTTTTAGCTTGCACGTAAGACTCGTTTTCTGTTGTTTCAATATACTTATGTTGAGTTAAGTTATAAGAAGAGTAGATCGAATTAATATCTTTTGCAGACTCAGTCACAACATTTTTTTCACAATATAACGGTGTTTAAACTGCGGTAATGGCAATCCCGCCAATTACTCTTTGCAGTATAAATTCCATTGTTAAAAAATTGACGCATCGAACTATGCGTCTCATATTTACAGAATGCTAATGAATGTGAACAGGGCTGTTTATTAGTTCACATAATTAATAAATCCCTAAATGATGTTTGACTTCAGAAACAGGGGTTATGAAGGTGAATTGTAATTATCCATTTACGACATATAAGTGAAATAAATAATTTACAGCAAAATCATAGGCTTGAAAATTATTGAATTTAAACTTATAAACATCATATGAAGCAATGCTATAACTATTTTAATTTTTGATCAATTTCGTTTAATATCTTGGCGTCATTTTCTTGTCGCCAAGAAAAGTTAACATTGTAACGATTAGCATACAGCGGATTGTAAGCCACAACGCACAATGACAGTAAACTATTGAATATAAGGCCTTTTGATGTCAGCAATCTCCGGGTTATCCGCTATTACTTCTGAAAAAGAGATAAGTTCTGTTTATGTAAACTTGTTTACACATAAGCAAATGATCATTGATTATTTGTTCAGTACGCTACCAGAAAATAACAACACTTCACTTACAAGCTTTACAGACAAGGAAACTTTTTTGTCTGCATTGAATGATGAAGCCTTATGCAAATTCAATGAGTTATCCACACTCCATATTGAACAGTGTTTCTTTCTTAGCAACAAATTCACAAATAAAGCGCCGAACGCTATAAATCTTGTGAAAGACATTCGCCAAACAAATATAAAGAAACTCTCCACATATATATTAGTAGTTCCAGATTCACTACTATCATCAAGTGATGATTATTTTGTAAGTATTTTCCTACGAAACTTAAATGAACTAGCAAATAATAAAAAACTCACTATTAGTGTTTGTATATATGGGCATCTGACGACTTCAATATTAAAACCCATTCTTATTTCTCATAATAGATACATCGCCGGTTTGGCGACCATGACATCATTAGATGATGCTCGCTACTGCTATCTTGTGGATTTTTGGTCCAATAAACACGGTGTAATTTCCCAAGACGAATACCTTCTCTCTAACACTAAAGATAAGAAGCTAAAAGCAACGTCTTACGAAACGCATCAGCCTCGTGCCATACAGGAAGACAAATCGGATAGTGATAGAATATATATCAGCAGAGGAGCCTTCAGAGAAAGCGAGAAAGCCCCAAAAGGGATGAGTATGGCTGAGAGTAATCAAGAGCTCATAGCGATGTTAAACAACCCTCGCTCTTCAACTATTGTTTTCAGCTGTGATAACCAAAGCGAAGTTCAACAGATCGCGTTAGATTGCTACCGTTTAAGGTCCGCGTATGGCCGTCAGCTAAAGATTATTGTCAGGGAGACCCAACAATGTCTGAGATATGCAGATGAAAAGTTCTTACTTCGCTCGGGGGCAAACTTCATTTCTCACGCGCAAATCCCCCCAATGCGCTTTATGACTCAGGTTGAAGCAATTCAAGGCCAGATGCTTACGCGTCCAATTCCTGACAGTTTAGAGGCGCTCTTAAAGTATGACCTTAAGTTTGGTAGCAAAGGCTACTTACAAAACCAGGACTTTAGCCAATACTGTATTGACGTCATTTCCCACTCAACACACTCAAATGTGAACTTTGCGCTTATCAAGCTGAACTTATTACCAGGCATGACGGGAGAGGAATGTTTACGTCTTTGCCATATTCGAAGAGATGGCGACGTTGTGACAGCCTGCAACAAAGCTCTGTATGTCTTGTTCAGTGCTATTCGACATAGCGATATTGACATTGCACTCAACAATATATTTGAGTTCCCAGTGAGAGACTTATTTCACTCAACTCACACGTTTGATACTCAATTAGATATCGAAACAGAGTTAAAATTCATCGTTCAAGATGAAGCCGTCATATCCGACGACGTTTCAGCTCTGGCGACAGAGAGGAAAATGTTCCATAACACCATTAATTCTATGGTTGATGTTCCTCCTTTGTTTGCTGTGAAAAAAACCATTGAGCTCAAGGAACGTTCATGAATATTAACGATTTTTTACTGACCGTGTGTATCAGTTCAGGTATTGGCCTACTCCTAGGATACTTTCTACGTGACCTAGTAAACGCTACCCGACGCTTTTACCACAAACACTTAAAACGCTCGCGCTATTTTGAGCTAGATACATCAGCCACTAACACCAAGAAGCTTAAGTAATGACATCGCATTCTCATGACTCTACCCCCCTCACTATAGGATTGGGCTGGTGGAACATTTACTTTATCGCAAAAACAGCGCTCTATTTTCAAGGAATCATCGATTTCCATCCAATGGAAAACTTTGCGCTGTTGATCTTCATCCTGCTTCCTATCTCGATGAAAAGCCTAAATGCGGTGCGCCATATCGTTTCATTTGTCGCCGCAGCGTGGCTCTTGCATTACGATTCTTACCTACCTCCTCTAAACCGTCTTTGGGCTCAAGCGGGACAGTTAATGCAGTTTGAATCGAGTTATCTGGTCGAGCTTTTGGGACGATTTTTATCATTCCAAGCAATACTCGGATTGCTCGCTTTGTGTGGTGCGTACTTTATTTTGAGCAAGTTTGTTAGGGTTTCAGTCTTTGTGGTTATTGCGATGGTCTATATAAGTATTCCTATGACGACTGAACCTCAGACAACAGTGGCTGCAGAAGTAGCCCAACAACAGCCAACAACCGAGGTTACTGCTAGCAAACAACCTCAAATAACGGAAATTAATGATGCCAGTCTCAACACGTTAACTGCAGATTTCTTTTCTAAAGAAGCTTCCCGACATGTGACATTCGATACCAACAGCGCAATGGATGCTCCTTTTGATTTGCTGTTCTTGAGTATTTGTTCGGTCGCGTGGGATGACATCGAAATTGCAGGACTGGCTGATCATCCTCTGTTCAAAGAGTTTGACATCATGTTCGACAATTTTAGCTCCGCTACGTCATACAGTGGGCCTGCTGTCATTCGTCTGCTACGAGCCAATTGTGGTCAACAAGAACACAGTCAACTGTTCCAGCCAGCACCATCAAAGCAGTGCTACTTGTTCGAAAGTTTGAAAGAACTAGGCTTCACAGAAAATTTACTGATGAACCACAATGGTGTCTTTGATAGCTTCCTTGAATTGATCAAAAAAGACGGCGACTTACAAGGGGCTCTTATGTCTCAAGAAGGCTTAACTCCTTACCAAAAATCTTTTGATGGCTCTTCGATCTTCCGCGATAAGCAAGTATTGGATAACTGGTGGCAGCAAAGACTTAACAGTAGTGACGACAAAGTCGTGGCACTCTACAACTCAATTTCACTACATGATGGCAACAGGATCATCAATACGAACTCAAGCACATCTATTGCTAGCTACAAAATGCGCCTTAAGAATTTGCTTGATGACCTCCACGCGTTCTTTAAAACCTTAGAGTCCTCAAAACGCAACATCGTTGTCGCTTTGGTACCAGAACATGGTGGTGGTATGCGAGGAGACCGCATGCAAATTTCAGGTATGCGAGAAATTCCTGCACCGACAATCATTCATACACCGGTAGGAATTAAAATCTTCGGAGAAGGAATTCAGCGTCAGGGCGACACCGAACACGTAAGCGAGCCATCTAGCTATCTGGCATTGTCGCAGCTCGTTTCGAATATCCTGGATAAAAACATTTATCAAAGTAAGACGTTTAGCCCTTCAATATTGACAGAGAACCTACCAGAAACACGAATTGTCGCGCAGAACTCAGGCTCTACTGTGATTGAAGTACAAGGGAAGTATTATGTTTCTCTTGATGGTTCAAGTTGGATTGAATACCCCGCGAAATAGCGAGAGTAAAACCATGCAATGACAAAGGCCGGTGTTTCCGGCCTTTGTCATATAAAAAACCAATAACCTCTCAAAGGTCTCAGAACTTCAATTGTCTATTGTCTATAAATAGGTAAAAATGGATCGAACATTATGCACTTAAGGGAATAACTCATGCCAATTGATTCACTGATCACCATCGGTATTTTCGTCGTTCTTGCTGTCGTTATCTTATCTTCAGCCATTAAAACGGTTCCGCAAGGAAACAACTGGACAGTTGAACGCTTCGGACGCTACACCCACACATTAAAGCCGGGTTTAAACTTGATCATTCCATTCGTTGATAAAGTTGGTCAAAAAGTAAATATGATGGAGCGCGTTCTCGATATTCCTGCGCAAGAGGTCATTTCAAAAGATAACGCTAACGTGGTTATTGACGCTGTCGGATTTGTTCAAGTGATCGATGCTGCCAAAGCGGCTTATGAAGTCAACGACTTAGAACACGCTATTAGAAACTTGACCCTTACCAACATTCGTACCGTTTTAGGTTCAATGGAACTGGACGAAATGCTGAGCCAACGCGACATGATCAACTCTAAGCTGTTGGCGATTGTTGACCAAGCAACAAACCCTTGGGGCGTAAAAGTCACACGAATTGAGATTAAAGATGTCCAGCCACCAGCCGATCTGACCGCTGCAATGAATGCGCAAATGAAAGCCGAGCGTAATAAGCGTGCGGAAATTCTTGAAGCAGAAGGGGTTCGCCAAGCTGAGATATTAAAGGCCGAAGGTCATAAACAATCAGAGATATTAAAAGCTGAAGGCGAAAAGCAGTCTGCTATTCTCCATGCAGAAGCACGTGAGCGTGCCGCACAAGCAGAAGCAAAAGCGACTTACATGGTTTCCGAAGCCATTGCAAAAGGTGACATGCAAGCCGTCAATTACTTCATTGCACAGGGTTATACCGAAGCGATCAAGAGCATTGGTCAAGCCGAAAATGGTAAAATCATTATGCTTCCATTAGAAGCAACCGGACTAATGGGCTCGGTTGCAGGGATAGCAGAAATGTTTAAACAGCAAGATAAAGAATAATTTATGGACTTTTTTAGTTTGTTGGAAGGTATCTCTTTCTGGCATTGGCTAGCGTTTGGCTTTGCTCTTTTAGCAGTTGAGCTACTTGGTACCGCAGGGTATTTTCTCTGGCTCGGGATGTCTGCACTTATCGTTGGAGCAATCATGACCGTTTTGCCAATGAGCTGGCAATTGCAATGGCTTTGCTTTGCAAGCTTCAGCTTAATCACCACCTGGCTTTGGTGGCGACGACAATGGTCTAAAGACAAGCAAGAAGACCAAGAAAGAGATCTGAACCAAAAGTACAAGCAGTTAATTGGGCGTACTCTTATCCTTGAAGAAGACTTTTCCGTCGGGCTCAATCGCATCAAGGTAGCCGATACCACATGGTCCGCACAATCGGATCAAGCACTTCCAGCCGGTACCCGCGTAAGAATCACCGATGTTGAAGGTATTATTTTAATCATTGAGCCTGATTCTAATTAATTTATGCCAAAGTAATGGGGCAAATCATGCTCCATTACTTTAATCTAAACAACTGCTTTCATTTCATTACCTTAATTAAAATCGAGAAAAAAATAAGTATTAGTAATATTATTAATACCCTACCTCACATTTCCTATTATTTAATTATTCAACACACGACAATCAATAAGATAGAAATATATATAGGTAAATTATCGATCTAAATTTATTTTAAAAAATAAAACTTTATTGAATTATTTTTTGATCTTTTTATCCTCGGATACATACTTAACGCATAAGCATTTAAGTTGAGTGCTTTTTATTTGGTAAGTAAGAGGATGTACTATGAATAAGCTTCTCTTTTTAATGTTGTGCGGTATTTTTTCTTTTTCTTCCTTTGCCTACAACAACGGAAACGGCGGTACAACTAATTTGGGACCTATAGTCGAATGTAAGATGCCAAGTGGCGACGTTACGAATATTCCAAGTGAAATGTGTCGATTTAGAGGTGGGGAATGGGAATAGTAAAGAAGTAAGAGCTTAGTTTGATATAAGAGCCCTATTCAACCTTGCCTTTCTGCGTAGTCACGGTTTATACAAGCACGTAGATATTTAAAGTTTATATTAAGGTGATTATTATGAGATTTTTATCTGGTCTATTAGTAATATCTTTTGCCATAATTCCGTTAACCACTCATGCTAATGGTGCATCCGGTGGTCGTACGTTAGGTCCAGAGATAAAGTGTGAGTTGCCAAACGGTAATGTACATATGTTGCCACCGTTATATTGCAAAATATACGACGGCCGAGAAGTGAAATAGAAAAGGAGCCTAGCGGCTCCTTTTATTATCTCATTAAGTATTAGTGGAAGCTGTAAGGGATAAGAACTTGTAGACGTAAGTCTGTTTCATCCGCATCGCCAGCACCTGCGTACTCATCACGTTCTAGGATTGTACCGTGTAAACGAATGGTAGAACCTTTAAGCGCACCACTTTGTAGTGAGTAAGATACTGTTGCGTTAACTGCGTATTCGCTTTCGTAATCCCAGTCACCTGATGCTCCGCTTGCTGCAGAGTCAGCGCCAGTACCGTAACCAAAGCCTAGGTAGTAGTTCCAGCCGTTACCTTGATTGTAAGATAGACGGTTGTACCATGCTAGCTCACCCGCTTTGTTCCAGTCAGATAGCGCGTCCCACCACTGAGACCAAGTACCATTGTTCATACCATATGTATGAATAGTACGAGGAACGAAGTCCGCACGGTTATCTGTGTCTGTGTAGCGCAACTCAGACATCCAAGCTAGCTTACCGAAAGATTGATTCAAAGATAGACCAGTGTGGAAACCTAGACCATCGTATTTCACATCGTCATCAACACCGTAGAAATCAAATGCTAGAGTTGTACGATCGCTCACTGTGTACTTCAAATACGCTTTGTAAGATGTGTTATCAGTCTCGTTGTGGTAGCTAGTCACTTGACCTGCACCCCAGTCAACACCATTTGCATATTGAACGCCAGTTGCTTGGCCTAGGCCAAGTTGCATAAACAGGCTGTCAGTTAGGTTACCATTTAGGCCTAGAGAGTGTAGGTAGCTCCATGACGTGTCAGACCAAAGCGCTGGTGCGTAATCATCTTCGTGAAGCAGCCAAGGTGCTGTAAATTGGTCTGCGCCAAAGTAGCTTAGGTTGAAATCCCCAAGTTTAGCGTTTAGTTCGAAACCACGGTAAGTACCAGGTACAAAGCTCCAAACGTTACCGATTGTACCGTTACCACCAGCCTGTAACATACCGAAACGAGCATTAAAGTTTTCGTTTGCTTTGAATTTCAGCGCTGCTTTGTAAACTTTAAGCTGCTGACCATCACCTGCACCCCAGTCTAGGTTGTTACAAGTTGAGATTTCGTTACATAGGTAGCCTTCGTTTGAATTGTAAAGACTATCGTTGTAAAGATCGCCAGAGTAGTAAGCCGCAACATCTGCGCCCACCCAACCATCGTGGTAGCCAGAAGTGAAGTCTAAAATTGCGTTGTAAGAAGAGTAGTTTAGACGACTCCAACGGTCACCATTTTCACCGCCGGGCTTACCTGTTGTACGAGTTCGTGAACGAGTATCAACTATGAATAATGCATTCAGACTTGAGTCTTGCATAAATTCGTTCACTTTCTCTACGTACTCGCCACCTGCTGCACTTTCAGTAGACGCTGTAGCTGGAGCGACAGCAACAACACCAAACATTGCTGCGGTTAACGCTGAAACCTTAAAAAATTTGTCCATGGAAAAACTCCTAAAAATGGATATAGCTGTATTTTTCTATCTCACCTTTAGTTGGCCGCCGAAGGAGAGAAGTAAATTCCTGATCAAACCTCATTATTTCTAATTTGGCTTTTTTTTAGTTCCTGCATACACACCGTGTATCCACGTGATTAAGACTAACTTCGCAGCTAAAAACATCCAAATGGAACTTATTTTTTTTCTAAAAAAATATGAGCCACTCCAAAGTTCCATATAACTTATTGATCCAGATCTTATTTTTAACAACACCAACACAACGCAATAAAATATCATTTAAAATCAAACATTTAAATTTAACTTAAAAGTATCAACTTGAAGTCACTCGCAGACTAAAAAGCCAAAAAAACCAATAACCCAAGGTTCGATCTTGATCACTGAAAAGAACAAAGGCATCAATTACTCAATAAAAAAACACTTAATTGTGAACAAGAAAAAGCCCCGCATGCTTACCATACGGGGCTTTTAGTTATTTTTTAGCTTTTTTGAGAAGACTTAATTCATCAGTTCGAGTAAGTCTTGTTCTGTTTTAATTTCGATACCCAGTTCTTGTGCCTTTGCGAGCTTCGAACCTGCATTTTCACCAGCAAACAAAATATCGGTTTTCTTAGAAACACTACCCGTCACTTTAGCCCCCAGTGCTTGGAGGGCTTCTTTGGCTTCTGTACGCCCCAGTTGAGAAAGTGTTCCCGTTAATACTACTGTTTTACCTTCTAATGGTAATTCCCCCACCTGCTCAGTAGTATTAATCTCTGGCCAATGAATTCCTTGTTCAAGCAAATCTTTAACCACCGCTTGGTTCTGTTCTTCACTAAAGAAAGTCGTAATATGTTGAGCAACCACAGCACCGATGTCTTGCACTTCAATCAACTGCTCTTCGGTAGCATTTTGGATCGCTCCCAACGTTTTAAAGTGCATTGCTAAGTTTGCTGCGGTTGCCTCGCCAACTTCACGGATCCCCAGTGAATACAAAAACCGGGGTAAAGTTGTCTCTTTGGATTTTTCTAACGCATTCACAATATTCTGCGCAGACTTTGGCCCCATGCGATCTAGTACGGTTAAAATCCCCGCTGATAACTTAAACAAGTCAGCAGGAGTTTTCACCATCTCACGATCAACAAGCTGCTCGATCACTTTATCGCCTAAACCGTCAACGTCTAACGCTTTACGAGAAACAAAGTGTTTTAGCGCTTGTTTGCGTTGGGCTTGGCAAACTAAGCCCCCCATACAACGTGTTACCGCTTCTCCTTCGATCCGCTCAACATGCGAACCACAAACAGGACACTGAGTTGGGAAAACAATATCTCGAGCTGTTTCTGGTCGACGCTCTTTGATGACAGATACGACTTGCGGAATAACATCGCCAGCACGGCGGATCACAACGTGATCACCAATCTTGACCTGTAGACGTTCTATCTCATCTGCGTTATGAAGCGTCGCATTACTTACCGTTACCCCGCCAACAAATACAGGCTCTAGCTTAGCAACAGGTGTAATCGCACCAGTGCGACCGACTTGGAACTCCACTTCATTCAGTGTCGTCATTTCTTCCTGTGCTGGAAATTTGTAGGCAATCGCCCAACGTGGAGCGCGAGCAACAAACCCCAGACGCTCTTGCACGGCAATATCGTCAATTTTAATAACGACACCATCGATCTCATAAGGGAGGGCATCACGACGCTGCAATATATCTTGGTAGTAAGCTTTTACATCCGCCAAGCTTTCAACTCGCTTAGTTTCCGGACACATTGGCAGTCCCCAAGATTTGATTTGCAAAAAGCGTTCGTAATGACTTGCTGCCAATTCTGCGCCTTGCACCACGCCTACACTGTATGCATAGAAGCTAAGCGGACGAGAAGCCGTAATACGTGAATCCAATTGTCGTAAGCTACCTGCCGCAGCGTTACGTGGATTCACAAAGATTTTCTCGCCTTTCTTCCTTGCTAATTCATTGAGCTTTTCAAACCCAGCTTTCGGCATAAAGACTTCACCACGAACTTCAAGACGATTTGGCCAGTCATTACCCCTGAGTTTTAAAGGAATAGCTTTAATCGTACGCACATTCTCTGTGATGTTTTCACCCGTAGTACCATCGCCTCGAGTGGCCGCCTGAACTAACACGCCATTCTCATATAACAAACTTACGGCGAGTCCATCCAATTTAGGCTCACAACAGTATTCTTTCACACTCTGGCTGCCCACGCGCTCTTGTGCGCGCTTGTGGAAACTATCGAGTTCACTATCATCAAACGCGTTATCAAGCGAAAGCATCGGTACTTCATGTGTCACTTGGCTAAACGCAGAGAGAGGCTGTCCACCGACACGTTGGCTTGGCGAGTCTACGGTTATTAAGTCAGGGTTCTCAGATTCAATATCCAGTAACTCTCGCATTAAACGGTCGTACTCGGCATCAGGGATCTCTGGGTTATCTTCCACGTAGTAACGCACAGCGTGGTAATGCAACGACTCTTTTAGTTCTTCTAGTCGCTGAAGTACTGATTCAGACATAGTAAAGCCCCGTGTATTTTCAATCGGTGAGGTTGGGAAATCCAAGAAAAAGGGCTCCATCCGGAGCCCTATTATTATTTGCTGTTAAGATTATGCGTTAGCGGCATTAAACTCAACTATTTGACGTCGATAAGATGCTAAACGATCTGGCGTCATTAAGTTGCGCTGGTCATCAAGTACGTTACCACCTAAATCATCAGCAATTTGCTGCGCAGTTCGGAGCATTAAGTTGAAGTTCTGTTCAGCCTCGCCATAACAAGGCAATGTCATGAAGAATGAAATACCCTTCGTTGTAAACTCAGCAGGATCAGCATGTTCAAACGTACCAGGGTGCATCATATTAGCGACGCTAAACAGCACTTTGCCGTTACCGGACAAGTCGACATGACGGTGGAAAATATCCATCTCGCCATAAATTAGACCGTTTTGTTGCATACTTTCAAATAAAGCAGTACCAACAAATGGCTCTTCACCAGCACAGTGCACATTCAATACAATCACTTGCATTTCAGGTTCTAGCTTTGGCTCTTCCTTAGGCTCTGCAACGACAGGCTCACTAACCGTTTCGACTTGCTGTTCTTTCTCCGTAATATCAAACGCGGCGGGAATAGCGTCTTCTTCCACAGCGGGCTGGAATGGCTCTTCAGCTACTGTTGCTTGAACAACAGGCTCAACGTCCTCTTCTTTATCTTTTTCTGCAACAAATGAAGGGATGTCATCCGGCTCTTGCTGCGTCTGTTTGACTTCAGATGGGCCACCGAATAACGGGTCAGATTCAAACTTGTTGTCGAAAGAATTCGCCATCCCAAAATCTGGTTCTTTGCGATCTTTGCGAATGATCTCAAAGTCATCTTCAGGAGCGGGAGCGAAGTCTCGTTCTTTCTCAACAAGATCATTTTTGTCTTCTTGGTCAACATCCAGCTTACCAAGTGGCTTGTTACCAAACTTTGCTTTGCCTTCTTTTTTACTGCTCCATAAACCATGAAACAGTAATGCCGCGATGGCTAATGCGCCAACAACAATGAGTACGAATCGCAATTCCTGCATTATTTACTCTCAATATACTTGTTTTTACTACTCGCAGTTCCTTGAGCAGCAACCCAAGTGCAATAAATCTGAATGATACGTTTACTTTACCAAAACTATATGTAGATTTAGAACAACTTAATGCAAGAAGTTCCGTTTTTTGTTGTGATTCTTGCCACGATTCCACTTAACAAGACGTCATTTGTCAGGGCATTGAAAGAAAAGTCCTCACAGGTACAATGAGTTTTCATTTACACGAAGCCAAAATAGACATGAAGCAAAACAATCAGCAGAGAACCGGGTTCGGTTATTTTCTATACGGGATACAATTGGCACTTGCCCCTAAAATCAGGCGCTTTGTCATCTTACCTCTACTTGCAAATATCTTGCTTGTAGGTGGTGCCATCTTCTATCTATTTTCAAACCTTAATATATGGATAGAAGGCTGGATTGGGCAGCTGCCTGAGTTTTTATCCTGGTTAACTTACATTCTTTGGCCTTTACTCGCTCTGACGATACTCGCTACCTTCTCCTATTTTTTCAGCACGCTCGCGAACTTTATCGCCGCGCCATTCAATGGCCTCTTGGCTGAAAAAGTGGAAGAGTACTTAACGGGACAAAAAGTAAATGATGATGGTTTCACTGCCGTCCTGAAAGATGTTCCTCGCGTTTTAGCTCGTGAGTGGAGAAAGCTCCTTTACATTTTACCTAAAGCAATAGGCCTATTCCTATTATTGCTCATCCCTGCCCTTGGACAAACAGTAGGCCCATTTTTATGGTTTATCTTTACCGCCTGGATGCTCGCGATTCAATATTGTGACTACCCGTTTGATAACCATAAAATCCCATTTAACGACATGCGTTACAAATTGAAACAAAAGCAAGGTAAGGCCTATGGCTTTGGGGTATTGGTGTCTGTGTTTACGACGATCCCAATTTTGAACCTCATTGTCATGCCTGTAGCAATATGTGGTGCAACCGCTATGTGGGTCGCGGAGTTTAAGCACCAACGATAGTCGATTAGAGATTAAGGAAAGGGATCAGCGCCAGCTTTTCCCTTTTCTTTTATCAAGTTCTGGGCCAACCTAATAAGATATAACTTTTTAATCCTTTTCCCTTTTTTTCATACCGCATATTCTTCTATCCATATTCACACAACGTGTAATGAAGGAACATCACTATGAGCAAAATCTACGAAGATAACTCTCTTACTATTGGTAATACACCTCTCGTTCGTCTAAACAAAGTAAGTAAAGGCAAAGTTCTCGCAAAAATTGAAGCGCGTAACCCTAGCTTCAGTGTTAAGTGCCGTATCGGTGCAAACATGATTTGGGAAGCAGAGAAAGCGGGCCTTCTTAAGCCAGGTGTAGAGCTTGTAGAACCTACCAGTGGTAACACTGGTGTTGCTCTAGCATTCGTAGCGGCTGCTCGCGGTTACAAGCTAACATTGACCATGCCTGAATCAATGAGCCTAGAACGCCGTAAGCTACTAAAAGCACTAGGCGCGAACCTTGAGCTGACTGAAGCGGCGAAAGGCATGAAAGGGGCGATTGCTAAAGCAGAAGAAATCGTAGCAAGCAACCCTGAGAAGTACCTACTTCTTCAACAATTTGACAACCCAGCGAACCCAGAAATCCACGAAAAGACTACGGGCCCTGAGATTTGGGAAGCGACAGACGGTGAAATCGACGTATTCGTTGCTGGTGTTGGTACGGGCGGTACTATTACAGGTACTAGCCGTTACATCAAAGGTGAAAAAGGCAAAGCCATCACTTCTGTTGCAGTTGAGCCAGCAGAGTCTCCGGTTATTGCACAAGCACTTGCTGGCGAAGAAATCCAGCCTGCCCCACACAAAATTCAAGGTATCGGTGCTGGTTTCATCCCTGGTAACCTCGATTTAGACATTATTGACCGTGTTGAGCAAGTTACCTCAGAAGAAGCGATTGAGATGGCTCGTCGCCTAATGGAAGAGGAAGGTATCCTAGCTGGTATCTCATCTGGTGCAGCGGTTGTTGCAGCGAACCGACTTGCGGAACTACCTGAATTTGAAGGAAAAACAATTGTAACTGTCTTGCCAAGTTCCGGTGAGCGTTACCTAAGTACAGCACTCTTTGCAGGTATCTTTACCGAAAAAGAGAACCAACAATAATATGTGTTCAAATCAATTTTTAGTTTAAAAAAGCCCCGTTTAGGGGCTTTTTTGTTGATCCCTGCCCTACCTTTGGTAATATCAGGGTGTTTTATTTCTAGCTTCAAAATAAAGAAGCAGAACACAAAAAGGTTTCAAAGTGATTACGCACGCAAACAGTTGCGTAGTTACCAAACTTTTGACTAGTATCAGAACTGACGCGCTTTGAACTCTTCCCGTGCTAGCGCACAAGATGTAAAGCAGTTAAGCTAAAATCTGGTCACAAACTAACAAAAAAATACATTTATTGGGGTATATCACATGTACGAGAAGCAAGTAGAAATCACAGCAGAAAACGGCCTTCACACTCGTCCAGCTGCACAGTTTGTTAAAGAAGCAAAAGCATTCGACGCAGACATCACTGTGACTTCTAACGGTAAAAGCGCTAGCGCTAAGAGCCTGTTCAAACTACAAACACTAGGCCTAGTGAAAGGTACTCAAGTTACTATTTCTGCTGAAGGCCCACAAGCTCAGCAAGCAGTTGACCACCTAGTTGCTCTAATGGACCAACTACACTAATCCGGTCTCCTACTCCAGAAGCCATTTTGTGAAAGCAAAATGGCTTCGTTGGAAATAGGCTCAAAACTAAGCTAAAACTATTCGTTAGCGCACCCATTATTCTCCCGTTTTATAAAGTTGACCAAACTTAAGGTAAGGCTATGATTTCAGGCATCCTAGCATCTCCTGGTATTGCAATCGGTAAAGCACTACTACTTCAAGAAGATGAAATTGTCCTAAACACAAACACTATTTCTGACGATCAAGTAGAAGCTGAAGTTCAGCGTTTCTTTGACGCTCGTAACAAATCTGCAGCTCAGCTAGAAACTATCAAGCAAAAAGCGCTTGAAACGTTTGGCGAAGAAAAAGAAGCGATCTTTGAAGGTCACATCATGCTTCTTGAAGACGAAGAGCTAGAAGAGGAAATCCTAGCACTTATCAAAAACGACAAGATGACTGCTGATCACGCTATCCACTCAGTGATCGAAGAGCAAGCATGTGCTCTTGAGTCTCTAGACGACGAATACTTAAAAGAGCGTGCAACTGACATCCGCGATATCGGTTCTCGTTTTGTTAAGAACGCACTAGGCATCAACATTGTTTCGCTTAGCGATATCAACGAAGAAGTAATTCTTGTTGCTTACGACCTAACGCCATCTGAAACTGCACAAATTAACCTAGACTACGTGCTTGGTTTTGCTTGTGACATCGGCGGTCGTACATCTCACACTTCAATCATGGCTCGCTCACTTGAGCTTCCAGCTATCGTTGGTACTAACGACATCACGAAGAAAGTTAAGAATGGCGACATGCTGATTCTTGACGCAATGAACAACAAGATTGTTGTCAACCCATCAGAAGCTGAGCTAGAAGAAGCGAAAGCGGTTAAAGCAGCATTCCTAGCTGAAAAAGAAGAGCTAGCGAAACTGAAAGACCTACACGCAGAAACGACTGACGGTCACCGTGTAGAAGTTTGCGGTAACATCGGTACAGTGAAAGATTGTGACGGTATCCTTCGTAACGGCGGTGAAGGTGTTGGTCTGTACCGTACTGAATTCCTATTTATGGACCGTACTGCGCTACCAACTGAAGAAGAACAGTACCAAGCGTACAAAGAAGTTGCGGAAGCAATGAACGGTCAAGCTGTGATCATCCGTACTATGGATATCGGCGGCGATAAAGATCTCCCATACATGGATCTTCCAAAAGAGATGAACCCATTCCTAGGCTGGCGCGCTGTACGTATCAGTCTAGATCGTCGTGAAATCCTTCGTGATCAGCTACGTGGCATTCTACGTGCTTCTGCACACGGCAAACTGCGTATCATGTTCCCAATGATCATCTCTGTCGAAGAAATCCGTGAGCTTAAGAAAGCGATCGAAGAGTACAAAGAAGAGCTACGCGCTGAAGGCCACGCGTTCGACGAAAACATCGAAATCGGTGTTATGGTTGAAACTCCTGCTGCTGCTGCGATCGCACACCACTTAGCGAAGGAAGTGTCTTTCTTCTCTATCGGTACAAACGACCTAACTCAGTACACGCTAGCGGTTGACCGTGGTAACGAGATGATTTCTCACCTATACAACCCACTATCACCAGCTGTACTTACAGTGATCAAGCAAGTTATCGACGCTTCTCACGCAGAAGGTAAATGGACTGGTATGTGTGGTGAACTTGCAGGTGACGAGCGTGCAACACTTCTACTTCTAGGTATGGGTCTGGACGAGTTCTCAATGAGCGGCATTTCAATCCCTAAAGTGAAGAAAGTAGTTCGTAACTCTAACTTCGCAGAAGTGAAAGCAATGGCTGAAGAAGCCCTTTCTCTACCGACAGCAGAAGAAATCGAAGCCGTGGTAGAAAAGTTTATTGCTGAGAAAGCTCAGTAATCGGTAGTACCAAGTAATTCAATACTTAATGGCCATTAGACGGCGAAAAAAGTCGTCTAATGAGCTATATTGGTATACTATAATTCGACAGAATAAAACCAAACCTTAGGAGCATGACACAATGGGTCTGTTTGACAAACTTAAGAAGCTTGTATCTGATGACAGCGCTGACGCTGGTGCTATCGAAATCATCGCGCCACTTTCTGGTGAGATTGTAAACATCGAAGACGTGCCAGATGTTGTTTTCGCTGAGAAAATCGTTGGTGACGGTATTGCTATCAAGCCAGCAGGCAACAAAATGGTAGCTCCTGTAAACGGTACTATCGGTAAGATCTTCGAAACTAATCACGCGTTCTCTATCGAGTCTGACGACGGTGTTGAGCTTTTCGTTCACTTCGGTATCGACACAGTTGAACTAAAAGGCGAAGGCTTCACGCGTATCGCTGAAGAAGGTCAAACTGTTAAAGCTGGCGACACTGTAATTGAATTCGATCTAGCTCTTCTAGAAGAGAAAGCGAAGTCAACGCTAACTCCAGTTGTTATCTCTAACATGGACGAAATCAAAGAGCTAAACAAGCTTTCTGGTTCTGTAACTGTTGGTGAAACTCCAGTTCTACGTGTAACTAAGTAATTTTTACTTAATCGAACACGAAAAAAACGCTGCCAATGGCAGCGTTTTTTATTATCTGACTTTTTTCTGAGCGATGTGCATCGCTGAAACACGTTCAACTGAGCAAGCCTAGTGCTGAGCTCGGCCTTTGCTTCGCTTGAGCGAGTAATGCAGTTGTCGCATCTTGGAGCACTTGAGAACGCACCATTTCTGTAGATTCTCTTGCGAAGTCTGTATCTCTTATTCGACTCTTGGACTCTGTAACACTCCGATTCACAGTATTTAAGTTATCCATCGAGCCGTTTACACGGTTCTGAAAGCTGCCAATTTCACTTCGGTGCGAATCAACGTACTTAATTGCTGCATCAATCACTCCAACTGAAAGCTGAGCCTTACCTGCCGTCGACATATCAATGTCATCCATTGTGACTAATTGACCAGCGCTCACATCAAGCTCATCCGCTAAACTCCCTTCGAGAACCACACCCTCTGGCGCCTTCATCGTAGAAGCGAAGAATTGCAGTTCGTTGTTTTCCGTTACTGAAGCATTCACTATCGATTGTTGAGCATTGATGTAAGTGGCGACCTGTTCTATACGGTCACCCAATTTGAGTCCAATCGATTCCGTTTGGGTTTGCCCTTTACTGTCTTGGTATTCGACTTTTAGGGTTTGGTTATCTTTAGTGACTCGCCAATCTTTATCGACCGCATCACCAACATAATGCTGCCCTCCCATCTCTGGGATATGGCTACGCATGTTACGTAACGTCAAAGAGATTGAATTAGCGTTCGCGCCAATATGGAAACTTTGTGAACCGTAAGATCCATCAAACAGGTTTTTATCCGCAAATGTTGTCGTGATCGCGACACGATCAAGCTCATCTTGCAGCGCTACGACCTCATATTGAATACTTTGCCGATCACTTGAGTCATAACTGCCGTTTGCTGCTTGAAGCCCCAGAGAGCGTAAGCGTTGCAATATGTCACTGCTTTCGTGCAATGCTCCCTCCGCTGTTTGAGCAACAGAAAAAGCGTCGTGCGCATTTCTTAAGGCGACATCAAGCCCTCTCGTTTGTACATGGAGAGTATTCGATATCTGTAAACCTGCCGCATCATCGCTCGCCGAGTTGATTCGAAACCCCGAAGTTAGGTTGCGTTGTGACTCAACATTTTGCGCAGCTGCTTGACTCAGGTGTCTCTGCGCCACCATCGCAGAAACATTGGAATTTAAAGAGATCATCTAATCGATATGAATGCCTTATCGAACATAATGTCAGGACACATCTGAATCGTTATAGCCAATAAGCAAAAAGCCAGGGATGAGCCTGGCTTTGGTTTCTTGCTTTGTTTAATTGATTAACCTAGCAGACTTAGCGCTGAGTTAGGCGCTTGTTTCGCTTGCGCAAGGATTGAGCTTGACGCTTGCGATAGAATTTGTGATTTGGTCATTGCCGTCGTTTCTTTCGCGAAATCTGTATCTTTGATACGGCTCTTCGACGCATTCACGTTCTCGTTAATGTTGTCCAAGTTGCTGATTGCGTGGTTGAAACGGTTCTGGAATGCACCTAGCTCTGCGCGGTGGCTGTCTACGTATTTCAGTGCCGCATCGATGATAGCAACAGATTCTTGTGCGCCACCAACTGAGGTTACGTCGATAGTATCTACTGTTACTTTTTTGCCTTCGCCTAAGCCTAGTTCACCAGATAGACCGCCTGAAAACTCGACCTCGCCCTCAACTTTGTTGTTGCCAGCGAAGATTTGCAGTTTACCGTCTTGGTCTACTGAGGCTTTCACTAGGTCAGTTTGGCCGTTAATGTAAGTCGCAAGCTCTTCGATATCGTCACCCGCTTTTGCGCTGATGTTGATTTCTTGCTCTTGGCCGTAGCTGTCCGTTAGGTTGATTTTTAGGTCATTCTTGCCTTGGGCAACGTTCCAATCTTTACCTTTACCGCTTTCTGCTTGGTAGCTTACACCGCCCATCATTTTGTTGTCTGAGCGCATGTCTTTTAGCTCAAGCATTACCGCTTCGCCGTTATCCGCACCGATTTGGAACGATTTCGCGCCGTGGGTACCGTTTAGCAGCTTGTTACCACCGAAAGAGGTTGTTTCTGCGATGCGGTTTAGTTCGTCGTTGAGTGCGGTCACTTCTTCTTGAATCGCAACACGTTCTGCTTTCGAGTTTGAACCGTTTGCTGATTGCAGAGACAAGTCACGCATACGTTGAAGAATGTTAGTGGTCTCATTCATTGCACCTTCAGCAGTTTGTGCAATCGAGATACCGTCGTTCGCGTTGCGAACCGCTACATCCAAACCACGGCTTTGTACGTTCAAACGGTTCGAGATTTGCAGACCCGCAGCGTCATCTTTTGCGCTGTTGATTTTGAAACCCGAAGACAAACGCTCCATAGAAGTTTGTTGAGCTGAGTTTGCGTTGTTTAGGTAACGCTGAGCGGTCATCGCTGATACGTTAGTGTTTACATTCACTGCCATGGTGATTTCTCCAATTGATTTTCCGGTGTAGCGGCTTCCGACGTCTCGGAAAACCAAGTAGTTCTCTCAAAGTTACCTCTATTAACGACACCAAATTCAGAAGCTTTAGAAAAAAGTTTAAAAAAATAACATTGCGAGATTTAGCTAATAAAATTGAAGAAAAGTAAGAAAAAGTGCTCAAGTTTCCACAAATCGAGCCGAGAGGGCTAAATTGTATAGAAAACCAGCAAAAGGAAACAATTAAAGGTAAGTTCGCAGACGATAGACGTGAAAACTAGAAAAGAAAAAGCCCCTTTTCCTTTGAGAGAACTGGGGCTAGGTTGGTCGCCAGAGCCTATGTGGAGATCAAGAGAAATGAACACATTTCCGGCATACCGAGTGCAACTTTACATTGAAAATGATTGGCAGGTGAGAGATGAGAGAGCCGCTCATTCTATTGTAAAGTTGCTTGCCAAAAGCCTGCATTCCCATCCACGTCTGAATGTATTGAGTACAGGCTAAGTAAACTACTGCAATAGTGACATTGCAGAGTTTGGCAACTGTTTCGCTTGAGCAAGAATCGATGTACCTGCTTGTTGCAAAATTTGTGCTTTGGTCATTTGCGTGGTTTCTTTCGCAAAATCTGTATCTTTAATTCGGCTGTTCGATGCGTCAACGTTTTCTTGGATATTCGCCAAGTTGTTGATGCTGTGACTCAAACGGTTTTGCTTCGCACCTAAGTCTGCACGTTGCGAGTCTACGTATTTCAGTGCCGAATCCAGCACAGAAATCGCGTTTTGAGAACCTTGTACCGTGGTCATATCAATATCTTGTACTGACGTTCTGATAGGTTCATCACTCAGGCCAAGCTCAGATGCTAATCCACCAGAAATGGAAATCTCGCCCTGAACGTTTGGGTGCGCGACAAAAACTTGCAGCTTGCCATCTTCACTTACAGACGCATTAATCATATCAGACTGACCATTAATGTAAGTGGCAAGCTCTTCGATGTCGTCGCCCGCTTTGGCATTAATGTTGATTTCTAGATCATCAACATTGCCGTCTTCGTCTTCACCCATACCTGGTAGCGTGATCTTCAAGTCAGATTTAGCTGGGTCAACGCTCCAGTTTTTATCTTTACCGTTCTCAGATAAGAAGGTCACACCGCCCATGCGAGTATCGTCCGCACGAATGCTGGTGAGTCCCATGATCATGGCTTCACCTGAGCTCGCACCAATCTGGAATGCTGCTTCACCGAATGAGCCGTTCAATAGACGACGACCACCAAATGAAGTGGTTTCTGCAATACGGTTTAGCTCGTCAATCAATGCCATTGACTCTTCGTTGATCGCCTGACGCTCAGCTGGAGAGTTAGTACCGTTCGATGATTGAATCGCAAGGTCACGCATTCGTTGCATGACAGAGGTTGCCTCATTCATCGCACCTTCAGCGGTTTGTGCAATCGAGATACCATCGTTCGCGTTACGCATTGCGACATCTAGGCCACGAGACTGTGCAGTTAAGCGGTTAGAGATCTGTAGACCTGCCGCATCATCTTTTGCACTGTTAATCTTATGTCCTGAAGATAAGCGCTCCATCGACGTGTTTAATTCATCAGTCGCTTTGTTTAGGTAACGCTGCGCGGTCATCGCGGAGACGTTAGTACTAACTGTTACAGCCATTTTGCTCTCCTGTTGAGTTCGCAAGCTTTTGCGAAGCGGCCAGCTTTACTCTCATTTGGATAAGCACTGACCGTAAAAGTTACTTGCTAAATCTGCCTTAAACGCAGGGTTTAGAATCTCTAAATCTGTTCTGATATTTTCAATACAATTTGTGTGCCAACTTGCGTAAATTATTTAACTACTTTTAAAAGAATCAAATAAACAATAAGTTAGCTTTATCATTAAGCTATTTCCGGTTTGTCAGACTCATCTTAGCCCAAGGGTATTGAACGCTGCCCTGTTGCCGCCCGACTTGCCTCCCGCATCATTGCCGCTTTGGGTAAAATCGTGCCGCATGACATCTCAGACTCTCAGGTTACGTCGACTTATCGCGCTTAAGGCTTTGCACATAAGGCATCAAAATCAGACAATGTGTATGAGTGTCATACTAGATGTAGTTAAACAACGTTAGATCTTTGGTCTTACCGAATGCTTGTTGCGATGCCTGTAACGCTCGCGAGTTTTCACTGAACTCGATCACGGCTTTGGAGTAATCCAAGTCCTCAAAGTTGCTCTTCGCTTTTGCCAGAGACAAATTAAAGTCTTCATGATTTTGCTCTTGGATATCCAGCGTACTCAATCGAGCACCGGCATCTGTACGCGCTTTATTCAAATGGATAAAAGCAGCGTGGAATTCTTCTGTCATTTGGTGCAATTTAGCAGTCGCCGACGTATCCGAAACCGATTTGTCTGACCATGCCATTGCATCCTTGAAGGTATCGAAAATGCTGAACTCTGCCCGCTTTTCGATCTCAATGCTGTCACCAGGCGTAATTTGGCCTTTTACGTGCACTTTCAGGCCTTTGTATTCAATCCCTTTCTCTGGTGAAAACTCATCGGCATCCACTACTTTGCCGTTACGCTCTAATTGGTAACCAAATTTGCCGTTGTTCATATCGACAAATGTCACGCGATACGCCGCATCATCCTTAGCGTCAACGTTAGTAGCTTTGTTTAGCAACAGCTCAGAGCCGTTTTGTAGATCGTAATTCGGCTGATAGTCGCCAAATGGGTTAGGTATCTCCATAAACAGCTTGCTGCCGGGATCGTTCATTGGCATCTCAAGCATGCTGGAGACTTTCATTTTGCGCTGATAATCGTCCCCAGCGTATTGCACGCTACCATCTTTATCGCGATAAAATGGTTGGCTTTTTGGCTTAGTGCCAGCAAACACGTAGTTACCAGATTCATCTTGCGAGTTCACCAAGTTAAGGAAGTTGTTCGCAATCTCTTCTAGCTCACGCTTCTTTGCTTGTCGGTCTTCAGCAGAAAAGGCACCGTTAATCATCTCCATCGTTAAGCGCTTCGACTCGTCGGCAAAATTCTCCGCATTGGCGATATTAACTTCGTGGTTTTCTAGACGATTACGCACCAACACTATCGAGCTAAGATATTGTTGTAGCTGTTCTTGTTGCTGACTAATGTTTTGGATGTAATGCGCAGCGAGGGGGTCGTCACTAGGTTTCAGTAACTTTTTCCCTGAAGCAAGTTGCTCTTGGTTGTGGTGAACCTTATTCTCTTGACGACGCAGATCATTTTGTACGGACTGATAGTTATGGAAACTAGAAATTCGGGTTAGCACTTATCTCTTCTCCTTACCTCAGTTGTAAAATGGTATTGAAGGTATCATTCGCCGCTTGCATCACACGTGATGAAGCCATGTACGCTTGTTGAAACTTCATCATGTTGGCCGCTTCTTCATCGAGGTTAACGCCAGAAATAGAAGCAACGCGCTCTTGCGCCGCTTCATGCTCTAAACGAGCGACGGAGGCTAAACGGTTTGCTGTAGAAGATTTCAGTCCAACTTCAGTATTGAGGTTATGATAAACATCGATCAAGGTACTGGATTTTCCATCCATCATCTTGTCTGTTTGGATCTTCTGCATTTTTCTCAAGTTGCCGTTACCACCTTCAGAAGGCACCAAGTTTGCGGTGAATTTATCATTCATCAGTGCGCCTTCGCTCAACTCAAACACGGTTGCATCGCCGTTTTTATACAGCGGATGGCTTTTCGGCACTGAGATTTCAATCATCGGGTTATCTTCATCTAACGGGTATGAGTATTTGTCCGATAGTAAATTACCCTTGTTATCCGTGATCTTTAACCACGGCTTATCATGCTTCTCGTCGGCTGGTTGTACGGTAACCTCAAACTCTTTAACATCCCCCGCCTCACGAATTTTAAACTTGGCGTTACCTTGTGCAAAAGTGGTTGAGGCTTCATAACTTTGTGCGGCAATAGCTTTTGCATCATTGGTTTCCATCTTTATGATGGCTGCACCACTTCTCGTTGGGCGGAGCAATACGCGCTCACCGGCGGCAAGGCCTTCACCAATTTGCACTTTCATACCATCCAGAACAAATGACGAATCCGAACGGTCGATGTTCAACGACATTTGCTCACCTTTCGGTGTTGTCACGCTGTATTGATCGCCATCATAACGCAGCGAATATTCACCACCTTTGATCGCGGAAATGTCCTCGATGTAAACCGCAACATCAGCTTGGGAGTCAGGCGCAGCAAAAACTCGAGATTTTGCCACTAGCTCAGAGTTCACGTCGGTAAATACGTCTTTACCTATCTTACCGTTGAGATCCAGACCTTGAGATTGCAGCTGATTAATTTTGTAGGAAAAGCCCGTCGCTAAACGGCCCATTTCATCTTGCAGTTGTGGGATGTGTTTGTCGCGCATTTCAAGTAAAGCGCCGATTTTGCCATCCATATCATCAGACTTGATCGCTTTAATGCCATTCCCTTCCACCATTGCTAATCGTCTTTGATGAACATCCGGATAGCCATCGATCATTTTGAGCTGGCTTGCTTCCGTGCCAGAAACAAGAGTGTGTCCATTGCCGATATGAACATTAAACCCTTCCGCATTTTTGCGTGGGGTTACGGTAACTTTGGTGTACTCTGACAGCTCAGTAACCAGCTTTTCATGCTGATCCATCAGGTCATTATGTGGACCGGGAGTACGCATCATCAGTCGATGAATATCGCGAATTTCCAACGCAAGTTGGTTAACGCGCTCAATGCCCATATCCAATTTTTTATTGGTGACATCAGATTGCATTCGCACGGTTTCGTGGAAATCATTTAATGTATCAGAGAAGATTTTCGCCTTTTCCAATACCACTTTTCGTGCCCCTAAATCGTTCGGGGTATCTGCCATGGTTTTTACCGCATCGAACCACTCATTCAGGTTCTCGGGAATTTTCTTCGATGCCACTGAACTCAACATGCTAGAGAGCATATCAAGATTGTCTTGGGTATCCGTTTTGTTGGCATTGTTGGTCGACGACAGGTTCAGTTCATTCACGGCAAACTGATCCCACGAGCGGCGAACATTTTCCACATGCACACCCATGCCGTAGGTAGAACCACCAAACATGCGCGGATCATTCGTGCCTTGGATAACAGACTGACGGCTATAACCCTCTGTATTAACATTAGAAATGTTATGACCAGTGGTGTTTAATTGTCTCTGAGCAGTAAGCACACTTTGAGTACCTACATTCAGAAGATCTGACGCCATACATGCCCCCGAAAACGAAATATAAGTCGGCAAAACCGATCACCTAGACACATTAAAAGCAAAAGATGTGCCAAGTGATAGAAAGGCGTAGATGTTCAGATAAAGTGAAGGCTTGCACTATGGCAAGCCTTCGAGAACGTCATAAATTGTCGCAGAGACATTACATACTTTCGATTTTATCCTTCACCTGCAGGACTTTATCTGCGTAATTCGGATCGGTCGCGTAACCCGCACTGTGGATACCGCGAATAAACAACTCTGAATTCCCGCGTTGCTGCAATGCTGTCTCGTAACGTGGGTTGTCATTCAAAAATCGTACAAAGTCATTAAAGCTGTCTTCGTAACTTGAGTAGGAGCGAAACGCTGCCGTCTCTTTCACTGGCGTGTTATCGTGGAACTCTAAAGTTTGAGTCGTCACTTTGTCACCCTGCCAGCTTCGATCTGCTTTGATATTAAATAAGTTGTTGCTGCTGCCACGCGCGTTCTTCACGACCTTTTGTCCCCACCCCGTTTCCAAAGCGGCTTGCGCAAGTAGCAGAGATGGCTCGACACCTAAGGCTTTCGCAGCTTTCTCCGCGTATGGCTTCATCGAGTTAACAAAGGATTCTGGTGAATCGAATCGAATGGGTTCATTGCTTGGTCGAGATAGCTGACCAGACTCAATCAAGCGCTGTTCAATCTCGCGCGCTTTTTTCGGGTCAACACGACGATATTCCGCAGCATTGTTTGCCGCATCACGCATAGCCGTTTCTTTTTTGTCGTTCCCTTGCCCAGCCGTTAATTGCTTAACAATCATATCGGCCAGTCCCATTGAACCAGACGAACTCAATTCACTCGCCATCTGTTCATCCAACATTTGTCGGTAGAACTTCTCGTTTTGGCTGTTCATCATGTTGGACTCAAAGCCCTCATTGGCTTCACGCATGGATTTCAACATCATGGAGGTGAAGATCGATTCGAACTGACGAGCAGCCGCATGCAATGCTTCTTGCTCGCCATCTTTTCCCTCTTTCACTGCTTTTTGACGCAGAGTATCCAGAGAACTGATGTCATGGATAAAACCAATGTCGTTAGGATTGTTCATTATACCTACCTCCTAACCATTAAATGATGATCAACTGGCCTTCAATGGCACCAGCTTGCTTCAATGCTTGTAAAATTGCCATCAAGTCCGAAGGCGCAGCCCCGACTTGGTTCACGGCACGGACCAAATCATCCAACGTTAAGCCTGGTTCGAACTTAAACATTTTGCCTTGCTCTTCGCTGACTTCGATATCCGAGTCTGGTACGACTACGGTTTGCCCACCAGAAAAGCCGTTAGGTTGGCTAACATTCAGGTTTTCTTTGATCGCAACCGTCATGCCGCCGTGCGTTACTGCTGCTGGTTTAAGACGCACATGCTTACCAACTACGATGGTGCCCGTGCGAGAGTTAACGATGATTTTGGCTGCACCATCTGCTGGGTCGAACTCTAGGTTTTCGATTGCCGATAAGAACGCAACACGCTGGCTGACGTCACGAGGAGCACGCACGCGCACTGATGTCGCGTCAACAGCGCTCGCCATTTGTGGGCCAAGGAAGTTGTTTACAGCATCCGCCATACGTTGAGCCGTTGTGAAATCTGACTCAAGCAAGTTGAACGTGATGTAATCACCACGACCAAATGGGTTTGGAATTTCTCGCTCTACTGTCGCACCACTAGAGATAAGACCAACGGTTGGATTGTTACCTACGATTTTAGAACCGTCAGCGCCTTCAGCACTGAAGCCGCTCACCACTAAGTTACCTTGAGCAACCGCGTAAACTTGACCGTCGAGACCTTTGAGGAACGTTTGTAGTAGCGTACCACCACGCAAACTTTTAGCACTTCCGATGGAAGAGACAGTCACGTCCACTTGCTGACCCGGTTTAGAGAAAGGCGGCAACTCTGCCGTAACCATGACTGCGGCAACGTTTTTAATTTTTGGCTTTGTGCCCGGCGGCATCTGAATGCCGAAGTTTTGCAGCATGGCGGCGAAACTTTGCTCTGTAAACGGGTTCGCTTCACCCGTACCAGGTAAGCCTGAAACCAAACCATAACCCACGAGTTGGTTGCTTCGTACACCTGCCACTTGCGCGACGTCTTTGATACGTGCGGCTTGGGCTACGGTAGAAAACAGAGCAACGCTCATCAGTACTAAAAGGAGTTTTTTCATGCTTACTTATCTCTTGCAGTCAAATTGCCGTCAGCACGGCCTGTTATAGCGCTACATTAAAGAATCGTGCCAAGAAGCCTGGCTCTTGCATATCTTGTTGCAAACCAGTCCCTGAGTATTGAATTCTTGCGTTAGAAACACGATTTGATGCAATGGTGTTGTCGAAATTAATATCATCCGGACGAATAGTGCCACTTAAACGTATGTACTCATCACCCGTATTTAGCGTCATCCACTTCTCACCGCGGATCACGAGGTTGCCGTTTGCCAGTACTTCGATCACCTCAACAGTGATGTAACCACTGATGCTGTTGCTCTGCTTTGCAGAAGAGTCACCTGCAAATGAGTTGGAGTTGTTTAAGTCATAAGAGAAATTATATTTTCCGCCAATTTTCAGCTCTTCTCCGCCCACTTGAAGCGGGTCCATTTGCGCTTCATTGGTTTTCGATAAATCGGCATTTGCGCTTTTCGTCGCACTGGTTGTCTCATCAAGTGTTACGGTAATAATGTCGCCAATACCACGTGGTTTAGAATCGTCGTAGAGATCGGTAATGTGCTCGGCGCTAAACAACGAACCTGTTGCAGCAGCGTAATGCTCAGGTTTGTTTTTCGGATGAATTGGAGCCCAAGCAGGGTCGCCAGCAACCGGATCGCTTCTACCACGTAAAGTATCTACAATACCGCTGCTCTCTTCTTTCGATTTATCACCTTCTACTGCGTCGACCACAGTGGTTGCTTGTGTCACTTCATCCGTTTCAATCGGTTCCAACATGGCACAGCCCGACATCGTAGCAATCAAAGCGAGTAGGCAAATACGTTTCATCGTGAGCTCCTCAAATCTTGCTCTTAATCGTTACAATTGCTGGTTAACGAAGCTCATCATCTTATCGACTGACGAGATCACTTTTGAGTTCATTTCGTAAACGCGCTGGGCTTCGATCATATTGACCAACTCTTCTGTTACATTCACGTTGGACGCTTCCAGCATGGATTGACGAATTTCCCCCAAACCGTCCAAACCAGGAACACCCTCTTGTGGATCGCCACTGGCACCCGTTGGTAAGTAAAGGTTCTGACCAATTGGCTCTAGGCCACCCGGGTTAACAAAGTCTGTAATGGTTAGCTGACCAACGACTTGGTTGTCTTGCTGACCTCGGACGCGAACCGACACTTCACCATCCGTACCGACAGTAATAGAAATCGCATCTTCTGGAATCACAATTTCAGGCTCTACAGGGTAGCCAGAACCCGACGTGACTAACGTGCCTTCACCATTTAGCGTGAACTGACCGTTACGGGTATAACCGATGTTGCCGTCCGGCAATGTCACTTGGAAAAAACCGTCGCCTTCCACCATCATGTCCAGTGCGTTGGTCGTTGTCTGTGCATTACCGTGCGTGTGCACTTTTTGCGTCGCAACCACTTTAGAACCCGCACCTAGCATCAAGCCACTTGGCAGTTCCGTGTTCTGAGATGACTGGCCGCCAGGCTGGTTGATGTTCTGATAGAACAAATCTTCGAATACTGCACGGCTCTTTTTGTAGCCGACAGTAGAGGCGTTCGCCAAGTTGTTCGAAATCGTGGCAATGTTGGTTTGTTGGGCGTCTAGACCTGTTTTACTTACCCATAGTGCTGGATGCATAGTGAACCTCTAACTCTGTTAACTCATACGAAGCAGTGAATCTGAAGATTTATCCATTTCTTCAGCTGTGCTCATCATCTTGACTTGCATTTCAAACTGACGTTGTAAGTCAATCAATGCGGTCATTTCACCTACGGCATTCACGTTACTGCCTTCTATCGCTCCCGTCTGGAGACTCACAGTCGCGTCTGCTTCGTAAGGTTGGTTTGGAGTTTTATGGCGAAATAAGCCATTGGTGTCTTTAAACAAGCTTTGATCATTAGGCTTAACAAGCTTAATGCGATCAACCGCTTGGAATTCTTCTGCCGGGGCACCTTGAGGAAGTACAGAGATGGTGCCATCCCGACCGATTTCAATTTTGGAGAGAGGGATAGGCAAAGTAATCGGCGCGTCGTTTTCACCCAGCACCAAATGACCACTTGCGTTGGTAAGCATGCCATTTTGATCGACTTTTAGGTTGCCGTTACGGGTCAACCCTTCTTTCCCTGTGTGATCGAGTACCGATATCCAACCGCTGCCTTCAATCGTCACATCCAGATCACGCCCTGTTGTAATCACGCTACCTTGAGCAAAGTTATGCCCTGGACGCTCTGTCATGCTGAATACACGTGAAGGATGGCCTTCACCATAAGCCTGCATTGAGCGAGCCTGTGCTAAATCAGCCCGAAATCCGGTCGTGCTTACGTTAGCCAAGTTATTAGCGCGCAATTGTAGTGCCTGCATATTTTGCTTGGCGCCACTCATTGCGAGAAACAGTGCGCGATCCATAAATTACTCCAAAAAATCTCTCTGTACACGGAGTAAAAGCAATAGTTATGCCAAAACAAAAACAAACTTATAAATCAATACTTTGAATTAAGAATCAACAATGAAAAGAGGTCAATAGAGGCAGAAAACTGTAACGAGAGGCAAGGTTTTGATCCATACGGCGGCAACAGCGGCAAATCGTAGATCAAAGCATGCTTAGCCTGAGTGAGGTGTATTCAGGCTAAGCATCAGATGAATGTCATGATGAAAGTGAACAAAGCGGTAATTACTAAGAAGCAATCACACGCCATTGCTTACTCAAGCAGAGTATCGAATGACCCAGCTAGTGCTCTAGCGGATCTGTAAGATATTCTGTTGTAGTTGGTTGTGTACTTCTAGCGAACGTGAGTTTGCTTGGAAGTTACGCTGAGCAGAGATCAGATCCACCAGCTCCTGAGTCATATCAATGTTTGATTGCTCTAGCATACCGTTGTTGATAGTACCGAAAGAGCCTTTGTTTGATTCACCCCAGATCTTGTCACCAGAGAACTGCGTTGAATCCCATTGAGTGCCGCCTTTCTTATCCAGACCTTGCTCGTTTGGAACACGTACGAGAGCAACACGACCCAATGTAACGTTTTCACCGTTTGAGTAAGTTCCCAATACGCTGCCGTTTTCATCGAAGTCAACTTTGGTTAGGAAGCCCGTTGTTGCACCGTCTTCGTCAAACTTAGTCAGTTCGAACGGAGCCGCAAACTGTGTTGCTGAGCCTAAGCCGAAGTTAAGCGTCTGCGCAGGATCGGCACCATTCATATCGACTGGTGTCGTGTTCGTCGCCGGATCACCCAGAGCAACAGAAGTGATTGGCTGACCATTGTTCAAGCTCGCCAACGTACCATCGTTGTTGAACTTCATGGTATGCCCCACATGACCTGTTGGCGTTTGCGCATCACCAGCCGCAACATTTAAAGGCTTTTCACCTTCTTTATCTGTCACGGTGTAGTAAGTGTTCCATGTATTTGGCTGAGTCTGATCTTTCAAGTAATACGTCGTTAGCTTGTAAGACTGACCCATCGAGTCATAAATTGTCGAAGAGGTTGAACGGTTGTATGTATCTGGGTCTGAAAAATCAAACTGCGTTGGATCTTTCAAATCGCCGTTCGCTGGCAAGTTCACACCCACTTCAATGTTTGCTGTTTGTTTTGGCTTACCAAATTCAGCAGGAATATTGATGGGTTGTGGCTCGTATGAAGAAACCTCACCAGAGCTTGGGTCCACTTGGTAACCTAATAAGAACTCGTCGTTCGCGGTCACCATGTAGTTTTCTTTATTTAAGTGAAATGCACCATTACGTGTCAGTTCATTCTGTTGTGGAGTTAGACGCTCTTTCGCTACAGCGAAAAAACCTGTCCCCGAAACACGCAAATCCATTGGGTTGTTGGTGTAAATGCTAGAGCCTTCATGGAACTGCTGTGCCACTTGGCTTGCTTGCGCACCACCACCCGGTGTGGTTTTTGCGTTAGTAAATAAAGAGTTAGAGTAGACATCAGCAAACTCAGCACGGGACTCTTTAAAGCCGTAAGTGTTGGCGTTCGCAATGTTGTTACTGGTGGTATTCAAATCCAGTTGGGCGGCGGACAAACCGCTTAAAGATACATATGACATTCCAAAATCTCCTAATCTAGCGAGCTATGACTACGCTTTGCCGACTTCCAATACTTCTGCAAGTCGAACTGGCGATTCAAAACCAGCCAGATTGAGTAATACGTTTCCGTCACCTTTGCCAAGCAATACGCTGTTTACGTTGGCATACGTCGATACTGGGAACTCTTGCGACTCCCCTTCAACTAAGCCAGACGCTTTCACTTTGTATTTGCCAGCTGGCAGTGGATTTCCGCTTTCATCTTTACCGTCCCAAAGCACACGCGTGTCGCCGGCTGGTTTCGCCCCTACCTCAAAGGTACGAACCAGTTGGCCAGCTTCATCCTCTACACGAACAAACAGATTATCGATAGATTGTGAAAGCTTAACCATTGCCGCCATTGGCGCGTCGTCCTGCTTCACACCTGCTGCTCCTGGGACCAATACGTCACGCCCTACCAAAGAGGAAGCTTGTAACGCTTGATTTGATGTCATTGACGAATTCAAACTCTCAAACTGAGTGTTCATCTTGCCAATGCCATCAACGGTCGCAAATGAAGCCATTTGCGCAATCATCTGGTCATTACTTACCGGCTTAAAAGGGTCTTGCTGAGACAGTTGCTTCGTGAGCAATGATAAGAAGTCTTCCTGTTTTAGGTCCTGCTTACCCGTGCTCTCTTCCGCTTTCTTGTTACTCTCTTGTAGACTTTTAAGCTGGTCGATATAGGACAAGCCGCTTTGACCAACGTTGTTAATTCCGGCCATACGCTACCCCCTTATCCTTATTGACCCATCTGCAGCGTACGCAGCAGCATTTGTTTACTAGAATCAGCGACCTGTACATTAGTTTGGTATGCACGAGAAGCTGAAATCATGTTTGCCATTTCTTCCATTACATTGACGTTAGGCTTGTAGATGTAGCCTTCTTCGTTTGCAAGGGGATGGTCTGGGTTGTACTCCGCACTCAGCGGTTTATCACTTTCTACAATACCCATCACTTTCACTGGCACCGTATCACCGCCACGCATGGCGTTACTTAACTCTGCACCAAACACTGCATGACGCGCTTTGTAAGTGTCTTTCGCAGAGCTACTGACACTGTCGGCGTTTGCCAAGTTGCTTGAGGTAGTATTCAGACGAACGGATTCAGCGCTCATTGCGGAACCTGTCACATTGAAAACGTTAAATAAGCTCATCTAAATTATTCCCCTTTGATTGCTTTGGTTAAGTTCTTGAATTTGCTGCCTAGAAAGTCGAGTGATGCTTGGTGTCTGATTTGGTTTTGCATAAACAAGTTACGCTCTAAATCCAAGTCTACCGTGTTGCCATCTCCCGTATCTGGTTGCGTAGGAAGACGATATAACTTGTCCCCAACCAACGTTGTAGTGGCAGGAATATGCCGACCATCTGTGCGACTAAGACCAATGCTTGCCCCAGATGTTGCCGCTTGCAATTCCTTCGCAAAGTCTAAACCTCTTGCTTTGTAACCAGGCGTGTTTGCTTGTGCGATGTTGGTGGAAATCACCTCTGCATTGCGCTCACGTACGCCCACCGTGTGCTGGTGGATGCCTAGTGCATTGTCAAAAGATATAGCCATGTTTGCCTCTACAATTAAGAACTGACCGTGATTGATAACCAAAAAGCAATTAGCATGCCAAAACCTAAAGCATTACACCAACCTAGTGGTTACCGTGAATTGAAATAGCAATAAGTGAGCCAAAGTAACTGGAATGTCATGTCGTATCACTTTGTTCACTTAATAAAGATACACCGTGTTGAGGGCACAAGGCAAAAACGCGCTTCAACTAATTGAGTGATACATGAAACGCTCGGCGCAGAAAGGTAACAAACAAAAAAGCCTGACACGAAGTCAGGCTTTTCTATCAATGAAGAGATACCGCTATTTAAGCTTGTAAATGATGCCCGGATTACAGCGCACCATTTCAAATTTATCAGTCAGACCAGTTAGCGACTCTGATGCCCCTAACAGCAAGTAGCCACCAGGGTTTAAACTGCTCGCCATTTGGTTAAGCACTTTAGACTTCATTTCTGGAGAAAAGTAAATCAATACGTTACGACAGAAAATGATGTCGAACTTACCCATCAGTGCGTAACTGTCCATCAAGTTTTGTGGACGAAAGTTCACTAAACGCTTGACGTTATCTTTGACTTTCATGCGACCACCGTCCGCATTTTCAAAGAAGGTGCGACGACGTTCTGGTGAAAGCCCGCGACCCAAAGCCAAGTTGTCGTACACCCCTGCACGACACATCTCGAGCATACTTGCCGAAATATCTGTGGCTGTAATGGACACGTTTGGTAACAAGCCCGGCTTGCGCTGTTGCGTTTCCAGGATCGTCATTGCAATAGAATACGGTTCTTGGCCCGATGAACTGGCAGCAGACCAGATCTTAATTGGGCGCTTGCTTGCCGCTACTTCTGGCAATAATTTGTCAGCTAAAACCGTGAACGGATAAGTATCTCGAAACCACAAGGTTTCGTTAGTCGTCATCGCATCCACAGCGGCGACTCGTAATTCTCGATTACGCCCTGTAACAACATCACGTAGCAAATCTGATAACGATGCGAGCTTAAACTTCGTCACTAAAGGACTCAGTCGGCTACGCACGAGGTATTGCTTGCTATCACCTAACACGATGCCACATTGCGATTCTAGAAAACGGCTAAAGTCACGATACTCTTGATCACTGATTGTAATAGCAGTCATTAATGTCTCTTTTATTGTGTTAATGCAGATTTAACCGCGTTACCCAACTCATCTGGGTTAAATTTCGCAATGAAGGTGTTGGCACCTACACGCTCAACCATAGCTTGGTTGAATACACCACTTAATGAAGAATGGAGGATAACATAAAGGTCTTTCAAATCGGCATGTCTGCGAATTTCAGCCGTTAAGGTATAGCCGTCCATTTCTGGCATTTCAATATCGGAAATAACCAACGAAATTTGATCGTAGATATTGCCTTCTTGAGCCATTTCAATCAACTTATTGTACGCTTCTTTGCCGTCTTTGACAGATACGACCTCAAAACCGATGGATGTAATCGCACGCTCTACCTGTTTACGCGCGACCGTCGAGTCATCAGCAATCAGTATGCGGCGTACAATAGGCTTTTCTTGTTCTGCTTGTGCGATTTCTTCGCCAATAGCGGAATCCATCGTTTCATCAACTGGCGCAATTTCTGCCAGGATTTTTTCAACGTCAAGGATTTCAACCAGCTCATTGTCAATGTTTGTCACGGCAGTCAAGTAGTGCGCTTTACCTGCGCCGTCTGGCGGTGGCAAAATCGCTTCCCAATGCATATTGATAATACGCTCAACCGATGATACCAAAAATGCTTGGATCGTACGGTTAAATTCTGCAATAACAACAAAACATTTATCTAAATCAGTGGTTGGGCGGCCACCAATTGCCAGGCTCAAATCAATAACGGACACGGTATGGCCGCGGATATGAGCGATACCTTTAACCAGAGGGTGTAGATTTGGCATTGAAGTCAGCTTAGGGCACTGTAGTACTTCTTTCACTTTGAATACGTTAATGCCGTAGCGCTGTCGGCCCATCAGTCGAAAGGTCAATAATTCCAATCGGTTCTGACCGACGAGTTGCGTACGCTGATTCACCGAGTCAAGAATCCCCGTCATATGCTCATCTCCATCTCAAACTTTTTGTTTTTAAATGATACTCTACCACTGGCAAGCACGATACCAGGGAGACAGTATGGCGTATTTCACTTTCACTTCGACACCATTGACTATGACAATATGTAGAGCGCTAATTACAAAGTACGCTAAGTCTATCGGCATTTTGCTCAGTATGTTTAGCTTTTTTGTTCATTCAGCTTCAGATAATCAGATCGAGCAAATAAAAACAGCAGCAGAACAACATATTCTTGCTACGGTTGATCAGCCTGATGGTGGCGAGCTATCTGTTAATGCGGCAGAGATCGACTCGAGAATAAAAGCAACGGATTGCCCTGTTCCGTTAGATACATCTGCCTCTTCCACCAGCAGCACGAGAAGTAACATCAATGTGTTAGTGGAATGCCAACCGGATGACTGGAAAGTCTATGTCCCTGTGAGGATCTCGGTATCAGTACCAATGATCGTCGCGACACGAACATTAGGGAGAGGAGAAATCGTCAGCGCATCGGATGTTACCACTTCCATGATCGAGCTACAGCGCTTTCGTAAAGATGGATTTTCTAGCTACGATCAAGTGGTTGGGGCAAAGCTAAAGCGTAATGTTCGTTTAGGCGATGTCGTAGAGAGAAATGATGTTTGTGTGGTATGCCGAAATGAAAAGGTCATTATCAAAGCGGTGAATTCTGGCATGACGATCACAACGCAAGGCACAGCATTGCAGGATGGTTCAGCTGGCGATCAAGTAAGAGTGAAAAATGATAAGTCACAACGTATAATAGAAGGCATAGTGACTGACATTGCGGAAATCACTGTTAATTTTTAATACCCACTGGTAGCGTGTTTAAACTGATCAATAAAAATGCAAAAAATGACTAAAGTTATTTTTGCGCTGGTCGATAGTCTGGATACCAGTATTACGATACAAGGCAAAGGTTAAACATGGCAGGTATAGATAATATACGTTCAGGGCAAATGATGACGACAACAAGTCGCGCACCTGCACGTAACGATTCCAATGCTACCAGCACGACAGAATCAAAAAAGGCGCCAGCGCAACAAGACGCAGTATCACTCAGCCAGCAAAGTAAAGCCGTCAGTAAACTCCAGAAGGATATGACAGCTTCTCCGGCATATGACAGCGCCAAAGTTGCAGCAATCAAAGAAGCTATCACAAACGGTTCATACAAAGTCGATCCTGAAAAATTGGCTGACAACATGATTAAGTTTGAAAACGAATTGCAAGGCAAAAGCTAACTGACTTAGGCCGAAGGTAAGTATTTTATGGCAGCATTAGTCGATCTCGTTAATTTCCAGCTAGAAAATGCTAAGGCACTTTCCGCTGTTTTACGCCAAGAAACACAAGCAATCACGGCGCGTGTCTCTACCGAGATTGAGAACATTGCCAAACAGAAGATGACGCTCATTGATCAGCTCAGAACAACTGATCAGCGAATCGCCTCTCACCCGCACGTCAATCAACTTACTGAAGATGAGCACCTAAGTCAGGTTGTTGCTCAAATCCAATCGATCGTCCTAGACTGTCAACAAGTTAACCAAGTAAATGGCGAATCGCTTAGTCGCGCACAGCTGAGCTTCAATAAACTCAACAACATGCTTCAGCGAACTCATGGCAAAGTTGGCATGACCTACAATGCGGGCGGAAAAACCCACACCATCTCGACGCTTGGCACCAATATAAAAGCTTAAACGTCACTCCTACCCTCAATTCCCGCGCTCACGTAGATATAAAAAAGCGACTCATTGTTACCAATAAGCCGCTCAAAAAGATTATCTGTCTAGTGAAATGGTTTAAAACAAGGTTTGCTGACGCTTCTCAGGCACCTGCTGAACTTCTCCATAATCACGTAGCTTATCCATCTTACGGATATCCAGACGCAGCTCAGTCACATAACTGTCTTCAACAAGATAACTACGCACAACTTCTGCACCACGAATTACACCATCGACGGCACCAGTGGTGCTCTCAATACCCAAACGCTGGTCTTGCAGCTCTGCACGTCCACTAACACGCATGCCATAAACTTGCTCTGCTAGCTCACGATAAGCATCAATTTTTGATGCGCGCATTGCTCGTACACGCTTTTCTTCAACTGTGCGACCTGTTTGCTCACTGACGCTGGCGTAACCCACCGCCACTAAGATTTCATCTTGACGCATCTGTTGTAATGGCTGACACCCCACCAATATCAGTGTGGCAACAATAAATAATAACTTCTTCATGCTTCTATCCTATGGACGGAGAATCACAGTGTACGGCTGACGAATGGTAGGGTCAGAACGAATCAACACACCATCTTGTGTGCGGATGCTATTTAACGTATCTAAGTCACGCCCAATACGGTCAGCCGGAAGGAAACCTTGCGCTGTCGCTACAACTACACGGCTTTGCATGCCAACCACGCGTGCATTGACAAGCACTCCGCCCTCTTGGCGCAGCATCGTTCCGGTCAGTACATACTGAATTTGCTGCTCTTGAGCTAAATCTTGCCAATCACGACTTAAAGCAAAATCGCCCTGCTGCGTCACTTGAATAGAGCCCGTAGTTTTGAAATCAACCACTTTAAACCCTCGGCGCTGAAACTGATGGATAAAACCTTCAGAGACCGAGTTACCTAACCAGTTTGTTGCATCCATATTTTGTAGATCAACAAACGAGGTAATCGCAATCGGTGTCCGCGCTGATACTGCCACATTAGAAACCATCAGGTCTTCTGTCATGCTCTCAATGAAAAAGTCCATCGTATGACGCGGACTATCCATCAGCATGAACTGGCTTCCCGAGTACGGTTCTTTACCGTTGTAAATCGGTGAGTACGCGCACGATGTCAGAAGCGTCATCATCGATGCGGCGACAAGCCACTTTTTCATGGTTTGATTCTCCAGATAATCTTAGGTGATACCGTTCTTTATTAATTCCTTTCCAAGAAAGTGAATATTGGAACAGTCTTTGCTTTTCTTTGTTTGCCTAACGAAGAAAAACCCACCAAACTTCACTGAATTTGTTAAAGCAATATTTATACCCGAACGGTTGTAACCAATGAAAAAAATATTAAACAGTCTGTTTTCAATCACTTTAGCGATGCTTGTGCCTTTTAAGGTAATGGCATCTTGGTATGAAGTCACAGGCGTTGCCACCATCGTTTCTTCAGAAGAGACGGCAAGGCTCCATGCGTTGGAAGACGCGCTGTTCAAAGCCGTCAATTTTTCGGGCGCAGATATTGGCAGTATTAGCAACTTGATGCCGCTATTAGAAGAAAGCCGCAACGAATACCAGTTTACCAATCATGAAGTCCGTTACATTTTGGTCGAGTCTGAACGCAAACGTCGCGGTAAAGTCGAGGTAAAAATCCGCGTTGATATTTATCCATCGGCAACGGGTTGCCACACCGATCAATACAAAAAGACAATGCTGGTCGGCAATATTGAGGTCGCATCACCACAACAAGCAGTGATGGGACAAATTTATCAAGTTGGTGACGATTTTAGCCACGTAGTGAACCGTCAACTTGATCAAACCTCACGCAGCTTTGTGTCTGTTGGTACAACGGACTACTCAATAAGCAGCAACTATCCTGCTCGCACTCAAATGATCGCGCAAGACAATGGCGCACAATACATCATTGGAGGGGTCATTACCGATCTCACTGCAACGGTCGAATCTCAACTATTGCAAGATGACATCATCAATCGTCAGTTTGCGTTAGAAATGAAAGTATTTGATGGTAAAACTGGCCATGAAATCTTCAACAAAGCCTACCGTGAGGTCGCGCGTTGGCCATTTGCTAAGACGAGTCAAGTGGACACTCGTAGTGCACGTTTTTGGGCATCGACCTATGGCGAGATGATGCTTCGCGTTAGTCGCAATATTATGTTGGATCTGGAGTCGGAGCTATCTTGCAAAATTACACTGCCAGAGGTTGTGGCAGTCTTCGGTAATACCGTAACGATGGATCTCGGCCGTATGCACGGCGTAAAAGAGGGAGACAAATTGCAGCTTTGGCACACCGCGTCGTTTATCGACCAAAATGGATTGCCAAGAAACAAAGTCTCGCAAAGCGAAATTACATTAACGGTATCACGCATATACGAACACGAAGCGGAACTGACGATTGATCAGCCAAATTTAGCATCTAGCGTTCAAATTGGCGACGTAATGAACAAGATCCTATAAAAGCAAACATTAAGTCTTGAGATATGCTCACTTTTGAATATCATAGGCAGCGCATCTTATTTGATTATACCAATGACCGTAGCGAATCGTTCAACGTGATGCTGATACAGATCTGGTAGATTGCTAGATTTGAACTCAGTAAAACAGTGCAATGAACTGCAACTATTGGTATTACGCCCCCATGGCACAGCTGGATAGCGCAGTCCCCTCCTAAGGGACAGGTCGTAGGTTCGAATCCTACTGGGGGCGCCATATCATAGCCTTAGCTCCCACTTGAGCTAAGGCTTTTTTGTATCTTCAATTTCAAGCCTCGCACTGCTCCCCCTAGTACACCGTGTTAGATAATCTTCCCAGTAATCAATATGATCGGATCGGGTGTTTCGGTTACGGGATAAACCCTTCTACTGATCTGACTTCTTCCCCTTGAAATCATTTCAACAAGCCCTATTTACAGTTTTGTACTTTATTACTTTAATTATCTATGAGTTTTGCTTACCCTTTTAGCTATTAATAAAATTATTAGTTAGCACTATGTCTAAAAGCAATTTAATAACTAACACTGGACACCGCTTTATTTCTAAAGGCAAGACAGCCTTTAAGATACATATCCATACCCCCGAGGATACGGTACTACACCGCTCGGTAGGATTTGTTCGTATTGGAGAAAAGAAAGGCTTACAAAAAGCCATTAAGCTGAGAAACGAGTTAGGCCGGCAAATGTGGGGCAAATTCTGGCGACGTCTTTTGAAAGACCCTTACCTAATGACTAGGCTTCCACATAGCGTTGAGCCTAAAATCGTTCACAAGCCTAACCCTACTCTTGAAAACCCTGACAACCGAGATACGTGTTACATCGCCAAGTGGCGAGAGTTCAATGATGACGGTGAGTATAAATATAAAACGGTGGTTCGCTCTATTAGTAAGTACGGCAAACTTGCCGCCTACATGCAAACCAAAAAAGCGTTGTTAGAAGCACATAAAGATAACTTGGAGATCCTGACATTTATGGGGCGTTTAAACAGCATTGATCTTAAGTAATACCTGGCCACTTTGAACATTTCAGTCAGTTTTTTGAAGAGAAATAAAAAGCCCCAAAGAGCGAACTCTTTGGGGCTTTCAGCTTCAGTCTTCTATACTACGGTCGAATAGGAGCTTATTGCTGAACTTGGTATTCAAATTCTGGAACAACGACTTCTACGCGACGGTTTTGTTGACGACCTTCACGAGTGTCGTTTGAAGCGATTGGGTTGTTTTCACCTTCGCCACGAGCTTGGATACGTGATGAATCAATACCTTTTTCAACGAGTGCGTTAGCAACAGACTCAGCACGTTTTTCAGAAACTTTTAGGTTGTAAGCTGCTGGACCAGACGTATCTGTGTAACCTACAACTTCAACGTTCGCTTGTGGGTGCTCGTTTAGGAAAGCAACTAGGTTATCAAGTTTTGCAGCGCTCTCTGGTTTTAGAGTTGTGCTGTTTAGATCGAAGCTACCTGTACCAATTGTTTGAGTTTCGAATGTTTTCGTAACTACAACTGGCTCTTCTACCACTTCTTCTACAACCACTTCTTCAACAACAACTGGCTCTTCTACGATTACTGGCTCATCGTTGCCGCCGAATTTGAAAGAAACACCTAGTGTTGCAGTGTTACCTGTCGCACGAGTTACATCGTTGCTGATGTCAGTTAGTGTTTGGTATTCCGCACGAGCTGTTACGTTTTGGCTTAGGTTGAATTCAAGACCAGCCGCGCCTAGGTAAGAGTAATCATCTTTGCCATCAAACATTACGTAAGCGCCACCCACTTTACCGTAAAGTGCGATGTCTTCAGTGATTGGTAGGCTAAATTTAGGAGCAAGAGTGATCGCTTCTACGTGGCCACCGAAAGAAGTTTGGTTAAAATCACCGATGTTGTCGAAACCCGCTTCTACTGCGAAGTATTTATTCATTTCGTAACCAACAAAAGCGCCAAGAGTAGAATCGTCTTTGTCACAAGCCTGGCCCGCTACACACGCGTCTTCCATCCATGACTTACCCATCTTACCACCAACGTATACTTCTGCTTGTGCTGCTGAAGCCATAAGTAGAGACGCTGAAATTACCGCTGCTAATTTTTTCATTATTGATTCCTCTAAAGAAGTTCTTTTGTTAGATGCCGAAATGCGCCGTCTGACTGACGTTGTATTTCAATTCTTTTTATTCATTCCTTGAGTGAGATACTTAGTCAGCTTCTTTTTATGCACATGCATTTTTTTTATGGAAGCAACTTACGTATATTTCCTGTTCAGTGATACATATCGCCATCTCGGTATCGCTGACGGGATGAACTATAACGCTAAGAAATCGCGAGAAAAATCCCAATTCTGTCAATTTATTGTCATCAAAAATCTCGAAAACATGTGATCTTAAGCAAAAAAATCCCCACGCAATCACGACGCAAACGTTTGCTTTATTTTTTGAAACAACATAGCTAAAGCAAAGGTTTTTCTTAAAAATGAGACAAACACAATGGAACTTTAAGGAACATGGATAAAAATCAATCAGATATTTGATATATAATCGCTCGTTTTTTATTCATGCCAACGATATTTGGATTAAAAAATCTTATCCATATTGAGGTAAATTACAGGTGAAACCATCTCTTCATTCACCAATATGAGAGAAAGTTTCTCGTTATCTAAATTGAAGATACAAAAAAGCCGCGGTTGCTCACCGCGGCTTTGTGACTATTTATTCAAAAGAACGTTCAGTTCAAAGCAATTATGCGTTTGCTTCACGCTCAGCAATGAACTCAAGCGCCATCTTAATGCGAGCAATACAACGCTCTTTTCCAACCAGCTCCATTACTGCATCGACAGAAGGAGACTGACCGCCTCCTGTTACAGCAACACGTAATGGCATACCGATTTTGCCCATGCCGATTTCCAACTCTTCACATACTGCTGCGATAACGCCATCTTTGATGTTCGCTGTCGTCCACTCAGTTAGTGCTTCCACTTTCGCTAATGCAAGTTCTAGAGGCTCTTTAGCCACGCCACGTAGGTGTTTCTTCGCTGCGCCCGCTTCAAACTCAGAGAAATCTTCATAGAAGTAACGGATTTGCTCAGCTAGCTCAACTAGTGTGTTGCAACGCTCACCCACTAGCTTGATCACGTCAGTGATAGCAGGACCATTCGTTACGTCTAGTTTTTGTTGATCTAGATGCCATTGTAGATGCTCAGCAACGTACGCAGGATCTGAGTTCTTGATGTAGTGGTTGTTCAACCATTGCAGTTTGTCAGTGTTAAAAGCAGACGCTGACTTAGATACTGCGTTTAGGCTAAATAGATTGATCATCTCTTCTTGAGAGAAGATTTCTTGGTCCCCATGAGACCAACCAAGGCGCACTAGGTAGTTGTTTAGTGCCGCAGGCAGGTAGCCCATATCGCGGTATTGCATGACTGATACAGCGCCGTGACGTTTAGACAGTTTCGCGCCGTCATCACCCAGGATCATTGCACAGTGTGCAAATGTAGGTACTGGCGCACCTAGTGCTTCGTAGATGTTGATTTGACGAGGCGTGTTGTTGATGTGGTCTTCGCCACGAACAACGTGAGTGATACCCATGTCCCAGTCATCCACTACTACACAGAAGTTGTAAGTAGGTGAACCGTCTGTACGACGAATGATTAGGTCATCCATTTGATCGTTGCGGATTTCAATGCGACCACGGATTTGATCATCAAATACTACGCTGCCTTCTTTCGGGTTACGGAAACGGATAACACATGGATCGCCATCTTTTGCCGCTTCGTTTGCTGCTTTGATTTTTGGATGGTTAGCATCGTAGCGAGGCATTTCTTTATTTGCTTCTTGCTCTGCACGGATTTCATCTAGCAGCTCTTTAGACGCGTAACATTTGTAAGCTTTGTCTTCAGCAAGAAGCTTATCAACCATTTCGTTGTAACGGTCAAAACGTTGAGTTTGGTAGTAAGGACCTTCATCCCACTCCAAGCCTAGCCATTCCATGCCTTCAAGAATTGCATCAACCGCTTCCTGAGAGTTACGCTCAAGGTCTGTATCTTCGATACGTAGAACGAATTCACCACCTTGGTTTTTAGCGTATAGCCAAGAGTAAAGTGCAGTACGCGCACCACCAACGTGTAGATAGCCAGTTGGGCTAGGAGCAAAACGAGTTTTAACCGTCATTTGAGTTCCTTAGGGGTAATGAGCAACGAGAGATCTCTCGTTGTAATGTCAAGGATAAAAGTGGCGACATTTTACCACCGTAAGTCAATTCTACAATCGGTTTGACAACAGAAATAAAAACAGGGCAGAACCAAAAAGGCACAGCCCTACTATTTACTGTTAAAGCACAAGACAAAATTACTTCAGGTTACGCATTGCCCATTGCATAAATTCTTGCTGCTCTTCACGGCTCAATTCATTAAACGATGCTTTGATTGTTTTGGTTTCCGCTGGAGAAGACGCAATGCTTGCCTTAGTCGATTCTTTATTCATTGCGTTATTATAGTCGGCAACTTCTCGTTCATAATCACGAAAACCTTGCAAACCACCTTTACGAAGTTGAACCATAGAGAATGCCACTTCTTTTCCGTTTTTGTCTTTCAATACCACTTTAGGATCGAGTTCGAAGGCTCTCGCCTCTTCAATAGTACGGAATGTTTGATAAGTCAGAGAAAGCTCGGTGTCTTTTTCTGCATCAAACTCTAATACCAGCGGCTGCGAATCGAATTTACGGCGCTTTCCATCTTCAAATACGATTTGTCCAACCGTTACCGCCAATTGGTTTTCCCCATCCTTTAACTCGATGCTGTTGTTCTTGGATATCCACTCAGGGTAGACGAACTCGCCGTTGAGAACGCGAGGAACTAATTCAGATTGCAGAGTGAGTTGAGCAGCAAAAGCTGGCGCCGAAAGCATTGCGCAAAGTCCGAGAAGTGTCGTTGTTTTTTTCATCATGGTTTCTCACTTTATACCAATTTAGATAAGCCTCTAAAATTTACAGGCCAGTCATTTCAAAGGCTTATTTGAATAAGTATCAAGATAAAAAGGGCGTTTCCGCCCTTTTAGCTGCTTCTTTAGTTAGAAGTAGTATTCAACACCTACAGAGAACTCGTCGTAGTCAGCAGACTTCCAACGTGCTTCTGTTGGTTTATCTAATTGAGACGCACCGTCGCCAAAGTCTAGAGTACGAGCACGTACGTACAGCACTGCCGATGGGTCTACGAAATACATAACTTGTGCTGATAACACATCATCCGCTGTATCGTTAATTTTCTTACCATCACGCTCTAGATCAAAGTTAGCGGCGTAAGCCAGTTTGTATTGCCAATCACCCGTGGTGTACATGATAGCGGCAGACATTGCATCTTGCTTTTCACTCACACCATTGCTTGCGTCCGCCTCCATGTATTTGTATTGCGCGAAGAAAGAGATTCCGTTATCAAACCAGCCTTGTGCCCCTACCAAGTACGTGTTGTTTTCCCACGTTTGGCTTTCCATCTTGATATTACGGTTACCTTCATATGCCGCATCTAACTGGATAGGACCAATTTTGTAGTGTGCAGCGATACCACCCCAGTAGTCATCCCCTTCACCTAGACCTGCTTTATCACCTGCACCAGCTGCGATATCTAGGGAGAATTTGTCAGCAAACATTGGAGAGTCCCAGCGGATAGTGTTTGATTGACGGTCTTGGTACTTGGCGCCACCAATAGCACCACCCCAGTCGTATACATCGCCCAGGCCAGGGTTAGATGCTGGCCAGTCAACCAATTCGTACATAGGTGTCAAAACGCGACCCAGGCGAATTTGCCCCCAAGATGCACTTTCAAAACCGACGAATGTGTCACGTTCACCAAGACCTGCGCCCTCGCCACCAAAGCTAGGGTCTACATAACCGCCTTCGATTTGCCAAATAAAAGTAGGGTCGAAGTTAGCAAATTGTTTCTTACCACGGAAACCGATACGAGATTCGTTGTTTAGCTGCATGCCACCCAAGTCATCGTCCGTTGCTTTGCTGCCAGAATCGTAATCGCGGTACGCGGCCTGCATCGCGATGATCCCGTAAACTTCATAAGAAAATGAATCTTTGGTTAGAAACTCTTTTGCTGCGTCACTGTTTGCACCATCAGCAAATGCAACACCACTGAACATCATGCCGGTAATTGCCGTGGCAAGTAGGCTTTTCTTTAGGTAAGACATTATAAACCCCTATATTTTTAGTTTTTTCCATTTTCAAATTCACTAACTAGGACATGGCAGGAACTTGAAACAGTGTTTGGACGGGGCAAATATGACAAACTTTTTTCGCACTAAAAAACTTTCCCTACAGCAATCTGAGCGACTTCAAAATGAGAAGATAAAAAATAAAATAAATCAATAAAAAACAATTAGTTAACATCAAATATAAAAAATAAAAAACGTTAAAAGTACGTTTTGACACTGAACTGACATTGAGAGCATCTAAAAAACGTGAGCGACTTCATTCATCTTTTAGGTGTTTTAACGGAACTTTATATTCAAAGAGAAAAAACCTTGAGATCACTCGCAAGTAAAATGACCGTGCACTTGTGGGATTCGAGAGATTTTGACGAAATTGTTGTGAGTAGCAAATGGGTATTGACCTTACCCTTGCAGGAAGGTTTAAGCTCATAGCATCACTACTATTGAGGTGCAGATTATGTATCAGTTAGTTATACCTTTATCAGGGCTCAACTGCATGGGCTGTGCGAGAAAAGTTGAGAATGCTTTACATGCGAATCACGATGTGGAGATCCTCAATTTGTCCCCGACGCAAGTAGAGGTCAAAACCGAGTCTTCTCTTAAAGAGCTCGTCTCGTCGATTGAATCTCTTGGTTACCAAGCAGGAAATCACTACGAACTAAACCTTTCAGGCTTAAGCTGTGGCGGTTGCGTCAAAAAACTTTCATCTTTATTAGAATCTAATCAAGACGTTATTTCTTTTGAGGCTTCAACAACGCACTTAGAGATTCGTACCCTCCTCTCCGAGCAACAAGTGATCGACTTAATAGCAACACTCGGCTATACCGCCAACCTTGATTCTGTTGAAGTAGAGAACGAAAGCTCACCAGAGACCGAGCCGGTAGAAAAGCAAAGCAATATTAAAGATACGCAGGTGCCACCAGCGAGTATTCAATTGCAAATGCTGATTCAAGGCATGACGTGTGCGAGTTGCGTATCTTCAGTAGAGAAAGCACTTACTAACGTAGAAGGCGTTGAGAAAGCACAGGTCAACCTTGCAGAACAAAGCGCACTAGTATTCGCAAGCCAAGACTCTGATGACCTCCTTAACGCAATTGTTGAATCGGTAAAACAAGCCGGTTACCAAGCAGAGATCCTACAAGACGCCGCAACCCAGCAAGAAAAGCAAGCACAGCAACAACGTCAGCAACAAAAACGCTTTAAACTGGATGCTATTGCTGGCCTTGTCGTCGGTGCCCCTTTAATGATTTGGGGCGTAGCTGGCGGCAATATGATGATTCGCAACACCAACGACCAATTAGCTTGGGGCGCGATCGGTATCGTATGTTTACTCCTTCTTGCCACAGCAGGGAAACACTTCTTCAGTAACGCTTGGTTAGCAGCTACTCACAAGCGCGCCACCATGGACACGTTAGTCGCGCTCGGTACTGGCGCAGCGTGGTTCTATTCGATGCTTGTGGTGATTTTCCCAGACTGGTTCCCTCTTGCTTCACGCCACGTGTACTTTGAAGCGAGTGCAATGATCATCGGCTTAATTTCTCTTGGGCACTATATAGAAGCAAAAGCCAAAGCAAACACAACACGTTCCTTACAAGCGTTGATTAACCTGCAACCTCAGCAAGCTACGGTAATTACGGAACAAGGCGACCAACAAATCGCGGTTGAGCAAATCACGTTAGGCATGAAACTGCGTATCAAACCAGGCGAGAAAGTGCCTGTTGATGGTGTTGTGATTCAAGGTGAATCATACATTGATGAGTCGATGCTCACTGGTGAACCAGTACCAGTATTAAAAGCGCAAGAGGCTCAAGTGTCTGCCGGGACATTAAACACCGATGGTGGATTAGTCATTGAGGCAACGGGCATTGGCGCAAATACCATGCTGGCTCGTATCATCCGCATGGTGCGCACAGCGCAAAGCAGTAAGCCAGCCATCGCGAAACTGGCAGACCAGATTTCATCGGTGTTTGTCCCTGTCGTTGTTGGTATAGCAATACTGGCCGCGCTCGTTTGGTTTGCCGTTGGCCCAGAGCCAAAAGCGAGTTATATGCTGGTGGTCACCACAACCGTCCTGATCATCGCCTGCCCTTGCGCCCTAGGCTTAGCAACCCCACTTTCTGTCACGGTGGGAGTGGGTAAAGCCGCAGAGCTCGGCATTCTGATCAAAGACGCCGACGCCCTGCAATTGGCAAGCAAAGTCGACACGGTTGTGTTCGACAAAACTGGCACACTTACCCAAGGTAAACCTAGCGTTCAGCAAGTGTTTACTCACGCCACCAGCCAAGAAGATCTATTGGCTTTAGCGTATGCGGCAGAGCGTCAGTCTGAGCACCCACTGGCAAAAGCGGTATGTGATTACGCCAAACGACACGACGCAAAAGACGTCTCATTAGACAAGTTTGAGAACGTTCGCGGACGCGGCATTTTGGCGACGTATCAAGATAAACCGCTGCTCATTGGTTCGCTTCAATTTATGCAAGCAGAGAACGTCGAGACCAGCGCACTAAAACCTGCCATCGATGAATGCGCAAAAAATGCGTGGACTCCGGTAGCTGTGGCATTGAACGGCGAACTGATCGGTCTGATCGCCATTGCCGACCCGATCAAATCAGATGCGAAGCAAGCGCTCTCTGCATTAAAATCGCAAGGCATCAAAACGGTAATGCTGACGGGCGATAACCAACACGTTGCCAATGCTATCGGCCAAGAACTTGGTATTGATGAAGTGATTGCCCAAGTAATGCCAGATGAGAAAGCTCAGCACATTGAGCAACTTCAATCTCAAGGACATGTCGTGGCAATGGTGGGGGATGGCATTAACGACGCCCCTGCTCTCGCGTTATCCAACCTAGGTATTGCCATGGGTAGCGGCAGTGATGTCGCCATTGAAAGTTCGCAAATGACCATCCTGAACACGTCACCAATGGCGGTAGTACATGCGATTGAACTCTCTCGCGCTACACTTAAAAACATGAAGCAAAACCTATTTGGTGCCTTTGTTTACAACTCGTTGGGTATTCCAGTTGCCGCTGGCGTGCTTTACCCAGCGTTTGGATTTTTGCTCAGTCCTGTTGTCGCAGGAGCGGCAATGGCACTGTCTTCAATTACTGTCGTTAGTAATGCAAATCGACTACGACTGTTTTCAGTAAAATAACCACTTCTTTTTGAGGGTATTATGAAGTTGAAACTATTGACCTTTGCAATGCTTGCGACCGTGTCCGCCAACGTATTGGCAGCCGATGTCATTAACCATAAATCGCCATACTGTGGCTGTTGTGGAGAATGGACAAAACACATGGAAGAGAACGGCTTTACGGTCGAAGAAAAATTGCACGATGACATGAACGCCATCAAACGCGATCTAGGCATCAAGAATGAACAGCTTTACTCTTGCCACACGGCAGAGATCAACGGCTATCTGTTTGAAGGTCACATTCCAGCCGAAGACATTAAAGCGTTTTTGAAAAATCCACCACGTAACGCAAAAGGCTTATCAGTACCGGGCATGCCAATGGGCTCCCCTGGTATGGAATATGGCGACAAAAAAGACAGCTACACCGTTTACGCCTTTAACGAAAAAGGCCAAGTGTTCGAATATAGCCACCACGAAGGCAACGACCAGTAAATTACCACCTTCTAAAGAAGGTGGCTTTGTGTGAGCCCCCTAAAAGGGGGCCTTTGTTTAGTCCAGCGCCAATTGCTGCTGCTCTACTCGCTCTTGTTTCTCTTGATGTCTTACATATCGGCGTATTATTTCTTCATTGATTCCAACACTATCGACAAAATAGCCTCTTTGCCAAAAGTGATTACCCCAAAGCCTGTTCTTCCTAAGGTGAGGAAACTTGCTAAATAGCTTTAAGGCTATTTTGCCTTTCAATACCCCCATCAACTTGGATATCGAAAGCTTTGGTGGAACCTTTACAACTAAATGTACGTGGGAAGCTTGATTGTATCTACTCATGTTATTCGTCCTCTTTGACTTCTGGAAAAATCAAAGATGCATTTAGCATGAGTAGTTTTACAGGCAAAGCCGAAGCGGATGATAACCACCTACTGAAGTAGGTGGTTTAGGGCTGAAAATAAAAACAAAGCCCAGCGAGATAAACCGCTGGGCTTTTTCTTAATGGACAGTTAAGACAAATATAAAATTAGAAGCCGTAAGAGGCACCAAATACAAAAGCGTTATTCACTAGGCTGTCACCACTCGCGTTTTCTGCACCGTGTGCTTGACTACGGAACTCAAAGTAAGGTTGAACACCTTTACGAGTCCACGTTGCACGAAGCTCGTGGTCCATGGTTTCCGCTTCAATCATGTAGACGTTGTTGTAGCTTAGCGTCACATCCTCATTCATCACGTAACCGATGCGGTTGTCCATGCGGTAATCTGTATCCGCATCTGCGTCTGTCGCATCAATGTGCGCACGAGTACGGTTACTTAAGGAGATGCCGTTATCGAAGTTGTAACCGATCTTAACCAATGGACGGTACTGTACATTCTCGCCAGCAGAGAACAGGTGTTGGTAACCAGCGGCAACCCATAAATGATCGGTAATATTAAATGACTGCTCACCACCCACAGTGATTGCTGGTGTTGTGTTACCTGCGCCACCGTTTTCTGTTTCCAGTTTACCCAACTGAATACCATCAAATTCGGTGTAAACCGTAAAGCCGCCGAATTGGTTATCAAAAGTATGACCAGCTTCCAGTGTAGACGTAACGTCCGAACCATGAATTCGACCATCATCGTGGAATTGAACATTACCTGTTACGTAAGAAGAACCAGCAAAAGCGCTAGAAGCGAAAGCGAGAGAAAGAGCACTCAGTGCAAAAATGTTTTTCATAATTACTGCCTTTATTTATTCACGTTATGCGATAGTTTTAGAGGGCATCTCTTCCCTTTTATCGCAAACTTTGGAATGTGCCTCCTTGGCGTTCGCAATATTGTTTCAATTAATTCGCGATGGAAAATAAAACATTTTAAAAAGTGATCTTGTTCAAACCGACGCTCAACAACCCTGATAAAAACATGGAAAATACAGGCACTTATCGTATTTTTATAAAATTATTCAAAAAATAGAAGTGTGATCGTAAACAGATAATTTATTGATATTTAGCAGATTAAGTCGATCCAGTTCACAATAACCTTGACCATTACAACCCAAAACTTATTTATCAATGAAAAATAATTAGACATCGATCACGCTTAATTTCCTTAAAAAATAAAGAAAGCCCCAACATGATGTTGAGGCTTTGCCAAAAAATTAACTTACAAGAATTGAGTTATTTCACGCTGGTCACTCGACTTGCTTTCTCACCGGTTGCTGACACGGAACGGATAAACACTTCACCTTTCACATTTGGACGAGCATTATCTGCGTAAGTTAGCCAGTTCTTGCCGTCTAGAGAGTATTGAAGCGTCACCCCTGGGAACTGAACGTTCATTGCTAGCTTGCCATCTTCTACTTTCGCACCTGGTACAGGCAGGCGGTAGTCGATACCTGATTTTTCTAGCTTAGCCAGTTCACGTTGGCCAAGTACGTTCGCAAAGCGGTTGTAGTCTTGGTTTAGCGCGACTTTGTCTACTAGGTTAGAGTTTTGCGAGTATTCAACACCCACTTTGTAGTCGTTTTCCCAATCAGCACGGTGCCATGCACGCTCAGCGGCTGCTAGTACGCGAGGGAATACCATGTACTCGTATTGCTCGTCGTTACGTACTGTCTCAGACCACAGCTGTGCTGATAGACCATAGAAAGGTTTCGCTTCGATTTCACCTTTACCAGTGAAGCCGTTACCATCGCGGTCTACAGAGGTTTCTGCGTTCTGAGGCATGTTCTCTGGTGCAAAACCAAACATCTTACGAGTATCTGTTGCACGCGTCGCCCAGTAGTAACCACGCTCTTTCGGGTCAACTTCGTACGGCATGTCCATGTATACGTAGTCTGGGTTAGAAACGATAACGTCGTAACCTTTCTTAGACCATTCGTACACTGATGATGTGCCACCCCAGTAAAGAACGTCCCAGAAGTTAACACGCGTGTTTTCTGTTGCGAACGCTTTCTCACCTTCACTGTACTTAAGGCCATCTTGCCAAGCTTGGAAGTTTGGAATGCCTTTCTCTGCCACCATCTTCGACACTTCTTCTGCAAAGTGGCTTGGTAGATGAGCAAAATCGCTTACCGTACCGTCTGCAATTAACGCCTGACATTGTGGTGACTGTGCGAATGGCTTGTCTTGCTTAGACAAATCAATGTTACCCTTCCAGCTTACTTTGTCTTCTGCGTTGATGTCTTGCAGACCAGCGCCTAGCTTGATGTTCTTCGCTTCGTCACCACCAAAGTGCCATGTTGTTAGCGGCGTGCCCGCTTCTTGGTGCATTGCTGCTACTTCTGAAATCACTTTATCAACAAAGCGAGTTGAAGATTCCATACATGGGTTGATGAAGCTTTGCTTGTTGTAGAACTGAACCGTCGTTACGTTCGATGTATCTTGAGGATCCATCAGGCGATACTCGTTCGCTTCTGCTTCTTTACCTTCTTCCATTAGACGGTCGTAACGTGCTTCCATTGATACCACTGCTGCACGAGCGTGTGCTGGCATATCGATTTCAGGAATCACTTCGATGTTACGCGCTTTCGCGTACTTCAAGATGTCCACGTAGTCTGCTTTGCTGAAGAAGCCAGAACCAAAGTTGTCTGTCGTTGCACCTGAGCCAAGCTGAGGCAGTAAACAGCTTTTCTCTTCCAAATCGAAACAACGGTTAGCACCCACTTCAGTCAGCTCTGGCAGACCCGGGATTTCTAAACGCCAGCCTTCATCATCCGTTAGGTGAAGGTGTAGTTTGTTCATCTTGTACGCGGCCATTTGGTCAAGCGTTGCAAGAATCGCGTCTTTAGAGTGGAAGTTACGAGCCACGTCCACCATCACACCACGGTAATCAAAACGCGGCGCATCTTTAATAGACAGTTGTGGTAGAGAATCAGCATTTTGGCTATCTACCAGGCCAAAGATAGATTGTACTGCGTAGAAAGCACCTGTTTGGTCAAACGCTTTAATCGCAATACCGTCGCCTTTGATGCTCATTTCGTAAGCACCAGATTTTGCCAATTCACCGGTGAAGTCTGCAGGAACAACAGTGATGCTTACAGGAAGATCACCACGAACATCCACACCTACCACTTCTGCACGACCTTGAATTGCTGCGTATTGAGTCGCATCGAATGCGTCTTTAGGCAGCGCAATACCCGCCGCGATATCTACCGTACCTTTACCTGCTTCAACAGACATTGGCGTTGGTAGTAACGTGGTTGATACGTCTTGTTTTGCTAGATCTTCGTTCTTCTCGAAACGAGACACAGCGCTCGCAAATACGTTGTTGTCATCTGGCGTACGTTTTAGGTTGTTACCCTCAAGGCCAGTCACGAAAGATGCAACGTCTTCTGTGTTAAGAGAAGCGATCATCTTAGGCTCTGCATTTGGTGCAGCAACGAAAGCGCCTGGCATGAAGTCAGTTTCAAATAGCTGCCAGTATTCAGCAACAAGAGGAAGCACAACCTCTTCACCCGCAGCAAACCCATCAAACTTATCTGTTGGTTCTAGTTTGTGTAGATCACCCGTTACGCGAGAGATTTTGAACTGTTCGTTTTCAACATCCAGAATCAGACGAATGCTGTGGAAGTAAATAGCCCAATCTTTTGAGTCAACCGCTTCACCTTGGTTAACCAGCGTCATGTTTACCTTGTTACAAGACGCCCACTCAGCCCCTAAGTCCTGACAAGCAAGACCTTCGTTTGCACCGTGGTTAGTCAACACTTGGTATTGAATATCAAGATTATTAGCCAACGAATTTACAACTTGTTGTTCAGAGCTTTTCAGCGCAGAGCAACCTGCTAATGTAGTGATAACAGAAACAGCAATCAGACTAGGTTTAAACATCTTACTTCCCCAAAAAAGTCAGTGGTTCAAAACGACAATGATAAAAATCTCGGCCCCTCAAATGCGAGGTACCTAACCGTTACATTCAACATACAACCTGTTATTTCTAAGCGTAAAATAAATAGAAATAGGAAGTGATCCAGTTCAAAAAATGACACTCAGCAACAACAATAAAAACCTAATTTTCATGGAGTTACAATACACGTCAAAATCGAACAACTTGTTTTGACGAGTTTGCTGCGATCTAGGTCACTTATATTCATGAGTTACGACTGATTTTGTAAGATTTGGATCACGCCTAATTATTTTGTGAACCATTAGTAAGCGAATTACCTATTTACCTTTCGTGAAGTGACTCTCATTTATTCGTCGTCAAAACTCGTCAATATTTTTAGAAATGACGATTTTGTCGAATACACCACTGGAGAAATTGCACTTAACCTCACGCTATTTTGCGTATAAAGTTTAAAGGTATCTTATCTGAGGGCCACTCTATGTTTCGTCTCTTGACGCTCATATCATCTCTACTTGTTACTTTGACTCCTTTTTCCTCTTATGCAGAGCCACAGCATTGGTTAGCGAAAAAAGGGGAAACCGAACTTATGATTATTGGCTCGGTACATGTGGGGGATAAAACGATGTACCCACTCCCTAGAACGGTCATCCAGCACTTAAGCCAAAGCGCAGGGTTGATTATTGAAGCAGACGTCAGGAATTCTGAAGGCTTGGTTTACCCACAAACAACCATTCTTTCTAAAGATGTTTTAGACAGAGCTCAACGTCGCCACTTAATTGAAATTGCCCAAGATTTAGGTTTGCCAGAAACTCAACTCCTAAATTCCCCACCTTGGATGGCTGCATTCACCATCCAACTCGCTTTAGTCAACAAACTGGGGTATGTCTCTGATAAAGGGGTCGACATGCACTTAATAGGACTCGCTGATAAAAAGCAAATCCCGGTCATTCCACTGGAGTCCGTGCAATTCCAAATCGATTTAATCGCAGGTCAATCAGAAGGCGGTAAAGAGATACTTCTCTCGTCAATTGAAGAATATGATGGCGGAGAAGAGTTGGTTCAATGCTTGATAGAGAGTTGGAAGAGCGGTGATGGTAGCATGTTGGTCGAAGCCTCTTTGACCGATCATACAACAGAAGAGTTTAACCAAGCCTTTTTATACGAGCGTAATCGAGATTGGGCTAAAAAACTCGACACTGGCAGTGTTCTACCTCAGCAAGCGGGTCGTTACACCGTTGTTGTTGGTGGCTTGCATTTAGTAGGTAAAGATAACCTGATTGAACTGCTTAAAAATCGGGGATTTAACATCAAACCACTGGGTAAGACGCGCCAAGCAAATTGTGATATCTAGTGATTGTTTGAAAAATGCCATTTAAATACAATTATTTAAATACAACCATTTAAAATTCATTCAAACTTTCTTATAAAACGCCGTTAAGCTAAGTGGATACAAAACAACTCATATGAAATTTAAATATTTATTCCTATACACGATTGGAATTATGCTCACTTCTTCGCTGTCTTATGCTAAACCGCCATGCAACGTAGAAGCTTTTCAAGCTATTGATATAACTCCGGAAGTAAAAGGCGGTGTTTTAGATAAAGAGAGTGGTCAATTTCTTATTACCGAAAAACCAATGATGCGTTGCGCGAACATCACGTTTTCAACAGCCCACACTCGAAATCGCGTTGCACATATGATGAACCAAGGCTTTGAAGCGGTTTACTATGATGGAAATACAAGCAAATCTCACTCAGTAACGTTTGATGAAGACGATTTAAAAGCGGGTTACGTCAAGATTGGTCCAAATCACCCAAAGACCGCTTATGTCTGCTTCACTACTTCTGAAACTCCTATCAATACTATCTCGTGTGACATCAAGTAATAAATTTACTCACTCTAAAAAATGAAAAGGCCCTACATTTCTGTAGAGCCTTCCTCTCAATACGTGTCGGTGAAGTGCCATATTCGAACATCAGGCGAACCCCAATTTGATTCGATACTATTGAAGTCTAAAATTACTAGCGCTAAAAACGACGAAAGCCTGCTCATTGAGCAGGCTTTCTAAAAGTGGTCGGTGAAGTAGGGATTCGACGCGACCGAGCTTCCAGAGGCCTGGCATTCCAGACCCCGATCCTCTGGTTCCAAATAAATATCACCAAATACGAAAAAGGCTCTACATTTCTGTAGAGCCTTTTTCTCAATATGGTCGGTGAAGAGGGATTCGAACCCCCGACCCTCTGGTCCCAAACCAGATGCGCTACCAAGCTGCGCTATTCACCGATATGTTTAACTGAGGAATTGTCCCCGTCAACGAGTGCGTATATTACGGATTCTGAACTGTGGCGCAAGTGCTTTTTACAAAAAAACCTTAGGTCTTAATTCGTTTGATGAATAACTGAACACTAGCACGTAAAATGTGACTGATAACTCACAACAAAATACAGTTTATTAACCTTAGCAACATAATTGATCCAGATCAGTGTGCAACAAGACACCGCCATTTAGTTTATTCCTGTCGGGAACATCTTGGAGGAAACGTATGGACTTTTGGCTTGATCTCCTATTTGGTAATGCAGTGGGTCTATCGTCAATGATAGTAATTTTTGGGGCAATTGGTCTGATGTTATTTTACGGCGGTTTCTTCATATACAAGATCATGAACGACAAATCTCCTCACTAGATCTCGCTTAGCTCTAGAAACGCTTTGCACCGGAGTCGGTTACTTGCCTACTCCGGTTTTTTATTTGATCTCAATGCACCACTCATTGATATAATCCTATTATTCTTCCCTGTTCTTAATGAGATTACTGCTATGTCTCACGACGACGATTTTGATCTATTTCAACAGATGATGGGCGATGTAAAGCCAATCACTCAAGACACCACCGAACACAAAAAAGTACACCAAGTAACAGAAGCACAGCTCGCAAAACGCGAAGCAGCAATCTGGTTAACGGAAGATGACCCAGAATACCTATCACTTGATCACGCTGAAATGCTCAAGCCAGAGGACTTTGTTGAGTTCAAACGTGATGGTGTACAGGACGGGGTTTACCGCAAACTTCGCCTTGGTAAGTATCCAATCCAAGCTCGCTTGGATTTGCACCGTAAAACATTGAAAGAAGCACGTGATGAAGTCGTAAAGTTTTTAAAACAGTGCCTATCAATGGACATACGAACGGTCGTTATTGTCCACGGCCGAGGAGAACGCTCAAATCCACCTGCAATGATGAAAAGCTTTGTTAGCAGTTGGCTACGACAAATAAAGGAAGTCCAATGCATCCATAGTGCGCAACGCTTTCACGGTGGAACTGGAGCCGTTTACGTCCTACTTAGAAAAAGTGCGGAAAAGAAATTAGAAACCCGCGAACGTCACCAAAAACGGTTAGGCTAAATTTCACCCTAATGCTAGAATGCCCGCCCTTATTCTTCCTTCCCCTTAAAGGAAGGGAGCTTCATTCGCCGTTGTGAAACGTTAGGAGACAAAAATGTCACAAGACAACGCTAAACGATTAAATAAATTCATCAGTGAAACGGGGTTTTGCTCACGCCGTGAAGCAGACAGACTGATTGAGCAAGGCCGTGTCACCATTAATGGCAACAAACCTGAAATGGGGACAAAAGTGCTACCTGGTGATGATGTTTGTGTGGATGGTAAGCCAGTGGCAGCAAAAGAGAAGCCGATTTATATCGCTCTCAATAAACCAACAGGCATCACCTGTACAACTGAGAGAGACGTCCCCGGAAACATCGTTGATTTCATCGGCCACCAAAAACGTATCTTTCCGATCGGCCGCTTAGACAAACCCTCTGATGGTCTGATCTTTTTGACCAACGATGGCGACATCGTGAACAAAATCCTTCGCGCAGGCAACAGCCACGAAAAAGAGTACGTCGTACGCGTGGACAAGCCAATTACAGGCGAGTTTCTCAAACAGATGTCGAGTGGCGTTAAGATTCTCGACACAGTCACCCTACCTTGTAAGGTAACGAAAGAAACTAAATTCTCTTTCCGTATTGTGCTCACTCAAGGACTTAACCGTCAGATCCGTCGCATGTGTGAAGCGCTGGGCTATGAAGTATTCAAGCTGCGTCGCGTACGCATCATGAATATCTCTCTTGATGGTATTCCCAATGGGAAATGGCGTTATCTAAGTGACGAAGAAGTGGCAGAGATCCTAGCAATGTGTGAAGGCTCGGTAGGTACAGAAGAAGCATCAAAAACAGACTCTAGAGGTCGCAACATTCGTAAAGCGACCGACGCGAAGCTGTTTGATAGCCGTGAAGAAAACCAAGATTCTACTGCTCGTCGTAACCAGAAGACACGAACTTTCCGTGGTAACAATGCTGATGAATTCCGTCATGCACCAAACTCGAAAAAAGGTCAACAAAAGCGTCGTCAGCGTGATGATGAAGGCGGACGTCCAGCTAAAGAACATTACAAAGCGAAACCACAAGGTGAACGCAGCAGACCGCAAGGCGAGCATGGTAAATCACACCGTAAACCAGATGCATCGAGCAATACGCATTCAGCAAACAAGCCTCAATCACCGAGTAAGCCTAAGCAGCATTACATGAACCCAAATGCCGCGAAACCAAGTAAACCAGCTAAACGCACTGGTGGTACATTGAGTCTGAAGAAGTAACGCTTCACTGACAGGCAAGATCAAAAAAGGACGCTCATGAGCGTCCTTTTTATTTGTCATGAGTTTACAAACAAAGAGGTGCAAACTGACCGCGAGTTAAGCTCAGCAAATCTCTCGGGGCTAACTCAATTTCTAAACCACGTTTACCAGCACTCACACAGATTGTGTCTTGCTCTAATGCGCTTTCGTGCAAAAAAGTAGGTAAGGCTTTCTTCTGCCCTAGTGGGCTAATTCCACCAACGACATAACCTGTGGTCTTTTGCGCGATTTCCGGATCAGCCATATCGGCCTTCTTGCCCTTCGCTGCTTTCGCCGCCAGTTTTAGGTTCAGCTTTTGATCAACAGGGATAATCGCAACCGCAAGGTTCTTTGGCTCCCCGTTCAAGCAGAACAGCAAGGTTTTAAATACTGTTTTCGGATCCTGCCCCAGTACTTCAGCAGCCTCCAAGCCATAACTATCGGCTCTAGGGTCATGCTCATACTGATGAATCGTGTGTGGAATTTTTTTCTTTTTCGCAAGATTAATGGCCGGAGTCATCAAGATTCTCCTCATAAAAACAAAAAGCGCAGACTGAATTGGATCTGCGCTTTTAGTTAATGATATCAGCGAGTTTGAGTCAATCGCTTTTTCTCTGTTGGGTTACTGATCAATCGCCGTATCAACTAAATACGTGATTTCACCTGAAGGGGCATACTCATTAACATCAATAGGGCTGTGTGTTTCTAAATAATCCTTCAGAACCTCAGCATCGGTAAAACCTGTATTTACATACCCTGGATGATCGTCGATTTTAGGGTAACCATCTCCACCAGCAGCATTATAGCTTGGTACGGTAAAGCGGTAATTACCATCTAAGCGAAGTTGCTTATTACCAATGAACACATTGGTTACCTCACCATTATTGATACTCATCGCAATGCCGGCAAACTGTGCATAAGCCCCAGAGTCAACAGGCTTAGTTGCAACGACATTTAGATAATCTAATACCTCTTTACCCGTCATATCAACGTAAGAAACCATATTGCCAAATGGCTGAACAGTGAGCACGTCTTTATAAGTAATATCACCCGCAGCAATCGAATCTCGAACACCACCAGAATTCATTACGGCGAAATCTGCTTTCGCACGTTCCATGTGAGCCGTTGCAATTAATCGGCCTAAGTTTGTTTGCTGGTAACGAACCACATTGCGGTCACCCTCAAGCTTACCGTTAGATTCTGCAATCTTCACGTTTAGTTTGCCCTGACCTTTTTCTTGATAAGGACGAAGAAACTCAAGCATCATTTCGTCTTGTTTAATCTCTTCTTGGATCAAGACTCGTTGCGACTGACCATCAACTTTAACTTTCTTTTTCAAGTTTACAGGGATTAGATCGTAGCTCACCATCGAGAGTTCGCCATTACGAAACTCGTAATCGGCGCGTCCCACATATTTCCCCCACTCATGTGCCTGAACAATAAAGGTACCATTTTGTTTATCGGGCTGACATTCATCACCTGGTTTAAAGTTCTTTTTGATAACGTTTGGACCTTCCATGCACACAGGTTCTTGTGAGTGTCCTCCAACGATCATGTCGAGATCGCCGTCATTCAAATAACGAGCTAACGCCACATCGCCAGGAGCATTGATGCCTCTATTACCATTTTCATAGTGTCCCATATGCGTGACAGCAAAAATCAGATCTGGATACTCTGTCTCTTTCAGTTCTGCAATCAACTCCTTGGCTTCTTCTTTCGGGTCACGGAAGTCAATTTGTTCAATGAATTCAGGGTTGCCAAGTTTCGCAGTGTCTTCGGTTGTAAGACCAATGACCGCAATTTTAATGCCCTGCTTTTTAAACATCGCGTATGGTTGGAATAAACGCTTGCCAGTATTTTTATCGTAAATATTGGCAGACAACATCGGAAAGTTTGCCCACTCTTGCTGCTTGAATAGCACGTCCAATGGATTATCAAACTCATGATTACCTAGAGCCATCGCATCGTAACCAATTTTGCTCATGCCTTTGAAATCCGGCTCGGCATCTTGTAAATCAGACTCAGGTACTCCTGTGTTGATGTCACCACCAGAAAGCAATAACACGCTCCCCCCCTCAGCCTGTATTTCTTCGCGCAAATCATCGATTAACGTTTTACGCGCCGCCATGCCATATTCACCGTATCGATTTTGCCAAAAGCGACCATGATGATCGTTAGTGTGCAATACGGTCAATTTATAGGTTGTATCGGCATTCCATTCTGGTGCAGGTTGCGTAGCACACCCAGCTAACGAGGCCAAGATAGCGGCACTCAAAACAGTTTTGATCATCAGACGCTGATTCATTTATTTACCTTTTTCTTATTGGGATTACTGATGCACATTTTAAGCATTGGATCTATTTGAAAACCACGTGCACCCTAACACATTGATTTAATAATTATGATGCATTGTTTAGCAATAACAAATTCATCAGTAACAAGTTTGAGAATTCACGGCTTTTCAGATAAAAAAATAGCCAACACTCGGTTGGCTATAGTATTTGTTACCACCAGTCATCTGGCGTTTACTTGATATCGATATCTGCAAAGCTCTTGATCAGATCATCAAGCGATTTCATTTGTGCTAAGAATGGCTCTAACTTGTCTAGAGGCAGTGCAGATGGGCCATCACAACGCGCTTGGTCTGGGTTTGGGTGCGCTTCGATAAATAGACCTGCGATGCCTGTCGCTAGACCCGCTTTAGCAAGCTCAACTGTCTGCTCACGACGACCGCCAGATGCTGCGCCTGATGGGTCACGCATTTGTAGTGAGTGCGTTACGTCAAAGATGATTGGGCTACCTTTCGAAGCATTTTTCATCACACCAAAACCAAGCATGTCTACAACTAGGTTATCGTAACCGTGGCAAGAACCGCGCTCACATAGGATGATCTTGTCGTTACCGCATTCTGCGAACTTCTCAACGATGTTACCCACTTGACCTGGGCTCATAAATTGAGGTTTCTTCACGTTGATAACCGCACCTGTTTTGGCCATAGCTTCAACAAGGTCAGTTTGACGAGCTAGGAATGCAGGAAGCTGAATAACGTCTACCACGTCAGCGACAGGTTGAGCTTGCGCTTCAGTGTGAACGTCCGTGATGATCTTTACACCAAAAGTGTCTTTCAGCTCCTGAAAGATTTTCATACCTTCTTCCAGACCTGGACCACGGTATGAATGAACAGAACTGCGGTTTGCTTTGTCAAACGACGCCTTAAATACGTAAGGAATACCAAGTTTTTCCGTTACTTTTACGTAGTGCTCACAGATCTGCATCGCAAGATCACGAGACTCAAGAACGTTCATACCTGCAAATAGGGTGAATGGCTTGTCGTTAGCAACCTGAATGTCGCCGATATTAACGATTTTCTGTTCCATTTTGATTCTCTTTTTCTGTCCACGATACGCCACCGTTCGGCACATCGATAAAATTAGTGAAGTGTGACGTGCGTTTCACTCATCACATTAACTTGTGATTTTAGTAGCTCGGAAGCCGGATCGTCAGGGCATTGGTCAATAAAGTACTGAAAATCTGATACCGCTACTTGAGGGCACTCTAGCTGTTGGAAAATAAAACCACGGTCACGAATTTCGTATGGGTCATCTGGCACAAATGTTAGAGCAAGATTTGTACAACGTAATGCCAGCGTATAATGCTCTTCACGCAACATCGCACTTTTAATCAATGCCAACCAGCGACCAATAATTGTTGGGTTGTCAGCTTCCTCAAAATGTTCAGGCTTTAGCTGAGCTAACGGTCCTTCCTGGCCAATAAGCCAAGCTTGAAGAATCCTTTCACCTACATACTCACCATTAAATGGGTTGATGTAGTCTGGCTTCTTATGCATCCAATCGACTTTTAACAGGAACTGAGTAGGGAAAGTAACTCCCTTCAACGGGAACCCCAGCTTTTTGCCTAGGTATAACAAAATCGAACCTAAGCTCACAGGAATACCTTTTCTGCGCTCCAACACTTTATCGATGAAGCTGTTGTCCGAAATAAAGTATTCCTGCTCGTCGCCTTTGAACCCCCACTCGTGGAAAAACAGTCGTAGGAATGCATCAAATCGTTGCTCTTCATCGGTTTCATGAACAAGCGTGGCTTCTGCATCTTTGTAAAGACGCTCTAACTCTTGTTTCGCCCAATGTACTTTGGTTTCTGGGTTAATCGCTTTGTTTAGCTCAAGCGCACCTTCCACCAACGGTATATTGTCAAAATCTTCGTCAAAAAACTCTAACATGACGTCTATCCAAATAACGTAGGGCTCTTAGACACAGCAATGTTTGCAGCCATGACCAACCAACCTAATGCGCCGAAAAAGCCAAATATCTTCAGTAGGTTGTTTTTCGCAAGTTTCAATGAGAAGAATCCAAGCGCAATGTACGCCAGTACGCAGGTGATTTTGTTTGTTAACCACGGTGCGGCATCGGTAAACGGGATGAAACCCGTAATGAAAATAAGCGCGATACCTGACACTAGCAATGCAGTATCAACGATGTGGGGAAACACTTTCAAAAAGCGATTATTTCGCTTCGGTGAGTTCATCATCATTAACACGAATCGGATCGATAGTAGCGTCGCGCTGAGAGCGATCGTCACTAAGTGTATGTGTTTTAGAGCTACGTACATTTTTCTTCTCTTTTTAGTTAGTGTTTGCTGACTTCCATGATTAACTGGCCAGACAACCAAGTGTTACTCGATCGTTACCGCCATAATCTTTTTCCGTAGCGACCTGTTGGTAACCAAAGCCACGCATTATCTCACGCACCGCCTCACCTTGATCATAACCATGTTCAAATGCCAGCCAACCGCCCACTTCAAGATACTGACGAGCAAGATCCGAGATATGACGAATATCAGCTAAGCCATTCTCTTTAGCAACTAATGCAGATTTTGGCTCAAAGCGCACATCGCCTTGGGATAAATGTGGATCTTTTTCATCAATATATGGCGGGTTGGAGACAATTAAAGCAAACTTCGTACCTTCTGTAATAGGCTCAAACCAACTGCCTTGAGCAAAGGTCACATTTTTGATGTTTAGCTGCTCAGCATTGTACTCTGCAAGTGCTTTCGCTTCTTGCTTAAGGTCTACGCCCATCACTTGACGCTTTGGCATTTCAGATGCAAGCGCGATGGCGATAGCTCCCGTCCCCGTTCCAAGATCTAAAATAGGCCCAGTCTGCTCGTAGGTCTTATCGAGTGCAACTTCGACCAAACGTTCTGTATCCGGTCTTGGGATCAAGGTAGAGGGAGAAACTTTGAATGGTAAAGACCAAAACTCTCGCTCACCAATAATATAAGCGACGGGTTCACCAGTTAAACGTCGTTCAAGTAGAGCGTCAAACTGAGATTTTTGCTCTGCTTCTAATGCTTTTTCTGGCCAGGTCAGCAGGTAAGTTCGTGGTTTGCCAAGGACATGGCAAAGGAGTACAGCTGCATCGAGAGAAGGCGACTCTTTGCCGCCTTCTGCCAGTTTCGCCGTCGCACTTTTCAGTGCTTGCTCAATCGATTGAACTTGGCTCATCGATTAGCCGTTCTCTGCGAGCGCCGCAAGTTGGTCTGCTTGGTGCTCTTGAATCACAGGATCAATCAAGCTCTGCAGGTCACCTTCCATCACTTCGTTCAAACGATAGATGGTCAGGTTGATACGGTGATCAGACACACGACCTTGTGGGTAGTTGTATGTACGAATACGGTCACTACGGTCACCAGAACCTAGAAGGTTACGACGTGTATCAGACACTTCTGCGGCACGACGCTCTTCTTCCGCTTGAACGATACGAGCAGCAAGAACCGCCATTGCTTTCGCTTTGTTCTTGTGCTGTGAACGCTCATCCTGACACTCTACTACCGTACCCGTTGGTAAGTGGGTAATACGAATTGCAGAATCCGTGGTGTTAACGTGCTGACCACCCGCGCCAGATGCACGGAACGTATCGATTTTCAGGTCTGCTGCTTTGATTTCAGGCAGATCCGCTTCAGGGATTTCCGCCATTACTGCTACTGTACAAGCAGAAGTATGCACACGGCCTTGAGATTCAGTTGCAGGAACACGCTGTACACGGTGACCGCCTGACTCAAATTTCAACACGCCGTATGCACCGTCGCCGCTTACTTTCGCGATCATCTCTTTGTAACCACCGTGCTCTGCCTCGTTTGAAGACATGACTTCGATGCGCCAGCCACGCTTTTCTGCGTACTTGCTGTACATACGGAATAGATCACCCGCGAAGATACCCGCTTCGTCGCCACCCGCACCTGCACGAATTTCTAGGAAACAGTTACGATCATCGTTCGGATCTTTTGGCAGAAGAAGAATCTGTAACTCATCAGTAAGACGCTCAATCGTCGCTTTCGCTTCTTTGATTTCTTCTTGCGCCATTTCACGCATTTCTTCGTCGTCTTCGTTTGCCATCTCTTCAGCGGCGACAAGATCTTCTTGTGCTTGTTGATAAGCTTGGAAGCACTTGGTTACTTCTTCTAGCTGAGAGTACTCTCTTGATAGAGCACGGAATTTGTCCTGATTTCCAATTACATCAGGATCACCAAGAAGATGTTGAACTTCTTCGTAACGTTCTACTAGCGTTTCTAGCTTAGTCAGAATAGAGGCTTTCATAGTGTCGTTTTCTTAATAAAAAGCGTGAGTTATAGATCATCCAAGCCAAGTGTTTGGCGGATAATCGTTAATTTTGCTGGTTCGCCTTGCTCTGCTGCACTTTGCAATGCGCGAGTTGGAGCGTGAATCAGTTTGTTGGTGAGTTTATTACTCAGCTCGCGCAGCACTTTCTCCGGATCTGCGCCTGCCGCTAAAGATTGCAAACTTTTGCTCAGTAACTCTTCACGAATTTCGTTGGCTGATTTGCGATAGTCGCGAATACTATCGACGGCTTGCAGTGAACGCAACCATGTCATAAATGCAGCGCTTTCTTCACTAACAATCGCTTCAGCTTGAATCGCTTCGACTTTACGCTGCTCAATGTTGCTGTCGATGATAGATTGCAAGTCATCAACAGAATACAGATATGCGTCGTTCAGTTCACCGACTTCCGACTCTACATCTCGCGGCACCGCAATATCTACTAACAAGATAGGTTGATGTCGGCGCTGCTTTAGAGCCGTTTCGACCATACCTTTGCCAATAATAGGCAATGGGCTCGCCGTTGAGCTAATCACAATGTCCGCTTTCGCCAAATGTTCAGGAATTTCGTTCAAACTGATCACTTCTGCGCCAAATTGGTCCGCTAAGCCTTGCGCGCGCTCTTTAGTGCGGTTCGCGACAATCATTTTTGTGCAACCGTTGGACGCTAAATGCTTCGCGACCAATTCAATCGTCTCGCCCGCACCAACTAAAAGCACGGTTGAATCTGATAACGACTCAAAAATATGTTTTGCCAGTGTACATGCCGCATAAGCCACGGACACGGCATTACCACCAATATCTGTCTCTGTTCTTACCCGTTTGGCGACTGAGAACGTCTTTTGAAACAGTTTATCAATCGAGGCATCGACAGCTTGATGATCTCGCGAGTCAGAAAATGCTTGCTTTACCTGCCCCAAAATTTGAGGCTCACCCAACACCAGAGAGTCAAGACCGCACGATACGCGCATCAAATGCTTTATTGCAGCTTGTTCTTCATGAACATACAAACTCGGCATTAAATCTTCGCGGCTCACTTGATGAAATTGAGCAAGCCAATCGATCAACTTGTTTCGCGCTCCTTGCTTAACATCGCAGTACAACTCAGTTCGGTTACAGGTTGAAACAATCACACTGCCGTTAACCGCTTCGTGCTCTCTAAGTTGCTCGAGTGCAGGGCCGAGTTTATCCGGACCAAACGCCACCTTCTCTCGCAAGTCGACAGACGCTGTATTGTGATTAATTCCAATAGCAAGCAAGGACATCTAACGTGGTATCTCTGGGATAGGTTATAAAATAGGTCCAGAATTTTACTGTAAGCACGCATTTATTGAAAGGGTAAGCCGGATTTGTTTTCCTAAGTGCGACTTTTCAATGCTATAGTTGTGAGCGATTCCCGATGAAACTGATTAATAAGCCATCAAACATGACGTTACGCTCCTTTATTCTTTTTTTCTTGTCGAGCTTACTGCTCGCTGGTTGTTCGTCCGTTCCTGAAAGTGTTACCAGCGTTGAATGGCAAGCTCATGAGCAGCGACTCGAAACCATCCAAGATTTTCAAGCAACGGGGAAACTTGGTTATATTGGCCCAGACCAAAGACAAAATTTAAACTTCTACTGGAAACATTCTTCAGCACTAAGCCAGTTGCGTTTAACAACGATTCTCGGACAAACGGCATTAAAGCTCACCATCACCCCACAAGGCGCCACAGTAGAAACTTACGATGATCAGGTCCTTTCTTCTCGCAGTGCTAATCAGCTGATTTACCGTCTTACAGGGTTGATGATGCCCGTCGATCACATGCCTGACTGGCTATTAGGTCTACCGACCGATGCCGACAAATTCCAACTGTCTCCAACCAATACACTGCAAGCGTTAAACAAACAAATTGGTTTAAATGATTGGAGTATTGCTTATCAACGATATGGCGACGTTCAATGGCATGAACAGTCTCTCCCTCTGCCAAATAAGCTGAAACTCACCACAGCTGATGTCAAAATAAATCTAGTGATCACAAAATGGAACATCACCCAATGATTGAACTTTCAACACGCTGGCCATCACCAGCGAAATTGAATCTCTTTCTATATATCAACGGCCGTACAGAGAATGGCTACCACGAGTTACAAACCTTATTCCAATTCGTCGATCACGGCGATGAGCTCACCATTCAAGCGAACCATTCTGGTGATATTACGATTTCTCCAGACATAGAAGGTGTGCCCCTTCAAGACAATTTAATTTGGAAAGCAGCAACCGCGCTTCAAACTTACTCAAACTGCCCTTTTGGCGCGCATATTGAGCTACAGAAAGTGCTGCCTATGGGTGGAGGCATTGGTGGGGGCTCATCGAATGCAGCTACAGCATTAGTGGCACTGAATTACTTATGGCAACTGAATCTAACTGACGACGAACTGGCTGAAATAGGTTTAAAACTAGGCGCAGACGTGCCCGTATTTGTGCGCGGATTTGCAGCTTTTGCTGAAGGTGTTGGTGAAAAACTCTCTCCTGCTTATCCCGAAGAAAAGTGGTATTTAGTCGTCAGACCGAATGTATCTATTGCAACCGTCGACGTTTTTTGTCATCCAGATCTGACGCGAAACACCCCAAAACGAGATCTAGAAACACTTTTAAATACGCCAAGCGTAAACGATTGCGAAAAAATTGTACGAATGCTCTACCCAGAGGTTGATAAGCAACTTTCTTGGCTGCTACAATACGCGCCGTCAAGATTGACGGGGACAGGATCTTGCGTTTTTGCTGAATTTTCGAGCAAATCTGAAGCAGAAACTATCCTTGCACAACTCTCTGATAAAGTCTCGGCATTTATCGCTCAAGGGCGCAATATTTCGCCATTAAAAGAGACTTTGGCTGAATACCAATCAGCCTCACACCGACCTATTTAAACTGGACGCAAACCCGAGGTTTCCACCGTGCCTGATATGAAGCTATTTGCTGGTAACGCAACACCTGAACTAGCCCAACGTATTGCTGATCGTCTTTACATCTCTCTTGGTGATGCATCTGTTTCTCGCTTTTCTGATGGCGAAGTTGCAGTTCAAATCAATGAGAATGTTCGTGGTAGCGATGTTTTCATCATTCAATCCACTTGTGCACCGACTAACGACAACCTAATGGAATTGGTTGTTATGATTGATGCAATGCGCCGTGCTTCAGCAGGCCGTATCACTGCAGTTATCCCTTACTTCGGCTACGCTCGCCAAGACCGTCGTGTACGTTCTGCGCGTGTGCCAATTACTGCAAAAGTTGTTGCTGATTTCCTATCTAACGTTGGTGTTGACCGCGTTCTAACTATCGACCTACACGCAGAGCAAATTCAAGGCTTCTTCGATGTACCTGTAGACAACATCTTCGGCACGCCAGTGCTACTTGAAGATATGCAGGCTCGCGGTCTAGATAACCCTGTAGTGGTATCTCCTGACCTAGGTGGCGTTGTTCGTGCTCGTGCAACAGCAAAAGCACTAGGCGACATCGACATCGCAATCGTAGATAAGCGTCGTCCACGTGCAAACGTTTCTGAAGTAATGAACCTAATCGGTGATGTTGAAGGTCGTGACTGTGTGATCGTTGATGACATGATCGACACAGGTGGCACACTATGTAAAGCAGCTGAAGCACTAAAAGAGCGCGGTGCTAAGCGTGTATTCGCTTACGCTACTCACGCAGTATTCTCAGGCAACGCTGCGGATAACATCAAGAACTCAGTTCTTGACCAAGTTATCGTAACTGACTCTATCTCTCTGTCTAAAGAGATGGCTGCAACAGGTAAAGTGACAACACTAAGCCTATCTCGCATGCTGGCTGAAGCGATTCGTCGTATCAGCAACGAAGAGTCAATCTCTGCAATGTTCAACTAATACGAACATTTCAGTTACACTGATTTCAAAAGCACCCCTCTTTGGGGTGTTTTTTTATTTGTACTGATAACTAGAAAATCCCTTGGTCGCCCACCGCGAGTTTTCTGTGCTATCATACTGCGCTTTTTGAGATTCCAGAGAGATCCTAACCTTGAGTCAACAAATCAAACTTCTTGTTGGTCTTGCTAATCCAGGACCAGAATACGCCAGAACTCGTCACAATGCGGGCGCTTGGGTTGTAGAAGAATTAGCACACGTTCACAACGTTACACTGAAGAACGAACCAAAGTTTTTTGGTCTAACAGGACGCATTATGGTCAATGGCCAGGATCTCCGTTTGCTTATCCCAACCACCTTCATGAATCTATCAGGTAAATCGATCGCAGCGCTTGCGAAATTTTATCAAATTAAACCTGAAGAGATCATGGTTGCTCATGACGAGCTAGACTTACCGCCAGGTGTCGCTAAGTTTAAAAAAGGTGGGGGTCACGGTGGACACAACGGTCTGCGTGACACCATTAGCAAACTGGGCAATAACAAAGATTTTTATCGTCTTCGTATTGGCATTGGTCATCCGGGACACAAAGATAAAGTGGCGGGTTTTGTATTAGGTAAAGCGCCAGCTAAAGAGCAAGAGCTTTTAGATGCAGCAGCTGATGAGGCTGTTCGTTGTCTAGATATCCTGATTAAGGATGGCCTATCTAAAGCACAAAATCGCCTCCACACGTTCAAAGCTGAATAAGGTTACTATCATGGGTTTTAAATGTGGCATCGTTGGTCTACCTAACGTAGGTAAATCAACTCTGTTCAACGCACTAACTAAAGCGGGTATCGAAGCAGCAAACTTCCCGTTCTGTACCATTGAACCAAACACTGGTGTGGTTCCTGTGCCAGATCTACGTCTAGACGCACTAGCTAAGATCGTTAACCCACAGAGAGTTCTTCCAACGACGATGGAGTTCGTGGACATCGCTGGTCTTGTTGCTGGTGCATCACGTGGTGAAGGTTTAGGTAACAAATTCCTAGCTAACATCCGTGAAACAGACGCGATTGGCCACGTTGTACGCTGTTTTGAAAACGAAAACATTGTTCACGTTTCAGGTAAAGTTTCACCTATCGAAGATATCGAAGTGATCAACCTTGAACTTGCAATGGCTGACCTTGATTCTTGTGAGCGAGCGATTCAACGTAACGCGAAGAAGGCAAAAGGCGGCGATAAAGACGCAAAATTTGAACTAACCGTACTAGAAAAACTGTTACCAGTACTAACTGAAGGCGGCATGGCACGCACAGTTGAGCTATCTAAAGAAGAGTTAGCAGCAATCGGCTACCTAAACTTCCTAACACTGAAGCCAACTATGTACATTGCAAACGTAAACGAAGATGGCTTCGAAAATAACCCATATCTAGATGCGGTTCGTGAGTTCGCAGAAAAAGAAAACAATGTCGTTGTACCTGTATGTGCAGCTATCGAATCTGAACTATCTGAACTAGAAGATGAAGATCGCGAAGAATTCCTAGCAGATATGGGGATCGAAGAGCCGGGCCTGAACCGTGTAATTCGCTCTGGTTACGAACTACTGACTCTACACACCTACTTCACAGCAGGTGTTAAAGAAGTACGTGCTTGGACAATCCCTGTTGGTGCAACTGCGCCTCAGGCGGCAGGTAAGATCCACACTGACTTCGAGAAAGGCTTTATTCGTGCAGAAGTAGTCGGTTACGACGATTTCATCCAATTCAATGGTGAAAATGGCGCAAAAGACGCAGGTAAATGGCGTCTAGAAGGTAAAGACTACATCGTAAAAGATGGCGATGTTGTACACTTCCGCTTCAATGTTTAATTAAATGAATGAATTCTAAACACTTCATTTACACTAAAAGCCAGCTGTTAAGCTGGCTTTTTTAATACCTTAAGTAAATGAACAAAAATAAATTACGCAACTGCAAGCTAATTTATTTCCAGTTTTAGATCATAAACACGCCTCTTTGTTTAAAAAGGAAGCGAACGAGGTTTTTTCCGAAATTTATTAAAAAAAACTGTTGACGGATCTCACTCAACTTCGCATAATGCGCGCCGTTCCCAACGACAAGGCAACAAAGCGTTGAGAACAAAAAATATGGTTTTGGCTACGTAGCTCAGCTGGTTAGAGCACATCACTCATAATGATGGGGTCACAGGTTCGAATCCCGTCGTAGCCACCATGAACAACGTTATTTAGGTTTTTACCAATTACCTTGATAACTACAGAATAAGTTGCGGAAGTGGCGGAATTGGTAGACGCACCAGATTTAGGTTCTGGCGCCGCAAGGTGTGAGAGTTCAAGTCTC